>NZ_VANI01000023.1 GCF_005771435.1 Microbulbifer harenosus
TTTTCTCGATTCGACAAGTTGGATGTCATTTTTACGTTTTTCATTCACTTTGCGTTGATAGTAGACACGCTATTTAGTGTGAACAGGCCCTAGCTGTAGCAACAACAAGCTACTCCATACAAACAATTTCTTCATTAATGAATTCGCCACTTTCCTGTCTGGTAAAGCGCTCATATATGCCACTACACTTCCCATCGGCAGTTACCTCATAACATATCAAGTAATCTCCACTGGCATTCGAATACCAATTTGAAGAATCAGAGATTGGCTGAATTTCTTTGTTAGATCCTTTTTCAACTCGGCTCCACCCCTCCGATTTCAAGTCAAACGCACATGAACTAGAGCCGTTGAAAGTACATCCCACAAACAAAATGCACACTACGAAAACTAGAAACCTCATCTTTTCCACCCCTCCCCCATAACAGGACAGCTCCAAGTAGTTGCCGATGCGCCTCCACAACTATGAGTTCTACTTCCAAAAAATCCGGGAGATCGAGGGCCATACATGTGATTTCCTCGACCATCGAACATAAAAACACCTCTGAAATGTTCTCTATTTCCTCGGTAGAAACGGTAAGTTCGTCTATCCTCACCCGAGAAACCGTGGTCGTTCGGGTGGTAATGGTTTAATGCTACTAAGCCTTTTAGCCCTGTTGTATTCCAAGTAATACTTTGATTGGTATAACTCGTCACCGGAGAACTGTTGTAATAGGTCTGAACACCATCGCTATTCACGTGCCCAAGAATAGTAGCCACTCCATATTCATGATCTGTCCCGGCCGCCGTTCGAGCATTTTGCGCTGCCGTTTCTCCAGCTTGTAGCGCTTCATCTAATGACATGTGTACGCTAAGAGGGTCTCCATTTTCATCGAAAAACACTGGCTTCGCTATGATCCCATTGCTTTTACCGCTGCTATCTCCAGTAGTAACAATTTCATCTCCACTGCTACCGACAGAGCTCATTACATAGGACATTGCCGCAGTAGCCGCCCCATTTGCAAACTTACCCCCAGTCAACTTGGACATGGTACCCGCTAGCGCAATACTCGCCACGCCTCGCAATACATTGCCCAAGGTGGCTCCAGTCTGGGGAGCCAATGATCCGCCGGCCAGCGTACCAATACCAGCGGTGGCAAACCCATGGCCAAACTTACCGCCCTGCATAACGCTGGCAACGCCACTGATAAATGCAAACCCCATTACCTCACCGGAGCTAAAGCCGTCGGTAACCCCAAAATAGGTGCCGGCATAGGCCACGGCGGCACTGGTTAAGGCGGCTTGGGCAATATCGCCAAAACTTCCCCCCGCTTCAGCCGTCTGCAGCCCGGCGATTGTGCCCTGGGTGGCCGCCATGGCCCAGGCAAATGCTTCGGGGCCGCATGCCTCGCAGACTATGGTAACCACGACTGCCGCTATGATTTTAACCGCCGACCAAAAATCAATCTTATAGCCGGAGGAATCTGTATAGGCCAACGGGTTATTACGTACATAGCTGTAGCGATTGAGCATCTGCGTGTCATCGGCAGCCTGTACGAATGGGTCGGCCTGCATAAATCGGCCGAGCCTCGGGTCATAGATTCGGCCATTCATATGGATCAGGCCGACCTCGTCCAACATCTCGTGATCGGTATAACCGCGGGTAGTCGCGAAACTAAACAGTCCGGAATAGGTGGGCCCAACAAGTTCCGCCGGGCTGACTTTTTTCCAGTTTATGGCATTGCGGCGCTGCCCCCACGGATCGAAACTGAACTGATTTTCGACTTTCCCAAGCTCATCAGTGATGACATCCAGAGATCCGAGATGATCGCGGTGCAAATATCGCTGCTCCCGGCTCTGAAACAGGCCATCGGAACCAAAGGTGTCCGTGACAATGGCAACCCCCTGGATATAGCGCTTGAACTCGGTACGGTCCGCGTAAAACACCTTCTCGACATTGCCGAGATATAGGGTTTTTACGGTATTACCGCCCTTAGTAGTGTCTTCGCGTAAATAGCGCGAACGATCAGGCCCGTACTCAAACCGGGTAGTATGCCCGCCTTTCGCAATCTCCAGCGGTTTGTCAAACGTGCTGTAGGTTATGTCGCGGGAATCGTCACTCTCCATATTGCCATTGGCGTCGTAACTATAACTATTTCCGTCACTGGTAGAGATGACCGCATGCGGCCCTGCCCCACTGCCAGTATCCGGACCGTAGGTATAGCTCCCCACGTCGGACTTGGTCTCGATATTGCCCAAGCTGTTATAACTCACTGTCAACGCCGGCTGACCAGCTACCTGACTGCTTATCAGCCGATTCAAGCCGTCGTAATCAAATGACTCAGAGATGTTCTTACTGCCGCTTCGGTCGGTACGGTTGGTCAGGTTCCCCAACTCGTCCCAGGCATAAGAGAGCTCCTGCACTTGACCAATGCCGGGTACCAACCCCGCTATCTGCCCTTCCAGGCGCCCAGTGGCCGGATCATAGTACTTGGTGGTGGTGATGCCATTACCTTGTACAAAGCGAGTTACATTTCCTCTCGCGTCCATTTCCTCAACGGTGTAATGGGTAGCGCGGTAACTGCCGTCTTCCTTGATCGCATCAACAACCTGAGTCAGGAAGCCGTACTCGTTGTAAATATTGCGAGTGCCGCTGTCACGGAAGGTGCCATCACCGGCGGCATCAAAATTCTGGAATACGCGACCAAACTGATCATAGGTAACCTTGGCATAGTGATTGCCATGCACACCATCCGCGCCGAGGCTGGTACCCGTTGCACTGAGCCTTCCATAATGATCATAGGTGTAGGTCTGTATGTACCCGGATACCTTATCCTCAACTCTATCCAGCCGACCGAGGCCGTTTGGTGCGGTATCGAAGAACCACTGCGTCTCGACTTCGATAGTACCGTTACCGCGCCGATCCACCCTTGACGTCATCCGGCCGAGTAAGTCATATGCCATTGTGCTGACTTGCTGCTTGGCGTCAGTTTGACTGGTCAACTCTCCGAATGCGTTGTATTGATATGACCACACGCCCTTGTCAGGATCATCCATACGCGTTTTGCGGCCGAGAAGATCATACTCCAGCGTCGTGGTGATATTGTGAGGATCAGAAGGACTTCCAAGGGAATTAAGCTTGGTGAGGTTTCCCTGAGCGTCGTACTTATAGGTGATTTTTCCGCCTAAATTATCGACGACTTCAACCAACTCACCCAGGGCGTTTTTGCGGTCGGTTTTGACCTGGCCTTTGACATTCTTCGTGATAGTCTCAAAACCGCTATATTCGACTTCAGCATCGCTGACGGCGTTCGGAACATCGACTCGCACCACGCGCCCCAGGATGTCGTAATAGAAGGTGGTCCAATAGATCGCTTCGCCTTCGTAATATGGCTCAGACTGTCGCTTAACACGGCTGAGACTATCGTACTCGACATCCTGAAGAATCCATCTTCCATCGAAACCAATAGACGCAGTTCGGACATCTCGAGCCAGGGCATCCTTGTATACCTTGCTGACAGCCCCAGCGTTACTGCTGGTCTGTACTGCATAAAGCGCGCTAGTCGGACAGCCAGCATCACAACTGATAAACCTGGTAACTGCGGAAGCGCCCGCCTCGGTAGCTTCAAAATACTTCCTGCCGAGATTGCCATAAGCCATTATGCTTACGACACCGTTGATGTCTTCCACTCTGGTGGGCTGGCCGAATGCATCCCGTAGAACAATAGTCGAGCTGGTCTGCCCCAAAGCGTTTTCACTGCGCTCAAGATAGCGACCGTATGGATCATAGTAGAACTTCTCCGTTCTTCCTTCTCCATCCGCGCCGCGCCTGGTTACGGTGTCCTTATTGCCATGCGCGTCGTAACCATAGATCGTAGTCAGGCGAAGGGTTGCACTATCCGGCTCTACGATCTCCTCCTCCAACAATCCATGCAACGATCCTCCACTGATGTATTTGAAGGATGAAGTACGCGTACTTGTAGAACCCGGCCTGGTGCTAGTGACTTCTACACGCGCCAGACGCCCGAACTGCTTGTGCCATTCGCTATCACCATAGTCATTGACCGTCTCTTGCGTGAAGGTTTGACCATTACCCTCTGTCGTTACAACGATACGGGTCGGGTTACCATAGCCGTCATAAGTATTGGCTGTCTTGACCGTTTTCAGCAAACTGCCGGCAACAGAACCATTCCCCTTGAGTTCATAATTGCTTTCCCGGCTCTCTGCGAGATATACCTGGAACGGACCCGTCGGATTTCCACCGTTCCAGTTTATGAGCTTCCAGGTATTTTCTGAACGGCTGAGCAGATTCCCCTGTTCGGTACGGACGTCTGTCCTTATCGGATGACCAATAAACGGGAAGTCCTGCCGATAGAAGGTAGATGTTTGAATACCGGTTTGCTCATCTACCGTCAACAGCTTTTCAAAACCCAGATAGCCCCGCCCCATCGCCTGGAGTTTGGCCCCGCCGTAGTAATAGCTGATCCTACTCTTCGCACCCGCATTGACTTGACCGGGCACGCTGGCATGTGCGGCAGGGGCGGTGCCCTCTACTGCGGTAACGAGATAGAGCGGCGCCATGAATCCAAACACCGGGTCAGGCACCCCATCCTGATTACCGTCTTTACCAAGTGAATGGCTTCCCGACCAGTTGCCATTGAGCGCAGTATAGAAACCTGCGGTATCAACTGTGGTATAACTGGTCGTACACCCTCCTGCGATAGGAACACCATACGCCCCGAGACATGGTCCAGTGTAGGAGTTTGCTTGAATATTGAGACCCGCGTAGTGACCACTATCAACCATGGAGCCATAGCTGATCTGGGTTTCAGAACCTAGACCATTATCGATTTCTACGATCGCACTGGAGGGATGAACTTCCGCACCAGCAATAGCCGGCACCATAGGGAAAAATGTAAAGCTGTCATTGTAGATTATTGCCTGATCCGCTATACCGTCGCCGGTCATGTCGAGATACAGATAATTACGCTGGGACGAACCTGAGCTTAAAACTTCCGGAGCAGAAAATTTGTTTTCCGAGATATCCCACTCAGCCAGGTAAAGCCGACCTGCAACCTCATCGTGCCACACAATATCTGGATAACCATCGAGATTATAATCGAAGGCTTGCAATGTCTTTTTTGTGGAAATCGAGAGATTTACAGGATCGGAAAACCCGGCTCCAGTATTAAAGGCATAGAACCACTGGGTATTACTTCTCTTCGCCAGATAATCAGAAAGACCATCGCCATTGAGGTCCACAACCAGAATGTCCTTGATCGGAAAATCAAGGTCTTTATCAGGGAAAGAAGCAGTATCAGATTTGGTTGTTGTCGATGCGGAATAGAACGCCTCTCCGTGAGCAACGTATTCCGAGCCACTTTTCACCATGGCGTGGTAGCTGTAATACGTGGTACACACTTTGGCTACCTGTCCTGCGGACACGCATTCCTCGGGTGGACGGTAAGTGGACACGCCCCAAACGTCCATGACACCATCACCGTTAAAGTCTGGCGCGCCGCCATCAAGCAGCTCATACCGAATGGGATAGGCGCTCGTAAACGGTGTAGAGGTAGAACTCCATCTATATCGCTGATTCGATGATATTGGCTTGGATGCATCTACCTCCATCAGACGAACTCTTCCGATTGCCAGAGCATCCGGCAGCCCATCTGAGTTGGCATCCATGAAAATGGCATTCGAATTTGTAATTCCGGAAGAAATTGAAGCGGCCGAAATCTTCCAGCTCCCATCATTTCTCGGAACAGAAAGATGTACTCTCCACTCATTCTGGCGATCGCTAAAGACCAATACATCCTGCCTGCCATCGGCGTTATAATCCAGAACCTTGAGTTTTACTTTTTCGGTAACGTCCTCCCTATACGTAATTTCCTGTGTACCATTTGTAAAGTATCCAAGGCTGAGTTTACTCCCATCAGACACTGCATATTTCAGCTGATGGTCGGTATCACTACCATCTTGATCCCATTCCAACCAGACCAGATCGATATAGCCATCGCCATTTATATCTGCTGGCTGGTAATCAAATACACCGCGATCACTTTTTGGACTTAAATTAATGCTCCCAGTGGTCGAGCTCGCTCTCCGCATGGCGGTTTCCGTCCACGAGAAGGTTGTTTCCTTCAAACAAACATTGTTGCGCCCACATTCTTGAACACCCTCAAGTCGCGAAATTTTGTGGAGATCTCCGGACGTAGGCATATAGCGAAAGCTGTAAGTTCTCACGGTTTCCAATCCGCCATTATCTGTAACTTCCACAAATGAAAGGCGCTTTGTCATGGAGAACTTATAGCCAGCAACATAGAAATGCCGGGGATCGTCTCGACCCTCATAGCTGAATATAATGTTTGCCTGGGCTGCTGAGCCAGTACCATATGCGTACCGGATTGCTGCTATACGCTGGTCGTTGCTGTCTTTTTGATACTCATAAGTGATTTCATTACCGACACTGTCGGAAAAGCTGCTGCGCGACCACCTGTATGTGTAGTTATTATCACTGGTCTTATATTTGGAATCCGCTGTATAGCCATAAATGGATTCGGAGCCGTCCTTTTTCACTACTTTGAAGTAATTGGGCTGCCCCGGAGCCCCCCCTACAGCCGTAACCGTAAGATAGCTGTCAATCTCCGTTCGATAGCGGGCACCGACAGCGCCATAAGCATATCCATCCTCTACAATCAGACGCTGCCCATCCAAGCAGAAGCGATCTCCGTTTGTCCAGCGAATAGGCTTCGCCACTCCATCTTGCGCCATGGTTTGGCGGCACCGGACAATTGCAGAAAGACCACCAATAGACCAGCCTTGCCCCATTATTCCGTTGGCGGCACTACTAACATAATTAAAGGAGACCTCGGAAGTCACCCCCGCCGTCCCTGCCGGCACGACAACCGGGATAGCATAAGTTGCAGCACCAGCTTCGTTTACCCGGAACTGACCAGCGGTTACTCCTATCTGGTCTGAAGCAATGACACTGGAAAGACTGGGCACCACTACTGGTGCGGGCCCCGGTGGTGTCTCCGGCGGTTCAATTATCTCTATGGCCAAAGAAAGCGAACTCGAGAATGCGCTGCAGTCATCACTGTTGCACGCTCTTACTCTAAATTCATAATCGCCGGAACTATCAGCGACATGCTCAAATTGAGTCGATAGCCCTGAGTAAATCTGGTGCCAGCTACCAGAATCTTTGCGCTCTTCAACACGATAATTACCGACTTTTCCCGTTGATTTCCCCCAACCCAACGTAAGTTCACCAAATTGGGAAGGGCCTTGGATTACCCCCAAATTTCCAGGAACACTCGGTGCGGGGAAAGGAACATATATGTTAAGTGCCGCCGAATAGGCACTGCACGCGTCACTATTACAGGCTTTAACACGATACTGGCTACCTCCGGAAGCTATGCCAGTTACCGAAATGCTCGTTGCCGCACCCTCTCGGACTTTTTCCCAGGCTCCTGAAGCCCCATAGCGGTGCTCCACCACGTAATAGTCCACCTTCCCTGAAGAAGAATTCCAGGTGAATGCAAAGTTACCACTGACAGTCGGTGCAGATGTGATATGCAACCCACCAGGTATGCCGGGTGGTGGATAGGGGACATATACGCTGAGTACCGCCGAGTAGCTACTACAGTTGTCATTGTTACAGGCTTTTACCCGATAGTGATTACTGTCCCAGGGCGCAGCGGATATGGCTGTTTCGGAAGTTGCGGGGCTGGACACATGGAGCCAAGTGCCTCCAGAGGCACGGTGCTCCACTATGTAGTAACCAACGGTGCCGGTAGAATCTGCCCAATCCAGTGTGAAGTCACCGGAGGAAGTTATGGATCCAACAGTGCGCATTCCAGTGGGCACACTGGGAGCCGGATAGGGCACATAGACTGTAAGAAGCGGTGTGTAGGCACTACAGGCATCGATGTTACAGGCTTTAACCCGATAGTTATTGTTCCCCGGCAGAGCCCCTGTGATCGCCGCAATGGTACTGGCACCGCTTTGAACCCGTGTCCAGTTTCCAGTGCCGTTGTATCTCTGTTCCAGAATATAGTTGTCTACCTTACCGGTGGATGCCTGCCAAGACAGACTGAGTTCGCCCTGTGTATTGGGCGCCACCGCCACTTCCAGGCTTTCCGGAACACTGGGAGCGGCATAGGGCACGTAGACTTTAAGCACTCCGGAGTAGGCACTGCAGGCATCTGCATTGCAGCTGCGGACGCGGTAGTCGTGACTTCCCGACGGGGCACCACTCGCCGAGTAGCTCAGGGAGCCGGAACTTTGAACCTGAGTCCAGCCTCCTCCCGCATAGCGGCGTTCAAGCCTATATGTTCCCACGCGCCCCGTTGATGCCCCCCAACTGACGATAAAGTTTCCGGCGGATGTAGGCGGCGCGTTGACTTTGAGCCCCGTCGGAACCGATGGCGCCGGGTAGGGTATATAGACATTGAAGATATTGCTGTAGCTACTGCAAGCCCGATCGGTATTGCAGGCTTTTACACGGTACTGGAAGGTATCACCACTTGACTTCCCGCTGACCGGATATTGCAAATTCTTGCCAACGTTGATTTCCGAGCCCCAAGTACCGTTGAGGGGACGCGACTGCAGAGTGTAGTGGGTGACAATGGGGCCGCTGGACGCTCCCCAAGCCAAGGTAAAACTCCCATTCGTTGTCGGCCCCACTGATGTGGTGATATTACCGGGGCCACTGGGAATGGGATAGGGAGCAACAGCAGCGGTAATTAATTTCCAGGTACTGCAACCATCGACATTGCAAGCCTGCATCCTATACCGGTAATCCTTTTTTCCCGGCCCGTAATTGGCGGGTTTAGAGAAATTCATATTGCTACCGCCGGTAGCTATCACCTGCCAGGTGGTGCCGTCTACGCTCTCCTGTAGAGTGAAATTTGATAGCTGGCCACTGATTGCCCAGGCAACAGTGTAGGTGCCGCCCCAACCGATCGGATATTTCCCATCGGCCCCGAGATTAACACCACTTACATAGAGACTGATTACTGGTGCGGGATAGGGGGCATAGGTTTGCGAACCCGTTTTGTAAGCGCTGCAATAATAATCGTTACACGCGCGCACCCGGTAGGTGTAATTTTTTCCTCCTGCAATGCCGGAGGCCGTATAACTTAGCGTATTAGTATTCTGCTTGGTTACCCAGGCACCTGTGTCTACTTTCTGCTGTAAGGTGTATTTGGTTACTGTACCTGTAGACGCCGGCCACGAAACGGTGAAACGGCCCGCCTGCACCGGTGCACTAATGGAAGCTGGAACCGAGGGAGGATATATAACCCTTATTGGATTTGACGTTCTGAAACTACTGCAATTCTTGAAGGTAGAGACTATATTGCAAGCGCGCACGCGGAACGAATAGTTCCCCTCGCTGAGGCTGGAAACCGATGTAGTAGCATTCGCTTCGGAAGAAACACTAATCCAGCTTCCGCTGTCTTTTTTCTGCTCCAACTCATAAGTATCCGCGCCGGTTGCGCTTCCCCACGTTACAGCAAACGAGCCATCATTATCACTGGGCTGCAGCCCCGTGAAGCCGCCAGGAATAGCGGGAGTAGCTGCCACAATACTATTCCCTGACGTTTTATAGGTGCCACATGAAGTATATGTCGATACTACGTTACAGGCTCGCACTCGGAATTTGTAAGTGCCATCTACTAATCCGGTTACAGGCGCTGAAGTATCGGCACCGTCAAAAATTTTTCCCCAGGGCCCTCCGTCTTTCTGTTGTTCCAGTTCATATTTATCAATTGTCCCAGTAGGGACTGCCCATGAAATAACAAAGGCGCCGTCCACATCAGTTCCGGGGAGTCCGCTGATGGTTCCAGGCGCCCCAGGGGCGATAGCGACAATGGCGCTGCCGGAGGTTCTATACCCGCTATACGCTGTGTACGTTGACTCGGTGTTATAGGCCCGCACCCGGAAAATATACACGCCATCTGTCAGGCCCGAGACGGTGTTTGACGTTTCTGTACCGGTATAAACGTTGCTCCAACTACCGCCGTCTTTCCGTTGTTCCAGTTTATATCCATCCAGCGTGCCGGTGGCCGCACCCCAAGATATGGTAAAGGAACCATTTTTATTCGTAGCAGTGACTCCTGAGATAGAAACCGGGGCTCCAGGAGATATAGCGACAATCGCATTCCCCGAAGTTCTATAACCGCTACAGGACGTATAGGTGGATACGGTATTGCACGCCCGAACACGATAAGCATAGGCTCCATCACTTAGGCCTGAAATGGCTTTGGAGATTGAGGTTCCACTGTATACCGAAGTCCAGTTTCCGCCATTTTTCTTTTGGTAGAGTTCGTACTTGTCAACGGAACCGGTTGACGCACCCCAAGACACGGTAAAACCACCACTAGCACTCGTACCAGGAACACCGGAAATTGAAGGTGGAAGACCGGGTGGAATCGCCACGATTGCACTTCCGGAAGTTCTGAAACCACTACAAGCGGTGTAAGTCGACACCGTCTTACATGCCCTTACGCGATATGCATAAGTCCCGTCCGTCAATCCTGAGACCGCTTTGGAAGTCCCTGTTCCGCTATAGATATTCCCCCAGGATCCACCATTTTTCTGCTGATAGAGTTCGTATTTGGTGACACTTCCGGAAGACGAAGCCCAGGATACGGTAAATCCTCCACTGGTATTTGTAGTGGGAACTCCAGAGACGCTTGCAGGTACGCCGGGCGCGTTAGCTACTATTGTGGCCTTAGCTGCGCTATACGCACTACAACCCACATTATTACAGGCGCGGATACGATAGTTGTAGACATTATCTGCTTTTCCGCTAAATGACTTGCTTAATGCGAGGCCGCTGTAAACCTGGCTCCAGCTACCAGAACCAATTTTTTCCTCCAATCTGTATGACGTCGCCGGATCGCCAGTGGTAGGTGCAGTCCATGATAAAGAATAGGCACCATTTGGATCGTTTGCAGGCACTGTGAATCCCGGAGTACCAGGGGGCTTGGGCAGCCTGACCGTTATAACCCCCGAACTTGACGTACCGCGGTTGTACGAATAGCCATACAGATATGTCCACTCTGCTTTGTAATAGTAGCTGCCGTCAGATTTCCCCGTTATCTGGTGAAGCCCCCAACCGTTGCTATCACTGATCAATGCACAACCGCCGCCGCTCACACATTCATATAGCTTAAGGTTGTGAGGGTATTCATTCATCTGCCGGGTCATTGTCCCGGTGACGGTATAATTCCCATCTGTATCGCTTGCGGGCACAGATATCTGATAATTGAACGAGAAGGCGGAAGGCGAGATACAAAGAAGCAAAAAGCTGATGAGCGTAGCCAGCAAACGAAGATGCATAGGTAGTCCTTACCAAAACCAGCAGTTATTTATAGCGGCGAACCCATAAACACATAAACTGCGTATCCATTTCCAATGGTTATACCGGATGGCAGCAATATTGCCCTCCACCCAGGCGCAGGCGTAGAACAAAATTTCCTTTTGTCACTTATGTCTCTTTGAAGAGGGCAGAATAAAGAAACGTATATTTCTTACTCAAAAAGAGAATCCAACCGGATACTCATGAAAGACATCGGTGTTCCGTTTTCCCAGGCGACACTTTGCTCACGCAAATGGCATAGGACATGCCCGGGCGAAGCCGGGGCTGGGAAATCCATACAGCATCAGATAGCTGCAGCAACAAACTGCGCAAGTAATTCTGGGAGGTGTCACTTGATCAGACATGGCTCCCGGTCGATATATGCTCTTGAGAACCCTTCAGAACTTCAATGCCGCGAGCTGCTCCTTGTGCGGCCTGAAATTCAGCGCACAGCGACGGATAAACTCTCCGATTTCCTCCATCCTGTATTTGTGCGCGAGCTCATTACCCGGACGCAGCTGTTCCGGTGCAGGGTAGAGCCCCTTGCCGGTCAGAAGGCAGTTCCAGGATACGTTGGGGAAATAGACATCCAGCTTCTGATCCAGCAGCTCGTCGGTGATATTCTTGCCGCTCATCCAGGCCATCAGGATCGACCGCAAGGATGGCGAGATTTTTTCGTTGCTACCATTCGCAATCCAGTAGTCTGTGTCGGTGCGTGAAGTGATGCGGTAGTGGCAGACAATATAGTCGCGTACCGCATCAAAACGGGCACTGATTCGATTGTTAAACTCGCTGCGGAATTTGTCGGTGTGGCTACCGTTATTGTAGGCCTCGATAAAGCGCGTTACGGTCTCCTGCACCATATCCAATGCCGTCGCCTCGAGAGGCTCAATGAAGCCCTGCGACAGCCCCACTGCCAGGCAGTTCTTAGCCCAATGTTGCTCCACGCGCCCGACCTTGAACTTCAGCCGGCGCGCTTCGACGTCGCTGTCTAGCAGCCCCAGATGCGCGCGGAATTCGGTTTCCGCCTTGTCATCGTCGACGAATCTGGAACTGTACACATAGCCATTGCCGTTGCGGTTGGTCAGTGGAATTTTCCACGCCCAGCCGTATTTAAGCGCCGTGGAAATGGTGTGCGGCCCGAAGTCGACATCCTGCTCCGTCGGGAACACTACCGCAGAGTCATTGAACAGGCTTTCAGCGCAACTCTGGAACGGTACATTGAGCGCTTGCTGAATCAGCTGTCCGCGGAAGCCGGAACAGTCTACGTACAAATCGGCTTTTAGTGTCTCACCCTCCGCGGTTTTCAGGCAGTCGATATTGCCCTGCTGATCCAGCAGTGCATCTGTCACCTTGGCAGTCTTGTATTTCACGCCTTTCCTCGCCGCAACGCGCGCAAGAAATTTGCCCAGCAGACCGGAATCAAAGTGATATCCGTAAGCGATTTCAAACGGAAAGTTCTCTGGTGCAACCGGTGCCAGCTTCTGCCTGATCAGTTCGGTGGCGAGGAAGAAATGATCCGGATGTCCTTCCAGATCGATACCTTTACGGCGCAGGAAACTATTGTGAAAAAATGCGGGCGCCGTGAACTGATCCGGTTGCGCCAGAAAAGGATGGACGTACTGTGTGAAGCCCGGCTTGGTCGACCAGTCCCTGAAAGTAATGCCGACTTTATAGGTGGCGTTACACTCCGGCATCCACTCGGACTCTTCTACACCGATTACATCCATAAAGCCTTTCAGTGGCGGCGTGGAACCCTCACCGACACCGATAATGCCAATATCTGGCGATTCCACCAGAGTGATATCGAAGCCTTTGTCTTGCCAGTGGGTAGCCATCAGGTTGGCAGCGATCCAACCGGCGGTGCCGCCACCGAGGATGATGATGCGCTTTTTATCTGTATTCATAGAGTCTTTTCAAATCAGCGAGTCCGCCACTGGAGCAGAGAAAATATCGAGTGACCCACAACAAAAAACCGCCCGGCAAGCCAGGCTCGACGGGCGGTTCCCTGTGAGCCCCGGAATATCCGGGGAATCACTGATGCGCTAATTGTTTGGTATTAGTACTTATAGTTTATGCCCAGGTAGTACTGGCGACCGAACTCGGAGTACTCACCGAGAATGCCCTCTTCACCGTAGGACACAACGTTCGCCTCGTCGGTCAGGTTATTGGCAGAGAAGACCACGTCGATACCGTTTTCAAAGGCGTAAGACACCTGCGCATCAACGGTAGTGTACTCCTGAGCCATCACCGGGGTAGAGCTGCCCGGGATTGGCATATTCAGGATAAACTCGTCGCGGTAGCGAACGTTCACGTGGCTGCTGAAGTTGCCGATGTCCCAGAAAGCGGTGGTGCTCCAGACGTTTTCGGAAAGACCCGGCAGCGGCAGGTTTTCGCCGTAGAAATTACCACCACTAACCTCCGTCTCACTCTCGGTATAGGAGTAGCTTGCGGTCAGACCCAGGCCAGAAAAAGCACCCGGCAACTGATCGAAGGTCTTGGTACCGGCGAGCTCAATACCGCGAATGTAACCACCCTTGTCGTTGTTGACGAAGGTTTCAAACGCGCCGGCGCGGCGACCTTCGGGAACCTCGATGTTCAGCTGCTCAAACAGAGCATCCCGCTCTTCCTGGGTATCCAGAAGAATGAACTGCCTCTCGACCAGGCTTTCGATGTCTTTCCAGAACAGTGCCGCAGTGACTGCGCCGCCGTCTTCAAAGTAGTGCTCGTACGCCAGATCGATCTGGTTGGCACGGAAGGGGTCCAGATACGGGGAGCCCTTGGTCCACACATTGTAGTCGTCCTCACCCCATGAGCCGGCACCGCCTTTCAGCTGACCAGCCGGTGGGCGCCCCATCACTTTGGCTGCGGCAAAGCGCACAATGTCTTGCTCGCTCAACTCGAAGCTCAAGTTGAGTGACGGCAGCGTATCGGAGAACTCAGGCCCGTATTTGACGAAGTCGTAGCTATCACTCGGCACACCCACGTCGTCGATGATGTTTTGCCCCTTGCCGGAGCCAACATTCTGCAGGCCGCTGGCCTTGATGTCGGTCTCGACATAGCGCACACCGAAATTGCCCGTCACCGGAATCCCAGCGAGTTCGGTATCCAGGTTGGCCATCAGGTAATAAGCGTTGACTTTTTCTTCTGCCAGGCCGGACTCAACAAAAGTCCAATCCTTACTGAACACCTGCTTACCTTCGTAGTTGCCGGCACCGAAAATGCTGGTGGCCAGGCCATCGAAATCGTTGACCACCAGGTGGTCGGGTGCACCGGTAACAGACCCTACGGTTACGAAGCCGTCCAGTTCCTGCGGCATACAGTCAACGTATGTTGCGTCGCCCGGCTGGCCGGTCAGATTGTCCTCACAGTAGCCGTTGAACTGACCATCGCGGCTGCCATACAGGAATGCACCGCGGCGGGAATCAAACGCGCGCTCGGAAACACGCAGGCCAGCTTCGATAGAGGCAATGGCCTTCCACTCCAGGTCGAACTTGTAATCCACCTTGTAGCTGTCCACCTCATCGGTGTACAGATGCGGATACTCCTCGTAGCGCGACAGGCGCATGGTGTTAAGATCGGTGAAGTCTACGCCCGCGAATTCTGCGGACGGCATGCCTACGCCGCTGGAGGTGTAAGTCATGGACTGAGGAACTTCCGCCCAGGTGCTGCCATCGGCACTGATGTCATAGGCATGCATCGACACCACACGGTCCTTGCGGGTTTTGGTACCTTCGCTGCGGGCAATATCAAACACCACGGTGTTGCGGTCGCTGATATTCCACTCCAGGTTAAAACCGATGCTGTCGCTGTCCGCCTGAGTGGACTGATCTTCACTGCGCGCCTCGAACCAGGGGGCGGCCTTGGCGCCAGTGGCAGGGTCGACCGGAGAAACAGTGGCGCCGGTCACGATGCCGTTGGACACCACTGCATCAGTGATACTCAGATTGCCGGCGTTGGCATCCCTGAAACCGCTCGCGGTAATACCGTGGCGCAGGTCTGTGCGCTCGAACTCGGATTTAAAGTAATCCAGCTGCGCCTTGATGCTGTCGGTAGGTTGAAACACGATGCTGGCCAGGTAGCCGTCGCGGGTATCGGAACCGTTACCGGCCACCCACTGGAAGGCGCGGGCGCGGGCATCGGCATTGCCGTCGCCATCGTAGTCGACCGTACGATCATAGCCGACGTGTTCCGCATCGTCGGCACCCGCACGGCTCATGGTAAAGCTGTTCGGCTGATCCAGGTGGGAATAGCCGAGGGAAACGCCCAGCTTGTTGTCCATAAACTTGCCCATGTAGGACAGGCTTACGCGATTGCCAAACTCATCGGCACCAACTTCTTCAGCGGCGTCATTGTACGAGCTGCGAACGTTGGCAGTGAAATTGTGCTGATTGGGTGCATCGAGCGGGTTGGCGGTCTTCAGCTCGACCGTACCGGCTACGCCGCCTTCAATCAGGGAGGCCTTCGGAGACTTGTACACCGCCGCCTGGCTGATCAGTTCAGCCGGGTATTGATCGAAGGAGATCCAGCGAGTGCTTTCGGTATAACCGGCGGTGGACGCCTGCTCACGACCATTCAGGGTGGTCGCCAGGAAGTCGCCATTCATACCGCGGATGTTCAACTGCGAGGACTGGCCATTGGAGCGCACGGTGGTCACACCAGGCAGGCGGCCCAGGGCGTCGGCAATGGACTGGTCGGGCAGCGAACCCAGCGCACCAGCATCGACCACATCGGCCACTACGTCGGAGTTACGCTTGGCCTCAAGAGAGTCAAGCACACTGGTGCGAATACCGGTTACCGTAATCTCTTCAAGTGCCGTGCTCTCTCCACCCTCTTCTGCATATACGCCGAAAGATGCGGTCACAGCAGCCGCGATGGCAGCGGAAAGCAACGCCGGCCGGAAACCTTTGTTTGTCAGACTCATCATCTTCTCCCTTGGACTTATCGTTATGGTGAGTAACGCCATCCTAGGCTTACCCGAAGTCCGTATCCTCCCCCCCCGAGGGGGGGAGGAGGGGGAGAAACCGGGGTCGGCGGAGGATGGGGCCGGTCCCGGGTCACCATGGGAGGGGATTATACGCAGCGAACAAAAAATGTTCAGCCCCAAGGAGAAGTTCGCCAATCGCGGCGGAACCCTGTGTCTATATCTCTAGCCAGGCAGCGGCGCCGATCAGGGCCGGGTAGCCTGCCTTCAGCACCTCCACCCTCACCCCCTTTAGCCATTCGCCAAGACGGCCCTTGGTGGTGAAGCGCTGCTCGAACTGGCTCTCCGGCAGCAGGGATTCGATGCGAGGCAATACACCACCGCCGAGGAATACGCCACCGCGGGCGACATAGTAGAGGGAGGCATCGCCGGCGGCGCTGCCGAGGAAATTGAGGAAATCGATCAGGGTTTCCCGGCACAGCAGATCGGAGCCATCCAGACCGCGGCTGCTCACATCCGGCGGCGTCAGCGCTTCCGCCTGGCGACCGTGCAGGGCGCACACTGCGCGATACAGGTTGACCAGGCCGCCGCCACTCAGCACATATTCGTTGTATACGGGCATCTGGTCGCGGGCCAGGATCCGCAGTAGCTCCAGCTCGCGGTCGCTGCCCGCAGACAGGTTGGCATGCCCGCCCTCCCCCGGTACTACTCGGTAGTTACCGCCGTCATGTACCAGAGCAGCCACACCGAGGCCGGTACCGGGGCCGAGAACGACCATGGGGCCACCCGCTTGCGCGGGCACATCCCGCAGCGCCCACTTGTCTTCTTCCGGCAACCGCGGCAGCGACAGGGCCAGGGCGGCGAAATCGTTGACGACCAAGGCGCGGTCCAGCGAGAAGCGCCGGCAAAGCGCTTCAGCACGTATGTCCCAGCCCAGGTTGGTCATGGTCACCCGACCACCTTCGGGTGTTTTCTCCACCGGTCCGGCGACGGCAATACAGGCCTGGGTCGGGCGCGCGCCCTCCAGACCCTCAATCCACTGACCCATTGCGGAATAGAAGTCATCAAACATCGCGCAGTTCACCACCTGAACGGCTTCCAGCCGGTAGCCACCCTGATGCGAGTGGGCGACAGCGAAGCGGGCGTTGGTACCGCCGATGTCCGCAACGATTCTGGTCATGACAATTTCCTTAAACGAACTTTTATATAGGCCGGATAGACAAGCCCGGCGCACGCTGATCGGATAGCCTGGCGCACGTGGCCCGGAACCGCCACAAGTGCGGCTGCTGAAAAAAAGGCGCTATAAGGTAATGATTTACCGACAAAAACTCCACCCCTCCCGCCGATGGGAGACACAAATATGGGGGGATGAGGCGCCTGTAACATCCTGTGGCGTCCGGCGGTTCAGTTTTTGCGAGCGTATCCGGGGAGAGAAAAAATTCCGGCAGGTTTAACCTGCCGGCCCAGCCAGTTCAGAAGGTCGACGAGAAAGACCTATCAGCGGGAGAAGAGAGATGATGTCGGGCGTCGACGCGGCGGGATTCGCCGAGGAGTTCAGTTGGGAACTCCACGCCAGCACACCGGTTACGGGAAACCCGATGACGACAGTGTGCTGGGCGCCTCCAGCCACGTCGCCCCACTTTGGATAATTCGCCAAACTGGGCAGTGTCACTTTCACAAAAACGGCAAGCGGGATGGCCTGGCGACGGCAGGGTCGCGGTCCGCGCTCCTACCCCGGGGAGAATTCTCATATACTCCCGCCCACAAGAGCGATAAAAAACCATAAGAACGAAATTTCGATCGGCGATGTCTCAATGAAACAATACATATTCAATATTCACGACGTGGTTCTGCTGATGACCGCGGCGGAGTGCCTGCTGCTGGCCGTTTTCCAGTCCATACTCCCCACCCGCACCAGGCACGACGGTCGTCTGCTGACCGCCTTTCTGCTGATTGTTGCCGTAGCCTCCGGTTGCACCCTGCTGCTGTGGAACGACCAGTTCACAATGGCGCCGTGGTTTGAGCAGGTTTTACTGCCCTACCTGTTGTTCGCGGCACTGCTATTGAAAGGACCGGCAATTTATCTCTACTTCTGCTCTCTGACCCAGCAGAAGTTCCACTTCAGCCAGCGCCAGGCGCTACACCTTCTTCCCGCGCTGGCGGTGCTGCTGTGTATTGCGATCTTCAGTATTTCCAGCAGCGACCTGCGCCATATCGCGGATGCAGGCCAGTCCCTGCCGGATACCGCCATCGAATTTATCTGGGATCTGGCCTCCCTGGTGCCCCTGGTCTACGCGGTGGCGGCGCTGCTGCAGATCCGCCGCTATCGCCATGCATTGAAAGATGAGTATTCCCACTATTCGGAAACCGAGCTGCACTGGCTGTCGGCGCTGGCGTGGGGGGTGTGCATCTCCTGGACCTGGACCATGGTGGTGCATGTGGTGGCGAAATTCTCCAGCGAGGCGGTCGCGGACTATATGGGCATTGCCGATAACTACCTCTCCTTTATCCTGATCAATGCGTTCTTCGCCTACAGCCTGACCTATGCCCACCGGCTGCTGGTGACGCAGCCAAAGGAGGAGGCCCGCGAGACCACAGTGGAGGAGGAGCCCTCGGAACCGGCGATCGAAAAGGTGCGCCATGCAATGGAGGGCGACAAGATTTACCTGAAGAAAAACCTGAACCTGGAGCAGTTTTCCGAGCGAATTGATCTACCGGCAAAAGAGGTCTCGGCGGTGATCAATAAGCATTTCGGCACCAACTTCTTTGAGTATGTGAACAGTTACCGGGTCGAAGCGGCCAAGGCGCTGCTGTCTGACCCGGAGAAGGCGGATATGACGGTGCTGGATGTACTACTGGAATCCGGATTCAACAGCAAATCCGCGTTCCACCGGTTCTTCAGCCGTCTGGTGGGCATGTCGCCGACGGAATACCGCAAGCAGTCGTTGGCAGCGGGAACGGCAACCCAATAACATCGTTTATTCATGGGCGCCGGTCTCTTTGGGCCGGCCTCCTTCCATCTGATCCCGCTCTGCCAACCGCTGTGCCTCCGCACTCCCCAACACTTCTTCGCGCACGGCAAACACCTCATTCTCTCCGGCTCCACCCGCGCGCAACCGCGCCACCTTGGCTTCCAGCACCTTGCGGGCCAGTGGTGAGTCCATACGGCTCGCGCTGTTGTTGAATGCCTCCTGCAACTCCGCCAAACGCACTGCGCGCGCTTCTGCACTGAGACTCTTATCCCGCGCCACTGCAAATGCCGAAATCATATAGGGCACCTGCGTCTCCTCTTCCGCGAACAATTGCCCGGCTGTGTCCTCGCCGAGATAGGTACGCCGCAATGCCACCAGTTGGCGATAGCTCTGCATAGGGTCATTACTTTGCTGCGCTGCGGCCGCGCGCACATCCTGCTCCGCCTGGCGGTATGAAAAATATTGCCGGGTCATTTCCAGTAGCTGCACCGCGGCCGCCGCAGGCAACGCCTCTTCCAGTACCGACTGTAACTCTGCAAAAGCATCGGCACCGGCATCCTGGCCCAGTGCGGCGTAAATGGCCTGCAGAGCCGCAAGGGTGTTGCGGTCCACCAGCAATTCGCCCTCGGCAAAATTCAGCACCAGCAGTGCATCGTAGACCGGCAGCACATCAAACAGCGCCGTGATCGTTGTCTCTTGCACGATCGCGACTGCGTTATTGGCAGCAGGCGCTGCTGCTGGTTTCCGCACAGCCATTCTCTCCCCGGGCAATGCGGTCTGCGCAACCGGTTCCTGTTGCTCCGGCCCCGCTACTTCCGCGGGGCCACTAATATCTCCCGGCTGTGCAGCCGAAAACACAATCGCGGCAACGAGCGCAATAACCGCGCAGGTAATAAAAATTTTCACGGCACTACCCTTCAGGTAATCAGAAAAAATCACACAGCCACCAACACCGTAAAAATCGCTTATGCGAACCGTCCGCGCAAGGATATTAGGCGCTACAAAGAAATGGAATCAACGCCAGTGTGACAACAGAGGACAGGAAAAGGCCTTTTTGGTGTTTTATGTGCTTTCTGCGAAGAATCGTTCCAGCCTAATCTTTTCCCTGCTCGCGGTATTCCAACTCACATAAAAAATGTCCAAGAGCAGAATGGCCAGGCTGAAATCGGCTGTAAAAAATCCAATCAATGATGAGGCTAATGCGATAATGATGAAGAGAAATATGTTGAAACACCTACTGCCCACACTGGGTGCCATTCTGGGTATAGGTATAGGTGGGCTGTTCACCGCTGCTGCACAGGCGCAGAGTTGCCCCACCAATGCCATTTGTCGCTATGAAGATACTCCGGGAAATTACAGTGACAATGGTCCCTATGGCTACGACAGCTATACCATGCCCTTCCTTTCCACCCCCGGCGGCGCCACCGTGTATTATCCGCGCACTGCACAACCGCCCTATTCGCTGCTGGTGTTCACCCCGCCCTACACCGGCACCCAGATTATGTACCGGGACTGGGGCCCATTCTTTGCCTCACACGGCATCGTGCTGGTGACCATGGACAGCCGCACTATTTATGACAGCGTCGACTCGCGGGCGCGACAGCAGCAGGATGTGCTCGATGCAATGAAGGGGGAAAATACCCGCTTCGGCAGCCCGCTGCGCGGCAAGCTGGATACCGGTCGCTTTGGTGCCACCGGCTGGTCCATGGGCGGCGGCGCCACCTGGATCACATCCGCCGAATACGCCGGGTTGAAAACCGCCATGTCGTTTGCCGGCCATAACCTGACCGCTGTCGACAGTGACTCCAGTGGCCGCAATACCCGTATCCCCACCATTCTGTTCAACGGCGCCCTGGACACCACTTATCTCGGTGGCCTCGGTCAAAGTGACGGTGTGTACAACAGTATTCCCTACGGTGTGCCCAAGCTGTTTTACGAAGCCTCCAACGCCGGTCACTTTGCGTGGGGTGGCCCGGAAGATGCCAACCGCTACGTGGGTGAGCTGGCGCTGGCTTTCCAAAAAACCTATCTCGACGGCGACAGCCGCTGGGCGCAATTCCTCGACCGGCCCCCGTTTTATGTCGCTACATTCGCAAAAGCCAACATTCCCTGAGTCATGCGCTAAAAAATTTCCCAACAGAACATCCGTTCTGATAGGCGTTTGGGCACCGACTCCGGTCGGTGCCCCTTTTTTATTCGCCCGCCCTGCGCTGCTCGGTACACACCAACAGTTGCTACAGACGATGTCATGCCACTGACCTCGCGCGCCAATGCCGGCCCTAAAAATCTGGGCACATTGTGAGATCGTTACTGCTCGGAATCTGCCGGAACCACTGGCAGAGGGGGTACCACTGTTTGATCCCAGGGATCAGAAAAAGGATGGCGGCAAATTCAGAATTTACTGGTGTTTTGGCATCGGCTCACACCGTGTGAGCGCGTCAAGAATCGCGGCTGCCGCACAGGGATCCGTTGCGGCAGCCGGGGATGTCAGGTTAGAGGGTCTGCTCAGCCACAGTGGATATCCGCATCCACCCCAGATTCGGCTTTGGAGGCGATATGGATATTATGCACGGTCATATCCAGCGCGCCCGCAGTGCGCACATAGAACGGCGAAAGCACCATATCCAGTTTCGCGCCGGCTTCCGCCAGGCACTGCAGATCTACCGCGACGGTTTTCCACTCGCCCGGCGTAGCGCCCTTGAGCAGTTCGGTGATGGACTGCTCGGCACCGCAATCCGTACCGCAATTCATGCCGAGGCTTACCGCAGCGCTCGGTGCAGCATCCACTTTCACATCAAACACCAGTGCGCCCTGCTTGCCGAGATAGCTGGTGAGATCGGTGCGGCTATTGGCGAAGAGGCCGACCATGGCACTGCCCTCACCGCTCCACCGCAGGCGACGGCTGTCTTCCTGTACCTTGCGATCCACGGATTGCACGCTGATGCCGGAAAGTTTCGCCACGCTGCTGGAAATCGTCGACAGATTGTTCGCCGTATCCATCACCTGGAAGCTCCAGGGGTCCAGTGCGCGGCCATTGAATACCGCCAGCGCCTCTGCGCTGTCGGACACTTTCAGGCCGCTCTGCTCGGAGAGCGCGGCAATTTCAACAGTGTCTCCATAGGTAAGGCCATAGCCGAAATTGAACTGGGCCAGCGCCTCGTTTTCTCCGGGGTTGCGCACAGTGGGCTGCGCATCGTTCGGCCAGGAGAAGGTGAGCTTGCCTTTGAAGTCGTGGTTCACCTCGCCCTCGGCGTTGCGGAAAATCACATCCGCCACACCGGCGCCTTCGCTGCCCGGCTGCCAGATGGCCACAAAGGCATCGGAGGCATTTATCTCCGGATTCACCCACAGCGGGCGACCGGTGATAAACAGGGCAACCACCGGAATATCCTGCGCACGCAATTTCTGCAGCAGCGCCAGATCCGCATCGCCCTTGTAATCCAGATTCGACACATCGCCCTGCATTTCCGCGTAGGGGTCTTCACCGAACACCACGATGGCCACGTCCGGCTTCTGCTCAAAGCTGCCATCCACGGACAGCTCGGCGGTACCGCCCGCTGCTTCCACCACTTCGGCAATGCCGCCATACACGGAGGTAGCGCCGGGGAAATCGCTATTCTGGTTGCCGGTACCCTGCCAGGTAATACTCCAGCCACCCGCCTGCTTGCCAATATTGTCGGCACCGTCACCAGCGACAAGCACGCGCTGATTGCGCACAAGTGGCAGCAGATTGCCGTTGTTTTTCAGCAGCACCAGAGATTCACGCACCGCCTGGCGGGCAACGGCGCGATGTTCCGGCGCCCCGATCAGGGATTCATCGGCGGCAAACGCGCGTTCGGATGGCGCGCCCGCTTCAAACAGACCCGCGCGGATTTTTACCCGCAGGATGCGGCGTACCGCATCGTCGAGGCGCTCTGCGGGAATCTCGCCGCTTTTCGCCTGGGCCACGGTGTTCTTGTACAGTTCCTTCCAGCTCGGGTCCGGCGCCATGAACATGTCGAGACCGGCGTTGATGGACTGCGGGCAGCTCACGTTGCTGCAACCATTCACAAACTGATGACCCGCCCAGTCGCCAACGATGAAGCCGTCAAAGCCGAGGCGGTCTTTCAATACGTCGGTCATCAGGTATTTATGGCCGTGCATCTTCTCGCCGTTCCAGCTGCTGAACGAGGCCATGACCGTCTGCACACCGGCTTCGATCGCCGAGAAGTAACCCTGGGCGTGCAGGCGTACCAGCTCTTCTTCGCTGATGACCGCGTCGCCGCGGTCAATGCCGTTCAGCGTGCCGCCGTCTGCCAGGTAGTGCTTGGCGGTGGCGATAACATGTTTGGCCTGCAGCAGGTCTTCGGCATCCGGGTTGCCCTGCATCCCGCCCACCATCTCGCCACCGTAGGCGCGGACCAGTTCGGGATCTTCCGAATAGGATTCGTAAGTCCGGCCCCAACGGTCGTCGCGCACCACCGCAAGGGTCGGAGCAAAAACCCAGTCAATGCCCGTCGCGCGGACTTCCGCCGCGGTGGCGGCGCCGATCTTGCGCATCAGTTCCGGATTGTGCGCCGCCCCAAGAGCGATATTGTGCGGGAACAGGGTCGCACCGATCACGTTATTGTGACCGTGCACCGCGTCGGTACCCCAGATCATGGGGATAGCGACGCCGCCGTCGCTGGTATCCACGGATGCGTGGTAATAGGCATCTGCCAGCGCCACCCATTCGGCCACGCTCGCGTGCTTGTTGTTATTGGGGAAGGAGCCGCCGCCGTTCAGGATTGAGCCGATGTGGTACTGCTTCACATCCTCTGGGGTGGCGGAACGGATTTCCACCTGGATCATCTGGCCAACTTTTTCCTCGATGGACATTTTGGCCAGAAGCGTGTCGATGCGGGCTTCAACCGCGGGGTCGCGGGCAATGCCGCTGGTCAGTTGCGGCCAGTGGGCGCTCACACCTGTGCTGCTGTCGGAACTGCTGGACGACGGTGCGCCGGCCATCTTCTGAGTACTGTTCTGTTCCGAGCACCCCGCGAGTCCACCGCCCGCTATCAGACCGGAGATGATCCCCAGCAAAATTCGCTTTTTCATTGCCGCAAAACTCCCATTCATGTTCGCTATTTATTCTTTGCGTCATCAAGTGACCTTCTGCCGCCGATCAGTCCCATCCAGTGGGCCCGAGCACCCGGCTTTTCCAGCCTCCGTTGTACGGCCTGTGCGAAAGACGGTCGTCCCACTTCCCCCAGCCGGCGCAAAATGGCGCAAACCACCTTGCCACCGCGCCTATCGGGAAAATGGGACATTCCGGGAAGCGTGTTATTTGGTGAGTTTCACATTATCCAGCTGCAGCACCGCCCCCATCTGGTTGTCCCACCCGGGGGAGATGACGAAAGGGGTATTCACGCTCGCGGTGTTGAGCCCCATGTCCGCCAGCTCCTGCATCGGAATCTGGAAGTGGGTCCACTGATCCACCGCGGGCATATCCAGCGGGTAATCGCCGGAGGAACAGGGGTGGCCACAGTCTGCGCGGAAAGTGAGCGATGCGGAGCCGGCATCACCCGGCTCCGCCAGAACCCGCAGGTCAAACTCCACGTAGGTGTAATCGCTCAGGTCGTAGCTGTCGGTGGACTGGAAAAAGCCGATGCCCTGATCGGTGTTCCAGGTGATCTGGCCAACATCGCCGTAGTCACCACCGGTATCCACCACCTCAAAGTCCACAGTGCCGAAGGCGGTCCAGGTGAGCCACTGGTAGGGGGCTTTGACCTCGCCGTCAAAAACGGTCGTTTCCTCGCCGTCCGGCGCCGCGGGTGGCGTGGTACCCGGGTTCAGCACGAATTCGCCATCGGTACTGGCGCAGCCCTTGCCGGTGTCGAAATCCTCGCTGCACTGGTACACGCGCACGTAGTCGATCACGAATTCCTGCGGAAACGCGCTCTCGTCGATGCCGGTGTCGTTGACGCTCGCCGGCCAGTTGCCGCCCACCGCCAGGTTGAGAATCAGGTGGAAGCTCTCGTCAAACGGCGCATTGGCATTATCCAGATCGGCGCTGGTGTACCAGCCGTCTTTGGTCTGGGTAGCGTAGTGGTCGCCGTCCACATACCAGCGGATCTCGCCCTCTTCCCACTCCACCGCGTAGGTGTGGAAATCGTCCGCCGGGTTCAGGCCCCCGGGAATCTGGTAGGCCTCGCCGGAGTACTTGTTGCCCGGCCAGGCGTCACCGTAGTGCAGGGTGCCGTGAATACGGTCCTCGCCACCCACTTTCAGGTTGACCGCCTCCAGAATGTCTATCTCCCCGGAGAGCGGCCAACTGCCGTACTTCCACTCGCTCGGCAGCATCCAGAACGCGGGCCAACTTCCCTGACCGAAGGGCAGTTTCGCGCGCATTTCAAAGCGGCCGTATTTCCAGTCGCCCATACCTTTGGTACGCAGGCGCGCGGAGGTGTAGGTACCGCTGCCGCTGGTGTCGTTCGGATCGTAATTCGGATCGTCGTCTATCTGATTGGGACCCGTGGCGTCCTCGCGGATCGCCTTGATGTGCAGCATGTCATCGGCAACCCAGGAGTTTGCCGCGGCGTCGGTGTAGCACTGGGCTTCGTTGTTGCCGCCACCGGTACAATTTTTTTCGTGGGACCATTTTTCGCTGTCGATGGCCTCGCCGGAAAACTCGTCCGCCCACACCAGGCAGTAACCGCTGTTGAGCGGATCTTCCAGGCACTGCTCCGGCCGCTCGTTCACAGGGGGATCACTGGGAATATTCACCTGGCCATCGTCATCATTGTTGCTGCCACAGGCAGTCGCGGCCACCGCCATTGCCAGCACGGAAGATCTGAACAGAATTCTGGACATCGCTGTTTCCTTATCTATTGTTTATTGTTTTCATGTTCTCTCAGTAGAGAACGCCTCTTTTAGCGCCTGCCCGCGAACAATGTCGCCCCACCTTGCCACTGTGCACAAGGTGGGCCGACGTTTTGGAGGGATAAAAAAAGGGGCGATAGAGTGATCGCCCCAAGTAGACAGGAAATCGACAGTTACAGTGAATTGAGGAACTGCAACAGGTTCTGTTTGTTGGTTGCCGACAGCGACTGATAGGCATTTTTAGCCGCCTGCCCCTCACCGCCGTGCCACAGAATGGCCTCTTCGATGGTGCGCGCGCGACCGTCGTGCAGATAACTGTGCACTGGTGTACACACTTCATTGCCCTGGCCGCCGATTGGGTTTTCCACACCACCGGTCACACAGGCGGAGAGTCCCAGGCCCCACAGCGGCGGTGTGCGCCACTCGGCACCGCTCGCTTCACCTTCGCCCAGATTGTCCGCCAGGCCCACGCCCATATCGTGCAGCAGCAGGTCTGTGTAGGGGTGGATGGTCTGATTGCGCAGTTCCGCGAGAGGGTGGAAGGCACTAGTTTGCAAGGTTGGCGTGTGGCAGTCGGCGCAGCCGATATTGGCAAACACCTGCTCGCCGCTGACCACAGCCGGGTTGTCGTAATTGCGCTGCGGGCGCACGCCCAGCAGGGAAATGTATTTGGTGAGATCCTGCAGGTGATTGTCCGCAAGTTCCGCGCCACTGCTGCCGCAATCGTTCTGGCTGCTGCCGCAATCCGGGTTGGGGAATACGGAAGTCATAACCCCCATATCCGTATTGAAAGCACGCGCCAGCTGATGGCGAACGCTGGCGGCACCCGCCTTCCAGCCAAAGCGGCCGAGACGGGTTTCGCCAGTTTCCGGATCGACCACGCGATTGACGCGACCGGAAATGCCATCGCCGTTGCTGTCACCGGCATCGGCCCGCGCGACGATGGAGGATTCCGCAATCGCTTCCAGCAATCCTATGCCCACCAGATTGGGCGCGATACGCGCGGAGAAGCGTGCGGGCGTTACGCCGGTAAAGGCGTAGTTCGGCGAACGAAGACCGTTTTGTTCCGTCCAGTAGGCAATGGAGACACTGCCCTCACTGGCCGCACCACTGCGCGCTTTGGGTTGCAACGCAGAACCGAGAAATGGATCGGGATTGCCATTGGCGTCCGCTACCTTGAAGGTCCACTTGTCCAATGGCTCGCCTACCGGTGCCGGCGCCGCGCGCCCATTGCGCTCGTGACAGCTGCCACAACTGGTGTTGATGTAGTGGGGCCCGGCGAGATTGACCATGGGCGCGAATGCGGGATTCTCCAGTGGCTTTTCGTCGTGCACACCGTCAATGGCGGAGCTGTGCAGCACCCGGCGTCCGAGCATGAACGGCTGTGCATTGTCGTAGCCGATGTTCGTCGCCATCTGCAGGAAGTGGTTATCTGTCTCCCCTGAGGTGGACGCGTGAATGGTAGTGTCGCCACCGAGCCACGCTTTCTCCGCAATTTTATAGGAATCCTTGATGCCGCCAAACGGTGTGGTGCCACCCACATCCCAGGGCACCAGTCCCTCGCCAACGATATACAGGAATGTGGTTCCGTAATAATTCGCACGGCCATTGGGCACACTGGCATCAAGGAACTGGCTGATTTCAAACTCCAGTTTGTCGCCAATCTGGATCGCGCGGTTTTCGCGGCAGTTGAAACTGCGCTCCTTGTAGTAATGGTAATTGTCCACCACGGTCATGGTGCCGTTATCGCAGTACTCGGCCACCGTACCCACACCGCGATAGAACCAGCGGTTCTCCGCTTCAGTGTCACTCAGCTTAAACTGCGTGCGGACATTCATCCGCACCGTATCACCACCCTTGGCCACTTCATCAATAATTTCAATAGAGGCAGTGCGGTCTTCCCAGTAAAAGCTCAGGTAGTGATCGTAGGCCTGGAAGTGATCTTCCTTCGCGTGGCGGTCCCGTGCGCGGTCGGAGAAGCGAGTGACCAGGGCCGTGGGCGTCTCGAAGGTGATGGCGGGCTCAAGCGCCGTACCACTGTTATAGAGCGGAACGATATTTCCGAGATCCGGATTGCCGCCGGAAGAGGAACTGCTGGAACTGCCGCTGGAGCCGCCGCTCGAGGAACTGCTGGAGCTGCCGCCACCGGAACCTCCCGAGCCGCCCGATGAAGAAGAAGATGATGATGAGGATGAAGAGGACGACGATGAAGAACCACCCTGCCCGGTGAAAGTGAACTGTATGGGATCGGTAGTTTCGCCCACGCCGGCGGTAATCTTGGTGAAATGTACTGTTACCACATCACCCGGCGACAGATTCGGAATATTGTGCGTCCAGTTGCCGCCATCCTGTGTCATGCGCACATTCAACTGGCCACCGCCATTCACCGAGTAATGCACATCCACGATATCGCCACCGCTCATGCGTGCCTGCGCAGTGGTAGCATCCAACTCCACCAGACAGCCGCTGTCGCAATTGGCAGGGGACCCGTACACACCCAGTTCCCAGATGGAATAGCCCCACTGGTTGCCGGCACTGCGGCTGATGCCCTGGATACGCACCTGCTGATAAATACCATCCACCGCTATCGTATCTGTGCGGTGGCCGAACACGCCGCCGGTCTGCGTGGACAACGTGGTCCAGTCGGTGCCGTTATTGGAGCCCCAGATTTCATAAGTATCCGGATTGGCCGCCTCCCAGAAAATCTCCACCTGATCCAGATCGTAGGGTTGGCCGAGATCCACGGCAATCCACGAAGGGTCCGTCTGCGCGGCGGAAGCCCAGCGTGTGCCGGTGTTGCCGTCGACAGCGTTGCTGGCGGGAAGATCCGCAGTGCTCGCGGTAACCGGCGCGCCGGTGGCAAGATTGGTCGACTGTGCCTGCACCGGCACACTCATCGCAGTAAATACCGCGGGCGCGAACAGGAAAACAGCGGGCGCCAACAAGGCTCCCCGCCATTGAGGGAATATACGCATCATCGTTCCTCGCTTTATTCATTATTTGTGTTTGCGAGCGTTATTGCTCTCATATCGCGAGGTTATTATTTACACTTTCCAGCTTGGCAGGCGTCCCACTTTCGAAATTTCGCCAACCTGGGGCACCACTCCCGAGCGTTAATGGAACAAACAGCGCCAGTTGTGATCAACGTCAAAAAAATTCTACGCAAATTCAAAAAAAAGATTGGCGGTCAGACGCCCGCTTTCAGGGTTGGCGTCGATGTCGGTTTCTTCATCAACCAGAATGGAATGCAGCAGATTGCCGGGGTAAATGACCATGCGATGCTGGCGATAACCTACCTGATGGAACAGTTCGAAATCGTCCCTGCTCTCTGTAACATAACCGGAAGAAGGACCCTGCTGCTTTTGCAAAAACTGCTCAGCGACTGAGAAGTAGGTACCGATACGCGACTCATCCACCCGTTCGAATCCGGTGCCTTTGTGGCGAAAAAATCCAGTGCTGCCATGAAATCCGGGGTTGAGATACAAAAGAAGGGCAAAAAAGTGCGGATTGGATGTATCGAAATGGGGAATACGCTGCAGATGCGATAACTGGTCCGGTGCACTGGCAATCAGTGAAAACATTGCACCGGTCGGCTTTAGACGCCGTTCCGGCGAAATGCCATAAAGCGAATACAGTTGGCGATAAACACCCTGCAAAATGGCAATTGCCGCTTCCTTCGGCATAGGTGCGCGCACACCGGGATAATAGGTTTTCCGATCTGGAACAAACTGCGCTCGTGCAGCTGCAGCCTGCAACGGTGCGGTAAACAGGTCGAAATCATCAAGCGTGAGTACCGGGGTCTGTTCCCGCCCTATTCGCTCAATCGTCGGCTTAAGGTGTTCAGCGACTGTCATTCCGTTCTGGCTTTACAGTAGTGGTTGATAAATTCCATATGATGCGGCCAGGTGTCCACGGTGGCCCGCACCTGGGTACGAATACCGGAGAGGAAACGAGCCAACTCGTCATTGCTCATCATGTCCACAATAGGATGATAGGTCTGCGGCATCAACCCCTGTCCAAGCAACACCTGTAGCCAGGAACTCTCACCGAACAATTCAGTGCCATTCTGGTAGACACGCCCACTCTCTTCAAACACCTGCATGCGCAGTGCGAGAGAATCGGGTATCTGCATACCACGGCAATACCGCCAGAATTCTGTGTCTTGGCGGTCGGTGAGTTTGTAGTGCAACACCACAAAATCACGCACGTTTTCCGTTTCTTCACGGATCAGTATGTTGAACTCGTCAACGTCTGCCTGAACAATGCCGTTTGATGGGAACAAGGTCATCAGCCGCACAATACTGCGCTGGATCAGGTGAATACTGGTGGACTCCAGCGGCTCGATAAACCCGGACGACAGGCCGATGGCCACGCAGTTTTTGTTCCAGTGCTGGCGGCGGGTACCGGTGCGGAAGGGAATCACCCGCGGCTGGATCAGCGCCTCGCCTTCCACATTCGCCAGCAATTGTTCGGTGGCTTGGCTTTCATTCATATAATGGCTGCAGAACACCAGACCGTTGCCAGTGCGCGATTGCAACGGAATGCGCCACTGCCAACCGGATTCCCGCGCAATGGAACGGGTAAAGGGCACCGGGTCTTCGCCTTTGCTCGTCTGCACTGCCACCGCACGATCGCAGGGCAGCCAGTGGCCCCAGTCGTCGTAACCGGTGTGCAGCGCCTGGTCAATGAGCAGCCCGCGAAAACCGGTGCAGTCGATAAACAGATCGCCTTCCAGCAATTTACCGCTGTCGAGCCTCAGCGCGTCGATATGTCCTGTATGGTGGTTCAATTGCACCTGCTCGATCTTGCCCTCAACACGCTTTGCGCCGTGTTTTTCAGCCAGAGCGCGCAGGAACTTTGCATAGAGACTGGCATCGAAATGGTAGGCGTGGGTGCGCTCGCTGCGCGGGGATACGGCGAAGCGTCCTTCCCTCGACCCCAGGTGCTCCTTGGTGTAGTCGCCGATCTGATAGTGAATACCCAGCTGCCGCCCCTTGACCCAGAAGTGGCTGAAATTGCACGCCCAGCAGTCTTTGCCGGCGGCACCGAAGGAGTGAATATAGCTATCGTCTACCGCCTTCCAGTTTTCAAACTGGATGCCCAGTTTGAAGGTGGCATTGGTATAAGACATCATTTCGCGCTCGTCGATACCGAGCAATTGATGGAAAAGATGCAAGGTGGGAATAGTGGCCTCGCCCACGCCCACAGTGCCAATGGTTTCCGACTCTACCAGGGTAATATCGAGGTTCTTTCCCAGTAGTTTGGAGAGCGCGGCCGCCGTCATCCAGCCAGCAGTGCCACCGCCGGCAATAATGACCTTGCGAATTCTTTTCTCGTCGTTCACTTCGGTTTCTCTCGGATAATTTTTTAACGCTTTAGATCGTTCTGTAGCTTGGCCCGCAACTGCATAGCGGCGTCGATTCCCAGCGGTTGCTGCAATATGCCGCGCGCACGAGGCGCGATATGATCCGCCGCGCCCTCTTCCGCATCAAAAATATAGTAATCAAACAGTGCCTTCCATGCCTTGCGTTGCGGCGCAGGCAGGTTGCGCAGGCCGAGCACCGCGTGCAAAAGTGCATTAGTGGGGCGCCCCATATAGGCTGCGGAATCCCGCCACCAATGGGTATACAAGACATTGAGAACCCCGAGACTTTCCACATGGTGCCACCACATACCGGGAATATACAGGGCATCGCCGGCATCCAGCTCAGCTACCTGAGCGTGCGCCAGCGCTTCGCGAAAGCGGGGGAATCGTTCAAAGTCCGGATTGTGAAAATCCACCAGACTTACCTCCTGTCCACCGGGGGCAAACTCCAGTGGCCCGGGATAGAGGTTGGCAATCTGCGCCGGCGGCAGCAGGGTAAAGCGACGACGGCCTGCAATGTTGCATGCGAGGTTGTTGGGGAAATCGTAATGGGCAGCCACCCGCACTCTATTGCCGAGCCACAGGGAACCAATGGGGGAAACGCTGTTCACGCCCGCATCATTGGCGGCGGCGAAGTGCGGAAACCAGTAGGACACTTCGCTGGAAGGCATATAGCGCATTGGCAGCTCCGCAGCGCCGGTGGAACTGAGGATATCTTCCAGCAGATCACCGAGTGGTACCCGGCGGCTGTCAAAATTGAAACCGCTCATGTCTTCGTTATAGAAAATCCGGCCACCGGTATCCGCACCGCCATAGCACCCGATCACCGGATTTCCGCTGTATTGTTTCAGCAGGTATTCCGACATCACCTCCGGCGATTTTTTTCCGGCTTGTACGGCGGGGAAATGGGTGCAGAAGTCACGCAGAATAACCGGGCGGGAAAAATCCGCTACAGTTTGCAGCACATCGCCAGGGGTTACCCCGCTCAACTCCAGGGTAGTGGGCAGGTTAGCGGTTTCAATAAAGGGTTTTCTCGCGGTCATCACGCTATTCCACCCTGGGGATTATTGCACGGAGAGGCGACGATTTTTTTCGTCGATCAAACGGCGCAGTTGCGACTGGGAGGCTATCGCCATGTAGATCGCCTCAAGAAAGCCGGCATTGTGCAACTCGTGCAGGTCGTCAGCACTCAATGCACGCAGGCGCTCCTCGTCGATGGTATAAAAGCCCTTGAGCTGATTACTTTCGCCATTGTTGAGCGTGACGTCCAGAGTAAAGAGCTCCAATAGGCCATGAACCTGCAGTGCTCGCACGAATTTTTCGCTCTGCTCGATGCCGTGGTGAATTGCTTCCAGCATATCCGATACGCTGTCGAGAAACGGCGAGTTTCCCCCGTATTCAAGGAACAGCGGCTCGCCTTGCTCGCGGCTGATCCTTGGGCTGTCCATGTCAATATGAATGACGCGGCGGGTTTTCTGTATACCGTCCTCGACAAAGTTCTGCCGCCCGATCAGGAAAGGCTCACGACGCACGGTGAGAGGAATGTAGGACGCGGCCCACTCCCCTTTGCCATCGCGCAGGTAGAGGTTTTCGCCAGGCCGCAAACCCAGCAGCACCAGCGGAAAAAAATTGCCACTATTGGCATCCTTCTGGAAAAAAATCGGGTATTGCCCCTGCAGTGCGCGAAATTCCAGTGGAAAGGTAAGCGCGAACCAGCTGTTGTCCCCCAACGCGGCGGAACGCTCTGTCACTACGCGCAGGTCGCGGTGCTCCACATTGTTCAGCAGTACAGCATTGGTCATATTACTTCTCTCGTCTATCGTTATTGTTCTTTTGATATAACAATCACTATTTACCAAAAAAGCCGCTGGCCCAAAGACCAGCGGCTTTCCATTGCCTTAACAAACCATCCTGTGAAGTGGTTTAGAAGGCGTAGCGGGCGCCCAATTGCCAGCGTGCGCCGCCCTGGTAGAGCCCCAGAATCTGGCTGTCGGCACGGCCGTGAACACGGATGTATTCATCGGTGACGTTGATGCCTTCCAGAAATACCTGCATCCCCTCCAGCTGTGGCAACTCGTAGCTCACATTCAGATCGATCTGACTGTAGGCTTCAGTGTACTGCGGGCTGGCGCCGGTGCTCTGGCCGCGGGAGCTCAAGAACTCGTCGCGCCAGTTGTAGGCGATACGCGCCTGGAAGCCATTCTTGTCATAGAAGCCTACGAGGTTGGCGGAGTCGCTGAGGCCAACCATGGATTCCTGGTCCACCAACAGGAAGGGATCATATTCCAGCTCTGAGTCAACCAGGGTGTAGTTCGCCTGTAAACCGAAGCCCGACTCGCCAAACATATGCTGCACTGCCAGTTCAACACCGTCGATGGTGTTGTCGACATCGCCATTTACCGGTGTATCCACGCGAAAAATCATATCGGGATCGGTATCTGGATTACCGGCAATAGCGATCTTGCTTGGATCGATACTGCCGTCCTCAAGATAGCCAACGGTTACAAATGGGCTATCCGCATAGTTCTCCGCGATATACATACGGATTTGATCCGCCGTATTAAAGCCGGCAGCACGAGCCTCAGCGGCAAGAGCACCTTCAACCGGGTTAGGGATATTGAAAACATTTTTATCGGTCTTGTCCGTACTAATAAAGTTGGATACTTCCTTACGGAACAGACCTGCAGACACGTAGCTGGTGTCACCGTAGTACCACTCAAGCGACAGGTCAAAGTTAAGCGATTCGAATGGCAATAGGGCCGGGTTACCGGTAGAGCCGCCACCAATACCATTCGCTGCAACGGTACCAACAGTTGTACCACCCTTGATGTCGTTATATCCCGGGCGGGTAATCGCTTCACTCACGGCCGCGCGCGCCACCAGATCTTCGGTTACGTCCAATTTGAACGCAATGCTCGGTAAGACGTAGTCGTAATCACCTTTTTCACGCAGATATTCCTGCGAGCCATCACCGGTAACAGAGACTTCGTTGTTGGAGGTCCAGATAGCGCCATTGTAGGACGGCACTACAGACACGGAATCAACATCCGTCTGCTCATAGCGAAGGCCAGCATTCACTTGATAAGGCATACTGAACATTTCGGAACTGAAATTGTACTGTGCGTAAACTGCAGTAGAAATCTCAGTAGTGGTGCGGTCGGTGTCAGAGGCGTAGTCGGTTGAGGCACAGAATGCGGTACCACAATCACCCATGCGATTACTGTTGATCAGGTCAGTCGGATCGTTGCTGTACAACTCTTCGGCCAGAGCGCGTACTGCTTCGAAATTCCATGTGTAATAGGTATCCAGCGGCTGCAGACCGCCGAGCTCAGAGAAATCGCCCCAGGACATATCGAACTGGTCGGAGATGCTGTGCGCAGTGAACAGATCGTCGGGCAAGTCTTCTGGGCCGCCGGCACCACCCCAGGAGTTGCGCTGTACAAACGCAGACTGCGAGCGGTTGGTTACCTCCTGGCGAGAGATACCGAAGTCGATATCGCTATTCTCGTTCAGCTCGAAGTTACCACCAAAGCGGAACTGGTCGATCTCGGAATGATCTTTACTGTTGGTGAATACGGATCCGGTAACTTCAATGTCTGAAGCCTTGATGCCATCGTCCGTGTAGACATGAATAGCCGGCAGATCTTCGGTGTAATCCACACTGCTGCCGTTGCGCACCATGGCTGCCAGGGTGAACGTATTGTCGGTCCCCCAGGGGCTGTCCGGACGGCGCTCGGCCTCGGAATGCTGGCCGTCAAAGAACAGGCTCAGACGGTCATTGACCTGCCAGTCCAGATTGATACCGAACATATCACCTTCGTGAATCTCGGCGGTACTACCACTTCCCATAGCCACATCACTGGGGCTGCCGTAGAACTCAGAGAAGATTAGCGGAGAAGATATGGGGCCGTCACTCCAAATACCCTGCTGCTGCCCCGGCTGCCATCCGTGATATACAGAGATATCGTTGAACTGCTTGGCAATCTTGTTCTGGTAGTAATTGTAATCAACGGTCGCTGTCAAATCGTCGGTCGGCGCCCATTGCAATACCAGCTGGCCGTTGGTGCGCTTGCGCTGCTGTTCTTCAAATTTGTAGGCAGTGTTCTGGGGGGAAGAATAAATATCTCCCTCGCCAGGACGGTTGACTTGGTTTTCCTGCGGCACGCCGCCCCAAGAGTCGTTGCCGCCGCCCCAGGTGTTGTCATTCTGGCCGGGTACTGCAGACCAGCCGCCTGGTACCGTTGCCTGAGAACTGCCGCTCTCGCGCTCCTGCACAGAGCCGGAGATGGCCACACCAAACTTGCCATCGGCAAAGGTGTCGGAGTAGAAGCCACTGTACTCGGGGGTGATGCTTGCATCGTCGGAGGACTCGTCCATCACACCTTTAACCGCGAAGCGCATGGTGCGCTCGGGGGTGTTCAATGGACGCGCCGTCAGCAGATTGATGGTGGCGCCCATACCGCCAGACGGCAGGGTGGCGTCGCTGGTTTTGGCCACTTCCACACCGGTAACCATATCGGAGGCGATATTCTGGAAGTCGAAAGAACGGCCCCCGGTGGTGCGGGCCAGCTGACGACCATTCAGGGTCACTAAGTTGAAATCGGGGCCCAGACCGCGCACGGTGATCTTGCTACCTTCACCATTCACACGGTCGATAGACACACCGGAAATACGCTGCATCGACTCCGCGAGGTTGGTATCTGGGAACTTGCCGATGTCTTCTGCGGAAATAGCGTCGACGATACCTTTGGCGTCGCGCTTCACATCCATGGATTTTTCGAGGCTGCCGCGGATGCCGAGCACCACTACCTCTTCCAGTGCTGCATCCTGTTCGCTCTGTGCGTAGGCGGCGCCGCTGACGCCGGCCAGGGTGGCGATGGCCACCGCGATGGAATTCTTCTTGAATCCGGTCATTCTGTTCATGGAGTTGTCTCCCCCATCGTCACGTCATTTTCGTTATTGGTTTCGCCGGGGATCGGGTACCTCGAGACCACGCAAGAATAACCCGATCTGGCTCGAGGCTATACTCCCGCCACGTCCCAATATGAGTCGTCCCACCTTGCAGTAACGGCAAAAAATGAACTATCCCACCTTGAATCCTGCAAAGCGGGAACGAAAAAACACTTAAATATCAGACAGTTACAGAACTGGCGCAATTTTGCACCGCAAGCGAGCGCACCGCTGCCCACAATGGTGCGGCGGTGGAAAAAAGTGGGGCCACGGCCGTGGCACGACAGAATGACTTGTTAGACAGGGACAGACCGGCCGGTCTCATTTATCTGCGGTGGGAAGACTGATATTGGGGGGATCCGCGAAATTACTCTCAACCCCAGCGTTTTAGTGCGCGCAGGCTGCGCTGGATACTGTCGTGAGGTGCAACCGCATCGTCGCGCTCCACGAAGGCATATTCCAGCCCCGCCGGTGCGGCATGACTGAGCAGCGCAGGGAAATCGATCACGCCCTGCCCCACATCCGCCATGCCGCCCTGGGTATCCGCATCCTTCAAGTGCCACAGCGGGAAGCGGCCGGGATAACGGGCAAAGTACGACGCAGGCTGCTGCCCGGCCTTGTGCATCCAGTACAGGTCCATTTCGAAATACACCGTTGCCGGGTCGGTGTTATCCAGTAACAGCTGGTATGGAACAAAACCGCCGGTTTCCTCGAATTCGAAGTCGTGGTTGTGGTAGGCAAGGCGCAACCCGGCGTCGCGGCACTGGCGACCCCAATCATTCAGGTTCTGCACCAGCTTGCGGTAGTCGCTGGCACTGCGCCGGCTCTGCTCCAGCCAGGCCAGCACCACATATTGGCTGCCGAGCGCTTTGGCCTCGGCGATCACTGCGGAGAAGTCCGACTCCATCTGCTCCAGCGGGAAGTGGCTTGCCGGTGCGCGCAGGCCGCTGCGCTCCAGCAGGTTGCGAACGTCTGCGGCGCTGTGACCGTAAAATCCGGCAAGTTCCACGGTGCGGTAGCCGGCATCGGCCACCTTCGCCAAGGTTGCAGGTACGCTTTCTTCCATCTGGTTGCGCAGTGTGTACAACTGCACGCCGTGTAACTCCGGCTCGGCCGCCGCAATCGTGGACATGGTCGCTCCGCTACCGATCAATACCGCCAGCGCACATTTCAGCAGCGCACGGGCCGGGGAAAAAAGGGATATTCATTAGGCAGGTTTTCTCTTGAGGATCATCTTCGTGCGCTCCTCACCGGCTCTAGCCTTTCACAGCTCCCGCGGACAGGCCCGACACCAGAAAACGCTGTAACCAAAGAAACAGGAGCATAACCGGTAGCGATACCAGAATGGAACCGGCGGCAAAGAAGCCCCACTCGGAGGCGTAGTCGCTGACGAAGAAACGCAGCCCCACCGGCACGGTATAGCGGGATTCCTCATCCATGAAGATGGAAGCGAGGATAAATTCATTCCAGGCGGTCATGAACGCAAACAGCCCGGTAACGGCGATGGCCGGGCGCGCCAACGGCAGAATGATACGGGTGAAAATGGTCCAGCGGCTGGCGCCCTCCAACAATGCGGACTCCTCAATTTCAAAGGGCAGCGTGTCGAAATAGCCCTTCAGCATCCAAACACAGAACGGCAGCGCGGTAATGGAATACACCAGGATCAACCCAAGCCAGGAGTTGCCGAGCCCCAGCCACTGCACCACGATCACATATAGCGGAATCAGCATCAGCACCGCGGGAAACATCTGCGAGATCAGAAACAGCAGCATGCCGCGCGCGCGGCCGGGGAAACGGAAGCGGGAAAACGCATAGGCGGCAGTACAGCTCAGCGACAGGCCGACGATGGTGGTGGCGAAAGCCACAATCAGGCTGTTGCCGAGCCAGCGCAGAAATGGCTGCTCGGTGAGTACCGCGCGAAAATTGGCCAGAGACCAATGCTCCGGCAACGGGATCAGGACCATCAACTGCTGTGCGATTCCGGCATCTTCGGGCAGGCGCACCAGGGTCAGGGATTGCTGGCCGGAAAACGCTAGGCTCACCACCCACAGCAGCGGGTAGACCACAATCAGGGACGAGAGCACCAGCAGGGCGAAGCGCCAACTGAATATGTCACGGGCAATTCGTGTAGGAGCCTGCTTGCAGGCGAACCTGGCCCGCTGCCAAAGTCGTTCGCCTGCAAGCAGGCTCCTACGAATGGAAGAGCTCATCGGGTTGCCTCCAGCGTACGGCTCACCCGCATCTGCCACATGGCGTAACAGAACAGCAGCGCCAGGATCACCATGGAATAGGCCGCAGCGTAGGCGTACTGGTACTTCTCAAAGCCGATGCGGAACGCCTTGGTGATCAGGATATCGTTGGCTCCCGCCGGCGCACCGTCGCTTACCAGGTAGATGACGTTGAACATGTTGAACGTCCACACCACCGACAGGATCACCGCCGGGATCAGCACCGGTTTCAGCAGCGGCAGGGTGATGGTGCGGAACTGGAACCAGCGCCCGGCACCCTCCACTCTGGCGACTTCGTACAGTTCCCGCGGGATCGACTGCAGGCCACCCAGGATAACCACCATCATGAACGGAATACTCAACCACACATTGGTCACCAGCCCGGTAAAAAAGCTCGCGCCGATTGAGTCGAACCAGGCCACCGGTGCCATACCCAGTACCTGTAGCCCCTGGTTGATAGCCCCGAACTGAGGGTGAAACATGCCCTTCCACACCAGTGCGGTGATGTAGTTGGGGATAGCCCAGGGCAGGATCAGGATCAGGCGGAACCAGGCGCGACCGAAGATGGGCTTGTCCAGCGCCAGTGCCAGTATCAGCGCGAGGCCCACCGCCAAAGTGACATTGCTCACGGTCCACAGGATCGTGATCAGCAGGGTCCAGTAGAAATTATCGAAGTCGAGGCTGCGCTCGCTGCCCTGCCCCCGCCACAAATGAAAGTCCCCGAGTATCGCCGCGTAATTGTCGAGCCCTATTAATCGCGACCACAGCGGGGTGTGCTCGTTGAACACGGTGGTATCGGTAAACGACAGCAGCAGACCGTACAGCAGCGGGAACAACACCAGCACCAGCATGCCCAGTATGGCCGGCAGGATATATAGGTAGGCGGTGCGGTGGGTGCGCCAACCCGCGGCCAGTTGCGCCCTGTAGCGACGCCACAGTAACCACGCCGCCAGTGCCAGGGCAGCGGGCAATAGCCACAGCCAGGCCGGCATCTGTGCCCGGTGCTCGCCGCGGGCGCGAGAGCGTTCCAGGCGCGCCAGATCCGCGCTCAGGCTGCGCTGCAGCTGGCGCATCTCCGCTTCCGGCTGCGCCGCGCCCTTCACCACTTTTTTCAGGACATTTTCCAGCGGTACCCACAACAGAGTCATGGCCGGCAGGTTGGGAATGGGTACCGTCGCTTCCAGCTGACGACGAAATGCCATGGCCGTCTCGTCGGTGGCGATACTCGGGTGTTCGAAGGCACTGATATTCGCCGGCAGCTGCCCGCCCTCAATCGCCATTTTTTCCGCGGACTGACGGCTGGTGAGGTAATCCATCACTGCCACCGCGGCCGCGGGATGCTCAGACCAGGGAGACAGGAACAACCCCTCCACCGCCACCCAGGGCGCCAGCGGCAAGCCGCTCTCGCTGTTGACGGGCAGCGGCACCACCCGGTAATTCACGCCCGGGGCAATTTCCCCCAGCATCCACGGGCCGCTGATCACCATGGCCGCACGGCCCTGGTTGAACAGGCTGGTGACCAGGGTACTGCTGGGCTCCTCCGGCAGGATGCGATCTTGCCGCGCCCAGCGCGCGAGCATTTCCACGGAGGCGATGTTGGCGCTGTTGGCGAGATCCAGATTGCCGCCGCGATCAAACGGGCCGCGGCCAAAGCTGTTCATCAGGGCGCCGTGAAAGAAAGGCTCGGTGTAGCTGTAGGCGAGGCCGAAGCGCCCCGCCTTGCGGTCGGTGTGGCGGCGGGCCTCGGCCACCATGGCGTCGGTTGTGGCGGGGGCGGCCTGTACCAGATCGGTGTTGAGGATCAGCGCCGGGCTCTTGAATGCGAGAGGCAGGCCGTAGAGCTCGCCGCCGAAAGTCATGGCTTCGATCAGGTTTGGCGGAAAGCGGCCGAGTAAGTGCTCACCGACATAGCGATCTATGGGCGCCACTGTGTGCCCGGCGCTGGCCCAGCCCCCGAGGCGGTCGTGGGCAAACACGAACAGATCCGGCCCCTGTCCGCGGGGCAGTGCGGCGGAGAGTTTGTCGGCATAACCGCCGAAGGGCACCGCGAGCGCCTTGACCTGAACATCGCTCTGGCTGCGGTTGTAGTCCTCGATCAGTTGCTCGAAGGCAGCGCGCTCGGCGCCGCGATAGCCGTGCCAGAGGTTCAGGGTTTCGGCGGCAAGGACCTTGCCGGAGAAAAAGATCAGAAGGCAGAGCAGTGCTTGTAGGAGCCTGCCTGCAGGCGAACACCGCGGTTTCGATCTAGCCACGCTTTCGCCAGCAAGCTGGCTCCTACAAATCGGGGCGATGATCACGCGCCGACTCCGGCGCGGGCGCCATCGCGGTGAATGCGCTGCTGGCTCGCGGCGTCAAACAGGTACACCGCCGCGGGGTCGAATGCCAGTTCCAGCACATCGCCGAGAGTGAACACCCGCAAACCCGGCAGCCGCGCTATCACCTGGTCCGCACCCGCGCGCAGATGCACCAGCATCTCGGCGCCCAGGCTCTCCACCAGTTCGATTTCCCCGCGGAGCCGCGGCCAGTGGGCGGGGGCGCTGGCCGCGTACACCAGCTTCTCGGGGCGCAGCCCCAGCAGCAGATGCTGTTGCAGCCCCCGCAGTTTCGGGCGCGGCAGGGTAAGAAGGTCGCAAACCAACTGCACCCCGTCGTCTTCTACCCGCACCAGGTTCATCGGCGGCGACCCCATAAAACCGGCGACGAAGGTGTTGTCCGGATCGTTGTACAGTTCCAGCGGGGTGCCCACTTGCTGGAGTACACCGCGGTCGAGGATGGCGATGCGCGAGCCGAGAGTCATGGCTTCCACCTGATCGTGGGTGACATACACGGAGGTGGTGCCCAACTGGCGATGCAGGCGGTGGATCACACCGCGCATTTGCACACGCAGTTCCGCATCCAGGTTGGACAGCGGCTCGTCGAACAAAAATACCTGCGGGTCCCGCACCATGGCGCGGCCCAGTGCCACCCGCTGGCACTGGCCACCGGAGAGCTGCCCCGGCTTGCGTTCAAGCAGCTCCGAGAGGCCAAGCGTCGCCGCCGCATCGCGCACCCGCCGCTCGATACCGAGCTTGGGAAAATCGCGCACCCGCAGGCCAAAAGCCATGTTCTCGAACACGCTCATATGGGGGTAGAGGGCGTAATTCTGAAACACCATGGCAATATCCCGATCCCTCGGCGGTAAATCATTTGCCCGGTGACCGCCAATCAGCAGATCGCCGGCGGAAATGGATTCGAGCCCCGCGATCATACGCAGAATGGTGGATTTACCGCAGCCTGACGGCCCTACCAGCACCATGAATTCGCCATCGCGAATTTCCAGGTCCAGCTGTGGCACTGTCGCAGGACCATTGCCATAGCATTTACTAACTCCCCTCAATTCAATTACGGCCACAGGGACATGTCTCTCTTCATTCAAACCGCTCCGTTCTTATTATTGCTTTGATGACCTCGCACATCAGAGGATACCCTGCGAACATCCATTAAGCACATGCGGCATAGGCAACGCTGGCCGAGCACAGAAGCCTCGAAAATGTGCAAACATGCGTCGGATTTCCCTCCATATACTTCATTTCCTTCCTCCTGTACTAGATTTAACGGGCGCAGCAGTACCGTGCATTCGCAGTCAATAAGTACGCTAAGGACAAAGAAACATGCGCCTGGCCCCCTTCGCCACCCTGGCCGCCTTCGGCCTGACCCTGTCCGCCTGTGCGGTAAAACCCACTGCCATGGACGACGCCAGTATTGATTTGCGGGCCAGCAGCGACTGGCAGACCGCGTTTGGTAATCAGCAGCCAGTCACCGGTCCCATCGACCTGAACGAGGCTATCGCCCGCGAACTGAGTGAAGCGCATGTTTCACCGCTGCTCGCCGCGCTGGCGGCGCTCAGTCGCGAAGAGCACGAACAACCGCCACTGCACAAATCGGCAGACTGACGCACAGGTCCGACGGCACAATATGTCAAAAGCCTGGTTCATTTGGTCAAGCACCACCGCGGCGGATACTGCCGGGGTGGTGGTTTCCGGTATCGTATTTCGAAATCCGTCCGCAAAAGTCCTGAGTGCGGACGCAGACTCTCGTACAATCATCCGTCAGACACGCAGCATAATCACAATAACCGCACAGCCAAGCGAGCCACTAGCATGACCGAGATCGCCGCCCCCACTGAAGCCCGACAGTCTCCAGCCTTGAAGTCACTGCTGGAGAAGCAGCGCCAGGCCCACCTCGCCAACCCCGCACCGGACCATACGCAGAGGATTAATGACCTCAAGGCACTGGCGCGGATGATCCGCGAACATCAGGATGAACTGGTACAGGCGGTGAGCCGCGATTACGGCAACCGCTCCCACCACGAGACCTTGTTTGCGGAAATCTACCCGGCGCTCGACGGTATCAAGGACACCATCAAGCGCCTGAAAAAATGGATGAAGCCCCAGCGCCGGCATATCGACTTTACCGCCTTTCCCACATCGTCTACCAAGGTGATCCCGCAGCCGCTCGGCGTGGTGGGCGTAATCGTACCGTGGAATTTCCCCATCAATCTGTCCTTCGGGCCACTGATCAACATCTTCGCCGCCGGCAACCGGGCGATGGTGAAGATGTCGGAGAACTCTCGCAATCTAACCGCGCTGCTTGCGCGTATCAGCGGCGATTATTTTCCGGAAGACAAATTGGTGTTTATCGAGGAAACCGGTGGGGTGGGCGTCGAATTTTCCACTCTCAAATTCGATCACCTGATCTTCACCGGCTCTGGCGCCACCGGCCGCAAGGTGATGGCGGCCGCCGCGGCCAACCTCACCCCGGTCACCCTGGAACTGGGCGGCAAATCCCCGGCCATCGTCGGTCCCGATTACGATATCGACACCGCCGTAGAGCGCGTGCTGTTCTGGAAGCTGTTCAACGCAGGCCAGATCTGCACCACTGTCGATTATCTGCTGTTGCCGGAAGACAAAGTGGACGCCTTTGTGGAAAAAGCCAAAAAAATATTCCGCAAACGCTACCCGGATATTCAGCACCCGGATTACACCTCGGTAATCGACCAGCGCTCGTTCCAGCGTATCTGGCAGACCCTGGATGACGCCGTGCAGAAAGGTGCAAGCGCGATTGACCTGACCGATGGGCAGGGCAGCCGCGACGACCCGATGAAAAAATTCCCCGCGCACCTGCTGATTCATGTCAGCGAAGAGATGGACGTGATGAAACGGGAAATCTTCGGCCCGCTGCTGCCGATCAAAACCTACAAGAACCGCGAGGAAGTGGCGGCCTATATCAACAGCGGCGACCGCCCGCTGGCGATTTACCCGTTCACCCGCGACAAAAACCTACAGAATTTCTATATCGATAATGTCATGTCCGGCGGCGTCAGCGTGAACAATGCCGTACTGCATGTGGGCCAGCACGACATTCCGTTTGGCGGCGTAGGCGAAAGCGGCATGGGCCACTACCATGGCCACGAAGGTTTCCTCACCTTCTCGAAACTACGCCCGGTGTTTTACCAGGGTCCACTCGACCCACTGAAACTGCTGATGCCGCCCTATGGAAAAGTTGCGGACAAAATGATGAAGTTGATGCTGCGCCTGACGAAATAAAATTCGCGGAGCGGAGCGCCGCTCCGCCCCCCCCAAACTGGTACGCCCATACCTCTGTTTTCTATTTAATCATCCGCCCAACACCATTAGAATTTCCTTTTGCAAAACAAATACATTTTCAAAAGGACCTGAAAGTGAATACAGTCATACTCTGCAACAGAAACCTCTCGTCGCCCGTGATACAGCAGGCCTGCAACCTGAACCTGCAGCAGTTTTCCGAACTCCACTGCCCGAACCCCATGCTCGCAAAAGCCAATATCCCCTATCTGCTGAACGGACACAATGATGCACAGGGAAAGCGCATCCAAACCCTACTCGCCCCCGCCCACATCGCCCGCCCCGTCACCGAGCTTTCCCTCACATTCGGCGAGGACAATACCATCGCAATAGCCGCGATGATGGAACAGCTGAAGGACTACAACATCGCATTGACCGGAGCCTCAACTAGTATTTACGGGGAGCGCATCAATGGCTTCGCCAAGTCGGTAAAGGAGTACCAAATAGCACTGCTTACCTACCGCGATGCGAAATTGAGCGGGGCAAGCAACCATGGTCTGCTCAAGCAACAAGCGCACGCTGCTTTCATGCGGATGCAGAGGACATTCAATGCGGAATTGAACAATGTCACCAGTCACATTCGCTCCCGGCGGGGTAGCCCTCTTACCAGCGCAGAACGCGGCACCAATATTGCCAGCAGCAACCGCAACGCCGCAAAACTGCAGTTTTCAAGTGAGATCGAAGCGCATAAACTGGTCAGGTTCAGTCAATATACGAAATTGCTGGGCAACGGGCTTGCCGTTGTCGATTTTGGCGTGAGAGCAGGGAAAATTCACAGCTCCTACAAGGCTGGCGGAGATTGGGAGAGAGATCTGTTTATAGAATCCAGTCGATTTGCGGCCAGTGCCGGAGCGGGCGTTATCGCAGCCAAGGCCGGAATTGCCATTTTTATGTTCGCGACACCGGTAGGCTGGGCCGCAGTCATTGCAGGTGGACTGCTCATTGCTGGCACAGCAGCAGTCTCTATTGCAGCTGATCGACACTTCGAAAAGAATGGCGAGCTATATTACGACAACATTATGGGCGCGCTGAGCAAATAATGGGCACACTTAATTATGTAATTCTATTTTCTTCCTTCGGGCTTATGCTTGGCTGGGTATTTTATGTGGTCTTTGGGCAAGTAACCGTTAGAAAGTTAAGAAGAAATCCAATAACGAAAGCGCATTTGGGTGTGGAATTCATTAGCGGATGGGATATTTTCAATGTCGCCCAAGCATTAGCAACCCCTAGAAAATTTCACAAGATTCTGGAAAAAGGAAAGCTGGCTTTTTTGAACGCCGATTCTGAGATTTTACTCAAGAACACAAATACCACTGATCGGGTTCTGGCCATTATTTTTTTCTGGACCTTTTTCCTTTCTGGTTCAGTTATGATATTCGCCATACTGATAGACACAGCAATGTAATCACCATTCAACCCCCTTCCGCGCAGAAACACCATGTTCAAATGCGTGTTTCTGCGATTTCATTTCCGTTACCGTGTCCGCTATATCCACCAGATACTGTTTGGCGCCGCGGCCGGTGATGATCACGCTCTGTTCCGGGGGGCGGTTTGCGATAGCCTCCAGCACTTCCGACTTATCCAGCCACTTGTAGTTGAGCGCGTAGGTCAGCTCGTCCATCACTACCAGGTATACGCTGTTATCGGCAAGTGCGGACTTCAGTTTTTCCCACAGAGCCAGCGCCGCCGCCTTGTCCGCCGCGAAATCCTGGGTTTCCCAGGTAAAGTCGGTGCCCATCTCGTACCATTGCAACGGGTATTTTCTCGGATCCAGCTGTGAAAGCAGGTTCTTCTCCCCGCACTCCCACACCCCCTTGATAAACTGCCCCACCACCACCTGGTAGCCATAGCCCAGCGCGCGGGTAACGGTGCCGACTGCCGCGGTGGTTTTGCCTTTGCCGTCGCCGGTGTAGACGATGACGATACCGCGCTCTTCCAGCGCCTTGGCCACACCGGCATCGACGATTTCCTTGCGCGCCTGCATGCGTTCTTTGTGGCGTTGCTGTTTGTTGTTTTCAGATTCAGACATATCAATCAACCCGGAAAATTTGAAAGAAGCATAACAGCTTACGGAGTACAGAAACCGCCGCGCGAAAGCGCGCTGGCGGCCCGATGCGGAACGATTGCCGACAGGTTGTGGAGTATCGGGCCGCCAGCGCGCGCCCGGGGGAAGGAAAAACATTTGCAGGAAAGGGAGCGGGCCTTTGCGGCCCGCTGTCGGAGCTGGAGCTCCGCACTCCCGGGGGTTAGTTCAGACTAAACCGCACGCCGGCGTACACAGCAGCGCCGGCAGAGTTGAAGCCAGCCACCTCGCTGTAGTCCTCGTTTAGCAGGTTTTCACCGCGCAGGGTGAGCGCCAGGCGTTCGCTGAACTGGTAAGCCGCGTTCAGATCGAAGCGGTTGTAGGCGTCTGGTGCCACTGGCGCGCCACCCAAAGGATTGATGCTCAGACGGTCATCGACATGGCGCAGGTTCGCCGCCAGGGTCAGGCGCTCGCCCAGCAGCGTGTAGCTGGCACCGAGGTTATATACTTTCTCGGCCACATTCAGGCGCTGCTCGCCTTCGCTATCGCGGCTGTCCAGCCAGGTACCGTTGGCATGCCAGCGACCCGCCTCTCCCAGAGTGCCGGAAAGCGACAGCTCGAAACCATCGGAATCACTCTCGCCATCGTCCTGGGCGTAGGCGCCCCAGCCAGTACCGAGACCATTCACATAGACAATGGCATCGGTCACTGTCTGCTGGAATGCGACAAGCTCCAGTTGCAGCAGCTCGGCATAACTGTACTCCAGCGCCACCTCAACACCGCGGCTGGTTTCCGGACTGACCGGCGCAACACCGCTCACCACGTTGGTGGAGGTTTCATAGGGGCTCGGGGCGCGGAAGCCGGTGCTGGCGCTGGCGCGGTACTTGATCTGCTGGTTGCTGCCGATCAGTTGCGGTACCGCGGCGGATACGCGCCAGCTGTTGTGGGTCTCGCCGCGGATGTCATCGCCATCGAAACTGTCGTGTCGGAAACCCAGGTTGTAGAAAATCTTGCCAGCCACGTCGCCGCGCCACTCGCCGAAGACGCCAAGCAGTTCCAATGACTGATCACTGTCGTTAGCGGTGTAATCCTGCTGATCCAGATCCGCGCCCCAGGAAAGTTCGCCGGCAGCCAGTTTGAGGTTGCCGAAGTAGTTCAACTCATCGATGCTACCCTCCACCGCGTAGCTGCTCACACCTTCCGCCAGACTGTCGCGCTCCAGTTCCTGACTGGAAACAGACAGTCGATTGGCGACGCTGCCGAGTTGCAGATCGCCGGCGAGCTGATAGCTGGTCTGGGTGTACTGGTCTTCGCAGTCGTTGCTGGGATTCCAACCTGCGTAGCAGTTGTCAAATCCCGTATCCGCGTCCAACTGGCGGACCTGCCCTTCCAGCGAGAAAGTGTCGCTGAATTGGTAACCCAGCTTCGCGCTGACGGTCTGGTTGTCGTAACCATCGCGCTCGCCGCTGGTATCGCTCACCCGCGCATTGAAACCGTCGCTTTCAAGCTGGCTCAGGTTGAGCGCGTAGTTCCAGCCACTCTGCACACCGCGCAGAGCCACCTGCGTCCGGTGGGTGTTGTAGCGACCGGTTTCACCGCTCAATTGCAGCTCCAGCGGTTGGCTTGCGCGCTTGGTGATGATGTTGATCACACCGCCGGCGCCGGCACCGTACATCATCCCTTGCGGCCCGCGCAGAACTTCGATGCGCTCCACATCGCTCGCCAGGATGTGTTGAAACTGAGTGGTGACCTGGGTGTTGGTGGGGTCGGCCACGTTGATGCCGTCCACCAGCACCAGAGTGCGGGAACCGGACTCGCCGCGCACATACACATTGCTGACCTTGCCGAGGCCACCGTTGTTGGCCGCGGAAATTCCCGGCAGGGTTTTGATCACATCCATCAGGGTGCTGTAGCCGAGTTTTTCGATATCCGCGGCAGTGAGCACGGACACGGAAACCGCCGTCTGCGCCTTAGGTACCTCCACACGGCTCGCGGTGACGGTGATCAGTTCCAGGTTGTTCTCGGAATTGTTGGTGTCCGCAAACGCGGATTGCGCGGCCAGTGCTACCGCACCGGCGAGAATAATTTTGTTCATGGTGAGCCCCAATCAAAAAATGGTCGATTGAGGGAGGGGAATACAAGGGCAGGAATTAAGGACAGCCGGGACCAGCGCAATGCTCGGTACCTCGCCGCAAGCAAGCCCAGACAAAGCCCTCCGCTTTATCGTTCAAGGTTCACTCGAGGCCGGTATCGGGCTTATCGTGCTCTCGCTGTTTTAAAAACGTCGCAAGAACCGAATCACCGTTGCGGGGGCAGCGTCGGATTTGGCCTGCGGTTTTACACAGACGGACACCGACTTCCCGTTTACCCCAACCAAGGCCGCCGCTTGTGGCGGATTGACCTGTTGGGCACCTGGAGTGCGCGCGATTATATCAGATCCCCGGCGATAAACTCCGGGCGTCCATTGCGCCAGCGAAATTCGCTGTGGATTCCGTATACCGCGCCGACCAGCTGTGGCGTCAGCACCGTTTCCGCGGTGCCTTCGGCGCGCAGCCCTCCATCCTGCAGCAACAGGATGCGGTCGCAATAGCGGGCCGCCAGCGACAGGTCATGCAGGGCCAGAATCACGGTCTTGCCCGCATCCGCCTGCTGGCGGAAAGTCTGCATCAACTGCAGCTGGTGGCGGATATCCAGCGCCGTGCCCGGTTCATCGGCGATCAGCACCGGCGTGTTGGCGACGAGCAAGCGCGCGAGTTGCACACGGCGCAGTTCGCCCCCGGAGAGCTGTGTCACCGGGCGCGCAGCAAAGTGAAACGCATCCACCTGGTTCAGCGCGGCCGCAACCCGTGCCCCCCGGCGGGACCTGTCCAGGCTCCGCCCCCAGGGCAACAGCCCCAGCGCCACCAGGTCCTGCGCCGCCATGCTCCACGCGGGCATCTCCTGCTGTGGCAGGTAGGCGATGAGGCGCGCGCGCTCGGCGGCGGAGACGCCGGTGATGGTGCGATCGTCAAGGGCCAGGCTGCCCGCTGTCGGCAGCAGAACACCCGCGAGACAGCTGAGCAGGCTGCTCTTACCGGCACCATTAGGGCCGATTACCGCCGTGAGTTCCCCGGCTTGAAAGGAACAGTCGATATTTTCCAACACCTTGCGCCGGTTGCGTGTCAGGGAAAGATTTTTGCCGTGCAACGCCATCGGCTGGAATTCGCTCACAGGCTCATCTCCCGCCGCCCGCTGACGATCAACCAGAAAAAGAAGGGCGCGCCAATAAATGCAGTGACCGCACCGATGCGCAATTCCTGCACGCCCACCGTGTTGAGCACCAGAATATCCGCCAGCAACAACAACAGCGCCCCGGCCAACGCGCTCGCCCACAGCAAGCGCCCCGGATCCTGCCCCACCAGCGGGCGCATCAGGTGTGGCACCACAAGACCGATAAATCCGATGGTTCCCGCCACGGCCACGGAGCTGCCCACCGCAAACGCGATACCAAATAAAACCAGCAGCGGATAGCGGCGGCCGGAAAAACCCAGCGATGCCGCGGTCGATTCACCGAGCGAAAGTGCGCGCAGGTAATTGCGGGAAAGCACCAACATCACCGCGCCCACAAGCATAAACGGCAGAGCCAGCAGCACCTGATCCCAACCGCGATTGGCCAGCGAACCCAACAGCCAGAACACGATCTCCTGCATGGCAAACATGCTCGGCGCATAGTTGAGAGCCAGCGCCATCAGAGCCGACAGAAAGGCATTGATCGCCACCCCCGCCAACACCAGCCGCGTGGCACTGGCGCCGCGCCCGGCCAGCAGCCACACACTGCCCACAGCAAGCAGCGCGCCGAGAATGGCCAGCAGCGGCAGCGCCACCTCGCCAGACACAGCGCCGTAATACAGCAGCAGAATCGCCGCCAGTGCCGCGCCACTGCTCACCCCCAGCAGGGCCGGTTCAGCCAGCGGATTGCGCAGCATGCCCTGCATGGCCGCCCCCCCCATGCCTAACGCCGCACCAACCAACAGCGCCAGTGCCGCCCGCGGCAGCCGCAGCTGCCACAGGATCACCGCATCGCTGTTGTCGCTGTGCCAGCCGCTGGTAATTGCCTGCCACAGATCGAGCTTTACCGGGCCGCTGGCCAGTGCCGCGAGCAGCGCCAGCGGCAGTGCGCACGCGAGCAGCAGGAAAAAAAATTTATGGCTGTTGGACAAGTTCGGCTCTCTTCTGCTGTAACTGTTCAAGCGCATCCACCGCCGCCAGCGCCGGACAATACCCCAGCGCCTCCGGCAAGCGATAACTGCGACCGCTGTCGATGTAACGCTTCAGCACCGGGTGGCGCTCGGCGAGATGGGCGATCGCAAAATCCTGCGCACCGCCGTAAAACACCAGCAGGTCCGGTTGCAGAGCAATTACCTGCTCCAGGCTTACCCGCCCCAGCTGGTCAATCCCCTGCTCCGCCGCCAGATTGATGAATCCCGCGCGTGTCAGCAACTGGTGCTCCAGCATGCCGCTGCCGTAGGTGATGTTGTTGGCGGACAGAATCAGTGCGGTGGGATGTTTAACATCGGCAGCTTGCGGATTTTTCTGGCGCGCCGGTGCAAGCAGTTCCGCCAGTTGCTGTTGCCGCGCGCGCAACGGCGGCAGCGGTCCCAGCGCTTGTTCCAGCGCACCCAGCTGCGTCTGCAATTGTTCGAGAGTGTAGGCATCGGGAATCCGCACCACTCTGAATCCCATTTCCTCCAGCCGCGCCGCCGCGCGCTGCGCCCCAAACTGCCCTGCCAGCACCAGGTCCGGCTGCAACGGGATCAGTTCCTCGGCCTGGGCGCGGTTGAGCGCCACGTGCTCGGGAATGGGGGCGTTGCGGTACTGCGCCTCGGCAGAGAGCCAGGTGACGGAAACAATCCTCTGCGGCGGCACCCAGCGCAACAGTATCTGGTCGAGACACAGGTTGAGGGAGGCGATGCGCTCGGCGGCGGGCGCCGGTAGCGCGATCGCAAACAACAGCGCGGCAATCCACCGCGCCGCCGGCGGCCTCCCCGCGTATCCCCGCCCCACGGCGATCACCCCATATCCAACGCATTCAGCGCTTCGGCGAGGGTTTTTACCGGAACAACCTGCATACCTTCAATATCGGTTTTGAGGCGGTTGGCGGCGGGGACGATGGCTTTGCGGAAACCGTGTTTGGCGGCTTCCCGGAGGCGCTCCTGGCCGGAGGGGACCGGGCGAATTTCACCGGCGAGCCCCACTTCGCCGAAGATCATCAGGTCGCGATCCAGGATGCGGTTGCGGAAACTCGATACCACCGCCATCAGGAGGGTGAGGTCGGCACTGGTCTCCATCACCTTCACGCCGCCCACCACGTTGATAAAGACATCCTGATCGCCCACCAGCACACCGCCGTGGCGGTGCAACACCGCGAGCAGCATGTTGAGGCGATTGTGATCCAGCCCCACCGCCACCCGGCGCGGATTGCCGAGGCTGCTGTCATCCACCAGTGCTTGCAGTTCCACCAGCAGCGGGCGCGTACCTTCCCACACGGAGGTCACCACGGAGCCCGCGGCGATTTCTTCCGCGCGCTGCAGGAAGATCGCCGAGGGGTTGGAGACTTCTTTCAGACCCTGTTCGGTCATCGCAAACACACCCAGCTCGTTCACCGCGCCGAAGCGGTTTTTGTGCGCGCGCAGGGTACGGAAGCGGGAATCGTGGGTGCCTTCCAGCATGATGGAGCAGTCGATGATGTGCTCCAGCACCTTGGGGCCGGCGAGGGTGCCGTCTTTGGTGACGTGGCCCACCAGGATCATCGCGGTGCCGGTCTGTTTGGCGAAACGGGTGAGATAGGCCGCGCTCTCGCGCACCTGCGCGACGGAGCCCGGCGCGGACTGTACCTCGGCCATGTGCATGACCTGGATGGAATCCACCACCATGACCCTGGGCTTCACTTCGCCGGCGGTGAGGCAGATCTGCTCGACGTTGGTTTCCGACAGCATCTGCAGGTGATCCGCCGGCAGGCCGAGGCGCTTCGCGCGCATGGCGACCTGCTGCAGGGATTCCTCCCCGGTCACATACAGTGCAGAAAGCTTTTGCGAAAGGTGGCACAGGGTCTGCAGCAGCACGGTCGACTTGCCCGCGCCGGGATGCCCGCCGATCAGCACCACCGAACCCGGCACCAGGCCACCGCCGAGCACCCGGTCCAGTTCACTGGCATTGGTGGGAATGCGCGGTAGCTCACTGAGGTCGATCTCGGAAAGCTTCTGCACCCTCCCCTGCCCCGCCGCACCTGCATAGCCCGACTGGGCCGCGGTGAAATTCGCCGCGCGGCTGTCGCTGTGCGCCGGCCCCAACCGCACCTCACTCAGACTGTTCCAGGCCCCACAGGCGCCGCACTGCCCCGCCCATTTGGTGTAGTCGGCTCCGCATTCGTTGCAGACAAACGCTGTTTTGGATTTTTTGGACAAGGTTTTCTCTCTGTTCCTGGTGCAAGCGAGCGATTCTACCCTCCCTGCGCTACCGGGGAAAATTCACGAACCCGCCCATGCACCCACTGATACAACACCGGCATGACAACCAACGTCAGCAGCGTGGAAGAAATGATTCCCCCAATCACCACCGTCGCCAGCGGTCGCTGCACCTCTGCGCCGGTGCCCGTATTCAGCGCCATGGGCACAAATCCGAGACTCGCCACCAGCGCCGTCATCAACACCGGCCGCAACCGCAGCATCGCTCCATCCACAATCGACGTATACAACTCGCCGCTCTCCCGCCAGCGCTCGCGAATAAACGTCAGCATCACCAGTCCGTTCAACACCGCCACTCCTGAGAGCGCAATAAAGCCGACGCCCGCCGAAATCGACAGCGGCATGTCCCGCAACCACAGCGCCAACACCCCGCCGGTCAGCGCCAGTGGCACTCCGGTAAAAATAATCAGCGCATCCCTGAGCGAGCCAAACGCCATCATCAGCAGCAACAGGATCATCAGCAGCGTCAGTGGCACCACCACTTGCAGGCGTGCACTGGCCGAGCGCAACTGCTCGAAGGTACCACCGTAATCCAGCCAGTAACCGGGCGGTAGTCTGACCGACTCGGCGACCGTCTGCTGTACTTCTTGCACGAAGGAACCGAGATCCCGCCCGCGCACATTGGCGGTGACGACAATTCGGCGTTTGCCGTTTTCGCGGCTCACCTGACCGGGAGCGGACAACCATTGAATGCTCGCCACCTCCTCCAGCGGGACATAACCACCGCCGGCGAGCGGTACCGGCAGCGACACGAAGCGCTCGACGTCCCGGCGCAGGTCCTCCGGCAGGCGCACCACCAGCTCGAAGCGGCGGTCGCCATCGTAGATCAGTCCCGCCTGTTCGCCGCCGATGGCCGCTGCCAGCAGATCCTGCAGCGTCTGCACATCCAGCCCATACTGTGCCAGCGCTACGCGCTTGGGGAGAAGCGACAGTACCGGCAGGTTGTCCACCTGTTCCAACCGCGCATCTGCGGCACCGGGGATCGTATTGACCACGGCGAGAATCTGCTGCGCGGAGCGGCGCAGCTGGTCCAGATCGTCGCCAAACAGCTTGATGGCGAGATCCGCGCGCACGCCGGAAATCAGCTCGTTGAAGCGCATCTGGATCGGCTGGGTAAACTCGTAATTGTTCCCCGGCACCGCTTCCGCGGCACGCCGCAGGCACTCGACCAGAGCCTCCTGCGGCAGATCCGGATCGGGCCATTCGGATCTGGGTTTCAGCATTAGAAATGTATCCGCCACATTCGGCGGCATGGGATCGGTGGCCACTTCCGGTGTGCCGATTTTGGAAAATATGCGCGCAACTTGCGGCTGTTGCAGCAACACGCGTTCCAGCTGCTGTTGCATGGCTATGGACTGCTCCAGGCCGGTACCCGGTACCCGCATCGCGTGCATGGCCACATCGCCCTCGTTCAGTTCCGGCACAAATTCCGACCCCAGTGTTGTGGCGAGCCAGCCACACAACAACACCAGTACCAGGGCGGAGCCGATCACCACCCAGCGCGCTGCCAGTGCGCCGACGAGCAGCGGGCGATAGAGAGCTCTGAGGCTCCGCACGGCGGGATTTTCCCTCTCGCGGATTTCCCCGCGCAGGAAAACGGCCACCGCGGCGGGCACCAGGGTGAAGCAGAAAACCATGGCCGCGAGCAGCGCCATCACCACTGTCGCCGCCATGGGGTGAAACATTTTTCCCTCCACACCGGTGAGGGAAAACAGCGGGATGTACACCAGGGTAATGATCAACACTCCGAACAGACTCGGGCGGATGACTTCATTCGTGGCGGTGAACACGGTGTGCAGCCGCTGCTGCAGCGGCAGTGCACCACCGTGGCGGCGGGTTTCCTGCGACAGGCGGCGAACGGTGTTTTCCACGATGATCACCGCACCATCGACAATCAGGCCAAAATCCAACGCGCCGAGGCTCATTAAATTGGCGGACACGCCACTGACTCGCATGCCACTCAGGGTGGCGAGCATGACGAGTGGAATGACCGCAGCAGTGATCAGCGCTGCGCGGAAATTGCCGAGCATCACGAACAGTACGGCAATTACCAGCAGCGCGCCTTCAAGCAGGTTTTTCTGCACCGTGGTGATGGCCTTATCGACCAGTGTGGTGCGATCGTACACCGGTTCCGCCCGCACCCCCTGCGGCAGCGTTCGCTGGATCTTTTCCAGTGTGGCTGAAAGCGCCTGAGCCACTGCACGGGAATTTTCCCCCACCAGCATCATCGCGGTGCCGAGTACGGTCTCCCGCCCATTCTCCGTGGCGGCACCGGTGCGCAGTTCACCGCCGATCGCCACGCTGGCCACATCGCCGATGGTTATGGGTGCTGCGGATTCAGCAGCGGCGGGCATTTTTATCACCACGCGTTCGATATCCGCCAGAGTCTGCAACTGCCCCGGAGAGCGCACCAGTATCTGGCGGCCGCCGCGCTCCACAAAACCGGCGCCGCGGTTGCGGTTGTCCCGCGCCAGTGCGTCGCGCACCTCTTCCATCGTCACACCGAAACTCAGCAACTTGCGCGGATCGGGCGTCACGTGAAATTGCCGGCGATGGCCGCCGATGGTGTTGACCTCAGTCACCCCGGACACCTGCGCCAGCTGCGGCTTGATGATCCAGTCCTGGATTTCCCGCAGCGCGGTAATGTCATAGGGCGTACCATCGGGACGCCGCGCGCTGTCCTCGGCCGTCACGGTGTAGGTGAAAATTTCACCGAGGCCGGTGGTGATGGGGCCCATCTGTGGTGCCAACCCCGGTGGCAGTTCACTGCTCAGTGACAGCAGCCGATTGGCCACCAGATTGCGCGCAAAATACAGATCGGTGCCCTCGTGAAATACCGCCGTCACCTGCGACAGCCCGTAGCGGGAAATACTGCGGGTATACGCAAGGCCGGGCAGACCGGCGAGTGCGGTTTCCACCGGGAAGGTCACGCGCTGCTCCGCCTCCAGTGGTGAATAGCCAGGCACCTCGGTATTAATCTGCACCTGCACGTTGGTGATATCCGGCACCGCATCGATGGGCAGGCGCGGATAGCTCCACAATCCGAGGGCAACGATGAACAAGCCAAAACCGAGCACCAGATACCGGCGCTCGATGGAAAAGCGCAATAGGGATTCAATCACTGTGCGCCTCCCTCAATGTCCGTGGCCGGCGGCGGACTTTTCCAGCTCCGCCTTCAGCAAATAACTGTTTTCCACCACATAGCGCTCGCCGGGATTTACCCCGCTGCGCACCTCACTGAAGCCCCTGCCGCGCTCACCCAGCTGTAACGTTCGCGCTTCGAACCTGCGCGGTGACGTCTGGACAAAAATCACGATATCGCCGTCGAGTTCCTGCAGCGCGCGATTGTCCACCGCGAGCGCTGCCGGTCCGCTCTCCAGCTGCACGCGCCCTTCCACAAAAATTCCAGGTGTCCAGCGGCCACCTGAGTTTTCCACCAACACCCGCGCGCGGGCGTAGGGCAGACCGTTGCCCGCCGGCACCAGGCTGCGTACTTCACCGCTGAAAGATTCACCGGCAGCAACGATCACGACCGTCTGGCCCGCGTTTATCTGGCGGACGCGCGCGGGAAATACCTGTAGCTCCGCCCACAACTGCGAATAGTCCGCCACCTGGAATAGCACCTGGTCGCTGACGAATTCACCGGGACCCGCGTGCTTGGCGATAACCATGCCGGTAAACGGCGCGCGCAACTGGTACTCGCGCATGCTTTCATTGGAGTGAATGCTGGCAAGCAGCTGGTCTTTTTTGACGGTATCGCCGATATGTACTTTCACCTCCGATACCACGCCGGGATAGCGCGCGCGGATATGGCTGACGGACGTGGGTTCCGGCAACAGCTTTCCGTAGAGCGTCACTTGCTGATCGACCTCACCGGGGCCGGCCAGCGCCGCACCGAGGTCCGCATTGGCAAGCGCCACTTCCGACAGCTCCACCACTTTGATTTCCTCCTCGTGATGATCCTCGTCACTCGCTGTTGTCACGCCGCCCAGCAACAAACATGCGAGGAATAGCAGCGCCGCTACCAGCGCTTTAATACCGCAGCTGCGGTCGTGTTCCTGTTTACTGTTCATGGTTTTTCCCGAATTGTTTTTCCGCGCGCAGTGCGCTGCCGGTGATAAGGGGAGCGGCAGTCAGCTGCTCTATTTCCGCACCGGCAAGCAGCGCGGCGGTGGCTTCGTCGATCAGTGCGCGGCGCGCATCCAGCAGTTCCTCGCGCGCGGCTACCCACTCCTGGTAGCCGTAGCGCCCGGCCAGGTAATAGCGCTCGCTCTCTTCCAGCGCACCGCTCAATGCCGGAATAATTTCCGTCTGCAAGCGGTGCACCGCGGCGATGCTCTGGGCGCGGTTGTTGAACGCGCGATACAACTGGGTGTGCAGATTCAGTTCCGCCGACCGCTGGCGCACGGCGATGCCATCGAACTGTGCCTGCGCCGCGTCAATCCCGCCGCGGGCGCGCTCACCACGCCACAGCGGAATGCTCAGGCCCGCCACCAATGAAGTGCTGTCGGTTTCGCGGCTGCGGCGCACCCCCAGGGCCCAGGCCAGGTCCGCGCTGGCTTCGCTGCGCGCCAGACGCAGCTGCGCCGCATTCAACCGCGCTTCGCTGGCGAAGCGGCTGAGCAGCGGGCTCTGCCGTGCGCGTGCGAAATATTCTTCAAAGTCTCCGGCTGGGCCCGGGCGGTAAAGTTCGCCGCCGGTTACCGAAAACGCCGCAGAGGTCTCCCCCCACATCGCCGCCAGGGCTACCCGCTCGGCCTCCAGTTGCTGCTGGCTGCGCTGCAGCGCCAGCTGAGCCCGAGCCAGCGCGGCCCGTGCGCGCAACAGTTCCATCTGTGGGGCGCCGCCGGCGGCGACGCGGTCCTCCACCCCGTTCACGGCATCCAATGCAAGACGCACGGAAGATTCCGCCAGCGCGGCCAATTCTGTGGTGGAAAGCACCCGTACGTAGCGACGCAACACTTCGCCGAGCAGATCCATGGCCTGGACCTGTCGGTCTGCATCCAGCAGCCTTCGCTCGGCGTTGATCACTTCGCCGCGCGCGCCGCGCTTGCCACCGAGTTCCACCACCGAGGAAATGCCGACAGTGAGTTCCGCATCATCCGCGCCATTGGTACCGGCAGCGTTTTCCAGCTCCAGGTCCAGATTCAGAGCCGGGCGCAGCGCGGCTGTCGCGGCGCGCCCATCCTGTACCCGCTGGCGAAATTCGAAGACTGCGAGCGACGGATGCCGCTCAAGGGTGCGAGCGACGGCCTCGCCCAGAGTCAGTGCCGGCGCTGGTGTGTGTGGTCCGGCAGCCGCGACAAGGCTACTGCCAAAGAAAAGCGCACCGCCGATCAGGCACGCGCGCAGAGTTTTACCCCCGGGTCTGGGAGCAACCGATATGCACATAAAAAATTCCCGAGTTTACAAATCCATGCACACGGCTATCGAAACAGCCGCGCAATTGCGTGAAAACTCAGGCGATGGGAGGGCGATAGCGTGAGGAAATTAATCCGTGGGGGAATCCGGAATCCGCGGCGGCGGACCAACGGTGCCCGCAACTGGCAACGGAGGAATAAAAACCGACGGGCAAGCAGAGGGAAATGGAACTGTGGCAGTGACAGCAGTGGTTGCAGTCCTTGGCGATATCCGGACCGTCGTGGTCGGCGGGCACCAGTTGTAGCAGTGGCTGGCTCTGCTGCTCGCCAGCGGAATGCCCGCTGTGCTGCGGGTGATCCAGGTGCGGGGTACCATCGGCGGCATCCTGGTGCCCGGCGGGCAGATGCTTCGCGGTGGCCTCCAGTTCTCCGTGGCCGTCATAGCAGGCGAGTGCCGACTGAAATACCAGCAGCAGACTCAGCACCAAACCAGACAGTTTCAGGGAACGGAGTTTCAACATTGGTCATCAACAAAAGGCCCACTGGGCCCAATCTGTTATCCACGTTGTTTGTGTGGCGGCCAAGTTAGCAAATTGTGCCGCAAACTACAAAAGCGGGATCACCCGGAAACTGGCGGCGGCAGGCGCCAGGGCTTAGCATTGATGTACAGCAACGTTGAAATCTATTTTTTTGCTCTCAGGCACAACACACGCCAGAAAATGTTATCCACGCAAGCCGGAATATTATGACCTTACCCGCCGTCTGGATTCTCCGCAGAGACGATATTGCACCGGAGAGCGACACCGCCGAGGCGCTCGGCGCCCTACTGTCTGCGGACGAGCGTGTGCGCCAACAGCGTTACCGCGATACCGAGGCACGCCACGGATTTATGCTGAGCCGCGCGCTGCTGCGCAATGTGCTGGGGAAGATCAGCAACCGCGCGCCGGAATCTCTGGTATTTTCCGTGAGCGAAACCGGTAAACCCGCCCTGGATTCAGCGCCGGAGTTGCATTTCAGTCTCAGTCACAGCGGTCAGTGGATTGCGCTGGCCGTGTCCTGTGAGTCGGATATCGGCGTCGACATAGAGCAGCCGCGCAGGCCGCGGGATTTTCTGCGTATCGCCCGTCACTACTTTCACCCGCAGGAGTACGCGCTGCTGGAAACCTCACCGCTGGAATTGCTTCCTGTGCACTTCTACCGCCTGTGGACTATGAAAGAGGCGTTCTTCAAGGCGCGGGGCACCGGCATTTCCGAAGGACTCGGGCGTATCAATCTGGCGGGCTTCCACTTGGGGCAGGGTATTGCCCTGGATGCAGCGATTGAGGACGCCGGTGCTCCGTGGCAATTCAGCTACACCATGCAGCCATTGCCCGACGGCAATCACCTGCATCTGGCGCTGGCCGGGCGCGACCCCGCACTGGGCGAGCTGAGTGTGGAACAGATCCACCGCTGTAGCAGAATTTGATGCGGCGGACCTGGAATCCTATTCTCAACGCGCCTTGTGAACTTCACCGGCGCTTGCGTGGTCAACCGTAAGTCCATACCATTTGACCTCTGTACGTATACCGACGCGCCGCAATTTCACATGTTCAACGCTCTGAAAACCCTGTTGCTGCTCGCTCTGCTCGCCGTTACCGGTGAAGCGGCGGCAGTGCACTGTGGATCCGAAAACGGGCACGAACCACGCAGTGAGATTCAAGTTGCAGAGCAGGCACCGGCGGGTAATCCGCACCATGGCCACACCGAGCCCGTTGCGGCAACGGCAGTTGTGGATAAGTCGGCTCATTGCAGCCACGGCCAGTGCGAAGACACACACACAACCTCCGCACCGCACCAGAATTGCGACGGCAGTTGCAGCTGCTGCCCGGGCCACTGCGCCAATGCGATTCCCGTATCGGCAACGATCGCGGAATTTATTTCCTTCCTCCGCTCCCATACGGCTTACCGGCCGCTGGATTCCACACCTGCGCCGGAGTCCACCATTCGCCCGCCGATCCCGGCCTGATACGGGACAGGTGCGCCCGACGCTGGCGCGTAGTACCTCATTCCCCCCAATCGCTTTTTGCCCGCACAACTTCCACGGTGCCCAGGTATTGGCCGCCGCGCCGAAAACCGCGCGATGCCTGCCCTGCCGAAGCCCCGCATACCCTATTCAGGACCATTGCCATGAAAATCAATCGCAAAACCCGAGGCGCACTGATTGCGTTGCTGCTCGGCGTATTCACCCTCAGCGCCTGCAGCGAGACCGGTCAGAACCCCAAAAATACCGAAGAGCGCGCCACTAACAGCAGCAGTGAAACCATCGCCCTCACCACCTATAAATCCGCCACCTGCGGTTGCTGCAAGCTGTGGGTGGAGCACGCCGGCGAACAGGGATTTACTGTTGATGCACGGGATGTGGATGACCTGAACGGCATCAAGGAGCGCTTCCGGATCGCGCCGGAGTACCAGTCGTGCCACACCAGCGTGTCGGAAAACGACTATGTGTTCGAGGGGCACGTGCCAGCGAAATATATCCGCCAGTTCCTGCAGAACCCGCCGGCCAATGCCCGCGGACTTACGGTACCAGCCATGCCCCTTGGCAGCCCGGGCATGGAAGTGGGCGACCGCTTCACCGCTTACGACATACTGCTGTTGCAAAGCGATGGCAGCCACCGCGTGTATGCACGTATCGACAACCCGCAACAGCAGCACTGAGTCGCCCATGAATAGGTTTTTCGATCCATCAAGCAAGACGCTGCCGGTTTCCCGGCGGCGCTTTGTCACCGGCGTGACAGCAGGCGCCGTCATCGCCGGCCTGCCTGCGGGCAAGAGTTCGGCAGCAGAGGTAGCTGGCCCGCTGCCGCAGGCACTGCGCGGCAACCATTTCGATCTGCACATCAACTACCTGCCGGTGAATTTCACCGGCCGTGCGCGCACAGCGGTGGCGGTCAACGGCAGTGTCCCCGGGCCGGTTCTGCGCTGGAAAGAAGGTGACACCGTCACCCTGAATGTCACCAACCACCTGGCCCACGACACCTCCATTCACTGGCACGGCCTGATCCTGCCGAGCAACATGGACGGCGTGCCCGGGCTCAGCTTCAACGGCATCCGCCCTGGCGAGACGTTCACCTACCAGTTCCCGGTAACGCAGAGCGGCACCTACTGGTACCACAGCCATTCGGATTTCCAGGAGCAGATCGGGCTCTACGGCGCCATCGTGATCGACCCGGCTGCGCCGGACCCGGTGGCCAGCGACCGGGATTACGTGGTACTGCTCAGTGACTGGAGCGACGAATCGCCTCACGATATCTACGCCAAATTGAAGAAAGAGGGCCACTACTACAATCGCCGCCGACGCACCGCCGGCGATCTGTGGGATGAAATCCGCCACAAAGGTGTGGCGCAGACCTGGCGTGACCGCAAGATGTGGAACGAGATGCGCATGTCCGATCGCGACATCTCCGACGTCACCGGATACACCTACACCTATCTGATGAACGGCCAGACCCCAGACGCCAACTGGAGCGCACTGTTCAAGCGCGGAGAAAAAATTCGCCTGCGCATCATCAACGGTGCGGCCATGTCAATTTTCGACATCCGCATCCCGGGGTTAAAGATGACCGTGGTGGCAAGCGACGGCCAGAACATCGAGCCGGTGACCGTGGATGAATTCCGCATCGGTGTGGCGGAAACCTACGATGTGGTGGTGGAGCCGGCCGACGACCGCGCCTACACCCTGTTCGCCCAGACCATTGACCGCAGCGGCTTTGCCCGCGGTACCCTGACCCCGCATCCGGATTTACGCGCGGAGGTGCCCGCCATGGATTACGCCCCGGTACTTACCCACCGGGATATGGGCATGGATCACACCGGCCACGATATGGGTGGTATGGCCGCTATGGATCACAGCAGTCACAACATGGGTGGTATGGATCACAGCGGTCATGACATGGGTGATATGGATCACAGCGCCCACGATATGCGCGGCATGCAGGGCATGGATCACAGCGGGCACGATAGCGACATGGACCACGACCAGCACGCGAGCCACCACATGGCGGGGCGCAACTCGGATCTGGGACGCGCCGGGTTTGGCAGCAACGCGCCGGTCAAACATCACCTCAGCGAGTATGGCCCGGGTGTGGATATGCGCGCGGAAATGCCGGCCAACGGCCTGCACGATCCCGGCATCGGTCTGCGCGATCACCAGACGCGCTATGGTCGCCGCGTGCTCACCTACGGAGATATCCGCAACCTCACCCCCACCATCGACCGGCGCGAACCGGAGCGGGAGATCCAGCTACATCTCACCGGCAACATGCAGCGCTACATGTGGTCCATGGACGGCATCAAATTCAGTGACGCCGAACCGCTGATGCTGAAGTACGGCGAGCGCCTGCGTATCAACCTGGTCAATGACACCATGATGACCCATCCCATCCATCTGCACGGTATGTGGAGCGAGCTGGAAACCGGCGATCCGGACTTTATTCCGCGCAAGCACACGGTTTTGGTACAGCCCGGTTCCACCATTAGTTACCTGGTGACGGCGGATGCCTATGGGCGCTGGGCGTACCACTGCCATCTGCTGTATCACATGCCCGGTATGTTCCGTGAAGTCAGAGTGGTGTGAGGAGCGCTTGCCATGAAAAAAATTCTAACACTCGCTGTGGCGCTGGCTTCGGTCTCGGCCCAGGCGCAACAGGAACACGGCCATCACGACCACCACTCTCGCGAGCCGACATCGGCGATGTCTAACCTGGAGCACGCACCGAATCAGCCGGATCACGTGATGGATCACGAGGTGCTGCTGACCAAAGTTATCATCGACCAGCTGGAGGTCCGTGAACACGACGGCAGCGCGCTGGAAGGTAGCCTTTGGTTTGGCGGTGACTTGAACAAATTGTGGTTGAAAACAGAAGTCGAGCGCGAGAACGGTGAAACCGAAAATGCCGAACTGCAGGCACTGTACAGCCGCGCGGTCGCTCCCTACTGGGATCTGCAGTTAGGCTTGCGCCACGACTTCAAACTGGAAGGCGGCGACAGCAGAAATTGGGCCACCATCGGCCTCAATGGCCTCGCGCCCTATTTTTTTGAAGTGGATTCTGCGCTGTTTCTCGGTGAGGATGGCGACAGCGCACTGCGCCTGGAGGCCGAGTACGAGCTGCTGCTCACCCAACAGTGGATTCTGAGCCCGGAAATTGAAATAAATTTCTACGGCCAGAATGATCCCGGCACCAACACCGGTTCCGGACTTTCCGACATCGAAGCGGGGTTGCGGTTGCGCTATGAATTCACTCCACAGTTTGCTCCCTATATCGGGGTCAACTACGAGAAAAAATTCGGCAATACCGCGAACTTTTTACGTGTAGAGGGAGAGGTCATCAGCGAAACCACCTGGGTGATCGGGCTTCACGCCTGGCTCTGAACCGCTGCGCCATCACCTTCAACAGCCAATGGAAATTCAGGAAAACGCTCAACATTCACTTTTCCAGTGAGCACTGTTGGCGCGTTTTCCGGAATTCCACAATGTGCTGAAGGGAAATTTATTCAACCAGCAGAGTTCCACGATACATCTGCATCTGGCAGTGGAAAGGATATTCTCCCGATTCCGTCGCGGGGATTTTCACCGGTGTTTCCTCATTCACTGCCAGCTGCGCACTCACTTCCAGATCAGGGAAAAGCACCCATTCCGCACAGGGCGTGGGATCCTGGCGGTAAAAGTGCAATGTCACGGCCTCGCCCGCTTTTATACGAATACGGTCCGGCTCGTACACACCGTCGCGCGCCACAATGCGCAATTTATCTTGTGCCTCCACTGCCTTGGACTGGTGTCGTTTCGGCGCCAGCCAAAACCACCAGACGATGCCCGCAATCAAGCCAAGCCCAAGCAGGTTCACCAGAATATCCAACATTATTTGGCCTCCTCACTATTGCCCGCAACCGATGAGGGTTTGAACAAGCGCAGGCGGTTCGCGTTGCTGACAACAGTAACCGATGAAAATGCCATCGCCGCACCGGCAATGACCGGGCTGAGCAGCATTCCGGTAAGTGGATAAAGTGCACCGGCAGCAATCGGAATACCTAGCGTGTTATAGATGAAGGCACCGAACAGATTCTGCTTGATATTGCGCAGCGTAGCCTTGGACAGTTCGATGGCATCGGCAACTCCGTGCAGCGAGGAGCGCATGAGTGTAACGTCGGCGGTTTCAATCGCCACGTCGGTACCGGCACCCATAGCAAAACCGACATCCGCGCGGGCCAGAGCTGGCGCATCGTTGATACCGTCGCCGGCCATACCCACGCGGGCGCCCTTCTGCTGCAACTCGCCGACAATTTTTTCCTTGTCTTCCGGCAGAAGGTCCGCGTGCACTTGCTCTATTCCAAGCTGCCTAGCGACGGCTTCCGCGGAGGCCCGATTGTCGCCCGTCAACATTTCGATACGGAGTCCAAGCCTTTTCAGACGCGCGACCGCCTCTTTCGCGTCCTCCCGAATGGGGTCAGCAACCGCAATCACGCCGGCCAGCTTGCCGTCCACTGCGGCATACATGGCAGTGCGCCCTTTTGCGGACAATGCCTCGGCACACGCCTGCCACCTCCCCAGTTCGATATGTTCACGCACCATCAACTTGCGATTGCCTAGCAGTATTTGCTGACCGTTTACCCTGCCGCTCACGCCGTGGGCAGTGACGGCCTCGAAATCCTCGGCGTCGTACAGGTCCAGTTTTCTGTCCCGGGCGGCGTCGACAACCGCGTCCGCCAGCGGGTGCTCCGATCGGCGCTCCAGGCTTGCGAGCAGCGACAGCAGCTCGTCAGCATCGCCATCGGTTTCTATATCGGTCAGTTTCGGTGCACCTTCGGTGAGGGTACCGGTCTTATCCACCAACAGGGTTGTCAGGTCGCTCGCCTGCTGCAGCGCCTTGCCGTTGCGCACCAGAACGCCATGCTCGGCTCCCTTGCCCACACCGACCATGACCGACATGGGAGTGGCGAGCCCCAGCGCACAAGGACAGGCAATAATCAGCACGGAGGTTAGTACCACCAGCGTATGCGCAGCCCGCGGGTCGGGGCCCCAATTGAACCAGAAAAGTGCGGCGATGATCGCAAAGACCATGACCGCAGGGACAAAAATCGAGGAAATAGTGTCGGCGAGTCGCGCGATGGGTACCCGCGAACTCTGGGCGTTTTTCACCATTTCGATGATCTGGGCAAGGCGGGTTTCGGCGCCGACTTTTTCCGCTTCAAACAGCAGGCTGCCATTTTTGTTGAGGGTGCCGGCGCTGAGGTTATCGCCCTTATCTTTTTTTACCGGCAGTGGTTCACCGGTAAGCATGGATTCATCGACGGTGCTACTGCCCTCCAGGATGCGTCCATCCACCGGAATTTTTTCTCCTGGGCGCACGCGCAGACGATCGCCGACCTGCACTTCTTCCAGTGGAACATCCACTTCCTCACTATCGCGCACAACCCGCGCTGTAGCGTCCTGCAATTGCAGCAGTTTTTCCACTGCGGCACTTGTGCGTCCGCGGGCGCGCACTTCCAGCGCCTGCCCGAGGTTGATCAGGCCGATGATCATGGCGCTCGCTTCAAAATACACATGGCGTGCGGATTCCGGCAGTAGCTGTGGAAGCGCGACAACTACCATGGAGAACAACCACGCGGTGCCCGTACCCAGCGCCACCAGAGTGTCCATGGTTGCGCTGTGGTGGCGGAATGCTCGCATGGCACCGGAAAAGAAATGCCCGCCACAAAAAATCAGCACGGCCAGTGTTGCCAGCCCCACAAGCCCCCAAGCCAGCTGCTGGGTTGCAGAACCAACCCCCATATCCCCGGTGATCAGCCCCCAGACCATCAGCGGAACACCCAGCCCCAGTGCCAGCGCGCAGCGCCACAGTAACTGGTGATAATGCTGCAGCTGTTCCTCCCGCTGCCGTTCACGCAATTCCCGCGCGCTGGTGTGTACCACCTCCGCGCCGTAACCTGCGGCCTCCACTGCCGCGGCAACGTCGGCGGCGTCAGCTTTACCCTGTATCGCAAGTGTCCTGTCCGCAAGATTGACGGTGGCCATCTCGACCCCGGACACCTGCCTTACGGCGCGTTCAATTTTCCCCACACAGCCCGCGCAATTGACGCGCTGCAGGTTAAACACCAGTCTTTCCGTATCGAACTTTTGAGAGGACGCGTTGCTGCTATCAGCCATCTTTGTCTCCAGTACCAGGAATCATCGCGACATGGTAAAACCCGGCCCCTGGGGTAAGGCAACCTGTTTGGGTAACTTGTTTCGGTAATTTAGGTCGGCAACAGTGCGCCGATCATCAACCAGGCCAAAGCCAACAGCGCGAGTGCAAGTAGAATTTTATCGCTCAACTTGTCCGTACTGAGCGAGGGAAGCCCTTTACAGCGAATTCGCCAGGTAAAAAAGAACGCACTGATCGCAAGAAATACTGCATTGAGGAACAGCGTGTAATCGAATTTGAAAAACTCCCGCTTGGATATGCCCTTGCCACTGCCAGACTGAGGTAACAGGTCCAGTGCCATAAACCCGTAATGCAGCAGCAGGGCCGTAGCTACCAGAATGCAGAGGAACACAAACAGAATATACAGTGCCATTTTCCAGCCATAGTACTGCGCCTGGATACGCAACACCGGCAACACCACCAGGTCGCTGAAAATGAACGCCATGATGCCGGCAAACGCGACGCCGCTGTCGAACAACACTGCAGCCAGGGGAATATTCCCCATAGAACCAATGAAGGTAAAAAAAGCGGCGACCGGCCCGACCAGGCATTGCAACAATATCTGCCAGAATGCCGGTTCGCTTTCTCCTGAACCGACAAATAGCGCCTGGAAAAATGTACTGGGCACGAATGCGGCAATAATGCCGGCAACCGTGAAGCCGATGGTGACGTCTTTCCACACCATCTTCCATTCCATCACGAATCGTTCCGCTACCTGCCGCCAGCCTTCAGCACTGCGGATCAATTCACGCCAGTCCGGGATTTCGGCGTCGTCGGTTTGATCTTCTGTCGCACGCGCCCGTTCCCTGGCCTTTTTTACCAGTGCCTTTGGCCGGGTGACACGCACCAGCAGCCACATCAGCAGGATCAGCACCAGGCCACCCAGATACTCACCCACCACAAACTGCCATCCCAGAAATATCGCAATTACGATGCCCAGCTCTATGACTAGATTGGTGGAGGCGAGTAGAAAAGCCAGTGAGGGCACCAGCCCTGCGCCTTTGGCAAATAGAGCTCGGGTAGTCGCCAATGCGGCAAATGAACAGGAACTGGAGATGAACCCGAACAGGGTGGCGAGACCGACGCTCCTTGCACCGGCCTCGCCCATCTGTTCACGCATACGCTGGCGGGTAACAAATACCTGGATCGCACTGCTGATCAGGTAACCCAGAGCAAAGGCCCAGAACGCCGTCCAGAACAGTCCGAGGGTCGTGACCGCGGCCTCATGCCATGTCTCAATAAATTCATCCACTGTGTATTGCTCGTCCCAGACTTGCGACCTGTTCCGGCACACGCCAGCGACGCGGCCCCGTATATGGTCAGTCTAGTGAAGCTCGCTAAAATGCCTGCGGCCAGCTGGTCACAGCAGCAGCGGACGCAGCCGCGCGCCCCCGCTGCAGGGGTGGTAGAATCGCGCCATGACAGATACCCTTATTCCGGAAAGACCCCTGTGCATATCACCCTCTCTGGCCACCAGGTTTGGCCTGGAGGAAGCGGTGTTGTTGACTGCACTGGGGGATCTGCTGCCTTTTTTATCCGTGGATTCACATCCCGGACGCGACTGGTATACGGCAGAGGGTTCTCAACTGCAGGCCCTGCTGCCCTTCTGGCAGCCGGCGGATATTCAGCGTGTGGCCACGAGCCTGCGCAATCAGGGGGCCATTCTTCTCGGGGCCGCACCATTTGGTAGTAGCGAGTTACTGAAGTTCGCCCTGCCGGTGCGTGGCTCTGAGCACGCGGAGCGTACATCCCCCTATCCCGCGACGCGCAGCGCCAACCTTATCGGCCCCAATTGGCGGCCCGATGCAGAAACCCAAGCGCGCATCGCGCAGCTCGGCATTCCCGAACACTTTATGCGGGAGCAATTGCCGGAATTCGTTACCTATTGGCGGGACCGCGGTGAGAGTCGCCACTCGTTTGGCGCGCTGTTCCTGAAACAGGTCAAGAACAAGTGGGAAGCTTTCCGGGCAACCCAGGGTCGCAAACAGCCTCTGAGTGAGGACTGGCACCCCGATCACGATACCCTCAACAAGCTGGCCGATGAGGGGGTTCCGAGTACATTTGTACGGCGGTGCCTGCAGCGCTTTGTGGAATACCATCGCAACAGTGGTAAGCAATCCGTTTCCTGGGATCTGGAATTCAACGACTGGGTAATGGAAGACTGGGAAAAGCAGGAAGCGCCATTTATCGAAAAGCGCAAACCGGAACCCATGACCCGCGATTGGCAACCCAGTGAACACACCTGGGAACAGATGCGTCGCCTTGCAATCAATCCGAACTTTGCCGCGGAACTACTGCCGGAGTTCATCTATAAATGGCTTGAGCGCGGCGGACACAGCGCACGCTGGGGTGAACTGTTTATCGAGTATGCCCGTGTAGAATGGGCTTACTACTGCCAGGGTATTGAAAAAAATCCCGTCGCCAAACCGATTGCCCGCAACTGGCAACCATCAAGCGATTGCCTCGGGCACTTAATGAATCAATGTGAGATCGACCGCGAATTTGTCCTGGGACTGGTGCCCGAGTTCCGCCTCTATTGGCGCGAACAGGGTGGCGCGCGCAAAAGCTGGGATGCAGTTTTTGTGCGCCATGCGCGCTACCAGTGGGCCGAGCGCAACAAATTCGCAATAGGACAGCATCATGGCCAACAACACGAAACCGGGCACTCAGGTAACCAGCGCACAAGAGACACCTCAGTCTGGGACATCGTCACAGACACAAACTGGTAATCCTGAGCTGGAAGCGCGCAAGCGCGCGCTGAACGAAGTATTTGGTCTACTTAAACTCGGTTACCACAACCAGTTCAATGCGGCTTTTCCTGACGTGCAGACGTTGAACCACGCCAAACGATTGTGGCTCGAGTCCTTGGCCGGTTTCTCGCCGGAAGAAATGGTCGCGGGCGCCAAGCGTGCCATCAAGCAGAGTGAGTATTTACCCACAGTGCACAAGATGCTGCAGTTCTGCGCCGAGGGTGACAACGGGCTGCCGGATCCCCGCGCCGCTTACCGCGAGGCGTGTAATGCCCCCAGCCCCAAGGCAAATCACAAATGGAGCCATCCGGCGGTCTATCATGCCGGACGCGCCGCCGACTGGTTCTTTCTTGCCAACAATCCAGAGTCGTCGGCATACCCGGTCTTCGCCAGCCACTACAAGAAAATCTGTGAGCGTCTGATGGCCGGGGAAAACCTGCCGGCACCATCGCAGACTCAACTGGAACACCAGCCTTCAAAGCCCCTTTCAAAAGCCGAAAACGCCAAGAAGTTGGCGGAATTACGTGCGCAGTTGAAAATATGATAGCTTGATGCCGGTGCACTTCTGGCACCGGCTCTCTTTGCAGGAGTTTCGCAGAGACAACATCATTCAAACCCAACAGCAGGTATTGCCATGGTCAGGCCCACCCTTCTGCTTGTTGTACCCGCCGCACTGCTGGCTAATGCCGCCAGCGCCGACTTCTACTCGCACCAATACGGTGGTATCGCGCTATTCACCAGCGAACTCAACGGTTTCTGCGCCCAAGGCCGCGACTTCGTCGGCCGGCTGAATTTTGAGAGCCAACAGGCCAGCACTTCCGGCTGTGAACAAACCAATCCGGGTCTGAAACTGTATGGTGGATGGCAGTGGAGTCCCTACCTCGCCATTGAGGCTGACTTCAGGCAGGTTGCCGAGGGCGATCTGCATTTTGACGTGAGCAACCCTCAGACCCCCTATCTGTCTGTTCGGGACCGGGTTACGACCCGTATGGGGAACGCCTTTATTGTCGGGCACCTCCCTCTCGGCAGAGACGGTTTCAGCATGTTCGGGAAACTGGGCGGTGGCTTCTGGTTGAGCCAGATTACCGAGTACCAAAATGGTGAAGCCATTTTTCTGGTACGCATGGAAGATGGTAGCGTCGAGGAGCTCTCCATTCCTGTGTCGGGAAAATTCAGCGACAACGCCAGTGGCTTTCACTGGGGTTATGGCGGCGGGATCAGCTACAGCCACCGCAACAGCTGGACAATCCGCGCCGAGTGGGAGCTTTTCCCTGAAATCGGCTCGCAAGACTTTCGCGCTGAATACGATGTGCAGACAACTTCGCTGGGATGGAGCATGCATTTCTAGTATTTGCCGTGAAGACACGAGTGTTTATGACCATGTCCCATTTCCGCGATATCACTTACGTGTACCTGTAAACATTTGATTTTGCTGCTCTTTTACCGCTTGTGCACAAAAGTATTACGCACAGAAACATTGGATAGAGTTGGGGATAAGCTTGGGATTTTGGCGCTGAACCGCGTCATTACGGGGCCCCTGACCATCGGTTAAAAAAGCAACGGCTGCACTTTCCGGTTTGTCGCCACGAATGTGAAAAATCAGACGACCTTTAATCCACATATTGTCAGCACCGTGTGTCTACCCTGTATCAAAAAATTGATTTCTTTAGGTTTTTATCTCTTATCCACAGGTGCTTTACTCACAGAAACACTGGACAGAGCTGGGGATAAGTTTGGGATATTGAGGCTGAAGCCCGTGGTTGCTGGGGTTGGGGAGGCGTTTAAAAAAGCGTCGGTGGTGAGCGGGTAATTGAGCGGTAATAAAAAGGCCCTGAGCGCGTTGGCGGTCAGGGCCTTTTTGGTTTTGATCCGGGCCTGTGCTGGCGGGGAGAGCGATGACCTACAGTGGGTGGCGAGCGGTGCTCGCCATCGCGGTGCGCTGCGAGGTCGTGGGAGGAGTTCATCGTATCCAAAATAAAAAAAGGGCCACCCGTTTGGGTGGCCCTTTCTTTTATTTAGAAGCCTGACGATGACCTACTCTCACATGGGGAAACCCCACACTACCATCG
>NZ_VANI01000024.1 GCF_005771435.1 Microbulbifer harenosus
CAAGGCCAATCAGTTGGAGCCCTCAGCCTACATCCACTATGTACTGGACCGAATCGGTGAGGCCGACACGCTGGAGAAGCTCGAAGCCCTTCTACCGTGGAATGTGCCCTTGAAGCCTGTTTCAAAAAATTTGGCTCAGTATGGTTAGGGGAAGTGTGTCGATTTAACGGCGCTTACGAGGAATGGGTTAAAAACCTCCTGGAGATACCCATGCTGAGTCAATCAGAGCATGTAGAAAGTGGAGCGTTAATACTAGACGTAGCTGTTCGAAAGTATCGGTTAGGTACAGATTTTGCGCTTTACTGCGATCCAGTTATCCCAATATTATGGCGCCCAAGTATTAGTATTGACATGCGTATAAGAGAGTACGATTCAAATAATACGCTGGGCGAATACTCTATCAGTCGAGTTCTCGGGTGGAGGGAGTATTTCCGAAGAGCCTTTTCATTCTCGTCGATGTTCAGGTTTGGATCTCTGTTCAATTCAAATGATTTGAAAAACCTGTTGGCAATGTCTTTGTTGGATGGTTTGGTTTTGGTCAAGAGGCAAGAAAAATCATAGCAAGGCAGGGTGATTTACTCTGGGCCTTCGTCTCTCTACGGGATGTCTTACCTTGCGCACCTTTTGCGTGATTCGCTACGCTTGCAGTTTCGCGCAAAACGCGCACAAGGTAAGCTGTCTCTGCCAGCGGGATATCAACCTGTCCGATTTTTTACGACAATTACGAGAATGGTGCGGACGGTTGTTTGGCGTATGATCCAGCGATTTTTTTGGAACAATACTTTTCGCCTATTCCAAGCCCTATGTGCCAGGGTGTGCTGACGATAAACAGTTGAAAGAGCCAAAAGAAGGCAGCGGAGAAAGTCGTTTTTCTACAGGCTTGTTATGCGTAAAAATGGAGGAATTCATGTCGGAAGAGTTGTTTTTCCCAGTTCTTGAAACCGTGCGATTAACTCTTAAACCTTTAGTAATGGATGACGCGGGTAGCTTACTGGAAATTTTCTCTGACTCTGAGGTCATGCGGTATTGGCATACTGCTCCTTGGGAAACAATTCAGGACTCTCTTGACTTCATTAATGAGAGCAACGGTTCGATGCAGGATCAAGAGTCTCTTGTGCTCGGCGTGTATTTGAAGTCTACAGGTGAGCTCGCTGGAAAATGTATGTTGTTCAGTTATGACAAGGAATCCAAACGTGCCGAGATCGGTTTTGGTTTGGGGCGTTCTTTTTGGGGAAGGGGTTACATCCACGAAGCGGGAGAGGCATTAATTCAGTACGGATTCAATTCATTGGGACTTCGGCGAATTGAAGCAGAGATCGACCCAGACAACCAGTCTTCCGCGAAAGCATTAGGGAAACTAGGGTTTTCCCGCGAGGGGCTACTAAGGCAGCGTTGGGAAGTCAATGGCATCGTCTCTGACTCGGCATTGTATGGGCGACTGGTAAGTGACCGTCCAGAACCGCACAGCCAGGCAATACACGAGGCAAGCGCGTGATTTCGTCGGTTAGGCGCAAATTAAATTACCTGAGGTTTTTGGAAATATGGAAGTTGAAAAAAGTGACGCTCGGGAGCGCGGACGAAATTAGGCCTTATCACTGCAAGCCAACCAGATGCTTAATGGTCAACTATTAGGGGAAATTATGAATAAGGGAAAAGTTATGAAGAATAATTATGCTTCAATTTCTCTATTATTTACTGTTCTACTTATGGTCAATAAAAGTTATGGTCAAGATGATTTTCCAGTTCTTGAGGGTCCGTATCTCGGGCAGAAGCCTCCGGGTTTGACTCCTGAGCTTTTTGCGCCGGGTACTATTGCAACAAGGGATTGGGAGGGTGGTGCTGCTTTCTCAAACGATATGAAAGAGTTTTATTTTACCAGGCAGCATCCGGAAACTAAAAGCGTAGAAACTGTCGTTTTCAAGAGTAAAGATGATCGGTGGTACATGTCTGATGTGTTTCCTGGGTATGGACCATCTTTCGCGCCGGATGGCAAGGTCATGCATTTTGGCAAGCGGTATAAAGAACGTACGGATTCTGGTTGGTCGGAGATGAAAAACCTTGGCTCCCCTTTTGAAGAGATACGCATCATGAGCCTTAAGGTTTCCAATAAAGGAACCTATGTGTTTGACGAGGTGGGCACAAACGGAGACGGCATTATTCGATATTCACGGCTAGTGGATGGCATTCGCGAAGAACCGCAACCATTCGGTAAAGAGATCAATACGGGATTGTGGAATGCCCATCCCTACATTGCTCCGGACGAGTCTTACATTATGTGGGATGGTGAAAGAGAGGGTGGGTATGGTGGATCTGATCTTTATGTGAGCTTCAAAGAGGCGGATGGGTCGTGGGGTGAAGCAATTAACCTGGGCGGTGAGATCAACACAGAAGTCGACGACGGGGGCCCGCGGATCACACCAGACGGAAAGTATCTTTTCTTTAGTAGAGTTGTTGCGCCGGCAGATGGCGACAGGTGGCCCGATGTGGATACCTACTGGGTTGATGCGCAGGTTGTCGAGAGCCTGAGGCCCCGAAATTGAACCAGATAGCAAAGCGCTATGGTCGAATAATGCTTCTTTGGTGATATAGAACGCGGCGCCAAGGCGTCAATTTTCTCCGCTTCACTTATCCTCTCGTGAATGTCTTGATTTGTTAGGACGGTTGCCCTAGAGTCTGAGATTAGGTCGGTTGTCCTAGGTGTCTGACGGGGCGTTGGGGGGTGTTTCTGTGGGTGGCAGTTTGACGAGAGATCGCATTATCGTTGAGGCGGATCAGCTGTTTTATGAGCAGGGGTTCGAGCACGCTTCTTTTGCGCAAATTGCGAAAGCTCTGGGTATTTCTCGGGGAAATTTCTATTACCACTTCAAGACCAAGGACGAGATCCTGGATGCTGTAATCAGCCATCGTCTTGTTCGCACTCGCTCAATGCTCGACGGCTGGGAGCTAGAAGGTGAGACACCAATTGATCGAGTTCGGAGCTTCATCAACATTCTGATAGTGAATGGCGCAAAAATCAGGCGCTATGGCTGTCCGGTAGGAACACTCTGTGCGGAGCTCACGAAACTAAACCACCCTGCTAGAGATCACGCAAAGGAACTTTTTACTCTTTTTAGAGTGTGGTTGCGTCGACAGTTTGAACAGCTTGGCCTTGGTGACGAAGCGGATGAGTTGGCAATGCATCTGCTGGGGTTCAGCCAGGGTGTAGCAACGCTTTCCAGCACATTCAACGATGATAAATTTGTTCAGAACGAGGTAAACCGCATTAATGAATGGTTAACCTCCGTCACAACCAGAGCTGAAGTTCAACCGGAGATACTTTAATGTTTTTCGTGCTTTTGCGGTTTTCACAGAATAAGGAGCAGGCCAGCCATTATATGGACGCCCATAATCAATGGATAAGGCGTGGATTTGACGATGGCGTTTTTTTGATGGTAGGTAGTCTGCAATCCGGCCTTGGTGGCAGTATTATCGCTTATGGGGTTTCACGTGAAGATCTTGAGAATAGGGTTAATGAAGATCCGTTTGTGGTTGAGCGTATCGTCGCTGCAGAAATACTTGAAATTGCGCCCAAGAAAGCAGATGCACGCCTGAGCTTTCTTCTGGGTTAATGACTGGGGAACTTAAAATGAACTCTACTGTTGCTGGTCCTGACGGTAAGTTACGCTGCGGTTGGTGCTCGGCATCTCCTGATTTCTTTGATTACCACGATAAGGAGTGGGGGTTTCCTGTCGACGATGATATTCGGCTGTTTGAAAAGATATGTTTGGAAGGATTTCAGTCTGGGCTCAGTTGGCGGACTATTCTTGCAAAACGTAATAACTTTCGTGCTGCCTTTGCAGGTTTCGACTTCAATAAAGTGGCTCAATTTAACGAGGTTGATATTGAGCGTCTGTTGCGGGATAAGGGTATTGTGCGCCATCGCGGGAAAATTGAAGCTGTTATTAACAATGCAAAAATGGCGCAAGATCTTGTGAGTCGGGAAGGTTCACTTGCGGCCTATTTTTGGAGTTTTGAGCCAGACGAGAATAGTCTTCCAGAGCCGCAGACTGTTTCGACCTCGGAGGCCTCGGTTGCGCTTTCGAAGGCTTTGAAAAAGCAGGGCTGGAAGTTTGTAGGCCCTACCACAGTGTATGCGTTTATGCAGGCAATGGGTCTGGTGAATGATCACTCCAGTGGGTGTGCGCTAAGAGAGAAGGTGGAAAAAGCCCGCAAGCGATTTAAGCGTCCGGGGTAGGTATGGTGCCCGGCCTGTCGGCTGCAGCGCAAACGATTTAAAATGTACTATTAACTCGAACTCACTGTTGTGATGATTTTCACTGGCTTGACGTACACATTGTTATTGTGGCAGTGCTGCGGCTGTCGTGGGTTCTTCTTGAGCTTGAACGGGTTTGAGTAGTAGGAAGTAACTCAATAGGAAAACGAATGCGCACGCGTAGAGCATTACGGAATAATTGCCATTGGCAAGAAGTAGTGATGCGAATAACGGCCCTTTTGCCAGGCCGACAGAAGAGGCGACTGCCGCGATAGTTGATAGCCGCCCACTGCCGTCTAACTCAGCCGTTACCGCTAACAGATATGACTGCACTGCAGGCCAGGAAAGAAATAATAGTGCCATGGCGATAACATAGAGTTGTGTGTTCTGTGAAAAATTGAGCAATATCGCCGTGGTAATTGACAGGATAGTACCAGCCACTATCCAGATCATTCGGCCATAACGATTACCTGCCACGACAGGCCATGCTGCGCCAAGTAGCCCTAACATCCCGGCAATCGCGATATAGTTGCTGACACTTTCATGGGTAATGCCCGCGTTGGTGCCGATCAGTCCTACATATGCCCATAGGGCGCTGGCCGCCATTTGGTAGGTAATAATAGCGGACAGTAGTAAAGCGGCGTTTTGCCAGCCGCTGAGTTGGAAGGATAGGGAGAAACCTACTGAAAGGCTGCACATATCTCTGTCGAAATGGCGCGAGGGCAGAATTAGCATGAAAAGCAGGCTGATCAGCGAAAAGCTGGCCATAACGTAAAATACCGCATAGGCACTGACCATTTCCTCGACTCCTGGTAAAAGATAGATGACCAGTGAGCCAACGCTGAATTGCACAAATAATAGTGTTCCAAAGGCTCGGTCTGGATTGTCTAGCCGAGCAAGCAATGCGATCGCCATGCCTAGACATAGGCCGCCCAATACTCCGGCTAGAAAACGCCAGATGAGCATCAAACCGAGGTCATCAAACAAGACGGTGGCGCTGTCTATCAAGGCCAGTAGAGAGAAACATACAAAAAGAGCGGGTTGAGAGTTTATTCGGCGCACCAAAAAAATGGCGATAGTGCTTCCCAGTAATCCGCCATAGCCATTGAGTGCGACTATCTGCCCCGCCTCAGCATCACTGAAGCCGATGTCTCCTGCCAGGGCGTTTACCACGCCCGGAAGAAAATTAATATAAGACAGCCCGGCCATGGTGACGAACGCAAAAAGTGCGTAGGTTAGATAGTAGCTGGGAGATACTTTTTTTGTTGGATTCCGGTTCAATGTTAATCCTATGAGTGGTTTAAGCCTGCTGTTGGGTTGAATTCTATGGATCTCAGCTCTTTAATGAATCGACCGCGCACCCTAAGAGTCGTGAATACAATTCACGAAATCCATGTTATGTTTGTAACAGACGTCAACAGCATGAGTCAGGCAGACAGTGGATAAGCTGCGCTTGTTGGAAATTTTTTTGGCTACGTGTGATGGCGGGAGTTTCGCTGCGGCCGCCAGAAGTTGTGGTACCGACCCTTCGACCGTCAGCAAGGCGATCAGTCGCCTTGAGACTCAGCTGAAGTTGACGCTCTTTCAGCGCTCGACCCGACATTTGCGCGTAACAGAGGCTGGTCAGCGATATGCCGTTACTGTTCGCAAGATGATGCGGGACCTCGCTTCCTGTGAGCATGAACTGATGCACTTGAATGATTTACCTGGCGGTACGCTTCGCATCAGTTCGGCCGTGTGCTACGGGCACCTTTACCTGCGCCCTTTGCTGCACGCATTTTGCCAGCGGTATCCAGCGATCAAGCTGGAGCTTGAGGTCAATGACTTGCATGTAGATATCATTGAAAGTGAAATTGATATTGCTCTGCGTACTGGCTACGTAAAAGACAGCCGTCTTGTAGCCCGACGGCTGAGTCCTATGGATTTTTTGACCTGTGTATCCCCGAACTACTTAGCGGCATACGGTACTCCCACTTGTGCCGATGATTTTAAACGGCATAGTTGGATTGGCTTTCGGATCAAGCAGACGCAGCAGCTACAGCCGATTTTTTTACCCGATGAGAAGGGTGAGTACCGGCTTTTTGAATTGGTGCCGCGTCATATTACAGACGATGGCGAAGCGATGGCGTATATGTGTGCCGATGGATTGGGTTTTGCGCAGTTGCCTCATTTTCTGGCGAAATCCGGTTTGCGAAGTGGAACCTTGGTCTCACTTTACCCTTATTACCGACCCCCAGAGCCGGAAAACGGTGTCTTTGCTATTTACCCCAAACGCGATTACTTGCCGGCTAAGGTCAAGGTCTTTATTGAATTCTTGATTTCCTCCTTGGCGTCTCTGGGAGAGAATGCAAATCACACCTGGGCCGAGAATTTGACACCGGCCGTCAATTTTCCTGCGAAATTGCCGCCTGAATTGACATTGTGCCTGGATGCAAGCGTCTAGTTCCGGTTTTGCGAAAACCCCCTATGTGTCAGGGTGGTTGTCTCCCACTTCTTTTGACCAGCGAGTTCTGAGCTCTCCCGGTATTCTTCCGTATGCACCATACGGGACGACAGACCGCGCGCTTGAAGCGTGCATTGTCACTCCTGATTGTCAGTTCCGAATCTGACTAGCCCGGCTGCCGCCATGGCCATACACTGGTACTTGTAGACCAACCAGTGAACATGAGATGCAACCTGATCCAGAGATTTGCCACAGCGCCCGGATGGCACGCGATAAGCGGTTCGATGGGCGTTTCTACACCGCGGTAAAGACCACGGGTATTTTCTGCCGCCCTGTCTGCCCTGCGCGCCCGCCGTTGGAGCGCAATGTAGAGTATTTTGCTACGGCCGCGGAGGCCGCTGCCGCCGGCTATCGCCCTTGTCTGCGCTGTCGCCCCGATGCCGCGCCCGGAAGTCCCGCCTGGGGTCTGGTATCCACGACCGTTCAGCGCGCTCTGGGTTTGATGCGTCGCGAGCGCGAGGCCCAGTCCATCGAGGAGCTAGCGGAGCGGCTCGGTATCACCAGCCGTTATTTGCGCAAGCTTTTTGCGGATCATATCGGCCTCAGTCCGTTGCAGGTCTGGCAGACTGAGCGCGCGCTGTTTGCATTCAGTCTGTTGCGAGATACCAGTCTGTCCATTGGCGATATCGCCTTTGCTGCCGGGTTCAACAGCCTGCGCCGGTTCAATGGGGTGTTTAAAGCAATATACCAGCGTACGCCGAGCGAAGTGCGCCGGGAGCGGTCGGGTATGGCCTCTGGTTCGGTGCACCCGGAGGCGGAGCCTGTGCGGATCTATCTGAGTTATCGCCCACCGTTTGACTGGCCGGAACTGCTGGGCTTCTTTGCGGCAAGGGCTTTGCCGGGGGTGGAGCGAGTGGTCGTCGGGAATACGCCTGAGGAGGCGGTGTACCAGCGTAGCTTTCGGCTGAATGGACGGCGCGGCGTATTGCGGGTTGCCCATGAGCCGGAGAAGGACAGGCTTCGGGTTACGGTTTACGGGGAGGGGGCCGCGGCGGTTCTGTACCCTTTGCGGGAGAAGCTGCGGCGGTTGTTCGACCTGGATGCGGACAGCGAGCAAATTTGTGTGCATTTGCAGGGGGACCCCTTGCTCGGGAAAGTATTGCTGCAAAGCCCGGGGGTGCGCTTGCCAGGTGCCTGGGATCCTTTTGAGTACACTCTGAGGGCCATCCTCGGTCAACAGATCTCCGTTGCCGCAGCAACGACGATTGCAGGGCGGATCGCAAACCGCTACGGAGAAACATTCACTGGGCCGGAAGGGGAGCCGGTGCTGCTGTTTCCTTCGGCGGAACAGTTGAGTGGTGCCGATTTCTCCGATATTGGCGTTACCCGTACCCGCGCGAAGACGTTGCAGCATTTTGTCGCCGCGACCCTGGATGGCGAAATCGACTTCGACGAACCGGATCTCGAGCGCTTTTGTGCGCAGATGACGGCTTTGCCCGGCATCGGAGACTGGACCGCCCATTACACCGCTATGCGCGGCCTTTCCATGCCGGATGCTTTCCCGGCCTCGGATCTGGGAATCCTGATTGCACTCGGCAAGGAGAATGACGGGGACCGGAAGGCGACACCCAAGCAGGCGTTGGCGCGCGCCGAATCCTGGCGCCCTTGGCGGGCATACGCTGCACTGCTGCTCTGGCAGTCCCTGAAACTGAGTTCGTCCTCGGGAGACAAAAAATGATCTGTTATGAAATTTACAACAGTACCTTCGGCGAGCTCGGTATTGCCGCCAGCGATACCGGGCTTGTGGGGATCGACCTGCAGGCGGGCAAGCGCCCTCTGCCGGTGCGGGAAGGATGGCGACGGGACGCGACGCCGCTGACGGATTTGGCGGCGGCACAGCTGCAGGCGTATTTCCGCGGTGAACGGCAGGGATTCGATCTGCCGCTGTCGGCTGCCGGCACGCCATTCCAGCAGTCCGTGTGGCGGGCGCTCTGCGCCATTCCTTACGGGGAAACCCGCAATTATCGCGAGCTGGCGGAGGCGATTGGCAACCCGAAAGCGGTGCGCGCGGTTGCGCGGGCCAATGGTGCCAACCCGCTATCTATTGTGGTTCCCTGTCACCGTGTGATCGGTTCCGACGGCACCCTGACGGGCTATGCGGGCGGGCTGGAGATAAAGGCGCGGTTGCTGGTTTTGGAAGGGGCGTTGATCGGTTGATGTGTCCACTCGGTCAGCCCTCGCAAGGGTGGCAATCGGGGGCCTTGGGCGGGATAATGCCGGGCTGATTTTTACTGCCGCCACACGATGACCGGAGGCCAAATGCTGTACCGATTGGGTGATAAACAGCCACAGCTTGAAGGCGAGGGCCATTTCATTGCCCCTGGTGCCCGGGTAATCGGCCATGTACTGCTGAAGTCCCACAGTTCGGTGTGGTTCAACGCGGTGATCCGCGGCGATAACGACCTGATCACCATCGGTGAGCGGGCCAATATCCAGGATGGCTCGGTGCTGCATACGGACCCGGGGATGCCTCTGGTAGTTGGCACCGGGGTGACTGTGGGGCATAAGGTGACGCTGCACGGTTGCCAGATTGGCGAGTACTCCCTGGTTGGGATGAACTCCGTGGTGTTGAATGGGGCCAGAATTGGCCGCTGCTGCATCATTGGTGCCAATGCGCTGGTGAAGGAGAATGCGGAGATTCCGGATTTTTCGCTGGTGCTGGGTAGCCCGGGCAAGGTGGTGAAGACGTTGGATGAGTCGACGTTTGAGTTGCTGAAGGCGAGCAGTGAGATTTATGTGGCGAATGGGGCACGGTTTGCGGATGAGCTGGTGCCTATCGCTGTGAACGGTAATGTGAGCGATGGCTGAGAGCGATTGGAGTCGTCTGAAAGACAAAGAGCCGGAGCCGGCGTTTGAATTTCCGGTGAAGTCGCCCTGTGTGTCGGTTTGTGCGTTGAATCGCGAGGATATCTGCGAGGGGTGCTTTCGCTCCGGGACTGAGATCAGTCAGTGGGGGCGGATGTCTAACGCTGAGAAAAAGCAGGTATTGGGTAGGTGCCATGAGCGGGCGGTTCAGATGCGCCGGGTTTGGTGGTCTGACTGAAGTCCTTTTAGTGAATTTGGGCTGGGGTTTTGGTTTCGTGTTGTGGCGGCGGAGCACCGGGTGGGAGTTTTCAGGACCGCTGTGAACCCATCCCTGGGCGCTGCGGCGCAAACATCCTGTTTGCGACGCTCCTGAAAACCCCCACCCGGTGCTCCGCCTTCGCGTCACGCCGTTGTCTCCGTCAGCAATTTTGAGTGCCGCGCCCTTTTAGGTTTGGGTGAGCGCTTACGAAGTAATTAATTTTCAGAATTGCACTAAGCACCGAGGGGCGGTAAGCCCTTTCGGGACCTTCGCCGACAGGGATGTCGGCGCAGAGCTACATGGATGTATTCACCGCGTGTCCCGGAAGGGCTTACCGCCCCTCGGTGCGTTCCCGGAAAAGAGCTCACAACCAGAGACCTCCGGGGCCAATCAAATAGAAAAAATATGACCCAACCCTTCGTACATTTAAGAATCCACTCCGAATTTTCCCTGATCGACGGCCTGGTGCGCATCAAGCCGCTGGTCGGCCGTCTGGCGGAGCTGGAAATGCCCGCGGCGGCGATCACGGATCAGACCAACTTCTATGCGCAGGTAAAATTTTACAAAGCCTGTCTCGGTGCCGGCATTAAGCCAATCACCGGTGCAGATTTCTGGTTGAAAGAAGGTGGGGAAGAGCAGCCGACGCTGCTGACGCTGTACGCGCTGAATACCACCGGTTACCGCAACATCACTGAGCTGATCTCCCGCGCCTGGATGGAGGGGCAGTACCACGGGCATGCGTACATCCAGCGCGAGTGGGTGAAGGAGTACGCGGAAGGGGTGTTGATGCTTTCCGGTGCCAAGTACGGCGATGTGGGCCGGGCGCTGATTGCCGGGCGTAATGCGCAGGCGGAGGCGCTGGCGAGTGAGTGGGCGAATATTTTTCCGGGGCGCTATTACCTGGAGCTGCAGCGCACCGGGCGTCCGGGCGATGAAGAATACTTGCACGCAGCGGTGAGGCTCGCGGGGCAGCTCAATCTGCCGGTGGTGGCGACCAATGATGTGCGCTTCCTGGAAGACAGCGAATTCGAGGCCCACGAGGTGCGGGTGTGTATCCGCGAGGGGCGTACGCTGGATGATCCCCGCCGCGAGCGGCGCTATTCCTCCGAGCAGTATCTGCGTTCGCCGGAAGAAATGTGCGAGCTGTTCAAGGATCTGCCGGAAGCGCTGGAAAATACCGTGGAAATTGCGCGCCGCTGTTCTGCGCCGATCCAGCTGGGCAAATACTTCCTGCCACAGTTCCCGATTCCCGAGGGCATGACCGAAAACGAATTTTTCGAAAAAGTCTCCTTCGACGGTCTCTACGAGCGCCTGGAAACGATTCTCGACAAGTCCGCGCCGGACTATGAAGCGCGCAAGAAAGTCTACGAAGACCGCCTGCGCTTTGAGCTGGATATCGTGATCCAGATGGGGTTCCCGGGCTACTTCCTGATCGTGATGGACTTTATCCAGTGGGCCAAGGATCACAATATTCCGGTGGGCCCGGGGCGGGGTTCCGGTGCGGGCTCGCTGATTGCGTATTCGCAGAAAATTACGGATCTCGACCCGCTGCAGTACGACCTGCTGTTCGAACGTTTCCTGAACCCGGAGCGGGTTTCCATGCCCGACTTCGACGTCGACTTCTGTATGGAGAAGCGCGACCGGGTGATCAACTATGTGGCGGAGAACTACGGTCGCAACGCGGTAAGCCAGATCATCACTTTCGGTACCATGGCCGCGAAGGCGGTGGTGCGGGACGTGGCGCGGGTGCAGGGAAAGTCTTACGGCCTCGCCGACAAGCTCTCGAAAATGATTCCCGCCGACGTGGGTATGACCCTGCAGAAGGCGTTCGAGCAGGAAGAGGTGCTGCGCGAATTCCTGGAGAACGACGAAGAGGGTCAGGAAATCTGGGAGATGGCGCTGCAGCTCGAGGGCGTGGCGCGTAACGTCGGCAAGCACGCCGGTGGTGTGGTGATTGCCCCCACCAAACTCACAGATTTTGCACCGCTCTACTGTGACGAGACCGGTGCCGGCCTGGTAACCCAGTTCGACAAGAACGACGTGGAAGACGCGGGCCTGGTGAAGTTCGACTTCCTCGGTCTGCGCACACTGACCATCATCGACTGGGCCAAGGTGATGGTGGACGAGCAGCGCGCGAGCGAAGGCAAGGAGCCGCTGGTCATCGAAGCGCTGCCGCTGGACGACGAAGAAACGTTCAAACTGATCAAACGCGCCGAGACTACTGCGGTATTCCAGTTGGAATCCCGCGGTATGAAGGACCTGATCAAGCGCCTGCAGCCGGACAACCTCGAGGATATGATCGCGCTGGTGGCGCTGTTCCGCCCGGGCCCGCTGCAGTCGGGCATGGTGGACGACTTCATCAACCGCAAGCACGGCCGCGCGCAGGTGGCCTACCCGGATGCCAAATACCAGCACGAGAAACTGAAACCGATTCTCGAGCCCACCTACGGCGTGATCGTTTACCAGGAACAGGTAATGCAGATCGCGCAGGAGCTCGCGGGCTATACCCTTGGCGGCGCGGACATGCTGCGCCGGGCCATGGGTAAGAAAAAACCCGAGGAGATGGCGAAGCAGCGCAGCACGTTCGCGGATGGTGCCAAGTCCCAGGGCGTAGACCCTGATCTGGCGATGAAGATCTTCGACCTGGTGGAAAAGTTCGCCGGCTACGGCTTCAACAAATCCCACTCCGCGGCCTACGCGCTGGTGTCTTACCAGACCGCCTGGTTGAAGGCGCACTATCCGGCTCAGTTCATGGCCGCCACTATGTCGTCGGATATGGACAAGACCGACAAGGTGGTGACGTTCATCGAAGAATGCCGGTCGATGAAGCTCGACCTGGTGCCACCGGATGTGAACCTGGGCAATTACCAGTTCTCCGTGCCCGTCTCCGAGAATGGCAAAAACCGGATCATCTACGGTCTCGGTGCCATCAAGGGGCTGGGGGAAGGCCCGATCGACAATATCATCAGCGAGCGGCAGAAAAACGGCCCGTTCAAGGACCTGTTCGACTTCTGCTCGCGCATCGATCCTCGCAAGGTCAACAAGCGCGCGTTGGAAGCGCTGGTGCGCTCCGGAGCGCTGGACAGCATAGGGCCGGATACCGGCGGTGCCGATGGCCTGGATTACTCCCGCGCGGTATTGTTCGCCGCTCTGGACGAAGCGGTGAAATCCGCGGAGCAGCAGAGCAAGAACGACAGCGCGGGCATGATGGACCTGTTCGGTGAGGTGGTGCGCACCGCATCGGAAGGCGATGTGTACCAGGACTTCCGCAATGCGCGGCCGTGGAGTATCCGCGAGCGTCTTGAGGGCGAGAAGAATACTCTTGGTCTGTACCTCACCGGCCACCCCATCGACGAATATGAGGAAGAGCTCAAGCATCTGGTGCAGGCGCGTATTGCCGACCTCAAACCTGGCCGCGAGAACCAGAAGGTGGCCGGCCTGGTGGTGGGTATGCGGGTGATGAAAACCAAGCGCGGCGATTCCATGGCGATTGTTACCCTGGACGACCGCAGCGCGCGCATCGAGGCGGCGGTGTTCAGTGAGGCGTTCGGCCAGCACCGGGAAAAGCTGGTGAAGGATTCGCTGCTGGTACTGGAAGGCTCGATATCCCACGACGATTACAGCGGCGGCCTCAAGATGAGCGTTAACAGTGTGTCTACGCTGGACGATCTGCGCAGTGGCAGTGTGATCGGCGTGACCCTGAAGCTCGATAGTGCCCAGGCGCTGCCGAAAATGGGGCAGCGCCTGGGTGCCTGTCTGCGGCCCTATGTGGGCGGCAGCTGCCCGATTCTGGTGGAGGTGGAGCGCAGCGACGCGCGCGGTACCTTCCGCCTGGCAGACGAGTGGAAGGTGGAGCCGAACGACCAGCTGATCCAGTCCCTGCGGGAGGTGATCGGCCGCGAGCGGGTCAAGCTCAACTACACTCAGCGGCAATAGGTCTGTGCCTCTCAGAAGGCACTGGTGCGGTGTGGTGCCGGTGCGAGTATTCCGAATCGCTGTGAATCCCCGCAAGCGGGCCCGGCCACCAATCACAGATTGGCGTCGTTAGGCTGCCCGCGAAGCGCTGCTTCGCATGCGTTTGCCTAACCCATGTACGCTCCGGCGCCGCCATCCATGGCGACGACGGTTCGGAATACTCGCCCCGCCACCACACCTTCAATTCATGGTCCAGTGATACTTGGATAGTGGTAAGTGACCCGTGCACTCGACTGAGTGGTTCTATCCCGGTAAGCTAGCCGCCATTTTCAGTAGACGAGGTCTGTTTGCGACTGATCGGGGTGATTTAGTCGCATTTTCCAACATTTGGCAGGCCCACAGAATTATCAAGGCGCGAAATAAATGAAGTTCAGTTTTCTCGAGTTTGAACAGCCGATTGCGGAACTGGAAAGCAAGATCAAGGAACTTCAGCATGTGGGCGACGACAACGAGCTCAATATTGCTGAGGAGATCACCCGCCTGCGGGAGAAGAGCGAGAAGCTCACTGAATCCATCTATTCCGACCTGTCTCCCTGGCAGGTTGTGCAGGTGGCGCGGCACCCGCAGCGGCCCTATGCCAAGGACTATATCGAGCGCATTTTCACCGATTGGGACGAGCTGCATGGCGATCGTCACTTTGGCGACGACAAGGCCATCATCGCCGGTATCGGCCGTCTCGAAGGCCGCCCGGTGGCGGTGATCGGTGAAGAGAAGGGCCGTACCGTCAACGAGAAGGTGAAGCGCAATTTCGGTATGCCGAAGCCGGAGGGCTACCGCAAGGCCCAGCGCATCATGGAGATGGCCGAGCGCTTCAAGATGCCGGTGCTGACCCTGATCGACACCCCCGGGGCCTATCCTGGCATCGACAGCGAAGAGCGCGGCATTTCCGAGGCGATTGCCAAAAACCTGGCGGTGATGTCGCGCCTGCGCACGCCGATCATCTGTACCGTGATTGGTGAAGGTTCTTCCGGTGGCGCGCTGGCGATTGGTGTGGGCGACCAGCTGAACATGCTGCAGTACTCCACCTATTTTGTGATTTCCCCGGAAGGTTGCGCCAATATCATCTGGAAAACTGTGGAGAAGGCGCCGCTGGCGGCCGAGGCCATGGGGGTGACTTCCGGTGTGCTGGAAGAGCTGGGTATCGTCGACGAGACGATTACAGAACCCCTCGGCGGCGCGCACCGCGATCCGGACCTGATGGCGGCACGCCTGCGGGATCGCCTGTCTGAGCAGTTGGACAAACTGACGGCGGTGCCGATCGACGAACTGCTGGAAAAGCGCTATCAGCGCCTGATGAGCTACGGAAACGTCACTGGCTGAGTGTAAAAGTCAGAGAGTCTCGGCGGCGTCCGCCGCCTGCAAACGACAACGGCAACTTCGGTTGCCGTTGTCGTTTATAGTGCCATCGCTCCGTTACAGTCGATAGATACTGTGGTATTGCGCCACCTCTACCCCGAATGGCGTGTGGTCCTGCAGGTAAAGCCGCAGGCAGTCGGCTGCGTCTGGTTCACCGTGCACCAGCATGATCGGGGTGCCGGCTTTCAGCTTTGAGCTGCGCAGCCAATCACCGAGCTCCACATAATCAGCGTGGGCCGAAAGCCCCTCGAGCACTTCAATCTGCGCCTTGCAGGGCACATATTCCCCGTGGATTTTTACGCTGCTCGAACCCGCCAGCATGCGCGCGCCGCGGGTGCCACCCGCCTGATAGCCGGTAAACAAAACTGTGGCGCGGTGGTCCGGCAACAGGCGTTTCATGTGATGCAAAACACGACCGCCGGTTGCCATGCCGCTGCCAGCAATGATGATGTGCGGGAAGTGGATATTCTCCAGCGCTTTCGATTGATCGACACTGCGAGTGTACTGGATACCCCGGCACATGAAGGTGCAGTTCTCTGCGCTGAGACGGTGTTGTTCGGGGTAACGGGAGTAGATTTCGGATGCGTCGATCGCCATTGGGCTGTCGAGGATGACGGGCAGCTTGGGAATCCTGTTCTCGCGCATTAAGGAGAGCAGCAGAAACTGCAATGTTTGCGCGCGGCCGACCGCAAAGCTCGGAATCAGTAGAACGCCGCCGCGCGCTACCACCCGATTCACGATCTCCGCCAGCTGTGCCTTGTGATCGATCTGTGGATGGCGACGGTCTCCATAAGTGGATTCCATCAGCAGTAGGTCGAGCTCCGGCAGTGGTCTCGGTGGGTGCATGATGAGGTCGTCTGCGCGGCCCACATCACCGGAAAACCCTACGCGCTTGCCTTCCGCGTGCAGTATGGCGCTGCCGGCGCCGAGAATATGTCCCACGGGCTGGAAGTACAGTTTCGCACTGCCTATAGGAAAGGTTTGGTCAAAGCCCACCGGCTGAAACAGCTCCAGGCAGCGTTCGGCGGTGTCGCCATTGTAGAGCGGTTCCGGGTGGCTGTGTTTTCCGAGCCGGTGACGTCGGTAGTACTGCGCATCTTCTTCCTGGATGCGCCCGGCATCCGGCAGCAGGATTGAGCACAGATCCATGGTGGCGTGATGACAGTATACGGGCCCTCGGTAGCCCAACTCGTACAGGCGGGGAATATATCCCGAGTGATCCAGGTGGGCGTGGGTGAGCACAATGCCGGCGAGGCGGTGATAGTCGAACATCGGGGCTTCCCAGTTGCGCTCGCGCAACCACTTGTACCCCTGGAACAGACCGCAATCCACGAGAAACTCTGTTTTTCCCTGGTCCACGCTGACAAGAAACTTTGAACCGGTGACGGTTCCGGTGCCGCCGAGAAACGTGATATTCACTGCTGTTGCTCTGCTTGTGGAAGAGGGGTATTCACCGGGGAAAACTCAAACAAGTCCCGGTTCTGGTGGAAATATTCCCGCGCGTAGGCCAGTTCGCCTGGCGTGGCGGCATACAGGGTGGCGAGTGGTTGCCGGGCCTCGACGCTATCGCCTACCTTGACCCTCAAGCGCAATCCGGCTTCCGGTGACGCGGGCGCTCCGGCGACCTTCGCCAGACGCGCGAGACGGCGGTTGTCCATACCGAGCAGCTTGCCGGCATACTCACTGCGCAGTTCGATGTGATGACTGGCCACAGGCACATCGCGAAGTCCGCCCTGGGCCTCGCAGATCGCACGAAACTGTATCCACGCCTGCCCGGAGTGCAGAATTTCTCGCGCCTGCTGCAAGGCCTGTACATCATCCACGCCGGTTGCCATCGACAGTAGCTGTCCGGAGAGATACAGAGCTCGGGCCACCAGGTCTGTTGGTGCGGCGCTTTCGTTGCGCAGCACGCTCAGCACATCCCTTGCTTCCTCCGCCGGCCCAATACCGTTGCCGACCGCTTCGGTGCCATCGGTCATCACACATCTCACCGTCAGTCCGAGCGCACTGGCGACATCATGGAACAGCTTTGATAGCACCTTGGCCTGTTTTTGATTGCGGAGCTTCGCCGTTGGGCCCACAGGCATGTCGATCAGGACATGGGTGGAGCCGGCGGCCATTTTTTTGGATAGAACGGAGGCGACAAGCTGGCCTTCGCTGTCGAGATCCAGAGCGCGTTCAATACGGATCAACAGGTCGTCGGTCGGGCTGAGCCCAACTTTACCGCCGGCGGCCAGGCAGGCGCCGGTGCGGTCAATGACCTTGCGCAATCGCTCGAGTGTCAAATCAACGCTGGTGAGTACCGCCATGGTATCGGCGGTGCCCGCGGGCGAGGTAATTGCGTGGGAGGATGTCTTGGGGATGATCAGCCCTGCGGCACTGACAATGGACACCACAATGGGCGTCGTGCGGTTACCGGGCAGGCCGCCGATACTGTGTTTGTCGAACACCCGTTCATACTGCGGCCAGTGTAGCTGGTTGCCGATCTGCGCCATTGCCCGCGTCAGAGCGGTAGTCTCCGACGATGTCAGGCGACCGCCGGCACAGGCGGTAATAAACCCTGCAATTTCAATATCGGAATACAGGTGCCGACCGATATCCTGAATGACACCGCTGATCTCGTCGGCGTTCAGCGGATGGCCGTAAATCTTTTTGCGCAGTGCGCTGAGCGACCGGATCTCGGGAACATGGTGCACCGTCACCGCTTGCCCCTGTACCAGGGCGAGGAATTCCCAGGCGCTGTCGGAAAATCCGATGTAGCCGTGGGGGAGGATGTGATCAGCCGCGGTATTCAGGGTGGCAATCAGGGAGCGGGATTCGGTCTTGATCTGTAGGCGTGTGCTGGCGGTATAGCCTTCTGCGCGACAGATGGCGCAATCGGCGCGCATATAAACACGCGGCTCCTGATGGGTATCGATACCCATTCTATAGGCGTAAAGCGGTAGTGCCCGTGACATGCAGTCTTCCTGGCAATTCATGTCGGGAGCTGTCTGCTGCGGAAGTTGAGCGGGTACTGTCACCCCTCGCTTCCATCGTGTCGGTAAAATCAGCTCTCTGTTTAATTCAAGTCCGAATATGTGACAGCGGCAAGTGGCGCGGTAAGCGAGGATGCGCTCCGCGGCCTGCTCCGGGAGATTCACCTTTGGTGTCGATACTGGCTGGGTACCAGCGGTGACCATCGCTAAAGCCACAGGTGTGTCCCAAAATAACCAGTAACAGGCCCGTGACTACTGGGTTTGTCCCTGTCTTATGGGTACACTGCCCATCGTTCAAAAACCATCCGCATAGCGATAGTAAACAGGGGAAGGCCTTGGCCGAGTTGGGTGCGCTTTTCAGTCTGATGCCAGATCAGAACCCCAGCCTTGCCCTCGGGTTGCTGTTGCTTGTCTGTGTGGTCAGCGCCTTCATTTCCGCAGTTACCGGCGGCGCGGGCGGCATCCTGATGTTTGCCGCGCTCAATGTGGTGATCCCCCTGCGCGCGCTGGTGCCGATTCACGGCGCGGTGCAGTTGATGAATAACCTCGCCCGTGTGGTCTACGTGCGCGAGCACATCCGCTGGGACCAGTGCATCCCGTTCTTTATCGGCTGCACCTTAGGCTCCGCGGCAATGACCCTGGGGCTCGCGAAACTGGATTGGCAACAACTGCCTCTGGTGCTGCTGGCCGGGCTGATTTTTTACACCGTCTTCAAACCGAAAAAACTCCCGGAAATCCGCCTCAAGCCGCGCAATTTTTTCTGGGTGGGCATCGCCACCGGCACCCTCGGTATTGTTGCCGGTGCGGTGGACCCGCTGCTGGCCGCATTCTTCGTGCGCAAGGACATGACGCCGAAAGAGATCGTCGCCAACAAATCCGTCATGCAGGCCTGGTGTCACGCACTCAAAGTACCTGCATTCATTTATCTCGGCTTTGCCTTCTCCGATCATCTGGGGCTGATCCTGCTGCTCACCGTAGCCGCCATTATCGGCACCCGCATCGGCATTGCACTGCTGAACCGGATCAACAGCGAACTGTTTTTCCATCTGATGCGCGCCGCGCTGCTTATTGCCGGCGGCCGCATTGTTTACCAATTATTTGCCGTATAAAAACGTACAGGTGTTTCCATGGCCGACTACCAGATCATCAATCCATACAACGGTGAATTGATTGAAGCCTACGACTTCCACACCAGAGAACAGGTTACCCAAGCCATCGATACCCTGGTGGCCGGCCGCAAGATCCAGCAGGCTACACCGGCGTTCCAGCGCTCCAATATCCTGCTGAAGCTCGCGCATTTGCTCCTCGAACGAAAAGAAGACCTGGCCCGCGCGATCACTGAGGAGACCGGAAAAACCATCAGCGACAGCCGCGTGGAAATCGACCGCGCCTACAACACCGCACTGGCAAGCGCCATGGAAGCCCGCAACATCAACGGCGAAGCTCTCGACTCCGATGCATTCCCGCCCATGCGCGAAAAAATCGGCGTGGTGCTGTGGAAGCCGCTTGGCACCGTTCTGTGCATCACCCCGTTCAACTTCCCCATCAATATCGCCGTACACAAAATCGGCCCGGCCTTCGCCGCCGGCAATACCATCCTGTTCAAACCCGGCCCGCAGAACAAACGCTCCGCGGAATTGTTGGTAGAGCTCTGCTACGCCGCCGGCATGCACAGATCCGTACTGCAACTGCTGACCCCCGACATCGAGGCCACCAGCTACGCCGTCAAACACCCGCAGATCCAGGCTATCAACTTCACCGGTGGCACCGCCGCTGCCAACGCCATTGCCGCCAACGCCGGCTACAAGAAAATGCTGTTCGAACTCGGCGGCAACGACCCGCTCATCGTCATGCCCGACGCCGACTTGGACGCCGCCGTAAATGCCACCATCAACCAGCGCTTCGCCACCGCCGGCCAGCGCTGCACCGCCGCCAAACGCCTGTTCGTGCACAGCGAAGTGTTCGATACCTTCGCCGAAAAACTGGTTGCGGCCACCGCAAAACTGAAGGTCGGCAACCCTGCCGAAGACGACACTTTCATTGGCCCACTGATCCACACCGCTGCCGCCGACGAAGTGCAAGCTCGCATAGACGCCGCCGTAAATAGCGGTGCTAACGTCCTGTTCGGCCACAAGCGCGAAGGCAACATCCTCTGGCCAACCATTCTCAGCAACGTCCCCGACGACGCCGAACTGGTCGCCGAAGAAACCTTCGGCCCGGTCGTCCCGCTGCGCAAATTCGACGATGAATCCGAACTGATTTCCCTTATCAACAGCTCACCGTTCGGCCTGCAGGCAGGTGTCTTCACCCAGAACCTCGCCCTGGCCAAACGCCTGTACAACCAGCTGGATGTGGGCCTGCTCGCCGTCAACGACGGCCCCGGATTCCGCGCAGAACATTTCCCGTTCGGCGGCGTAAAGGAAAGCGGAGTAGGGCGAGAGGGCGTGCGCTACGCGATCCGCGAAATGAGCTACCAGAAAACACTCGTGATCTGACTGTTCCGATTCGAAGTACATAACGCCGACGCGAAGGGCGAGTGCTGGGTGGAAGGTTTCAGGAGCGTCGGCGGCATGGACGTCGCCGACGCAGCGTACAGGGATGTATTGAAGGGGGGCGCCTAGCTCGGTACTGAAACCTTCCACCCAGTGCTAGGCCGCCACCTAACGATCTACGAAGCGCCAGTTGACCAAATTTCAGGTCACGCTCGCGTTGTATTCAGAGATCAGTTGTCCATCACATTAAAATTCCCCTATACTCCGACCCAACTTGTCGGAGTGCCTTCGGGCTGAGATCGCAGTAGCGAGATCCGTTGAACCTGATCGGGGTAACCCCCGCGTAGGGAACAAGATCTGAATTCGCTTATTTTTCGGGCATAAATAGCGTTCCTTCGCCCCCGAAAACCGCTCACTCACTGCACCCCGGCAATCCACACACGGATAATTTACGCAAGGGGTCAGCATGTCTCAGGTCACGGAACCAAAAGCCGCCAACACAAAATCCAGCCGCGCCGCCCAACAGGAGCGCGCCAAAGAATTCCTGGACAACCTCACCGCCCAGCAATTCCCCAACTCCCGCAAAGTGTACCTGCAGGGCGAAACCGAAAGCATCAATGTCGGCGTGCGCGAAATCTGCCTCGGCCAAAGCCTTGTTGGCGGTGACGAAAGCAATCCTGTGTTCGAGCCCAACGAACCCCTGCAGGTCTACGACACCGCCGGCCCATACTCCGACCCCGCCTACAACCCCAACGTCCGCGAAGGCCTGCCCAAACTCCGCCAACAGTGGATCGAAACCCGCGACGACAGCGAAATTCTCGACTCCCGCCAGGCCGCCTACAGCCAGAAACGTATGGCGGACCAGGGTCTCGACCACATTCGCTTCGACAATTTACCGGCCCCACGCAAAGCCAAAGCCGGAAAAAACGTCACCCAGATGCACTACGCCCGCCAAGGCATCATCACCCCGGAAATGGAATTTATCGCCGTGCGCGAAAACATGGGGCGCGCAAAGTTGGCCGAACAATTGACGGATGCGGACTATAAAAAAGCCCGCGAAGGCATCTACATTCCACCGCAGATCACCCCGGAATTCGTCCGCCGCGAAGTCGCCGAAGGCCGTGCAATCATCCCCGCGAACATCAACCACACCGAGTTGGAACCGATGATCATCGGCCGCAACTTCCTGTGTAAAGTAAACGCCAACATCGGCAACTCTGCGATCACCTCGTCCATTGAAGAAGAAGTGGAAAAACTCGTGTGGTCCATCAAGTGGGGCGCCGACACCGTCATGGACCTGTCCACCGGCCAGAATATCCACGAAACCCGCGAATGGATCCTGCGCAACAGCCCCGTACCTATCGGCACCGTGCCGATTTACCAGGCGCTGGAGAAAGTCGATGGCATCGCCGAAGACCTCAATTGGGAAGTGTTCCGCGATACCCTGATCGAACAGGCCGAACAGGGCGTCGACTACTTCACCATCCACGCCGGCGTACTGCTGCGCTACGTGCCTCTCACCGCCAAACGCGTTACCGGCATCGTTTCCCGTGGTGGCTCCATCATGGCCAAGTGGTGTCTCGCCCATCACAAGGAAAACTTCCTCTACACCCACTTCGAAGACATCTGTGAAATATTAAAAGCGTACGACGTCAGCTTCTCCCTCGGCGACGGCCTGCGCCCCGGCTGCATCGCCGACGCCAACGACGAAGCCCAGTTCGGCGAACTGCGCACCCTCGGCGAACTCACCGAAATCGCCTGGAAACACGACGTCCAAACCATGATCGAAGGCCCCGGCCACGTCGCCATCCACAAAATCCGGGAAAACATGGATGAGCAGCTAAAACACTGCCACGGCGCCCCGTTCTATACCCTCGGCCCACTTACCACCGACATCGCCCCCGGCTACGACCACATCACCTCCGGCATCGGCGCCGCCATGATTGGCAGCATGGGCTGCGCCATGCTGTGCTACGTAACCCCCAAAGAACACCTCGGCCTTCCCAACAAAGAAGACGTAAAAGAAGGCCTCATGGCCTACAAAATCGCCGCCCACGCCGCCGACCTCGCCAAAGGTCACCCGCGTGCCCAGATGCGCGACAACGCGCTGTCCAAAGCGCGCTTCGAATTCCGCTGGGAAGACCAATTCAACCTCGGCCTCGACCCCGAGCGCGCCCGCGCCTACCACGACGAAACCCTTCCCAAGGAATCCGGAAAAGTCGCCCACTTCTGCTCCATGTGCGGCCCGAAATTCTGTTCGATGAAAATCACCCAGGATGTGAGGGACTATTCAAAACAACTAGAGGCGGCCAAACAGGAAGCAGAGAAGGGCATGGAAGAAATGTCGATCAAGTTCAAAGACATGGGTGCCGAGATTTATCACAAGGCTTAATCTCCCGGACTCAATAGAAACTTTTGAGCTCGAAGCGAAGGCAGTGATGCGGGTAAGCCTTTGCCAGACCTTCCGCGAGAGGGACCTCGCGGAAGAGCCCCCATGGATGGGTTCACGGCGTGTCTGGCAAAGGCTTACCCGTAGCACTGCCGCCCGACACTTGCCGACAACAACCCTCGGAAAAACGTAGTGGCAGAAGCTAAATTAAATATTGCGATAGCAGGAGCCGGCCTGATGGGCCGCCTCCTGGCGTGGCGCCTGTCAGCAATGGGCCATCAGGTCACGCTTTTCGAATCTGGCAGTCTGGACAAGCCGGCTGGGGCCTGCCATACCGCCGCCGGCATGATTGCCCCCCTGTCCGAGCTGTACCACTGCCCACTCCCCATTTACCACATGGGTATGCAAAGCCTGCAACACTGGCCCCAGTGGGCAAAACAACTAGAACAACAAACCGGAACCAACGTCGACTACCGCCAGACCGGCAGCATCCTCGTTGCCCACCCACAGGACCGCAGCGAACTCCTGCAATTCCAGCAGGAACTCACTGCAAAACTCGGCAAAGAAAACACCGGGCAACTGCACTGGCTTGACAAAAACACCCTCACAAAACTCGAACCGGAACTCGACCGATTCGACCAGGGACTATGGCTCGCCACCGAAGCCGACATCGACAACCGCAAACTTCTCCCCGCACTGCACCTGGCGCTGAAACAGAGCGACGTCCGGATTCACGAAAACACCCCTGTAAACTGCACCCCGCGAAAAATCCACACCGCGTCCGCCAGCGAACAATTCGAGCTCGTCATCGACACCCGCGGCCTCGGTGCCAAACAGCAAATCAAAGGTCTGCGCGGCGTACGCGGCGAAGTCTTGGTGGTGGAAACCCAGGAAGTACAATTGAACCGCCCCGTGCGTCTGCTGCACCCCAGATACCAGCTCTACGCCGTACCCCGGGCGGATCACCGGATTGTCATCGGCGCCACCGAAATCGAAAGCGAAGACATGAGCCCGATCTCCCTGCGCTCCAGCATGGAACTCTCCAGCGCGCTTTACTCCATACACCCCGCTTTTGCCGAAGCGCGGATACTGGAGACCCGCGTCAACTGCCGCCCCGCCACCATGGACAACATGCCCCTGCTGGAAACCGAACCCGGCCTGATCCGCGTCAATGGGCTCTACCGCCACGGTTACCTGCTGGCGCCGGCGCTGGTTGTACAGGTGGAGATGCAGATTCAACAAACAACTTCAGACACAGCACAGGTGACCCGATGCAACTAATGGTCAATGGCGAAGCGATAACGATTCAACCCGGCGGGAAAACAGTTGAGTGCCTACTGCAGCAACTCGGCTATCAGGGCGAAACCTTCGCCGTCGCGCTGAATGGCGACTTCGTCGCTCGCGACACCTATGGTGAAGTCGCACTCAACGAGGGCGACAGTGTGGATATCGTTGCGCCTGTCGTAGGCGGATAACGGAGAAGTAGAACATGGCCGACAAACTGAACCTCTACGGCAAAGCGTTTGACAGCCGCTTGCTGGTGGGCACTGCGCTATACCCATCTCCCGCCATCATGCGCGAATCCGTGGCTGCCTCCGGGGCGGAGATCATCACCCTGTCCCTGCGCCGCCAGAGCCCGGCACAGCAGCAGGGAAAAATGCTTTGGGACTATATTCAGGAGTCAGGCTGCCAGCTGCTGCCCAATACGGCCGGCTGCAAAACGCCGAAGGAAGTCGTCGCCCTGGCGGAAATGAGCCGGGAAATATTCGGCACTGACTGGCTCAAGCTGGAAGTGATCGGCGATGACTACAACCTGCAGCCGGACCCGTTCGGACTGATTGAGGCCGCGCGGGAGCTGGTGCAGCGCGGCTTCAAGGTTTTACCTTACTGTACCGACGACCTTGTTGTGTGCCGAAGACTACTGGACGTGGGGTGCGAAGTGCTGATGCCGTGGGGATCCCCCATCGGCACCGGACGCGGATTGATGAACAAATACAACCTGCAGACCCTGCGCGAACGCCTGCCGGATGTGCCATTGATTATCGACGCCGGTATCGGCGCACCGTCGCAGGCCTGTGAAGCGATGGAGTTGGGATTCGACGCCGTGCTGCTGAATACCGCCATCGCCAGGGCGCAGAACCCGGTTCTGATGGCAGGTGCGTTCCGCTTGGCCGTGGAGTCTGGCCGCGCCGCGCGCAACGCCGGCCTGATGCTGAAGCGCCAGACCGCCAGCCCCAGTACACCGACGCTGGATATGCCATTTTGGCAGCAGGCCGTCAGCGAGGGTGAAAAGGCATGAGTTCCTCTCAGCAGTTTCGTCCAATCGTATGGACGATTGCCGGCAGCGATTCCGGTGGCGGCGCCGGCATCCAGGCTGATCTGCTCACTATGCACGACCTCGGCGTGCACGGCTGCAGCGCGATCACCGCGAATACTGCGCAGAATACGCTCGGCGTACCCGCCATCAACCCGGTGGCAGACGCGGCGCTGCAATCCCAGCTGGAAGCATTGTTTGCCGACCTGAAACCGGCGGCGATCAAGATCGGCCTGCTGGTGAATGCGGCACAGGTGCGACTGGTGGCGGATTTCCTGCGGGCGATGAAGGCGCGTGGCGAAGCTATACCCGTGGTCTACGACCCGGTGGCGGTCGCTTCTATCGGCACGCCGCTGACCGAAGACAGTACCGGCGAGGCCGTATTGAACGATTTGTTGCCCCTGTGCGACCTGCTCACACCCAACAGCGTTGAGCTGGAGTGGCTGGCGGGAATGCCGGTCGATAGTGCCGAGAAAATGTTAACCGCCACGCGCCGTGTGCGCGGCGAGCATGCCTGCGCGCTATTGGTTACCGGCGGTCATCTGGAAATCGAACCCGGTGTCACTGCAGACCTTTTAAGCCGCGGTGCTGGTGAGAGTCTTAGTGAAGACTGGTTGATCGGTAAGAAAATCGAAACTCTCAACAACCACGGCACCGGTTGTACTTTTTCTTCCGCAATTGCCGCGCTGCTGGCGCAGGGCTATCCATTGACGGACGCCTGTGTAGTGGCCAACGCCTACGTGCGGCGCGGCCTGCGCCTCGGCGGCAGCGGCGCTATCGGGGCGGGTGCCGGTCCCGTGGGGCACTGCGGCTGGCCGACAGAGTTGAGAGATTATCCCGAAGTGCTGGTGGCCGGCAGCGAGCGCGCGCAGCGGTTCGCGAAATACAGTGAACCGGCCGCGTTGAAATGGGCCGCGGAGTTTGCGCAGCCGGACTCCAACCGACTGGGGCTGTACCCGGTGGTGGATTCGGTGGATTGGATCGAAAAGTTGGCGAAAGAGGGGGTGCGCACCCTGCAGCTGCGGATCAAACAGCCGGGCAGTGACTTGCGCGCTCAGATCGCGCAGGCAGTATCCATCGGCCGTCACTACAATTTGCGTCTTTTTATCAATGACTATTGGGACATCGCCATCGAGTGCGGCGCCTACGGCGTGCACCTGGGGCAGGAGGATCTGCAGACGGCGGACCTGAACGCCATCCAGCGTGCGGGGCTGAAGCTCGGCATCAGCACCCACGGCTTTTTTGAGTTGCTCTATGCGTATCAGTACCGCCCGAGCTATCTCGCCATCGGCGCCATCTACGCAACGAACACCAAAGACATGAGCAGCCAGCTGCAGGGTCCAGACAAGCTCGCGCGCATGGCGGCGTTATTGCCGGATTACCCGCTCGTAGCTATCGGCGGTATCACACTTGATCGGGCGCAGGAGGTGGCCGCGAGTGGGGTGGGCAGTATTGCGGTAGTCAGCGCGATTACCGGCGCCCCCAACTACCGCGAGGCTGTGGCACAATTGCGTGCAGTATTGGAACAGTGAGCTGTGGAGTCGCATGGTGTTGAGTCGCAAACAGTTGCAGCGTTACAGCCGCCAGATCATGTTGCCGCAGATTGGTGAATCCGGGCAGGAAAAACTGAATGCCGCGCGAATACTAATCGTCGGACTCGGAGGGCTTGGTAGTCCAGCCGCCCTGTATCTGGCGGCAGCGGGGGTTGCTGAAATGCATCTGGTGGATGGCGACAGAGTCGAGATTTCCAATCTGCAGCGTCAGATCCTGTACAAGACTAACCACCGAGACAAGGAAAAGGCCCAGGTGGCCGCGCAACAGCTGACAGCGGCCAATCCGGAAATCCGCATACATGCGCACCCGCGCATGGCCGACGAAGCCTGGCTTTCTGTGCAGCTCTCTCAGCAGAAGTTCGATCTGGTGTTGGACTGTACCGACAATCTCAATATCCGCCACGCCATCAACCGCGTGTGCCGCGCGCAGCGGGTGCCGGTTGTGATGGCATCGGTACGGGGGTTTTCCGGGCAGCTCGTGAGCTTTGATTTCCACGCTGCAAGCAGTCCCTGCTACGCGTGTCTGTTCCCCCCTGCGAAGGTGCAGAGTGAGCTGCCGGAAGCGGAAAACTGCGCTACCGTCGGCGTCATTGGCCCCGCTCTCGGAATAGTGGGCAGCGCGCAGGCGCTGGAGGCGATCAAGTTTATCGCTGGCCTGCAGGTGCCCAGTCTGAACCGACTGCAGTTGTTCGAGGCCGCGAGCCTTGAATGGCGTGCGCTCGCAGTATCTTCCAATAGCGCGTGCCCCGTATGCGGCGGCGTGTGAAGCGGAATTTCCCGGCCCGCAATCAGGTATCAGCGCGCAGCCAGTGATATTTCATTCAACAATTGCGCATACTGCCCGGTAACCACGTTCATATTGCGTAACATGATGTCGGTTGTTCCGGTTACCACGTGGATCTGCCGTGCCTCCGACATCTGCATGTCGCCATCGAATCCGCGGCTTGCGTAGCTCAGGTGCCCGCGTGTTTTCAGTAGATTACGGGTGATCTCCGGCGTGTTGAGTGGGCTTTCCAACAGGAACGCTAGCATCTGTTCAAATTCCGCCAGATCCTCATACAGCATCTGGCTGGCGTCGTCGCCTGCAATGCCCCAGTGGTGCGCCACATAATTTTTGGCGATACGTTGTGAGAGCATCCTCTGGCGACCGGAAATATTTACCAGCTCCGCGCTGCTGTGTTTGGCCAGCGCCTGCAGCCGCATCACATAAGTATGCGCTGCGGGCAATAGGGTATTGCTGCGTCTGAACAACTCCGCAGCGGTGACTTTATTGGCGGGTTCGCGGGCAATCTCCGCAAAGCCGCGCCACTCTTCCTGCACCTTTTGCAATACGTCGCGAACCGGAGCCGCCGGCTCGAAGCTGGCCAGTTGATGCAGATTGCGCTCGAATTCCCGCATCGAGCGCTCAAAGACCAGCCGGTGCTTTTCAACATCAGGCTGCACACCTTGAAGGATGTAGGCCTGAGTGATGCGCTGCGACAACATGCGCTGACGACCGGCAATGTTGATAGCGTCACCCATATTGAAAGCGGGGATATCCGAAGCGCTATTCGCGGCGCTGAGCTCACCGCACAGGAGTAGCAGGATCAGGACAAACACACATTTCATATTCGATTTCCTGGATCTTGGTTGGACATTCGGGGAGGAAAAGGCCCGGCCTTGCGGCCGGGAAAGGCTCAACGAGTGAGTTGGGAAGAGGTTGATCGTTGTGTGCGAGGCATCAGAACTGGGCTTCGGCGGTTAACCACAGCCTGTCGGTATCTACACTGAATTCGTCCGCGTTGTACGCGCTGTACTTCATACTGAGGTTGACGCCTGCCAGCTTCCCTCCCACAAGAAATCCGGCTTCGCTGCCGAGCTTGTCTACACCCGATACGTTGGTGTCGTCGGAATTGAGCTGGTGGTAGTTCAATGCGAATTTGACACCGCCCAGACTCGTGCCGACAGAGAGGTAGATGTCTTCAATACCACCGGCGATGTTGCCGGAGCCGCCCCCGAGGAACATGTCGGTCCACCCCTGGAATTTATGCAGTGTGGCAAGAGGAGTGATGAACTGACCATTGGCGCCATCGGCACCCAGCAATTCATAGCCGCCCGCCAGGGTAACCGCCCCGAATTTGTAGCTCGCTTCTGCCAGCAGGTAGTTGGCATCGTAATCCGCCGGGTTGTTGGCAGCGGAAGATTGCACGGCATATTCAAGTGTGTAGCCGAGATCCGCTTGGCTGCCGGCGAAGCGCAGACCGTAGGTATCGGTCGAGAAGGCCGCGGCATCCTCGTTGTCCAGCAGGTACGCGTAGCCGGTCAGTGCGCCGGCGGAAAATCCGGAGTACTTGGCGTTCAGCAAGTAGGTATCACTGCGGTGATCACCCGCAGGGCTGTCTTCACCAAAAATTCGGTTGACGTTGTGGATGTGTGCCAGGAAAAGACTGGTATCGGCGAGGCTTGTGTTGCTCACGCTGACGCCGTCGTAGGTCTGCTCGTTCTGACGGAAGCCCACACCGCCGATAAAGCGCTGGTTATCCAGCAGGATGCGCTGGCGACCGTACTTCAACGTGGTGGCGCCCGCCGTGTAGGCCAGGTAGGCCTGGTTGACCTCGGTGCCCTCTGCATCGGCTACGCCGCCTTCGAAATCGGTTATGTGGGTGACGTCATCCATCTCAATCAGGGTGCTGAATCCCTGATAGCTGGCAGAGGAGAACGTCAGACGGGTGAGCAGGCTGGTGAGGTCCAGCCTATCACTGCCGGCGGCGTCGACCATTTCGGTGCGCGCACGGAAGCCCAGGGTAACGTCCCCCTGGCTCAGAGCATCGCCGAAGCTGGTTACCACCGGAGCTTCCTGCTCAATCGATTCCTGTGCCAACGCGGGAACACTGGCGACAGCGATGGTTGCGGCACCGATGGTGCTGGCCAATGTCCGGCGAGACAACAGGGTGGTGGTCTGAAAGGTGGAGGTGTTGGTTTTCATTATTTGGATTCCTGTTCCTGGGTATTCAAATACGGTCTGTTGTTTGATGATCCACTGGTGTTGCCCGCGGCAGTGATCCCTGGAGATTACACCGATTTTGCGGCGACCCGAGTGGGAATTTCACGTTGCCGATCAGGCGGCGTCCCCGACAGCTTTCGCGGTGTGTCCGGATGTCCAGGCGGGGGTAGCGTGAGCCGAAGCCGGAGCGGCTTTCTTTTTCACCGGTACATCTGGTTTGCTGTGGCGCTCGTGCAGAAATTTGAGAACTTGCGCACGGTACTGGTTGTATTGCGGATTGTCGGCGAGTGCGAGGCGGTCGCGGGGGCGCTCGAGTTCCACACTGAGAATTTCTCCGATCGTTGCAGCGGGCCCATTGGTCATCATCACAATGCGATCAGAGAGAAGTACCGCTTCATCCACATCGTGGGTAATCATGATGATGGTGTTACGCAGCTCTGCCTGGATTTCCATCAGTGAGTCCTGCATATGTGCGCGGGTCAACGCATCCAGTGCACCGAAAGGCTCATCCATCAGGAGAACTTGTGGCTGCATGGCCAGGGCGCGGGCGATACCAACGCGCTGCTTCATACCGCCGGAGATTTCACCCGGGCGTTTGTGCATGGCGTGGCTCATGTGTACGAGCGCCAGGTTGTGTTCGATCCACGCGCGCATTTCCGCTTTGGATTTGCTCTTGCCGAACACCTGCCTCACAGCCAGTTCCACATTTTCATACGCGGTGAGCCAGGGCAGCAGCGAGTGGTTTTGGAATACGACGGCGCGTTCTGGGCCCGGTTCGGTGACCTCCCGACCATTGAGAATGACGCCGCCGCGGGTTGCCTGATAAAGACCGGCGACTACATTCAGCACGGTGGATTTTCCGCAACCGGAGTGTCCGATCAAGGAGACGAACTCCCCCTGTTGGATTTTCAGGTCCACATCGCGCAGGGCTGTAAAGTTGCCCCGAGGTGTGGGAAATTCCATGTCGATATGGCTGATGTCCAGTAGTACGCTCATGGGGTTGATCTCCGTGTAAAATTGTTTCTGCAGTATTGGGTGCGCGATTAACTGACGGCTTTGTCCCAGGACACCAGCCTCTGCAACATCAGCATGCCGCGATCCAACAGAAAGCCGATAAAGCCGATCACCAGTACCGCCGCCATGATGCGCGCGAGTGAGTCTGAGCTGCCATTTTGAAATTCATCCCATACGAATTTTCCGAGCCCCGGATTTTGCGCCAACATCTCCGCCGCGATCAGCACCATCCAGGCCACACCGAGAGACAGGCGCATACCGGTAAAAATCATCGGTACCGAAGCGGGCAACACGATTCTCCGCACATGGCGCAGAGCGGACAGGCGCAGCACCTTGCTTACGTTCACTAGGTCCTGGTCGATCCCCGCCACACCCACTGCGGTGTTGATCACCATAGGCCACAGGCAGCACAGGGTTACGGTGATCAAGGAGTTCAGAAAGGACTTTGCAATCAACGGTTCGGGGCTCGTATAAAGTGCGGACACCACCATGGTCACCAGCGGCAGCCAGGCAAGGGGAGAAACCGGCTTGAATATCTGCACGATCGGATTGATGGCACTGTTCAGGGATTTGCTAAGGCCGATGGCGATTCCCAGTGGCACAGCGATGACCACCGCCAACAGGAAACCGCACATCACTGTGACCAGGCTGGTGCTGATTTGGTCGATGAACGTTTCCTTGCCAGTGTATGCGCGAATTTTGGGCTGGTAGGCTGGATCCGCGGCGACACGCTCCGCGTTGCGTTCTTGCTGACGCTGGTAAAACGCGCGCTCTTTTTCCCGCGAACGCTGGTGCTCGCTATAGAGCGCGTCGAACTGTTCGATTACTGCGCTGGGCCCGGGGAATTTTCCGAGCGAAGTATCTATGTTTTGCGCGGTGGCCGACCAAAGGAACAGAAACGCCAGCATACCCAACAGAGGCAGAGCCAGTTGCCGGAGAACGGTAACGACAACACGGCTGTCGAGTTGCGGGATCCGCACCTTAAAGAAATTTGAGAGCTGCGCGGCAGTGGTATTCATAATTTGTTACCTCGGTTCTCGGTAAACACTTCGGTCTATGACGTTCGGGGCGTATCGGGCGCTGAGGATGGCGGCGGATACGCCCGCCGGCGTTTAGAGTTTCTGGCCGGACTTCAAGCCGATGGTGAACTTGTCGATATATTCGTTGGGCTTGTGGCCGTCGTAGACGATACCGTCGATAAAGTGTGTCTGCGGATCGCGGAATCCGTCTTCACTGGCGAAGTCCGGGAACTGATCGGCACTGGCCAGTTTGTCGGCAACCAATGATCTGGCCGCAGCCTGGTAGATGTCCGGGCGGTAGACCTTTGCGGCCAGCTCTTTGTACCAGTCATCGGATTTGTCATCGGAGATCTGCCCCCAGCGTCGCATCTGGGTCAGATACCAGATAGCGTCTGAGTAGTAGGGGTAGGTGGCGTTGTAGCGAAAGAACACATTGAAATCCGGGACTTCGCGTTTGTCGCCTTTCTCGTATTCAAAGGTGCCTGTCATGCTGTTGGCGATCACCTCATAGTCCGCACCCACATAGTTTGATTGAGACAGGATCTTTACCGCTTCCGGGCGATTGGCGTTGTTGTTTGCATCCAGCCACATGGCTGCGCGAATCAGGGCGCGGGTGATGCGCACGGTGGTGTTGGGATACTTTTCAGCGAATTCTTTTGTGATCCCGAACACTTTTTCCGGATTGTCCTTCCATATCTCGTAGTCGGTCACCACAGGTACACCAATATCTTTGAATACCGCCTGCTGATTCCATGGCTCGCCCACGCAGTAGCCATAGATAGTCCCGGCTTCCAGAGTGGCGGGCATCTGTGGTGGCGGGGTAACGGAGAGCAGGGCGTCGGCGTCAATCTGCCCGGAAATGTCGCCCTTGTGCGGTGCGTAAAAGCCGGGATGAATACCGCCGGCAGCGAGCCAGTAGCGCAGTTCGTAGTTGTGTGTGGATACCGGGAAAACCATGCCCATATTGAAAGGCTTGCCATCCGCCTTGTATTTTTCTACCACGGGTTTCAGCGCATCCGCCTTGATCGGGTGTACGGGCTTGCCATCTGGCTGTTTCGGGATGTTTGGTTTCATCTGCTCCCAGATGGCGTTGGAGACGGTAATACCATTGCCGTTAAGGTCCATGGAAAAGGGCGTGATGATCTCGGCTTTGGTGCCGAATCCCATGGTGGCGGCAATGGGCTGGCCGGCCAGCATGTGTGCGCCGTCGAGGCGACCGTCGATCACGCCATCCAGCAAGACTTTCCAGTTGGCTTGGGCTTCGATGGTGACGTAGAGACCCTCTTCCTCGAAATAGCCCTTCTCATAGGCGATTGCGATAGGCGCCATATCCGTGAGTTTGATAAAACCAAAGGTGAGCTCCTCTTTTTCCGGATAGCCGAGTGCGACGACCTGCGCGCTGGCGCAACTTATTCCAGCCGCCGCTACCAGCGGGGCAAATATTTTCTTGAAGGGCATTTTCCAGTTCATGGGTGTTGTGCTCCTGCGATACAAAGGGTTATCTGAGTTCGGTAAAAAAATCAGCGCAAAAAAAAAGCGCTCACCGATGTCCTGCAAACGGGGCAGGATCGGTGAGCGCCTCTGCTCAAGGGCAAACGCCAATGCGTTGCCAATCTAGTTATTTCCGGGTTTCAGGGAGTACCCGGCAAGTCAACGGAAACGGTCGTCGGAAATGAGGGGCGTCAGTTGCCGGTTCATTTCGGTGCGGAGGATGTATTCCGCCTTTACCGGTAGCATTGCAGTCTCTGTGCCAACTTTTTTGTCGGGCGTGTTGTGAAGCGGTCTATGGACCTGGCAAGTCGAGGTTCTGGCAGAGAGGGCAGTGCGATGGGATTGTGTTGCAAGTAATTGAATTTTCTACGGCTTTTTACGCGGGGTTGGATTTGGGAGTGTTTAGTGGATTCAGGTTGGAAAAATACTGGCAGCAGATTTACTTGCGGGGATTTGGCGGCTGGGGGTAGGGGATTCAAAGAAATTTCTGCAACGCAGCTGTGTCATTTTCGGTGCGCGGCGCAAGCCGATGTGGTGCGTACGCCTGAAAATGGAGCAGAGAGCGGGATAAAAAAAGGCCGGATGCTTGGCATCCGGCCCCGTTGACAAGGTGTTGTCAGAATGTATATCAGAAGCTGTAGTTCAGGGATGCGCCCACCAGCCAGGCTTCCAGATTAGTGGTGCCCCCATCGAAGTAGGTGCCGAGGCCCTGGACTCCGGGAACTGGCAGTGTACCGGCGATGTTCGCGGGAATGGGCAGTGCAGAGAACTCTTCAATTGGCTCGTCGTCGCCCCACAGGTAGGCCAGACCGGCGTCGATGCTCAGCTGGTTATTCCACTTGTAGGTGCCCCCGATGGTCACCCATTGACGATCTGCGTCGGGGATGGACAGGGTGCGCCAGGTAACCGGCAGTCCGGCGCCGCCGCCCAGGCCGTAAGACGCTGTTTCTGCAACCGCGTCCTGGTTGATGCCATCGCGGGCTGCGCCCTCGTCGTAGGCGTAGCCGACGCGCCAGGTAACCTCTTCACAGGGGTAGTACTCCAGGCCCAGGCTGTAGCGCCAGCCGCTCTTGAAGTTTTCTTCCTTGATATGCAACGGGTTGTAGTCAATCGGGCCGACGCCATTGGCTGGTTGATCCGGGAAGAATGCCTCGAGGCGCTGGAAGTCATCCCAGTCGGTCCAGGAAGCGCCAAAAGCGATGCCCCACTGCTCATGGAAGCGGTGATAGATACCCAGCTCGGCGATATCCGGCAGGTCCAGAGTCAGGTTGGCCGGCTCATTGTTCAGCAGAGCACCAGTGGTAAGAGAGCGCAAGAGATCTGAGTTTACGTCCGCCTCGATTTCCGGGTCCAGCTCCGACTGGTAGGAGAGGCCGATGCGGGTACGGCCGTCCACACTGCGCCACAGCGCGCCGATGCTCCAGCCGTAATCCCAGTCATCACCGTCTGCATCCAGAATACGCGCACCGGCCAGACTTGGGGCCAGACTGAAATTGGATGGAACTGTGGACTTCAATGTGGCATCCGCATACAGAAAATTCGCGGATACGCCAATGCTGAACTGGTTGTTGTAATCAAAGGCGACAGACGGCGCAATATTCACGCTCAGCAGCTCTGTCTTGTCGGCAATGTGGGTGACCGGCCAGTTGGAGGCGAAATCAGTCTCGAGACCATAGTCGGTATTGACGGCGAGGCCGAAAGACCAGCAATCGTCAAAGGGAACTGCCAGATACGCATTGGGTACCCAGGCGCTGCTGGCATAGTCATTGGCTTCCGCATAAACAGAAGCTGCGGGAAACGGGCCGGTTTGTGTGAGCAGGTAGTAGTCGGTGGTGCCGGCGGCGTCGATTTCCGGATTCACATAGGTCACGCCGACAGAAAAGGCTATTTCATTGAACAGCGCAGAACCGGCCGGGTTGCGGGCGAGAATGGCTGCGTTGTCGCCGATGGCGTTTTCTGCAGCGAAGGCGCGGCCGAGACCGGAGCTGCTGGATTCCTGAAGTAAAAAGCCGGCGGCCATGGCACCGCTGGAATAAATGCCGCTGGACACGGAGCAGATGGCCGCGGCCAGTGCGGCCTTACGCAGTGTTTTGATAGTCATGAGGTCCCACTCTATTGCTGAATTTTATGCCGACGGGAGAAGGATGCCCGAGTCTGGCTGAGAAGCATTTCCAGAAATGGTTTTTCAAAAGCAAACAAATTCCCAGTAGCTTGATTCTAGCAGTGAGAATTTTACGTTCGTGGAGAATGCGACGACTTTATAGTAGCCCTAAGCGGAAAAATCTACGTTTTGGCGTAGATTTTCATGAAGATGTGAGAAAATTTTCCGGCTCAGTTTTCTATGCGGACTTCTTTGCCGTCGATGGATAGTTTTGTCAGGGTGATTTGGTAGCTTTTGCCATTATCTTCCTGCTGCATAAGCTTTACCAGTGCGTAATTCCACTCCGGCGCAAACCAGATGTTCGTGACGCGTTCGGCATCTTCTGCGCGCACACGCTGTACCTTGATCGTTTCGATCACACCCATTGATGTATTGAGTTTCTCCTTACCGGAGATTTCAAATTCGTATTCGCGAATTTTTTTTCCGTCGGCCACTAGGTATTTCAATGGCGACTTGCCGTTGGCGATGTCGACAGCCAGTTGCAGCTGGTAACTGATCTTGTCCTGAACGTTTTCCGGCGCATTGTTGATGCTGCGGGATTTGTCGTAGACATTGATGACACGACTGGCGTTGTCTTCGAAGTTGAGCGCGGTGTGGCGGTCTTTGCCGAGGCCGGATTTCTGATAATCGTAGTGTTGGGGAATCAGGCGCAAACCCTGTTGGGTAAAGCGGGAGTATTCTTCGATTTTCGCGAACATGGAATGAGCGGAAAAATCCAGGCGCCAGCTGTTCTGGTTGCCGCTGAGTCTGCGCTCGGCGGTGACGCCAAAACCGCTGAATTCTGCCTGGTACGTGGCGGAGAAGGGAACAAGTACTTGGGCGGGCGGCGCCGAAGGCGCGCTTTCCTCGGCAAATGAGGCCGCGCTGACAGCAAGCGCGAAGAAAAAAGTGAGAATAGCGTTGAATGCTGCGTAGTGGGACAAGATTCCACCTCCGGCCTGTAATTCTGATTCCATGACTCAGGCCGGAAGTGTAGCCGGCCTGTCAGTCGAGACGTTTTCCCGAACGGGGCAGCAGTTCACCATCCAGCTCGACGCGGTCATCGACCATTCTCAGCCGCCCCTGGGCAAACCAGCTGGCGGCCAGCGGATAGATCCGATGTTCCTGCACCAGCACCCGTTGTGCAAGGGTCTCGGCGGTGTCGCCGGACTCGATGGGGACTGCCGCCTGCAGGATAGGCGGGCCGCCATCCAGCTCTTCGGTGACGAAGTGCACAGTGGCACCGTGCTCACGGTCACCGGCCTCCAGCGCGCGCTGGTGGGTGTGCAAACCCTGGTACTTGGGCAACAGGGACGGGTGAATGTTCAACAGGCGACCGCTGTAGTGGCGCACAAAACCCGGTGTGAGGATGCGCATAAAGCCAGCGAGGATTACCAGATCCGGGCGGTAGGCGTCGATGACCTCGACCATGGCTTCATCGAAGCTTTCGCGGTCGGTGAAGTCCCGATGGCTCAGGACTTCGGTATCGACGCCAGCATTTTTTGCCCGGGTCAGGCCGTAGGCGTCCGCTTTGTTGCTGATTACGGCTTCCACGGTGTAGCCGCAAGCGTCATCGGCGGCCGCGTCGAGAAACGCCTGCAGGTTGCTGCCGCTGCCGGAAATCAGAATGACAGCGCGGCATTTGCCAGTACTTTTGGAGGCGAGGTCAGGGGTTGTCGGCATGGAGGGTCAGAGTCCCGCCAGCTCAACGGCTTCGCCGCCGTTACCGGCTTCGATGCTGCCCACCACAAAGGCTTCTTCACCCAGTTCCTGCAGTCTTGCCAGCGCCTTGTCCGCGTCCGCGGCCGGTACACAGATCACCATGCCCACGCCGCAGTTGAAGGTGCGGTACATCTCGCGGCCTTCGATATTGCCGGCCTCCTGCAGCCAGCGGAATACCGGCGGCAGCTCCCAGCTTTTGGTGTCGATCACGGCGCGGGTATTCTCCGGCAGCACGCGCGGCAGGTTTTCCAGCAGGCCGCCACCGGTGATGTGGCAAAGGGAATTGACCTGCACTTCTTTGATCAAGGTCAGCAGGTTCTTCACATAGATGCGGGTGGGGGCCATCAGCGATTCGGCCAGGGTTTTGCCTTCCAGGTCTTTCTGCAGATCGGCACCGCTGATTTCCAGCACCTTGCGGATCAGCGAATAGCCGTTGGAGTGGGGGCCGGAGGAGCGCAGGGCGATGAGCTTGTCGCCCACGGCTACCTTGCTGCCGTCGATGATTTCGGATTTCTCTACCACACCAACACAGAAGCCGGCGAGGTCGTAGTCATCGCCTTCATACATACCGGGCATTTCCGCGGTCTCACCACCCACCAGAGCGCAGCCGGACAACTCACAACCCTTGCCGATACCGCCCACCACGTCTGCAGCGATGTCGACGTTCAGCTTGCCGGTGGCATAGTAGTCGAGGAAAAACAGCGGTTCGGCACCGGCTACCACCAGATCGTTGACGCACATGGCCACCAGGTCGATACCGATGGTGTCGTGGATGCCGAGGTCCATAGCCAGGCGCAGTTTGGTGCCAACGCCATCGGTGCCGCTGACCAGAACCGGCTCTTTATAGCCGCTTGGCAGCTGGCACAGGGCGCCAAAGCCGCCCAGTCCGCCCATCACCTCCGGGCGCGCGGTACGCTTGGCAACGTGCTTGATGCGCTCAACCAGCGCGTTACCCGCGTCGATGTCAACGCCGGCATCTTTATAGCTGAGAGAGGGAGTGGTGGGCTTGGAATCGCTCATGGTTCAACCTGTAAGGGCCAGTTTCGGAGGGCGCGTATTCTAGTGGAAAAAGTACACAATGTGCGAACTGAAGGCTGGGAGAAATAGCCGACACTGATACAATAGCCGCTAATTGACTGCCGGGAGGCGACTCCCAGCGCGCAGGTGCACCGCAAGCCGCTGCCTGTAGCCAGTGTGGTCGCACGCAAAATCATAAGAGGTAAGGGGGCTGAGAGCCGATGCCATTAACGACGAATTTCCGTGTGGTGCTCTGTTTCTCGCTGTTATTGGCGGCAATCATGCTGGCAATGCCGTCTTCGGCCAGAGTTTTGCCCGATCTGTACGAAGTAAGCGAAGCGGTACCCAGCCGCGGTGCCACCGACCGTGCCGATGCCGCGGTGCGTGGCCTGGGGCGGGTTTTCATACGTGTGACCGGTGACCAGAAGATCACCAGCGACGTCAAACTGGCGCCGGTGTTGGCGCAGGCACAGAAGTATGTGCAGAGCTATCGCTATGACAGCGACAACAACCAGTTGTATCTGAACCTGACCTTCGATCCCAAGGCGGTGAACGAGCTGGTGCACCAGTTGCAGTTGCCGTTGTGGCCCAACAACCGCCCCGGCACTCTGGTGTGGATGGCGGTGGATACGCTGGAGCACGGTCGCGACACCCTGGGCCAGGACGATTATCCCGAGCTGTTTGGCCTGTTGGACGGCCTCGCCATGGAGCGCGGTCTGCCGCTTGATTTTCCGGTGATGGACCTCAACGACCAGCGCAATATGCCACTCGGCAGCCTCTGGGCCCAGGACGAGAGCGCCGCCCAGCAGGCGGGCGTCCGCTACCGCCCCGACGCCACTCTGATGGGGCGTTTGCTGCAGACGTCGGCCCAGCGCTGGCAAGCCAACTGGCTGTTGATACACGGAGGCCGCAGCTATGCATTTGATGCCGAGGGCAGTTCTCTGGAGGAAGTGGCCCTGCGCGGAGTGAATGAGGCTGCCAACCGGTTGGCTGAACGCTATGCCGTGCGCGCCGGTGACTCTGGCGTCGCCAGTGCGGTGCTGGTGGAAATTGCCGGTATCCGCAGCTTTGCGGATTACTCTGCGGCCACCCGTTACCTGCAGGGGCTGGCTCAGGTCAGCAGTGCCGATGTGCTGGCGGTCAACGGCGACCGGCTGACCCTGTCTCTCACCACCAGTATCCAGCTGGAAACGTTGCGTGACGTACTGTCGCTCAACCGCAACCTGCAACTGGCGGCGGAAGATGGGCTGGTGGATCTCACCGGTTACCGCGCACCCTTAGGCAGTGCGCAGAATCCGCTTCGCTACAGCTGGCACTGATCGTGGCGCAGAATAAACAATCTGGTGGCGTGCCACAGCAGCTCTCGCTGGGTGTTTCCCTGCGGGACGACGCCACTTTTGCGAATTTTTTCCAGCCCTGCAGTGAGGGTGAGGGGCTGGAAAGTGGCAATCGACAGATCGTCGGTCTTCTGCGGGCGTTTGCCAGTGGCGACAACGCCGAGCCCTGCATTTATCTGTGGGGAGAGTCTGGTAGTGGTGTCACTCACCTGCTGCAGGCGGCGTGCCAGGGGGCGGAGATCGCTCATCGCGGGTTCCAGTACCTGCCACTGGCGGACCTGATCGACGGTGACCCGGAGGTAATGGTAGAGGGGCTCGAATATCTCGATCTGGTGTGTATTGACGATCTCCATCTGATCGAAGGCCGTCGCAACTGGCAGACGGCGCTGTTCCACCTCTACAATCGTCTCCGCGACAGCGGCCGCCAGCTGTTACTCGGTGCGCGCAAGTCGCCCCGCGGTTTGGCGCTGGAACTTGCGGATCTGCAGTCGCGCCTGCAGTGGGGGCTCACTTTCCAGCTGCATCCTCTGAGCGACGACGACAAGCTGGCGGCCCTGCGGCAGCGCAGCAGGCTGCGCGGTTTCGATCTCTCGGAGGAGGTGGCGCACTACATCCTCCACCGGGCACCCCGGGACACCCGTGCGCTCTTCGCCTGCCTGGAACAGCTGGACCGCGCATCGCTGCAGGCCCAGCGCAAAATCACGATCCCCTTCGTCAAACAGGTTTTAAATATCTGAACCTGCACCAGCCCCGCGGCCGGCGCATTTGCCCGGCCTTTCTGGCATTTGCTTCTACACTGTATTCGTTAGCGTGAATTTATCCGCCGGCACCGTTTGCAGCGACCGGCACACAGTGGAGGACGCGCATGTTCCAGTTTCCCCGAAATTTCCTGATCCGCACCGGTGCTGCCGCAATACTGATGAGCGTGGCGGCTTTTGCGAGTGCGCAGACCGTGGTCAGTGTATTGAAGCTCGACAGCAAGGGCGTCGGCACCCTGCTGGGTACGGTCACGGTTTCAGAGACGCCGTATGGCCTGGTGTTTACACCGAATCTGAAGGGACTGCCTGAGGGGCAGCACGGCTTTCACCTGCACGAAAACGGCAGCTGCGAGCCGGCGGAAAAGGACGGGAAAATGGTGCCGGGGCTGGCGGCCGGCGGACACTACGACCCGCACAAGACCGGCAAACACGGGGCGCCCTGGGGCGACGGCCACCTGGGTGACCTGCCGGCGCTGTATGTAGACGGCGACGGCAAAGCGACGACCCCGGTGCTGGCGCCGCGGGTGAAGACATCCGACCTGAAAGGGCGGGCGTTGATGATCCACGCCGGTGGCGACAACTACTCCGACCACCCGAGCCCGCTGGGTGGCGGTGGCGCGCGCATGGCCTGCGGTGTTATTCAGTAGTGGCTTTGAATTGATTTGGTGGCGGCGCTGCTGCCAGGTGCAGCCCCCGCCTCCACCTTCTGCGCGCTGAAGTCGATTGCATAAGAATCATCCGCACACTGGCTGTCTAAAACCTGTCCATCCACAGAGCGCGCCAGCGCATCAAAACACCGTGGCAGGGGCCAGGTCGGTTTGACGATGTTCAACCCCTGTTGCGGTGTGCACACCTCTCCCGGCAGGCACCAGCCCTCTGGTTCCTGTTGCGGAGCATTGTTGCTGGTGTGGCGAAACTCCGACACTGCATGGTACACGAGCCGCCGCGCGCGGTTGAGGCTGCCCAGCGGTTCCCATTCGCCCACCCCGCGCCAGGGGTTCATGGAGAGGTTTTCGCAGAACTCCCACTGCGCCTCGCTGGTGAAGGTTTGCGGCGGGATGTGAATGCGCGCGATGGGGATAAATGGCGAGTCTTTTTCTTCCCAGATCACGGTGGCGTCATCCAGTGGTGTGTTGGCATCGGTGTTGCGCGGCTGCACCACAAAGTCAAAGCAGGCGCTGGCTGACTGCAGGTTGTCGGCGAGCTGTGCGGTGAGGAAGTTCTCATCGGATTGGTCGACGGTGATCGGATAGTCGGCGCCGGCGCAGGGACGGCTGGCGAATTTAATTTCCGTTTCCCCCAACCGGTAGGGGAGGATGGAGAAGTAGCGCTCTTGCAGTGGGGTGTCGATGGTAGACGACACGGTCTGCGCGGCCCGAACCAGCTGTTTCAGATGCAGGCGCGGCGGCCACAGGCTGAAAAACCATCCGCTTCGGTCGAGCCTGGCCAGATGCTGCATGTTCTCCGCATAGTCGTGGATGTTGCGATTGAAAAACGCCTGGTTGTTGGCCATCAGGAAATCCTGGGTGCCGCCGGCACCCAGCTCTGGCGCGAGAGGCGTACCGTTAACTCCCATCAGCTTGATCGCCATTCCGCGCGCGTCTTTCTCGCCGTCGGTCTGCACCAGCATGTCGCCATTGGAAAAGCGAATCCAGGCCTGGTACCGGCGCCCGGGGTTGGCGAACACGCTGTGGCGGAACTGATTGGGAATATCGCCGTTTACTTCAAACTCCGCGCGCAGGCAGCCGGTGGCCTTGGCATGGGCGTCGCGGCGAAACCGGTCGCCGTAACGGGGGCTGTTCTGCTGCTGTGCGGCGCGGGAAACGTCGAGCCCCGCCAGCATGGCGGAAGCGATGGCGTCGCGCTCCGCACTGGATACATCCATACCCAGTTGCTGGATACTGGCATCCAGCGCGCGCAGGGATTCTCGCCTGTGTTCATGGTCCTGGTCGGCGAAGCTTGCTGCGCAAAAAAAAGTAAATGCCAGTGCCGATATCTTGACCGTGGTGAGAAGGGTGTAGCTCATGGTTGCACCTGCCTCTGCACCAATGTATTTCCCGGGTTGCGGCGGTACTTGTCGCAGGCCATCTCGCCAATGGCGCTGGCGGGTGGGGCCGGGTACCGATCCCAGTTCTGCGGGTCGCCGCCGAGAGCAGTACTGAATTCGGGGTTACCCATTACCTTGAGGTATTCGATCAATGCCATGCGCTCGCGTTCACTCAGGCGGCTGCCAATACGGCCGGCGACGTCGGCATCGGTAAACAGGTGCCCGCTGTTGCTGTTACCGTCGAGGGTAGTATCGAACTCGAAACTTCCCGGGCGCATATCGGTGACGTAGCCGAGCTTTTGCGGATTGTATTCGCGGTGGCCGAGGCCAAATTTTGTCGGGCGCACGGCCAGAGGTGAAAGCAGGTCGTAAATGGTGGGTACCGAGCCGTTGTGCAGGAATGGCGGTGTCGCCCACACTCCGTGGAGCGGACGCGCCTTGTAGGCCGGCTTACTGGCGATGCGGAAAGGAACATTGAGACCGTCGTAGTCGGCGATGCCATTGTGGTCACTGGAAATGCCGCGGTTTTTGTACAGCACGGGGACCAGCTCATTCAGTAGCAACTGCAGTCCATCGCCGGCGTTGACTCGCCGGCTGTCGGAGTCATCGGGGTTTGGTGGTACCAGCGGGCCGGGGTCGTAGGTATGATTCAAATAGTTGCGCGCAGCGGTCGGGTCGGTGCCGATAACGGCGATATCAATCCAGGGAAGCGCCCACAGGGACTCGCGCCAGTCCTCCCGCACCGGGTGATTCTCCTCGTCATAAGAAATCTGCCCCGCCATATCCCACTGCCAGTTGACACTGCCCTGCTGCGCCGGATTTTGTTCCGGTCCGCCGGCGACCGGCCAGGCGTAAGGGGCTGACTCATGTGGACCGTGGCAGTGGGCGCACTGGTCCGCGAACAGTGCTTTTCCCTGGCGGGCGCGCGCGATGTCGATTTCCCCCAGCACATCTTGCGGCCACTTCGGCGGTTTGAGCTTGCGCAGGGTGGTCTCGATACACTGCATACCCTCCACGTCGATAGTGGACTGGCCAAACTCTCCCTCCGGCAGCAGTGCGCCACGTTCATCCACCAATTTCACCGGCGCCATCACCCCGAGGCTCTCGCCTACATTGCGCGCCATGGCCTGGTTGGTAAAACCGGTGTACTGCACCCAATCGAAACGCCAGATATCCCAGAGGAAGGGGTAGCTGACCGGCGCATTGGCGATCTTGTAGTTCTCCTCGATGCCGAGATTGTAGCCAAAGACCACGTTACCGATGCGCCCGACCGCATCGGTGCGGCCGCGGCCCTCGGGGGTGGGGAAGAGCGTTGACTGACCGGGGCCCCGGGAGAATTTCCACACTTCACCCAGGTAGCGTTTAAGATCCTGTTTGAGCTGTTTGCGCGCGACGGGGTCATCCCCGGCAACCCGGTCGGCGAAGCGCGCCCATTTTCTCGGGTTGATGAATGTTTCTATCGCGGCGGCGTTCAGCGCAACGATGAACTCCCCCGGCGCGCTGGTGGATATACCGTGAATGGCCTGACCGCCGTCCACCCGCAGGGCGGTGCCCCGATAGTGCAGTTCGCCGGTGTGGCAGAGGGCGCAGCCGAGATCGAGGCGCTCGGTGTTGTCCTCGTTGTTCAGGTGTCTGCCCATGCCGACAGGGTGCAGTCCCGCCTCGCTTTCGGTGCTACTGCCGCCGCTATCGACAATAAATCCCCAGCCGCGCAGATTATCAGCGCTGGCAAGTGGGTCCCGGGAAAACGGCAATTCCAGTGCGGTCAACCAGCGATAGTGCAGCCCCTGCAGCTCGGTGCCCTGAGGGGTGGTGTAGAAAAGCTCGCGGTCTTGCGCGGTCCACCCCTGGTCGAGATAACGCACCTCGGTAATGTGTTCGCGGGTGATTTTGGGGGCGAAATACTCGCGGGCGATGGTACAACCGGCAAGCACGGTGGCGATGGCAATGGCCAGAAAGGTGAATGTGCGGCCGGCGCGGCGAACAGCAGGCATTTGCCGTAAAGACATTTGAAAATCCATTTTGATTTTTTATAGAAATGCTGGTTTTGCGCTGTGACGCCGGATTGTAAATGGCGTGGGCGGAAAAACAAAAGCCGGGCATGGATGGCAGTAATCGCCTTCCATGCCCGGCCTGTAATCGTAATCAGAGAATGTCTGGAAAATCAGTTACTGTTTCTGGTCTCTTCGATCCAGTCATCCACCAGCTCTTCCAGCACATCCAGCGGCACCGCACCGTTCGCCAGCACGACGTCGTGAAATTCGCGAATATCGAACTTATCGCCCAGCGCCTGTTTCGCGCGCTCGCGCAACTCGACGATTTTCATCATGCCGATTTTATAGGCGGTTGCCTGGCCGGGCATAACGATGTAACGCTCAATGGCCTTCTGCACATCCGCAGGCGGGTTGGGGGTGTTTTCCGTCAGCCAGTCGATGGCCTGCTCGCGGGTCCACTTCTTGCTGTGGATACCCGTATCCACTACCAATCGTCCCGCGCGCCAGAGTTCCATCGCCAGGCGGCCGAAGTCGGAATACGGGTTCTGGTAGAAGCCGATCTCCTTGGGTACCAGCTCGGAATAGAGCCCCCAACCCTCGGTATAGGCGGTATAACCGCCGTATTTGCGGAATGAGGGAACGCTCTCCAGTTCCTGCATAATGGACAGCTGCATATGGTGGCCGGGGATGCCTTCGTGGTATGCGAGCGCTTCCATCTGGTAGGTGGGCATACTGCTCATTTTGTACAGGTTGGCGTAGTAGATGCCAGGGCGCGAGCCATCTGGCGCGGGACGCTGGTAAAACGCTTTGCCCGCCGATTTTTCACGGAAGGGTTCTACCGCCTTCACGATCAGATCTGCTTTCGGCTTGGTGATGAACAGTTCGTCCAGGCGGCCTTTCATGGTGTCGATGATGGCGGTGGCTTCTTTCAGGTAGCGCTGTTTGCCATCTTCGGTTTCCGGGTAATAGAACTGCGGATCGGTGCGCATGAATTCGAAGAATTCCTGCAGGCTGCCGTCAAACTTGACCTGCTTCATGATCGCGCGCATTTCGTCGTGGATGCGCGCCACTTCCTCAAGACCTTTTTGGTGGATTTCGGCGGCGGTCATGTCGGTGGTGGTATAGACGTTCAGGCGGTGCTGGTAAAACTTGTCGCCGTCGGGAAGCTTCCACGCGCCGTCATCGGTGGTGGCTTTTTTCTCCAGCTCGGCGAGATAGCTGTTCAGGTTTTCATAGGCGGGCTTCACCCGTTCAAGCATGGCCGTTCTGGCTTTTTCAACCAGCGCGGATTTCTCCTCGTCACTGATGCTGAGCTTGTCTACCTTGCCTTTGAAATCCGCATACAGGGTGCTGTCTTTGCCATCGTCATAGGGCGCACCGGTGATCAGGTTTTTGCCGTCGCTGATCACATAGGGGAATACAAACTTGGGCACGATGACGCCCGCATCGGCGCGTTCCTTGAGGTTGGCGATCAGCTGCTGGAAGTGTTCAGGTAGTGCATTCAGGCGCACGATGTAGGCTTCCGCATCGGAGATATCATCGATACGGTGCTGGTTAATCAACAGTGAGGCAACGCCGGTGTGGGTCGCGTACATCTGATTGACTGGGTAGGTGTGCAGCCGCCACTGATAACCCTCGATATCCTGCTCCAGATTGCGGATGGCGAGTTCCAGCGACAGGCGGGTGGCATCGTCCAGCTGGGTTGGATCAATTTTTTTCAGCGCTTCCAACTGCCGCTTGTTGATCTCGTGAGTTTCCTCTTCAAACGCCGGTGAAATGTTATCCCACTTGTCGTAGCCGTCTTTCATGCCGAGGAAGGTCTTGAACTCCGGGCTGCGGTCAAGGTGTGTCTGGAATTGTTCTTCAAACAGCTGGTTGGTACTGGCGATGACGTCCGGGTTGCCACTGCCTTGTCCGTCGCCCGCAGCTTCCGGTTGGGTGGCGGCCGACTGGGTTTCGGCACTGTTCGTGACGGAGGGTTGTTGGTCGGTGTTCGCGGATTCCCGCTCACAACCCGCCATGGCCAGGGTGCTTATGGCAGCGGCCAGCAAAGTCATCTTCAGCTTCATGTTGTGCTCTCAGCTTCTGTTTTAGAGGTGTGTCTGCTTGGTTGCAGCGCCTGTGTTGTACCCATAACTGCATAGCGATGCAAATTCCGTGTGCGGGTGCTGGAGGCGGGTGTAAAACGGCGGACATAAAAAAAGCGGGCCGCAGCCCGCTTCTCGTTTGCGCCTCGCGGCGCGGATCTGCAAGCAGATCAGGCGAAGTTCTGGTTCGCGAAGTCCCAGTTCACCAGTGCCCAGAACGCTTCCAGGTACTTCGGACGCAAATTGCGGTAGTCGATGTAGTAGGCGTGTTCCCATACATCGCAGGTCAGCAGCGGGGTAACACTGCTGTCGGTCAGCGGGGTTTCGGCATTGGAGGTGTTGACGATAGCTACGGAGCCGTCGGCCTTTTTCACCAGCCAGGTCCAGCCGGAACCGAAGTTGTTCACTGCGCTGTTGGTGAATTCTTCCTTGAACTTGTCGAAGGAACCGAAGGCCGCATTGATGGCATCCGCTACCGCACCGGTGGCTGCGCCGCCGCCGTTCGGGCTCAGGCAGTTCCAGTAAAAGGTGTGGTTCCAGATCTGGGCCGCGTTGTTAAAAACACCGCCGGAAGAGGACTTGATGACGTCTTCCAGGGATTTTTCCGCGTCCGGAGTGCCTTCCAGCAGGCCGTTCAGTTTGTCGACGTAGGTCTTGTGGTGTTTGCCGTAGTGGTACTCCAGGGTTTCCTGGGAGATGTGCGGCTGCAGCGCGTCCATAGCATAGGGGAGTTCGGGGAGAACATGTGCCATGTAGTAATCCTTCCTTTGTCTTGGGACCCCCGCCGACCGCATGTCCGGCGATGGGTCAGTTATTGGTGGCATGCATTCTACACGCGCTTGATGTCATTATTAAGCCATCGGACAGGCCAAAGGGTGACACAAGTGAAGTTGCCGACAAGATATGCGCAAGTTGTGAACAATTGCGCCCCAACGGGGTTTTGACGGAGCAGTCCCGAAGGTGCCAGCGAAGTGGGAATGACCTATTCTGATAACTGCGCCCGGTTACTTTTTCGTCAATTTTTTGGTATAACTGCCGCAGTTTTCTACCTACATCCGGCCCGATGGGCCGCGAGCCAACGCAGGACAACAGCATGCAACGCAGAGAGCCCACATTCGATGGCAGCAGCTCATCTTCTATGGACCCTCAGATCCCTACCGCCAATGGTCCCATTGGCGGTAGGCGCTACGCAGCACCCGAGCCGCCGGCTGCGGCGCCGGTGCGCGAACCCTCTTCCGGTGGCGGCTCCTCATTCATCGCGATACTGGCTTTACTGCTGGCGCTGGCAGGGCTTGGGGCCGCGGGCTTCCTCTACAACCAATGGCAGGTGACCCGCGCACAGCTGGTGGATGCGGACGCGCGCATTGTGCAGCTGGAGAAGCGCTTCGAGATGTCCGGTGAAGAGTCGGCGGCCTCCGTGGAGGTGCTGAATGCCAAGGTGAAGGAGAACGCCTCCGAAATCCGCAAACTGTGGGGTGTATCCTACGACACCAACCGCAAGGACATCGCTGCCAACAAGGAAGCGAACGCTGCCCAGCAGAAGTCCATCGCCGCGCTGACCAGTAAGATCGGCAGCGTCGAGTCCGGGCTGAAGAAGGTGACCGCACTGGAAAGCGAAATGGCGAAGCTGAAAGAGTCTACCGTCGACGCCTCCCGCGAGACCAAAGACAAGGTGGCGAGCCTGGAGCGTCAACTGGCCTCCGTGCGCGCGGATCTGACGGCGCGCGTCGGTGCCAACGAGGAGGCGGTGGAATCTATCGACAGCTACCGCCGCAGTGTCAACAAGGATCTGGTGCAGCTGCGCGATGCCATTCGCAGCCTGCAGTCCAGCTCAAGTACGGCGTCTGCTCCCTGATCCGGCGGGAACCTCTGAAAACTACTGTGCGGACGCCTGACGGCGTCCGGTGCTGGAGCGCCAGTCCGGTCGCTACGTTTTCAGGGGTTCGCTAGCGCTGATTTCGATTTGCGGCGATTTTGCCGCCGTTAATTATTATCATTTTCATTTCCCGCCCTAAACGCTCTTTTTCCCTTCATTTACTTCCTATTTCTTGTTGCGCCGAATCCAACACCCGCATGCAATTCGTGTAAAATCGCCGCCTTCGAGACGAGAACACACACGGAGCCGGCAATGACCATAATCCGCCAGGACGACCTGATCGACAGCGTGGCCGATGCGCTGCAGTTTATCTCCTACTACCATCCGCAGGATTTCATCCAGGCCCTCAACAAGGCCTATGAAAAGGAAGCCAACCCGGCGGCGAAAGACGCCATGGCCCAGATCCTGATCAACTCCCGCATGTGCGCCCAGGGCCACCGCCCTATCTGCCAGGACACCGGCATCGTGACCGTGAAACTGAAAGTGGGCATGAACGTGCAGTGGGATGCCGAGATGACCGTGACCGACATGGTCAACGAAGGTGTGCGCCGCGCCTACAACAACCCGGACAATGTGCTGCGCGCCTCCATTCTCGCGGACCCGGATGGCGCTCGTAAGAACACCGGCGATAACACCCCGGCGGTCATTCACTACGAGATCGTGGCCGGCGACAAGGTAGACGTCTATGTGGCGGCCAAAGGGGGCGGCAGCGAGGCCAAGAGCAAGTTCGCCATGCTGAACCCGTCTGACTCCGTAGTGGACTGGGTGCTGGAAATGGTGCCGAAAATGGGCGCCGGCTGGTGTCCGCCCGGCATGCTGGGCATTGGTGTGGGCGGCACCGCCGAGAAGGCGATGCTGCTGGCGAAGGAGTCCCTGCTGGATCCCATCGATATCCAGGAGCTGCAGGAGCGCGGTGCCTCCAATCGCGCCGAAGAACTGCGTCTGGAGTTGTTCGACAAGGTCAACAAACTGGGCATCGGCGCCCAGGGCCTGGGCGGCCTCACCACCGTGCTGGATGTGAAGGTCAAGGATTTCCCGACCCACGCCGCCAACAAGGCGGTGGCGATCATCCCCAACTGCGCCGCCACCCGCCACACCCATTTCACCCTCGACGGTTCCGGCGCAGCGCGCCAGACCCCGCCGAAGCTGGAAGACTGGCCGGAAATCACCCGCGAGGCCGGCGGCAACACCCGCCGTGTGAACCTGGACGAAGTGACCCGCGAAGACGTACTGAGCTGGCAACCCGGCGACACCCTGCTGCTGAACGGAAAAATGCTCACCGGCCGCGATGCCGCGCACAAGAAAATGGTCGACATCCTGGCTACCGGCGAGAAGCTGCCGGTGGACCTCACCGGTCGCTTTATCTACTACGTGGGCCCGGTCGATCCGGTGCGCAACGAAGTAGTCGGCCCGGCCGGTCCCACCACGGCCACCCGCATGGACAAGTTCACCCGCACCATGCTGGAAGAAACCGGCCTGCTGGGCATGATCGGCAAGGCCGAACGCGGCCCCACTGCGATTGACGCCATCCGCGACAACAAAGCGGTTTACCTGATGGCCGTGGGCGGCGCCGCCTACCTGGTGGCTCAGGCCATCAAGGACGCCAAGGTCATTGCCTTCCCGGAACTGGGGATGGAAGCCATCTACGAATTTGAGGTGGAAGATATGCCGGTCACCGTTGCGGTGGACAGCAACGGGGAGTCGGTGCACAACACCGGCCCGGTGATCTGGAAACACAAGATCGAAGAGGGAGTGGTGTAACTCCCGTTCGCTCGATGTTCCGATGAAAACGGCTGCCTCAGGCAGCCGTTTTTTTATCTGTGGGTTGTCAGTTCTGCCTGTCGATTTCCGCCAGCATCAGTTCGCGGATGACCGGCACTGGTGCGTTGCCGTAGCTCAGAAACTGCTCGTGAAACTGCTTGAGGTTGAACCTGTCACCCAGCAACTGCTGGATCTCTTCCCGCAGCGCCATGATATCCATGTACCCTGCAAAATAGCTGGTGAGCTGGACCTGGCTCAGAGTGGCGCGGCGCCACTTGCCCACAGCCTCTGTGTGCTGTTGAAACCCCTGATTCATCAACAGGTCGAGAGCCGCATTCTCCTCCATGCCTTTGACCTGTACCGAGTAATCCAGAATGGTGTTGACCACGGTGCGCAGGTGCCATTTGTAGTACATCATCCACAGCTCCGGAGAAAAATCCCCGTAGCCGGCCTCCAGCATCATTCGTTCCGCGTACACCGCCCAACCTTCGATCATCGCGCCGTTGCCGAGAATGTTTTTGATCAGGCTCGGTGAGCGGTTTGCGTATACCAGCTGTGTGTAATGCCCGGGAATCGCCTCGTGAATGTTCAGAATCTGCATGAGGTAGGTGTTGTATTCGCGCAGAAAGCTCTCCGCGCGGTCATCCGGCAGTTCGGCGACCGGCATCACGTTGTAGTAGGTGTTGGCATTCTTGTCGTAGGGGCCGGGGGCATTGATGGAGGCCACTGCGAAGCCCTGCATATACGGCGGAGTGGTGCGCACCACCAGTGGCTTTTCCTCATCCAGTGACAGCAAGTTTTTTTCCTTTACAAACGCCACCAGTTGCGGAATCTGCTTTTCCACTTCCGTCTTGAAGTTTTCCTTGGTGGCGTGATGCTCAGACAGCTTTTCCAGTACCTTGGTGATTTTCACCAGGATGTCTTTGGGGCGGGACTGGTCCGGGAAATATTTTGGCCACAGCTTGTCGGCGAGATCGTCCATTTTCAGGTGCAGGCGATCCTTTTCGCGCAGTGCCTGTTGGTATAGTTCCCTGCCGCTCATGCCGATCTGAATGTCGTAGTGGAATTTTTCCTCGTATAGCGTTTCACCGATACGGAAATCGCTGAAGCTGTCGGCATTGGCCATCTGGGCCTGAAGGGTCTGTAGTAAAACGATATATTCCTCTATGGCCTTGCGGGTGGCGGCAAGTCGGGATTCAAATAAATCCTTTTCACTGCGGGACAGCCCGCTGTCAGCGAGTGTTTTCTCCAGTTCCTCACCGAACACCGACATGGCACCTTCATTTTGCTGGATGGCCAATACCAGTTGGGGCGCGGCCGGGTTGCGCAAGGATTTTTCCGCGGCTGCGTAATAGGCTGGCACCATTTGCATCCGCGCGCTGAAGGCGCGCAGGCGGTCATCCAGTGGCGCGTAATCGGTATTGAGAATCAGGGCAAAACCATGGGAGACGTTGTAGTTGCTCGGGTCCCACTCAAATGTCTTGAATTCCGTGAGATTCCAGATAGTTTCATTCAGGAAGTTGTTGATCAGTGCCAGGTCCGTGCGCGCATTGACGTCCAGCTCGTCGCGTTTGTAGCGCGCAAAACGGTTGCGATAATCGCGGGCGAATGCCAGCACCTGCTGTCGATAATGCTTGTCGGGCACCTCCAGCTGTTCCGCAACCTGGTAATAGCCGTTGCTGATGGCCCAGGATGGGAACAGCTGCCACATCCGTTTGATCATCTGTGCGCTGAGGTCGTGAAAGGATTGCTCGACGTCTGCGCCAGTGGCGGTTTTACCATCGGCGCCAGTTTTGGCCGCTTCAGAAACCGGGATGTCGGTGTCGACACTGGTGTTTTCGCCAAGTCCATCACCCGATCGGGGGCTTTTTCCGTCACAGGCGCACATTAATGTGGCCAGAGTAATCGCGATGATGGTCTGTTTCATGGAGCGCTCGAATTAATGCCGGATTCTGCTCAAAAACTAGCACACTCGACTTATAGTTATCCCTTGCTCCGGCGATTATTTTGTGTGACCCAGGTCGCCTTGTTTCACTTTGGGGCGACGGCTAAAGTGGCAAAACGTGAATTTGTGGCCGAGTGCCACGAATTGCTCCATTCAATTTTGTATTTTCCACAGAGGAGTCAGGTATGACAGATCTCGCAGCGCAGGCGTGTGAAGCCTGTAGGGCGGATGCGCCGTTGGTTTCCGATGAAGAACTGGCGCAGTTGATCCGGGAAATTCCGGACTGGACACCGGTTGTGCGGGACGGCGTGATGCAGCTTGAAAGAGCGTTCAAGTTCCGCAACTTCAAACAGGCGTTGGCATTTACTAACCGGGTAGGCGCCATCGCCGAAGAAGTCGGGCACCACCCCGCACTGTTGACAGAGTGGGGCAAGGTAACGGTCACCTGGTGGAGTCATGAGGCCGGTGGCCTGCACAAGAATGATTTCATCATGGCGGCGCGTACCGACAAGCAGCTTGAGGTGGAGTGAATCCAGCGCCTGCGCCGTATTCGTGAAGTTTGCGAATACGGTGCACACTTCCAGCTGTGAGTTGCGGCGTTCGAGCTATGCGAGATTCCTATGCAAAGTGGCAAGCAGAAATACAGCGGGTAAGTGAGTAAGACAACATGCTGAAGATGAAAGCCAGCTGCGAGCGTTGCAGCGTAAAACTGGGCCTTTCCGATCAAGCCTTTATCTGTTCTTACGAATGTACTTTCTGCACGGACTGCAGCGAATCACTGCAACACGTCTGTCCCAATTGCCAAGGTAATCTGGTGGTCCGCCCGCGGCGACGTACGTCGCCCACAGAGGTACCGAAGTCCGGGTTTAAGGCAAAGCTCGAAACAATCCTTCCCTGAGCGCAACGCTATTCTTGTCAGAGCAGCGTGCTATGAACTTTTCTGTGCCCAGAGTAAAAACTCCTGATTGCCGTCGCCGCCGGTGATCGGGCTGTCAATATAGGTTTTCACCTCCAGCCCCAGCGTTGCACACAGTGCGCTGATTTTTTCCTGTACCCCTTGATACAGTGCGAGGTCGCGCACCAGCCCACCTTTACCGATACCGTCGGGGCCGACTTCAAACTGGGGTTTGACCAGGCTCAGCAGATGACCGCCGGGTTTCATCAGTGGCGGCAGCCGCGGCAGGATCAGGGTCTGGGAAATAAATGAAACATCCATCACCACCGCGTCAAACCCCTTGTCGGCCAGAGGAGCCAGCTGTTCGGCAGTCAGGTATCGGGCGTTGATGCCCTCGAACAGATGCATGCGCGGATCGTTGCGCAAAGATTCGGCCAATTGGTCGTGCCCTACATCCACACCGACCACCAGCTCGGCACCACGCTGCAGCAGGCAGTCGCTGAAGCCGCCGGTGGAGCAGCCCACATCCAGTGCCCGCCAGCCATTGGGATCGAGATGCGTGTGATCGAGGACCCCCGCCAGTTTCAGCCCGGCGCGGGATACATAGCGGTCTTCCGGTAGTGGCTCCACGGTGATGCGAGTGTCTTCGCTCACGCTCTGGCTCGCCTTGGTGGCAGGGCGGGGGCTGTGGCCTTCATACAACTGGACGCGCCCCGCGTCGATCAGCTTGCGGGCATGGGTGCGGGAGCTGGCCAGGTTGCGCTTCACCAATAACAAGTCGAGACGGATCATGGACGGCACTATAGTTCTGGCAATCAGCTTTTGGAATGGACGTCGCAAAAACTGACCGATTGTGAAATTGGGGTTGGAAAGGGCGGCCATGCTACCCTCTGTCCCGGATTCTGAGAAGCAGCGGAAACATGCTCCGGCGATGTCATTGCCAATCGGAATAACCATCGCGCCGCAAGATGCAACGGCAGGCGGCGAAAATGGCGTGTAGGAATTATTAGGGAGTTCGGGACAGATGGCAAAAACGGTGTTGAGTAAGTTCAGGGTGCGCAAAGGCCGGGTATTCGAGGCCCCGCTGGAGAATGCGTTCGGCCGGCTCGTCACACCATTCGAAGAGTTCATTCATCGCCAGAGCACCAGCGGTCTGCTATTGATGGCGTGCGCGGTGATTGCACTGATCATTGCCAATTCCGGTTGGCAGGAGGGGTACAAACACCTGCTGCATTTACCGGTGAGCTACAACTTCGGCGACTGGTCGCTGTCCATGAGTTTCCACCATTGGATCAACGACGGGCTGATGGCCATCTTTTTCCTGTTGGTGGGGCTCGAACTCAAGCGGGAGTTCCTCGTTGGTGAATTGTCCGAGCTGAGACACGCAGTGTTGCCGGTGATGGCCGCGGCGGGCGGCATGGTGGTGCCGGCACTGATTTTTTTCGCATTGAACGGCGGGACGCCCGCGGAGCGTGGCTGGGGGATTCCCATGGCCACAGATATCGCATTTGCCGTGGGCTGTATCGCGATCCTGGGTAACCGGGTGCCGCGGGCGGTGGTGACGTTTCTGGTGGCGCTGGCCATCGTGGACGACCTGGGAGCCATTCTCGTGATCGCCGTCTGGTATACCGAGAGCGTGAATACCCACGCCCTGATCGCCGCCTGTGTTCTGGTGGGCCTACTTTGGCTGCTGCAATTCGTGGGGGTGCGCCGGTCAGCGGGATATATGTTTGTGGGCATTCTGCTGTGGTATGCGCTGTATCTCACCGGTGTGCACGCCACCCTGGCGGGCGTAATTACCGCGATGGCGATCCCCGCGAGGCCCAAGTACGACCCGGTGGCGTTCAGCACCTTCGTCAAGGACATCATCCGCAGTTTTGACCGTTGCTTTCGTCCAGGCGACAAGATCATTGCCAACGATGCGTTGCGTGCGCGGGTGACCGCTCTGGACAGTGGAATTCATATGGTGCAATCGCCGCTACAGCGGATGGAAACCCGCCTTCACACACCGGTGGCTTTCGTGGTGGTGCCGATATTTGCGCTGGCGAATGCGGGTATTCCCATTGACAGCTTCACCAGCTACACCGCGGTGTTCAACCCGCTTACGCTCGGAGTGATCTGCGGTCTGGTGTTTGGCAAGTTGATCGGCATCGTAGGGGCTACCTGGATTGGCTGGAAGCTGGGTCTGGGTGAATTGCCGAGATCCGCCACCTTCCATCACATTGTCGGTGTGGCACTGCTGGGCGGGATTGGTTTTACCATGTCGATATTTATCTCTGAACTCGCGTTCGAAGGCGCACCCAAAATGTTGATCCAGGCCAAGGCGGGGGTGTTGCTGGCTTCCGTCATCGCCGGCGTATTGGGATTCCTGGTACTGCGGCGGGCCCCGATGGAGGCGTCCACACAGAAAAGCGGCGCGGATCACGGGGACAATACCCAGGTTGGCGAGGAGCGGAAGCTGCCGTAACCGGCCGCGCCTGAGTAAGCGTCATCGGAAGTACCATCACGTCCGGTGACCAGCAGCGAGATCCAAGGTAGCAGCGTCGCGCTTATCCTGTGTTAGTATCGGAAATCTTCAGTTTTGGTCAGTCCAAATTCGGTGATTTCCGATAATTGGCTTGTCACTCAATAAGCATAATCAGGAGTGCGAGAGATGGAGAAGCTTACCCTGCGTAAACAGGAACAGGGCACGCTGGACTTCCGGCAGCCCAGCGATTGGCGCAGTGTGCTGTGCTGGAGCCTGCTGCCAGTGCTGGCACTTGTGGCGGGATTGGGACTGGTGGCCGGCAAGGGCATTGCCGCGGCCGCCTATCCGACGGACAACTCCTTCACCGCGGAAGCCGCGTTCGCGAAAGAGCGCGCGCATTACCCCGACATCAGCATTGCCCGGGTAGCACCTGGACCTGGGATTGTTGTTGAGCGGGGGCGGGTATACCGGCAAATTGGCGCGCGCTCACTGCACCTGGACCTGTTCCGGCCGGATGTTACCGGCGAGGCCTCGTTCAACGTTGGCCAGCACCCCGGGCGGCCGGCGGTGCTGCTGGTGCACGGCGGCGGTTGGCGCTCCGGCAATCGTACCCTGCAGGAGCCCATGGCCATCTATCTCGCCAACCGGGGTTTTGTTGCCGCTACGGTGGAATACCGCCTTTCCCTGGAGGCGCAGTACCCGGCTGCGGTCCAGGACATCAAGGCTGCGCTCTGCTGGCTGCACCGGAATGCGGGGCAGCTCGGGGTTGATCGACATCGCATCGCCATTCTCGGTGCCTCCGCGGGCGCGCAACTGGCTACGCTTGTGGGGGTGACTCCGGGGATACCGGCCTATCGTGAAGAGGGCGAGGGGCGCGATACCGCGTGCGAAGCCGTGGCTGCGATTGTCAATCTCGATGGCGTGGTCAGCTTCATCACACCCATGGCGCTCGCGCACGAGAACGACCCGCGCAAGAATCCATCGGCCGCGGGCGCCTGGTTTGGTGGTCGCTACGAGGAGGTGCCGGAGCGCTGGCGCGAGGCGTCGCCACTGGAATACGCCGGCGCCGGCTCTCCCCCCACTTTGTTCATCAACAGCAGCCGACCGCGCTTTCACGCCGGTAGGGACGAGTATATTGCCCGTCTGACGGCGGAGGATGTGGCGACCGAGGTGATGACTCACGGGGACTCGCCGCACCCTTTTTGGCTGTTCCAGCCGTGGTTTGATTCCACTGCGGAACGGGTGGCGGATTTTCTGCAGCGCGTGCTGAAATAACGGTCGCAATCGGCAGTTTCCGCTCGCTATACTCGCGCCGAATCGTCAAACCGAAGGGGCTCAGAGGTCCGCGGAAAATGCAACAGTCAGAACAGTTTATCGACCTGCTCAAATTGCTGGTGCGCAGCCCCAGTGTCGTGGGCGCGGAACACTCATTTTTTCGGGTGTTGCAGCGCGAGTTGGAGGAGCGCGGTGCCCACGTGACCTGGTACGAGGGGCTTCTGGTGGCCCAGGGCCAGCGCCCGCACAGCGCCAAATTCTCTGCCCACATTGACCGCCACGGCCTGATTTGCACCGGACCCAACGAATTCCAGTACGCCGCCTTTGTTTCCGGGCACCGCTCCGACCTGCTCGGTAACTCGGTGTCGGAAAAACTGATGACGAAAATCGTTGACCGCTTTCAGGGTGTTTCCGTGACCGCTTACGAACCCTGGTCGGGTTCCTACTTCGGCTCAGGAGTCATCCGCCGCGCCTACGTCTGCGGTTATCGCAACAACCTCATCTTTGAAGTGGCGGGGCTTGAGCATGTGGTGGCGGGCACGCCAGTGGCCTTTACCGACCGCCTGAAAGTCAGCGACGGTATTCTCAGTGCACAGCTCGACAACGTGCTCACCGCGGCGCACTTAGTGCATCTGTATGGGCTCGGTTTCCAGGGTACGGCATTTTTTACCGCGCAGGAGGAATCCGGCAGTAGCTGGCGCTACCTGTTGGAGTGGTTCCGCCGTTTCAATGGCGGTACGGAAAAGCTGATTGTGGTGGATACCAGCCCCTACCCGGACCGGACCAGTGCCGATGCCCAGCAGGTGGTGTTGCGGCGCCGGGATGCCAACGCCGATTTTCACCCCGGCACCACTGCGCGCCTTGCGGCTCTGTGCGAAGCGCAGGGCATTACCTATAGCTATAAAGATACCTACATCGAGGCGCAGAACCATAAAGCTATAGCCGAGGGACAGGAACCCCAGTCTCTGGGAAGTACCGAGCTCGGGCGGATTGTGTCCGCGTCTTCCGGTTTTGTGCAGGGCACCACCCTGCAGATTCCCACCACCGGCTATCACACCATGCAGGAGTCTGCGTCTGTCCGCGCCAACAGCGCGTTCAGCGATCTGCTGTTTGCCATCGCCGCGGACGGTTGATGGCAAGGTGATCAGAATTCTTCGCTGAGTGGATAGCGGTTGCAGCGGTTGTTGCAGTAAGGGCGGTCCGAGCGTATGGCCCCGCTTTCCGGGTGCACGGTCAATTGCCGTTTTTTCTTGCCGTTGTACGCCACCACATTCCAGTAGCCGCCGCGAAACCGGATACTGGAAATTGAGTGGAAGCCGAGGCGCTGCAGACGCTGCTTCACCGCGCCGGGACTTAAGGCAATTTCAGATGGTGTGGAGCCATCGAGATCCGGTCCGTAGAGGTGGGAGGGCATTTGCAGCTCGGGTGAACCGGAAAACCGGAAGTCCTGTGCCGTGAAGGGCCCCGGTTGCTGGGCCATGGCCGCTGCCGAGAATGCCAGTGCCAGGGCGGCCGCACTCGATCGAAAGAAAAAACAGCGAAAGACTGAAACCTTGCGGATGGCAAACAACATGGCGCTCCCCAAATTGCCGTTATCCCATCATTGGTAGGGTGGCAATACGCAAACGCCAAATGTTTTATCCGGTTTTTGTTCCAGGGTCTCCTCAACCGCAGCTGCAATTGCGCCGGGTCTTGCCGGTCAGACCGATCCCCGGGTTGAAGGTGTTGGTGGGGTCCAGCTGTTCGAAGAACTTCCGCTGTGCCTCGGGCGCCTGATACAGGTGCCCCACATTGTGTTCCGCGGGGTAGCGGGCACCGCGCCGGTCGAGCAGTTCCAGCATAGCGGCCTTTACCGCGTCCGCATCGGCGTTCTTTTTCAGGATGTAGTCCTGGTGGAACACATTGCACAGGAAATGCCCGTAGTAGAGCCGGCATTGCAACTGCCCGGCAATTTCTGCCGGCAGCTGCTCCTCCCAGTCCATATCGTTACGGCGCAGGGCAATATCCAGCGGCAGCAACTCTCCCACTTCCCCACTGTGCACCGCGCAATAGCGCATGGCCGCGCCGGCAGAGACAAAGCGGTGCAGCATCGCCTTTGTGGCCTCCTCATCCGTGCAGGCAAAATAATCTCCGGTATTTTCCGCGCGACTGAAAAATTCCCTGAACCACGATTCCGCCGGCGCGATGTTTTCGTCGGCCACCTTGACGATCAAGTGGTGCACGAATTTCTCGCGGTACGCCAACATGCGCGGTGGCAGATGCGCTGGTAGCAACAAGCTGATTTTCTGCAGCAGCCGGTCACTTAGGAAACGCGGCAGGAAGCGGCGCTTGGCGAGCCACGCATCCACCCGGCCCTTGAGTGCAAAGAAGCGCGGCATGTTTCGCGTGCCGAGTTTTTCGATGGTGTAAAAACTGTCTTTGCCGTAGACGGCAGCCAGATCGAACATGTCCCGGTGCAGGTATTCGCCGAGCAGTGGAATCTGTGGCAAGTCGCGTAAAAGGCCGCGGCGCAGTCGCGCAAACACCTGTGCGTTGTTGCTGCCGATGTAAAAGGTCCGGGTAGATTGCGCAATAGGAAATGTGTCCAGTCGCACGGCGAAAACGGCAACCTTGCCGGCACAGCCACTGGCTTCAAACAGTCTTCTGGGGTCGGCGTTGAAGCGCGCCGGAGTGTCCGCATCCACGTCGCGAATGCGCGTTGCGTATTCCCGGTCCGAGGCCATGCGCGGGCGATCATCGTGCTCGGAATAGCGAATTGGCCGTATCTGGCCGAAGGTGCCGCGCTCAAGGTTGCTCAAGATCTCCTCGGGACTGGCACCAAGATCGATACCTGAGTGGTTAATCAGTTGCAGGTCACCGCGTTTATTCACGCGCGCAAACACGGCGAGTTCGGTGTAGGCGGGGCCGCGCTGGCATAGCGCACCGCCGGAATTGTTGGCAATGCCTCCCACTATGGATGCGCCAAGGCAGGAAGAGCCAATCTCCGAATGCGGTGCGCGTTGAATTGGCGCGAGCAGTTTTTCCAGTGCATGTAATGTGGCGCCGGGTAGTGCCACTACCTGTCTGCCACCATCCAGCAGGTGGATGGTGTTCATGTGCAGGGTGTTGATGACCACTACCGGGCGGTCGTAGTCTGAACCGCTGGGAGTGGAGCCCTCGGTAAGGCCGGTATTTGCCGCCTGCAGGATGATGATCGCTCCAGCGTCGACACAGACCTGCAGCACCCGCCACAGCTGCAGCAGTTTTTCCGGAAAAACGACCGCAAGGGCGTCGCCCTCACCGGAGCGAAACCCTTTGCGGAAATGTTCGTTGCGCTGCGGGTCGGCAATGACCCTGTCGGCACCGAGCAGCTGCTCCAGTGTCTGGAGCAGCTGCCGGTTGCTGTCGCTGTTTACGGTATTCAGTCGCGGTCTTCCGTCATCTGAAGGATTTCCCCGCTGTTCGGGTCCAGTTTCAAATCGAATTTCTTACCTTCCTTATAAGCTTCCACCTCCCAGCGGCCGTGCTCCAGCGAAACGTCCACCACCGGCGTGTACCCCTGTTGCTCCAGTTTGGTAATGAGCATCGAAAGAGCCATAGCGCCTGGGGGTGGCATTTCATCTTTGGCATTGGCCTGGGTCGCGGTCATTGCCGCAATGCCGCTGAGCGTTACGGCGAGCAGGGAATTTTTAAAGATCTTCATACTTTCTCCTTTGCCGGCCGTGCCGATCAGTCGGTTGTGCTGAGGCGTTGCTGGATCATGAAGCACCACTCGTCGCTGCCGCCGTCGGGGCCGTGGGCGCCGTCGCCGCCGGTGAGCTTATCAATGGCGAGGAACCACTCGTCGCTCCCTACATCGGGAAGTCCACTGGGAAATTGTTCGGCGATGGCCTCGCTCTGTTGGCTCATCACCTGTTCATTGACCCACTTGAACCACTCCGGGGTGCAGATCAATTGACCCTCGCTGTTTGGGCTTTCCGCCGTGTCACCGGTTGCTGGTGGCGCGGTGGTCGTGTCTGGCGTCGCAGTGTCGGCGTCGGTACCTTGCTCGGGTTCGGTGACGGTCATTTCCTCCACCACTTCCGTCTCTGTCCCTGGGGCCGTGTCCGGATCATGGGTTTCAGATTTGCGACTGCAACCGGACATCGCAATGGCGGTGGCCAGAGTTGTAGCGAGGGTAACGTACAGTAACTTGTGGATCATGGTTCCTCCTCAACAATTCAAACCTCGGCGCGCATGTGAGCGGCCATGTGAAGTAAGCATAGGTGGGATTTGGCGCCTTGCGCGGGAGAATATCCGCTGTGGTTCACATTTCTCTGCATTCACTGTGTTGCGAGGTGGAAGCGTCTGAAATTGCGGATTAAGTCTTATCGTATTATAAATGTGAAGCTTTCGTTTCGGCATCCCGCCGGGGCGTGGCAATAACGATAAATAAACCGGGGTGATTCCATAGCCGTCCCCGGTCCGACTCTCCCGCGGCTGAACACCTCAGCTGAGGTGTTGCAGTACAGCCCTCAACAATAAAAGTAAATGAGGCTTATATGTCCATAAGATACCTATGGCGCGCTTGTTCGCTCGTGATGGCCTTGTGCCTGAGCACATCCGCCGCAGCGATGATTGAGAACGGCACCTATACCATCGTGTCAAAATACAGCGGCAAGCTGGTGGAAGTTGGCAATGCCGATACCGCCAATGGTGCCAACGTGAATCAGTGGCCCGCCAATGGCCACCCAACCCAGCAGTGGGTCATTACCCATATCAGCGGTAATGATTACTCTGTCATTAACGCCAATAGTGGCCAGGCGCTGGAAGTGTATGAGTTTGGCACCGGCGACGGCGCCAATATCGCGCAGTGGCCCTACTGGGGTGGCAATGCCCAGCTGTGGACCATCACCGAACAGAGTGGCGGTTACTATGCCTTCATTAACAAGCACTCTGGTAAAGCGATGGACCTTCTCAATTGGGATACCAGCGACGGTGCCAATATCGGGCAGTGGACTTGGTGGGGTGGCGACGCCCAGCTTTGGTCGCTGAATCTGGTGAAAGCCAGTGCGCCGCTGCACATCAGCTACGCCAGTCCGAGTTTCAACAATATTGCTGTGCACGATCCGTCGGTGATCCGCGCGGATGGCCAGTACTATGTATTTGGCTCGCACCTGAGTGCCGCGAAGTCCAGCTATCTCAACAGCTGGCAGCGGGTGGCGGACGGTGTGAATGCCAGCAATCCGCTGTTCAATAACGTCAATAGTGAGTTGTCGGAGGCGCTGAACTGGGCCGAGACCAGTACGCTATGGGCGCCGGATGTGATCCGGCTGAACGGGCAATACCTTATGTTCTACAACGCCTGCCGCGGTGATTCGCCGCGCTCGGCGATGGGGATTGCCACCTCAGCCAATGTTGAAGGCCCCTATGCCAACCAGGGGGTTTTCCTCAAGTCCGGGATGTGGGGGCAGGCCAGTGAAGATGGCAGCGTGTACGACGCCACCGTGCACCCCAATGTCGTGGACCCGGTGGTATTCCGGGACGTGAGCAATCGCCTGTGGATGACCTACGGTTCTTATTCCGGAGGTATTTTCATCCTTGAGTTGAATTCGAGCACCGGTTTCCCGCTGGCGGGGCAGGGCTATGGCAAACACCTGCTGGGCGGCAATCACGCGCGGATCGAGGCGGCGTATACCATTTATGCGCCGGAAACCGGGTACTACTACATGTTCGTCAGCTACGGCGGTCTAGCCGCCGATGGTGGATACAATATTCGCGTGTCCCGCGCCACCAGTCCGGACGGTCCCTATTACGATGCCAATGGCACCAATATGTCGTCAGTGAAGGGCGCCGCGGGGACTATTTTCGATGACGCCAGTATCGCCCCCCACGGCGTCAAGCTGATGGGCAACCATCTGTTTGCCAACAGCAATAATCAGCTCGGCTATGTTTCACCGGGGCACAATTCCGCCTACCGCAAGGCGGACACCGGGCAGTACTTCATGTTTTTCCACACCCGTTTCCCCGGCCGCGGAGAGGAGCACGAAGTACGCGTGCATGAGTTTTTCCTGAATGACGCCGGCTGGCCGGTGGTGGCGCCACTGCGCTATGCGCAGAAGGTGGACAGCAACAATGCCAGCCGAAGCCGCGAGGAGTTGGAGGCTGTTTTTGCCAGTGAAATCCCGGGGACTTTTCAGCTCATCAACCACGGCAAGGACATTTCCGCGACGATCAAGGGCTCGAGCGACATCCAGTTGAATGCAGGTGGCTCGGTTACCGGTAATCCGTCCGGCAGCTGGGTATACAACGAGGTGACCCGGGATATCACCCTGACCCTGGGGGGCATCAGTTACCAGGGAGTGGTGTCCCGTCAGTGGAATCAGGTGCGCCACCGCTATGAAGTGACCTTCTCGGCCCTGTCGGGCAACGGCACAGCGGTCTGGGGAATCCGGGCTGATTGAGGCTCAATCGAACCAGAGGTAAAAAAACAGGCGGCCGGTGGCCGCCTGTTTATTCGCTAACCACGCGTAAATATCACAAGGCAGACTGGGAGGCCGCGGCTTCCGCGACGGGAATGTCCGCGAGAGATTCGCCGGCATCGTTGGCCGCGGCAGCGGCCAGACGCTGCTCTTCGATACGACTGGTCCAGGTCAGGAGCGCCTGGTAGTGGCGGATATTCTTCACGTAGGTGACTGGTTCCCAGCCACGCGCGTAACCGTGCTTCAGGGTTGTGTAGTACTGGCGCTTGGCGAGCAGCGGCAGGTGTTCGCGTACGTCTGCCCAGCGGTCCGGGCTGCCGCCCATGCGCTCGGTCAGCACCCGGGCGTCTTCGAGGTGGCCGTAGCCGACGTTATACGCAGCGAGCGCCATCCAGGTGCGGTCCGGTTCGCGGATGCGCTCGGGGATTTTGTCCCGTACCTGCATAAAATAGCGCGCTCCACCCTCGATGCTCTCGATGGGGTCAAGCCGATTCACTCCCATTTCCCGGGCTGTGGCCAGGGTCAGCATCATCAAGCCGCGCACTCCAGTGGGGGACTTGGCGTGCGGGTTCCAGTGGGACTCCTGGTAACTGAGTGCGGCCAACAGTTCCCAGTCCAGATCGTATTGCTTCGCCACCCGCTCCATTTCCGCGCGCCACTGGGGCAGGCGCTCGCGGCTCAGCTGTGCGAAGGTTTGCGCGCCGCCCGCGTTCATTTTGCTCACATGACCGAAATACAGCTCGCGCAGCTCCGCAACCAGCCCGCTAGTATTGGCCCGCAGCATGAAATTGCGCGCCGCACGGTAGAGGGTGTCGTCATCGCCCCTGGGGAAAGCCCAGGAGACCGGTTGAAACTGGGTCAGATTGAAGGCGATATGGGTGTTGGGATAGAGGCCTCGGTGAACGGCGTAGGCATTGGAATCCACCACGGCGTATGTATATTTGCCCTCATTCACCATGTCCACCAGCTCCATCGCATCCACATCGGAAATTTCTTCCCACGTCAGTGCGGGATAGCGTTCGGAGAGTTTGCGCAACTGCTCGGCGTGGGCGCTGCCGGCGATCACAGCGATATTCTTACCTTCAAGGTCAGCCACGCTGCGCGGGCGGGATTCCCCCAGGCGGTAGATAATCTGCTGGCGAATCTCGAAATAAGAGGGGGCAAAGCGCACTTGCTCGCGGCGCTCGGGGGTTACCGTGAGGCCGGCGGCGGCGAGATGGGCGCCTGAATCCGGGTTTTCCAGCTCGCGGAACAGGTGGCCGAGATCGTGTACGTCGCGAATTTCCAGGGTTACGCCCAGTTCGCGGGCAAACGCGCGCAGCATACCGTATTCAAAACCGGTGTAATTGCCGTTGGCGTCTTCATAGTAGGTGGTGGGGCCGTTCTGGGATAGGACCACCAGCTTGCCGGATGCCTTGACCTGCTCCAGCAGGCTGGGGGCCTTGCTGGCCACCAACAGGGACGCGCAACAGGTCAGCACTGCACACTTCAAGAGGCGGCAGCTATATCGCAGCAGTCGGCTTTTCATAATCATAGGTTGGTCCTTCGAATCCATTCACTGCTTTATTTTCGGCGCGTCCGACTCGAGGAAAGTTGGGTCGGTTGCGTCATTTCCTGCAGGCGGCGGCTCCGTTGCTACCCGCGCGCAAAGCCTAGTGTCTAATATTTGCCCAGGCCTGGGTCAAAAGCGCGGCAATTCTACCCCAAACATCTGCACACTGACCAATCCGTTGACCGTGTCGTCTATATCTTTGTGACCTGCTGGCTTGTTTTGGCAGGATAAGTGTAGTACCCAGCGCCGACGCCAATAGCGTCACCGCGCGGTTTGAAGGGGCAAATGGCGCCAGAGATCACTTGTGAGCGGTCTCTTGAGTGGTGTTGTACCGGCGCTTCATCTTTACTGCTCTTGCACCCGGCTGGTTATGTGCCCGAGAGTTGTTTGCAGCAGTGTTGGAGCGCTGTCGCTTCGGGTACAATGCGCGCGCTCACGATACCCCTCGTTCCTGTGCGGCACGCGCCAACGCCAATCCCGTAGCCGATTGCCTATGCCCACAGGTGCTCAATACCAGACAAGAGGCTAACTCCCGCGATGCTAGTTCTGCGTGGTGCTCCCGCACTGTCGAAATTTCGCCATTTAAAACTTCTGACTCAACTCCGCGCCCTGCAGCCCGCTATTGCGGATGTCTACGCCGAGTACGTGCACTTTGCCGACAGCAAAGCGCTCGATGAGAAAGAACAAGCGCTGCTGGAGCGTCTGCTGCAGTACGGTCCCACCGAAGAGAAGCATCAGCCAGAGGGCGAACTGCTGCTGGTAGTACCGCGTCTGGGCACTATTTCGCCCTGGTCATCCAAGGCCACCGATATTGCCCACAACGCGGGCCTCGGCCAGATACACCGCCTCGAGCGGGGGGTTGCCTACTACATTAGCGGGGTCAAATTAACCGGGGCTGAACGCGACCGGCTGGCGGCAGAGTTGCATGACCGGATGGTGGAGTGCGTTTTCACTGAAATGGCACAGGCGGAGCAACTGTTCCAGGTTGAAGACCCGCGCTCCATGGACCGCGTGGATGTGCTGAATGGCGGCCGCGATGCGCTGGCAGAGGCCAATGTCAATCTGGGGCTGGCGCTGGCGGACGACGAGATCGACTATTTGCTGACCAGCTTCGAAGAACTGGAGCGCAACCCCACTGATGTGGAACTGATGATGTTCGCGCAGGCGAACTCTGAACACTGCCGCCACAAGATCTTCAATGCCAGCTGGACCATCGACGGCGAAGACATGCCGAACTCCCTGTTCGGCATGATCAAAAACACCTATCGCCTGGGGGGCGAGAACGTACTCTCCGCCTACGCGGACAACGCCGCCGTGGTGGTGGGCCACCACGCCGGCCGCTTCTACCCCGACCCCGAGACCAAAGTCTACGGTTTTAGTCAGGAAGCCATCCATCTATTAATGAAGGTGGAAACCCACAACCACCCGACAGCGATCGCGCCGTTCTCCGGTGCCGGTACCGGCGCCGGTGGCGAGATCCGCGATGAGGGCGCGGTGGGCCGCGGCTCCAAGCCCAAGGTAGGCCTGACCGGTTTCACCGTGTCCAACCTGCTGATCCCGGGTTACCTGCAGCCGTGGGAAGTGAACTATGGCAAGCCCGAGCGCATCGTCACCGCGCTCGACATCATGATCGAGGGCCCCATTGGCGGTGCCGCATTCAACAACGAGTTCGGCCGCCCGAATATCTGCGGCTATTTCAGAACCTTTGAAGAAGACTTCGACGGCGAGCGCCGCGGTTACCACAAGCCCATCATGCTGGCAGGTGGCTACGGCAATATCCGTGAAGAGCATATCGAAAAGCCCGCATTCCAGCCCGGCGCCAAGCTGATCGTGCTCGGCGGCCCGGCGATGCTGATCGGTCTCGGCGGCGGCGCGGCCTCCAGTATGGCAAGCGGCTCCAGCTCAGCAGACCTGGACTTCGCGTCCGTACAGCGCCAGAACCCGGAAATCGAGCGCCGTTGTCAGGAAGTCATCGACCAGTGCTGGCAGCTGGGGGACAAGAATCCCATCGCCTTCATCCACGATGTGGGCGCCGGTGGCCTGTCCAACGCCTTCCCGGAACTGGTGAAAGACGGCGGCACCGGCGGCAAATTCGAACTGCGCAATGTGCCGTCCGATGAGCCGGGCATGAGCCCGCTGGAAATCTGGTGCAATGAATCCCAGGAACGCTACGTGATGGCGGTGATGCCGCAGGATCTGGAGCGTTTCCAGAAAATCTGCGAGCGCGAGCGCGCGCCCTTCGCGGTCGTGGGTGAGGCCACCAGCGAGAAGCACCTGACCCTGAATGACAAGCAGTTCGACGCCAAACCGGTAGACCTGCCCATGTCCGTGCTGTTCGGCAAGCCGCCGAAGATGCACCGTGTGGCGGAGAAGCGCGAGGCCAGCACCACCGCGTTCGACACCAGCAATATCGACCTGAACGAAGCTGCCGAGCGCGTACTTCGCCTGCCGACTGTCGCCAGCAAGAACTTCCTGATCACCATCGGCGACCGCACCGTAACCGGCCAGGTCTCTCGCGATCAGATGGTCGGCCCCTGGCAGGTGCCGGTGGCGGACTGCGGTGTGACCACTGTGGCCTACGACAGCTACGCCGGTGAAGCCATGTCCATGGGCGAGCGCACGCCGGTAGCATTGCTGGACGCGCCGGCTTCTGGCCGTCTCGCGGTCGGTGAGGCCATCACCAACATCGCCTGCGCACCGATCAAGCAACTGTCCGATATCAAGCTCTCCGCCAACTGGATGTGCGCCGCCGGCCACCCGGGCGAAGAGGAAAAGCTGTACCGCACCGTAGAAGCCATCGGCATGGAACTGTGCCCGGCACTTGGCATCACCATACCGGTAGGCAAGGACTCCATGTCCATGCGCACTGCGTGGAACGACGACGGGGTGGACAAGGCCGTTACCGCACCTTTGTCGCTGGTGATCTCTGCGTTCAGCCCAGTCACCGATGTGCGCAAGGTGGCCACCCCGCAACTGCGGCGCACCGCAAAGGGCGAAACCGAGTTGCTGCTGGTGGATCTGGGTGCCGGCAAAAACCGCCTCGGTGGCTCCTGCCTGGCGCAGGTGTACAACCAGCTGGGTGATAAGCCAGCGGATCTGGACGATGCAAAGCGTCTCAAAGGCTTCTTTGAGGTGATGCAGGAACTGCTTGAGGAAGACAAAGTTATCGCCTACCACGATCGCGCCGATGGCGGCCTGTTCGCCACACTGGCGGAAATGAGCTTCGCCGGTCGCGTAGGTGTGGATGTGGAGATTTACGATCTCGGCGAGGACCCGATTGCCGCACTGTTCAGTGAAGAACTTGGTGCAGTGCTGCAGGTACCCGCCGCGGACGCGGACATGTTGGCCATGCGCTTCGCCTCCGTTGGTGTTCCCGCCCACCAGATCGGTGGTCTTAACGACAAAGAGCAGCTGCGCATCACCCGCAATGGCCAGGAAATCTTCAACCGGGGGCGCGCTGAGCTGCAGCAGATCTGGAGCGAAACCAGCTACCGCATTCAGTCCCTTCGCGATAACGCCGACTGCGCCAAGCAGGAATTCGACGCCCTGGCCAAATCTGCCCAGCAGGACCCGGGCCTGTCGGTGAATCTGAGCTACGACGTCAACGAAGACATCGCCGCACCCTACATCAAGAAGGGCGTGCGTCCGAAAGTGGCAATCCTGCGGGAGCAGGGCGTCAACAGCCAGGTGGAAATGGCGCATTCCTTCCACCGAGCCGGCTTCGATGCCATCGACGTGCACATGAGCGACATTCTCGCCGGCCGTGTAGAACTGGATCAGTTCAAAGGTCTGGTGGGCTGTGGTGGCTTCTCCTACGGTGACGTACTCGGCGCCGGTGAAGGCTGGGCCAAGACCATCCTTTTCAACGACCGTGCCCGCGATCAGTTCGAGGCCTTCTTCAATCGCAAGGACACCTTTGGCCTCGGGGTGTGCAATGGTTGTCAGATGTTCTCCGTGATCAAGGAGCTGATCCCCGGCGCCAGTCACTGGCCGCGCTTCGTGCGCAACTTATCTGAGCAGTACGAAGCGCGCTTCGCGCTGGTGGGCGTGGAAGATTCGCCATCCGTACTGTTCAGGGGTATGGCCGGTTCCTATATGCCGGTGGCGGTTGCCCACGGTGAAGGCCGTGTGGAATTCGCGAGCCAGAAGGCGCTGGAAGCTTGCGAGCAATCGGGCACCATCGCCATGCGTTTCCTCAACAACAACCAGCAGATTACCGAAACCTATCCGGCCAATCCCAACGGCTCTGTCAACGGGATCACCTCCCTGTGTTCCGAAGACGGTCGCGTCACCATCATGATGCCGCACCCGGAACGCGTCGCCCGCGCGGTCAGCAATAGCTGGCACCCTGACGATTGGGAAGAGGACTCCGGCTGGATGCGCCTGTTCCGCAATGCGCGAGTGTTTGTGGGCTAACCCAGGTCAGCTAAAGACCTGGCACCAAGAAAACCCGCTCAATTGAGCGGGTTTTTTTTAGCGCTTAAATCAACCTCCTGCGAGAGTCTATGGTGTTGCTGTAAGGGCAGTTCGGATACAGCAGGGATAATCTAGGTACGCTTGGAGCTGAAGATATGAGACAAAATTGGTCCCGCTGCCCGATATTTCTATAGACGCTCAACGAGAGAGTAAATTTTTAAATAAATCAGATAGTTACTGGAGCCGTTCCCAGATGGGGATAGTGGGCATCATGATGATTTTTGTTGGGGTTACCGAAAGGTGGTTCTGGCTATGGGCTTGACGATATCGGCCTTTGGAGACATTCTGGCGCACAAAGTTTCAAGCGATAGAGGGCGCGAGGATATTGGCCTATCTGCCCACTAATAAACTGTTAGCGAGTAAGAAGTATGAAGATCATTATCGGCATTATATTGGCATGTTTTCTTTCTCGTTATGGTCATGCATGCTCATTTGCACCGGGTTACCAAAAATTTTTGATGGCTCCTTCAATCTATAGAAAGGATGCCAAACCCGAAGCTCCAAAAATTACGGTAAAGGAAATTAGGCGAGGGGAAAAAGGCGATCCAGGAATGTGCGCAGACGCCGGCATCCTTGTTTTAAAAATAGAGAATTTTAAGCTAAATACGGGTTACTCGTTCACTATTGAAAATGGGGTCGCAGAAGATAGTATTTTCCCAGAAGACTACATTGCACCTGTTCCAGGCTCTCGAGAGTTAATGTTCGTATGGTTGGATGGAGCTTCATATTTCCAAGAGCCTATTGAGCTAAAGGTTAAAGTTGTAGCTATTTCTTTGGGAGGAACTGAAAGTCAGCCTGGCTATGTCAAAATCGAAGATCCCGGTAGGCCCAAATATCGCTAACAATGCAATGCAGCCGACGTCTTACTTTGTGCATTTTTTGCACGGTCGCTGCGCTCCCATTTTCGTGCAAAAAGTGCACAAAGTAAGCCACGCCTGATTGCGGCGTTATGTGAACGAGAAAAACCATTGAAATCACAGAAATTCTATATATTTTCTTTTCTGATATTTATCACCGGATGTACCACTGGAGAGCT
>NZ_VANI01000025.1 GCF_005771435.1 Microbulbifer harenosus
CGATGGTAGTGTGGGGTTTCCCCATGTGAGAGTAGGTCATCGTCAGGCTTCTAAATAAAAGAAAGGGCCACCCAAACGGGTGGCCCTTTTTTTTATTTTGGATACGATGAACTCCTCCCACTACCTCGCAGCGCACCGCGCTGCCATGTGAAAGGTCGTGCGCGACCCTGGCAGCACCAAAGGTGCGGGCTTGGGGCGCCCACAGGGCGTCGCACCACGATGGCGGCCACCGCTCGCCATCCACTGTAGGCCATCGCCCTTGCAGTCGGCACAGTCCCCTAACAAGACAAAGGCCCTGACCGCCAACGCGCTCAGGGCCTTTTAATAACTACCTGCGAAAACCCGGTTACAGGCAATCCCGCAGCCAACTGCCCGAGGCCGGACTGATCACATTGGCTGCGCCAATGTGCCCCAGCGGGTGCCTTCAGCGTGCCAACTGCTGGCCCAGTTGGTCGAACCGAGAGCAGGGCTGGCCAACTTCCAGCACCAAATAAAAAAGCCCTGATTACTGTCGCAATCAGGGCTTTTTTGTTTGGTACCAGAGGCCGGACTCGAACCGGCACGCTTTTAAGGGCGGGGGATTTTGAATCCCCTGTGTCTACCAATTTCACCACTCTGGCATGAACGCGAGGCAAATGTGCTTTCCTGTGCCTCGGTAAGGGTGACGATTATAGCGATGGCCCGTTTTCGGTCAACCAGATTTGGAGAAGCCGGCGGATTCCGTTAATCTTCGCGCCCGTAAATTGTCCACCTAGACTGATTGCATGCACCGCCAGGATTTTCATTTCGACCTTCCCGATGAGTTGATTGCCCGCTCGCCCGCAAAGGAGCGCCGCGGCAGCCGTCTGTTGTGCCTGAGTGGCCCAAGCGGAGAGATGGTTCATCGACAGTTCACCGACCTGCCAGACTTGTTGGCACCGGGGGATCTGCTGGTGTTCAACGACACGCGAGTAATTCCCGCAAGGTTGTTTGGCCGCAAGGCCAGCGGTGGCAAGCTGGAAGTACTGGTAGAGCGGGTCCTGGATGACCGCAGGGTGTTGGCCCATGTGCGCTCCAGCAAGTCGCCCAAGCCGGGCGCTGAAATCCTTCTGGACGATGGCACGCCGCTGCAGATGGTGCAGCGCCACGAGGCACTGTTCGAACTCGCGTTCCCTGAAGAAGGGGTGTTGGCGGTGCTGGAGCGGCTTGGACACATGCCTCTGCCGCCCTATATTGACCGACCGGACGATGACACCGATCGCGAGCGCTACCAGACAGTGTATGGCCGCAAAGCCGGTGCCGTGGCAGCGCCTACGGCAGGTCTGCATTTCGACGAAGAGATGCTGGATACCTTGCGTGCGAATGGTATCGAGACCGCATTCGTTACCCTTCACGTGGGCGCAGGTACTTTTCAGCCTGTACGGGTGGATGATATCCATACCCATAAAATGCACAGCGAGGTATTGGATGTATCGGAAGCGGTGTGCCAAGCGGTGGCTGCTTGTCGCGCCCGGGGGGGCAAGGTGGTGGCAGTGGGCACCACCAGTGTGCGAGCCCTGGAAAGCGCCGCGGCTTCCGGACAGCTGCAGCCGACGGTGGGGGAGACCGAAATTTTCATCTATCCCGGTTATGAGTTTCGAGTGGTAGATCGCCTGATTACGAATTTCCACCTGCCGGAATCCACGTTGCTGATGCTTGTCAGCGCATTTGCCGGCTACCGCCACGCAATGCATGCCTATCGTGAAGCAGTGGATCAAAAATACCGATTTTTTAGTTATGGCGACGCCATGCTGATCGACCGCAATCCCGCTGTGGATCCTGCGGAAGTCGGATGCTGTGAATAAGGCCGTAGGTCTATTGAAAGCTGCGCCCGGAATTAAATTGAGGAGAAGCCCGTGAGTCGCCAGTGTTTTATGCAGTTTGAGCTGGACACTACCCAAGGCAAAGCCCGGCGAGGCCGCCTGAAGTTTCCCCGCGGGATAGTGGAAACCCCCGCGTTCATGCCCGTGGGAACCTACGGAACGGTTAAAGGCATGTTGCCGCGCGATGTGGAGGCTATCGGTGCCCACATCATTCTTGGCAATACCTTTCACTTGATGCTGCGTCCTGGTACCGAAGTCATCAAAGCGCATGGCGATCTGCACGATTTCATGCAGTGGCACGGGCCGATACTGACCGATTCTGGAGGCTTCCAGGTGTTCAGCCTGGGACAGATGCGTAAAATCACCGAGGAGGGGGTTTCCTTCAAGTCCCCGGTGGACGGCAGCCCCGTATTTATGGGACCAGAAGAGTCAATGGCGGTTCAGCGGGACTTGGGGTCGGACATTGTGATGATCTTTGACGAGTGTACCCCATATCCGGCGACTACAGACGAAGCGCGCAAGTCTATGGAGCTTTCCCTGCGCTGGGCCAAAAGATCCAAGCAGGCCCACGGAGACAACCCCTCCGCCCTGTTTGGTATAGTCCAGGGCGGGATGTACCCGGAACTGCGCGACATCTCTCTGGCCGGGCTTTCAGAGCTGGGCTTTGATGGCTATGCCATCGGCGGTCTCTCTGTGGGCGAGCCGAAGGAAGATATGATCAAGGTGCTTGATCACCTTGCTTACAAGATGCCCGAAGACAAGCCGCGCTACCTCATGGGGGTTGGCAAGCCGGAAGATATTGTCGAGGCCGTGCGCCGGGGGGTCGACATGTTTGACTGTGTAATGCCCACACGTAATGCGCGCAATGGTCACCTTTTTACCTTCGCTGGGGTGGTGAAGATACGCAATGCGGTTCACCGCCATGACACACGGCCGTTGGAAGAAGAATGTGACTGCTACACTTGCACGCATTTTTCCCGCAGTTACCTGCATCATCTCGACAAGTGCGGAGAAATTCTCGGTTCCCAGCTGAATACCATTCACAACCTGAGGCACTATCAGCGTCTGATGCAGAAGATTCGGGATGCACTGGAAGAGGGAGATCTTGACCGTTTTGTCGCAGATTTCTATCACGGCCTCGGACGAGAGGTGCCCCCTTTAGGGTGAGTGAGGGCGCGGTGCATTTGTACCGACTTTCTATCCCCGTATAATCAGCGACCACCTTTTATCACCTCTGCGAAGCGGGGGCAGGTCCGTTCGACCGTGAACTGACCTTGTAATGGTAAGAGATAGCCCGCATATCCACGGATATCGCTAAAAACGAGCCCGCTCAGCGGGCCATTCCAACAATGAGAAAAGCATGAATCGCTATCCCCTCTGGAAATATCTCCTGATCCTGATCATTGCCGGGTTGGGGCTGCTGTACGCGGCGCCGAACCTGTATCGTCCCGATCCCGCGGTACAGATTTCCGGGCAGTCCAGTGCGCTGAAAGTTGATCAGAATGTGCTCAGTCTCGCCGAAAAGGCACTGGATGATGCCGGTATTGCCTACTTTGGCGGTGAGGTACAGGAAAAATCTGTCCTGCTGCGCCTAAAGTCGATTGAAGAGCAGCTTCCAGCGAAGCGGGCTATCCAGGATGCGTTGGGATACACCGAGTATGTGGTGGCTCTGAACCTGGCTCCGACTACACCGGAGTGGCTCAACAGAATGGGGGCGAGTCCGATGAAACTCGGGCTGGATCTCGCTGGAGGGGTGCACTTCCTGATGGAAGTGGATACCAATTCCATCGTCAAGACCAATATGGAAGGCTACGTATCCGATGTGAAGTCCAAACTGCGTGCGGCAGATGCCCGCTATCGAGGGGTCACATTGGAAGGCGATCGCGAGATCGTTGCCAGTTTTCGTAACGAGGAGCTGCGCAGCCTTGGGATGCGTACCTTGCGCAAAGAGTTTCCCACTCTGCAGCTGACTGAGTCGGGGAGTGGTGAAAACCTTGAGATTCGGGCCACACTTTCCGACCAGGAAATCAAACAGCTGGAAGACTATGCCGTTACCCAGAACCTCACGACGTTGCGCAACCGAGTGAACGAACTTGGTGTTGCCGAGCCAATTGTTCAACGTCAGGGGCGCAACCGCATCGTAGTCGAACTCCCCGGAGTTCAGGACACCGCGGAAGCCAAGCGGATTATCGGCAAGACCGCGAATCTGGAATACCGCATGGAGGCTAAACCCGATGCGCTGGTAACAAACAAGGAGTTTTTCGAGTACCGCAACGAGCAGGAGCGTGCAGCCTACGGTGGCGCCTGGCTGGAGCGCAAAGTCATTATTTCCGGCGAAAGGGTGACCGATGCACGAGTAGGTTACGACGAGAGTGGTTTTCCGCAGGTGAACATCACACTTGATGCCCGCGGCGGTGAAATGATGCATCGGGCAACCTGGAAAAATGTCGGTCGCCGTATGGGGACGCTGTTTGTGGAAAGCCGCTTTACGCCGGAAAAGCAGCTTGATGCCGAAGGCAATGAGATCGTTGTCCAGAAGCGCACTGATGACAAGAAAATCATCAGCCTGGCGACGGTACAGAGTCCGCTTGGCCGTCAGTTCCGCACAACTGGACTGGGAAGTCCGGCTGAAGCTCAGGAGCTGGCGCTGCTGCTGCGTTCCGGTGCGCTGGCGGCGCCGATGTATTTTGTGGAAGAGCGGGTTATCGGTCCATCGCTGGGTGCGGATAATATCAAGGTAGGTGTCAAGTCTGTGCAGATCGGTATGCTGGCGGTAGTGCTGTGTATGCTGATTTTCTATCGGGTATTTGGGCTTGCTGCGACAATTGCGCTGACAGTGAATATGGTGCTGCTGGTGGCGGTGATGTCCATTCTCGGGGCGACACTTACATTGCCCGGGATCGCCGGTATGGTGTTGACCATCGGTATGGCCGTGGATGCCAACGTGCTGATTTTCTCGCGGATAAGGGAGGAGTTGCGCAACGGCCTTTCACCGCAGTCGGCGATCAGTTCTGGCTTCGATAACGCTTACAGCGCAATTGTGGATGCGAACATCACCACGCTGATTGTTGCGGTCATTCTCTATGCCATTGGTTCTGGCCCGGTGCAGGGCTTTGCGGTGACCCTTTCTATCGGCATTCTGACGTCCATGTTCACTGCCATCATGGGAACACGGGCGTTGATCAATTTGTTCTACGGCGGCCGCCGTGTACAGAAACTCTGGATTTGAGGACGCGGTGATGAGTAATACCAAAGAAGTAAACGGCAAGATCACCGAGTATATGGGCAAGCGTGTGTACGATTTCATGCGCTGGCGGAAGCTCGCTTCAGCCGTTTCGATCATTTTAGTGGTTGTTTCTATTGCCGCTCTGGCAATGAACGGCCTTAAATTAGGGCTCGACTTCACTGGCGGTACGCAGATTGACGTGGGCTATGAAAATGCGCCCAAGATCGAAGATGTGCGCTCACAGCTGGAGCAGGCGGGCTTTAAAGGGGCGGCCGTGGTGCGCTTCGGTTCCGATCGTGAGCTGTTGATCAAACTGCCTCCCGAAGTCGCGGAGTCACTGGCTCAGCAAAATGCCCGCGACGCTGCGGCCAATAATTCCATTGGCGACAAAGTTGTGGAAGTGCTGACTCAGCACAGTGAGGGCGGCATAGACCTGCGCAGGGTAGAAATGGTTGGTCCGCAAATCGGTGAAGAGCTGCGGGACGATGGCGGTCTTGGCATGTTGTTCGCACTCGCGGTGGTAATGGCTTACGTCGCACTGCGATTCCAGTACAAGTTTGCCATTGGTGCTGTGGTGGCATTAATTCACGATGTGATCATCGTGCTGGGTTTCTTCGCGATATTCAGACTGGACTTCGATCTTACCGTGCTCGCTGCGGTGCTCGCGGTGATCGGCTATTCCATCAACGACACAATTGTTGTGTTTGACCGTATCCGCGAGAACTTTCGCAAAGTGCGCCAGGCGGAACCAGCGGAGATTATCAATATCTCCATGAGCCAGACTCTGGGCCGCACCTTTATGACCTCCTTCACGACCTTGCTGGTACTTTGGGCGCTGCAGTTTTTTGGGGGAGAGTTGATCCACAACTTCTCACTTGCCCTGATCGTAGGTATTGTGATCGGTACCTTCTCGTCGGTTTATGTGGCTGCGAATATTCTGATGGCGATGAATATCACCAAGGAAGATTTGATGCCCCCCGTCAAGGAAGGAGCCGAGATGGATGATATGCCCTGATCGGGCAGGTCTCCAATTCTAAAAAGGCGGGTTTTCCCGCCTTTTTAGTCTCCGGAAACCACACATGATCGCGTCGCCGTTGCTTTCTCGGCTTATGCGCGGGGCTTTTTGCCCAGAGTGATGTGCTTGGGACCGGCGGTGTTGGTTTGTCCGCTGACTCCCTTAGGTATCTGCTCGATTTTCCCGCCATTGGCGAGAAATGCCTGAACTTGCGCTTCAATTGCTTCACGTGACTCGGTTGACACGGTTTCCTTGCCCCGTTTATTCGCGCTGGATGCTTTCTTCGCCACTATTTTGCCCACTCTTCATGTATGAGCGGCATATATTACCGCAATCTGTGCAAAAAATCACCCGCCGCTATTGACGGCCTGGATCGTCTCTGATTAGGCGGTATTTTATTGGTCGCAAGGCGTGGATTTCCGTTCGTGGTTTCGGCACTTTGCACATTTCTGTCGCTACCCTTTGCGTGCTTTTTCCCGGTTGCTAGGGGGCTTTGGTCACCTGGCGAGCTCAGGCTTTGCCTCGCGGTCAACTCGCTTGTTGTTGTCGATAAAGTATCGGCCGAGATAGCGAGCGTAATTGATGCCGGCACCGCTGATGTAGTTACTGCTTGCATCCTGCCCGCCGGACCAGGAATAGCATCCGGAACGGCAATTACCATCCCGTGCTCCTCAGCGGCCATTTCCAGATTTGCTTTCAGGTAGTCGTCGATGGACTGGGTGCATCCGTGCAGGATCAGCAGCAGGGAGCGGCCGTTACCTACCGGGGAGGTGGAGTCGGGAGTATAGACATGGACCTTGTTGAACCCCCCAAGGGTCACATTCTGGTCCCAGCTGCCTGCCCATGTATTACCGGCAGTCAATACCGCAGACAGCCCCAGGCTCGAAGCCAGGAGCGCGCACCGCTTGATTCTGTTCATCGCTTTTTCCGTTATTGGGCTGGAGCTGCTTCAGCCTAGCGAGGCGAAATAACGGTGAACATGCGACCAAGGTATTAGCTTTGGCTGCAGAATGGGTTATCCATCTGCGGGAAGATCACTTTCCGTCTCCAGCGCCTGTAGCGGCCAGCCGCCCAGGTCTCGCCAGCGATTGACGATGCCGCAGAACAGCTCCGCAGTCTTTTGGGCATCGTACTCTGCGGAGTGCGCGGCACTGTTGTCGAAGTCGATTCCTGCGGTTTGACAGGCTTTGGCTAGCACCGTCTGCCCGTAGGCGAGACCGGAAAGGGTAGCTGTATCCATGCAGGAAAAAGGGTGGAAGGGGTTGCGCTTCAATCCGCAGCGACTGACGGCGGCGTTGATAAAGCCGAGATCGAAGTGAGCGTTGTGCGCCACCATGATAGCGCGGGTACAGCTGTGGGTTTTAATGGCGCGGCGAATCTGGCGAAAGAGCTCCGGCAGGGCAATCTCTTCGGGCCAGGCATCGCGGTCTGGCGACTCCAGGTCGACGCCGATAAAGTCCAGCGCAGATTGCTCAATATTTGCGCCTTCAAATGGTTCAATATGGAAGCTGTGGGTTTCTTCCGGAAAGAGGGTGCCGTCTTCGCCCATGTTCAGGATGACCGCGGAAACCTCCAGCAGAGCATCTGTGCGGGCGTTGAAACCCGCAGTTTCGAGATCCAATACTACCGGCAGGAAGCCGCGGAATCGCTGAGCCAGAAGTGATTTGGGGCCTGTGGGAGCTTCTGCTGGGGTCACGTAGTTTCCTGGTGCTTCTATCTATCGTCGGTTGTCGCAGTTGCTGTCAGAGCAGCTGCCAGTTGAGTGTTTCGCCCGCCGCCAATGGAATCAGCGCATCTGTACCCATCGGCAGCCCGCTCGGCAGTGTCCATGGCTCCCGCACCAGAGTGATGGTGCCGTTGTTGCGGGGCAGATCGTAAAAATCAGGGCCGAATTCGCTGGCGAAGCCTTCCAGCTTTTCCAGTTTGCCCGCGCGCTCGAAGGCTTCGGCGTAGAGTTCAATGGCGCTGAAGGCGGTGTAACAGCCGGCGCAACCGCAGGCGGTTTCCTTTCGGCCCTGGGCATGGGGTGCGGAATCAGTGCCCAGGAAAAACTTCGGACTACCACTGGTCGCGGCTTCGATCAGTGCCTCCTGATGGGTGCTGCGTTTCAGGACTGGCAGGCAGTAGTAGTGGGGGCGAATGCCGCCAACCAGCATGTGGTTGCGATTGTACAGCAGATGGTGGGCGGTAATGGTCGCCGCCACCCCATCTCGGGCCTGCGCCACAAATTCCGCGGCGTAGGAAGTGGTGATATGCTCAAGCACGATTTTCAGGCTGGGGAAGTCCGCGACCACCCGTCCGAGAATGTTCTCGATAAACACCCGTTCGCGGTCGAAAATGTCGATGTCACTGGTGGTTACTTCTCCGTGCAGCAGCAGCTTCATGCCGCAGGATTGCATCGCCTCCAGGGCGGGGTAGATATTTGCGATGTCGGTGACACCAGAATCCGAATTGGTGGTTGCCCCGGCTGGGTACAGTTTGGCGGCGACAACGCCTGCGGCGTGCGCCTGGTGCACGATTTCCGGAGAGGTCTTGTCGGTCAGATAAATGACCATTAGCGGCGTAAACGCCTTGTCGGCCGGCACGGCGGCTTCGATGCGGGCTTTGTAGGCGAGGGCGCCTTCGGCGTTCACGACCGGAGGTACCAGATTGGGCATGATGATGGCGCGGCGGAACTGCCGAGCGGCGTCGCCAACGGTGCGCTCCAGGGCGGTACCATCTCGCAGATGGATGTGCCAGTCGTCAGGTGCGCGCAGAGTAATTTGCTGTCTGGAGTCCACCGAATATCTCCTCCCGGATTGATCGCGGCGCCGATGCTACCTGAAGCGCCATTAAATTGCGAAAACTGCGGAGATTGCCTCTTCCTCCGGCGGATTGAATATAAAGTAAACAGGGGTTGCTGTTTGCGTTGTGGGCAACCTGTCGAGTATCGGCCGGGTGCTAGTCGTGGGCGAATCTAGGCGCTACAATCGCGCCCCGAAAAAAGGCGGCCTTTCCGCACTTCCTGGGCACATATCCAAAAACAACTTCCCCAGATTGAACATACACGGGTAAACGGCTTCTCCTGAAGCGAGGTGACACCCGTTGGTGACGGCTTTGCCCCAGACTCGGGGCCACTATACAGAGGATAGTAATGAGCAAGATCGACAAGGTGGTACTGGCGTATTCTGGCGGACTCGATACTTCGGTGATCGTACGTTGGCTTCAGGATACCTACGGATGCGAGGTAGTCACCTTTACCGCCGACATCGGTCAGGGCGAAGAGGTAGAGCCCGCTCGCGCCAAGGCGCAGGCGTTAGGCGTAAAAGAGATCTATATCGACGATTTGCGCGAAGAGTTTGTACGCGACTTCGTATTCCCTATGTTCCGTGCCAATACCATTTATGAAGGCGAGTATCTGCTGGGTACCTCTATCGCCCGTCCGCTGATTGCCAAGCGCCTGATAGAAATCGCCAACGAGACCGGAGCGGATGCTATTTCTCACGGTGCCACAGGTAAGGGCAACGATCAGGTGCGCTTTGAGCTGGGCGCCTATGCGCTGAAACCGGGCATCCAGGTGATTGCCCCCTGGCGCGAGTGGGATCTGACCTCCCGCGAAAAGCTCATGCAGTACTGTGAGCAACACAATATTCCAGTGGACTTTTCCAACAAGAAGAAAAAGTCTCCTTACTCCATGGACGCCAACCTGTTGCATATCTCCTATGAGGGTGGCGTGCTGGAGGAGCCTTGGGCGGAAGCGGAAGAAGATATGTGGCGGTGGAGCGTTAGCCCCGAGACCGCTCCCGACAAACCTACCTATATCACCCTGCAGTTTGAGAAGGGAGACCCTGTAGCGATCGATGGTGAGCGCATGAGTCCCGCCACGCTGCTGGAAACTCTGAACAAGCTGGGTGGGGCCAACGGAGTCGGTCGCCTGGATATCGTGGAAAACCGCTATGTGGGCATGAAGTCCCGCGGCTGCTATGAAACACCCGGCGGCACCATTCTGATGAAAGCACACCGCGCGATCGAGTCCATCACCCTGGATCGCGAAGTGGCGCATCTTAAAGATGAGTTGATGCCGCGCTACGCAAAACTCATTTACAACGGCTACTGGTGGTCTCCCGAGCGCCGCATGTTGCAGGCGGCCATCGACGAGTCGCAGGCCGTTGTAAATGGTGAGGTGCGCTTGAAACTGTACAAGGGCAGCGTCAGTGCGGTGGGGCGCCGTTCCGCAGACAGCCTGTTTGATGAACGCATCGCCACCTTTGAGGACGATGCCGGAGCCTATAACCAGAAAGACGCTGAGGGATTCATCAAGTTGAATGCCCTGCGTCTGCGAATTGCCGCGGGTAAAGGCCGGGACTTGATCTGAATCAGCCGGGAACGGCGATAGAAGCGTTTAAATCGTCGTTCCTATGCCCGCTCGGTCTACCGTGAAGGGACCAGCCACTGGCGTAGTGGTGGATATCCTCGCGCTTGACGGAAACAAATCTCTAAAAGCAACGGAAGTAACACAATGACGACAACAGTGGCAGAGGCCGGCAAGCTGCCGGACTATGACTACAACATTGTGCGCCAGTTCACCATTATGTCGGTGGTCTGGGGTATTGTTGGAATGGGCGTCGGCGTACTCATCGCCGCACAACTGGCGTGGCCTGCACTGAATGATCTCTGGCAGCCATTTACGCATTTTGGTCGTCTTCGTCCGCTACACACCAACGGTGTGATTTTTGCGTTTGGCGGTAGCGTATTGTTCGCCACTTCCTATTATGTGGTTCAGCGCACCTGCCAGACCCGCCTCTGGGGTGGCTGGCTTATCCCCTTTACCTTCTGGGGTTGGCAGGTTGTCATCATTGCCGCGATCATTACATTGCCGCAGGGCCTGACGTCGACCAAAGAGTACGCGGAGCTGGAGTGGCCGATCGATATCCTGATCGCGTTGATCTGGATTGCCTATGCGCTGGTATTTTTCGGCACTATTGCCAAGCGTCGTACATCACATATCTATGTGGCCAACTGGTTCTTCGGCGCCTACATCATCACCATTGCTGCGCTGCACATCGTCAATAATCTGGCGATACCGGTCAGCGCGTTCAAGTCCTACTCCATCTTCTCGGGCACCAAGGATGCCATGGTCCAGTGGTGGTACGGGCACAATGCGGTGGGCTTCTTCCTCACCGCGGCGTTCCTCGGGATCATGTACTACTTTGTGCCGAAGCAGGCTGGTCGTCCGGTCTATTCCTACCAGCTGTCCATCGTGCATTTCTGGGCGCTGATCTCCATTTATGTCTGGGCCGGCGGCCACCATTTGCACTACTCCGCGCTGCCGGATTGGACCCAGAGTCTCGCCATGGTGATGTCCGTGATCCTGCTGGCGCCATCCTGGGGCGGTATGATCAACGGCATCATGACCCTGTCCGGTGCCTGGCACAAACTCCGCACCGACCCGACCCTGCGCTTCCTGGTGGTATCCCTGTCCTTCTACGGCATGTCCACGTTCGAAGGCCCGATGATGTCGATCAAGACCGTGAACGCGCTGTCACACAACACCGACTGGACCATCGGCCACGTGCATTCCGGTGCTCTCGGCTGGGTTGCGATGATCTCCATCGGCGCGCTGTATCACCTGGTGCCGGTGCTGTGGCATCGCAAGCAGATGTACAGCGTGAAGCTGATCAACGCGCATTTCTGGCTGGCTACCGTGGGTACGGTGCTGTACATCGCGGCGATGTGGGTCAACGGTATTACCCAGGGCCTGATGTGGCGCGCGTTCAATGCTGACGGAACCCTGACTTACAGCTTCGTGGAGAGCGTGATTGCCAGTCATCCTGGCTACATCGTGCGCTGGTTGGGCGGTGCCTTCTTCCTGACGGGCATGTTCCTGATGGCGTACAACGTATTCCGCACCATTACCGACGAGCCTGAAGAAGATGAGGTGCGTCACGATGAACATCTGCCAATCGCGAAGTCGGTATAAGGGGAGCGAATCGTGAAGAATCATGACATCGTAGAAAAAAACATCGGCCTGATGATCATCCTGACCATTGTCGCGATCAGTTTTGGCGCGCTGGTGGAGATCGTCCCGCAGTTATATCTCAAGGACAACAACGAACCGATTGCGGGCCTGAAGCCGCTTGGCGCGGTAGAGCTGGAAGGGCGTGACATCTACATCCGTGAAGGCTGCCATGTCTGCCACACCCAGATGGTCCGCCCGCTGCGCGCAGAAGTGGAGCGTTACGGCCACTACTCGATGGCGCAGGAGTTTGTATACGACCACCCGTTCCTGTGGGGCTCCAAGCGCACCGGCCCGGATCTGGCCCGTGTTGGCGGCCGCTACTCCGACGAGTGGCACCGTGCGCATATGTACAACCCGCGCAACGTGGTACCGGAATCGATCATGCCGTCCTACCCATGGTTGTTTGACAACGTGGTCACCGGCGAGCACACCGCGGACAAAATGCGCGCGATGCGAGCGATCGGTGTGCCTTATACCGATGAAGATATTGCCAATGCCAGCAAGCCATTTGTCGGCGGTCGCGTTCACGAGATTGACGCGCTGGTGGCCTATCTGCAGCAGCTGGGCACGCTGGTTCAGCAGAAGCGCTAAGGGCGGGGCGAAATTTTGGATATCAATATTTTGCGGCAGATAGGCGTGGTCCTCGGGTCCATTGCCTTCCTGGCAATCTGCTGGTGGGCCTTTTCCCCGAAGCGTAAACAGCGCTTTGACGAGGACGCCAAATTGCCATTTGCGGACGAACAGGAATCAACTGAAAAGGGCGCTCAAAAGAGCGAATCCCGCTCCGATGATAAAGACGGAGCCAAACAGGAACAGGAACAGGGGCAAGACAAATGACTACAGGTTGGAGTATCTGGGTAATTGTGCTCACCCTTACCAATCTCGCACTGATAACCTGGGTTTTGTTTGCCAACCGCAAAATAGCGGTGAGCGACCAGGACGACCCGGAAAACCGCACCACTGGCCACGTGTACGATGGCATTGAGGAATACGATAACCCACTGCCGAAGTGGTGGTTCCTGCTGTTCATTCTGACGTTGGTGTTTTCCGCCGCTTACCTGGTGATCTATCCGGGTATGGGAAACTATAAGGGAATCGGTGGTTGGACCTCTGTCGGCGCGCTGAAGGCCGATCAGGCCAAAGCGCAGGCCGAATTCAAAGAGAGCTTCGGCCAGTACGTGGATATGCCGATCGAGAAAATTGCCGAAAGCCCTGAAGCCCTAAAAATGGGTGCGCGGATTTTTGCCAACAACTGCGCGGTGTGTCACGGCGCTGACGGTGGCGGCAACTACGGGTTCCCGAACCTGACCGACAGCGACTGGCTGTACGGCGGCACTCCGGAAAAAATCCTGGAAACCCTGCACAATGGCCGTCAGGGCCTGATGCCACCGCAGGGGCCTGTGATTGGTGAGACGGGTGTCAAAAATGCCGCGGAATACGTGTTGGCCATGAATGGTCTCGAGCACGACGCGGCCATGGCGGAGCAGGGCAAGCAGATATTCGGTACTGTGTGCATGGCGTGTCACGGTGCCGATGGCAAGGGTAACCAGGCGCTGGGCGCACCGAACCTGACCGACAATATCTGGCTCTACGGCAGCAGCCGCGAAGAGATCCAGCACACCATTCGCGGTGGTCGCAGCAACCATATGCCAGCGCAGAAAGAAAAGTTGCGCGAAGACAAGATCCGTCTGGTGGCAGCGTATGTCTACAGCCTGTCTCGTCAGGATGAGATCCAGCAGTAAGCTTCATTTGAGCGAACTGGTGTGAAAGGAAAGTGGCGGCATCGCCGCCACTTGCATCGCCGGGAAGGGCACCGCAGGGAAGAATAACAAGCCTCATTGCATGTAACTGCAGTCATGCCCTGATCGGGAATAACTATTCGGGGGAGCGAGGTGTTGTGAGCGAAAGAATACCCACCAGAGAAGAGCAGGACGGCGACGGCGAAGTCCGTTATCGCATGCTCTACGAGTCTGACGACAAGGTCTATATCCGCCATATCCGCGGCGTCTTTACCCGAATTCGAAAATACACCGGGTTGCCGCTGCTGTTGGCGTTTTTCTTTATCCCCTGGCTCAACATCGACGGGCACCAGGCGGTGCATTTCGATCTCCCCGCACGACAGTTCCATATTCTGTGGGCCACGTTCGGTCCCCAGGACGGCTTCCTGCTGGCCTGGCTGCTGATCATTGCGGCCTTTGCGCTGTTTGCGGTCACCACCTGGCTCGGCCGTGTCTGGTGCGGGTTCACTTGTCCGCAGACCGTGTGGACGCTGATGTTCATCTGGGCGGAGAGGGTATGTGAGGGGGATCGCAGCAAGCGGATGAAGCTGGATGCCGCCCCCTGGAGCGTGGAAAAAGTGCTGCGCAAGAGCGGTACCCACGGGATCTGGCTGCTTATTTCTCTCGCCACCGCGCTGGCATTCGTGGGATATTTTTACGGAATCCGCGATCTGGTGGTGGATCTGGCCACCTTCAATGCCCATCCCCAGGGCGCCTTCTGGGTTGCTTTTTTCACCTTCGCCACCTACATGAACGCCGGCTTCCTGCGCGAGCAGGTGTGCAAGTACATGTGCCCCTATGCGCGTTTCCAGTCGGTGATGTACGACAAAGACACCCTGGCGGTCTATTACGATGCCCGCCGCGGCGAGGCCCGCGGGCCGCGCAAGAAGAATGTCGACTACAAGGCCCAGGGTATGGGCGACTGTATCGACTGTTACTGGTGTGTGCAGGTGTGCCCGGTGGATATAGATATCCGCGACGGGCTGCAGTTCGAGTGCATCAACTGTGGCCTGTGTGTGGACGCCTGCAACAGTGTCATGGACAAGATGGAGTACCCTCGCGGCCTGATTCGCTTCACTTCAGAAGATGAACTCGAGGGTGCGAAAACCAGGTTTGCACGACCGCGGTTGTTCGGGTATGCGTTGGTGCTGCTGTTGATGGTCGGTCTGTTCTCTCTCGAGGTGCTGACCCGCAGTCCGGTCCAGGCTGAAGTGCTGCGGGACCGCGGTGCGCGTATGTACCGGGTATCCCAGGGGCTGGTGCAGAACGTCTATACGGTCAAGATCAACAATATGGACCAGAAGCCCCACGAGTTCACTATCCGAATCGAGGGCAAGGAGGGGTACGACTACTCACTGCGGATGCAGCGGGGCGCTCTGGTGAACCCCGGTGAGATATACTCCGTGCCCATCCGGGTCAGTGTGCCTCAGCAGCAGCTGAAGGAAACCAAGCACGATATCGAGATCGTGATTCAGGCCAAAGATGCTCCAGAGCTTGAAGATCGCCACAAGACCGTGTTTATCGGGCCGAAATGACCGTGGGGCGACGGACGGATGCCGTCTAACCTGCGCAGTAACGAATATTGATGGTTAAACAGAAAGTGTCACAGACAGTCGATCGAAACGCCGATACACCGCGCCCCTGGTACCGCGAACCCTGGTTCTGGCTGGTGATGTCGCCACTGGTACTGGTGGTTATTATTTCTTTCACCCTGGTCTCCGTTGCGGTGCGCCACGGCGATGACGTGGTGAGTGACACTTACTATAAGGAGAGCCGTCTGTATCACTACAGTGCGGAGCAGGATCAGCGGGCGAAGGAGCTGAACCTGGCCGGTGTACTGCTGTTTTCTCCGGAGGAGAATGTCGTCACGCTGGATCTGCGCGGCCAGCTCGAATACCCGGACAAACTGTTGCTGTCCCTGAGTCATCCGGTGGAGGCAGACCTGGATGAGCATATTCTGCTGGAGCAGCTGTCCATCGGCCGCTACCGGGGCGAGGTGCAGGCGTCGCTGCAACACCGCTGGTATCTGCAGGTAACGCCGCAACTGAACCCGGAAGAGTTTCGCAACGCCCCGTGGCGACTCAAAGGGGAAATCAATTTCGACCTCGGCAATGGAGTGCCCCTGAAACCCGCCGAGCAGTAAGCGTATGACCGCATCGCCTGCTCCCCCTCCCGCACACATCCCTGCGTCGGCAGATGCCGCGGACTGCTTTCACTGCGGTCTGCCGGTAGCCGAGGGCAGCGCGTTTTCTGTCGCGATCGACGGCGTACGTCGACCCATGTGTTGCCCGGGATGCGAGGCGGTGGCGGGCGCGATTGTGGCCGGTGGGTTCGATAACTTCTATCGCTTCCGCGAGCAGAGCAGTCAGCGTCCGGAGTCGGTACCTGAGGCCGATCGCTGGAGCGCCTATGACCTGGTGGAAGTGCAGGATGAATTCGTGCGGGATTTCGATCAGCCGGCGCGCGCGGGCGAGGGTGTCACCCTGCGGGTTGCCAGTCTGCTGGTCGGCGGCATCACCTGTGCGGCGTGTGTGTGGCTGATCGAAAAGCAGCTACAGCGGATGCCCGGCGTGGAGCGGGTATCCGTTAACGCCAGTAACCATCGCGCCCAGATCGTGTTTGATCCTGATCAGGTGGCTGTCAGCCTGCTATTTGCCGCCCTTGCCGCTATTGGCTACCGCCCTGCACCTGCCACCGCTGCCAACAGTGAACGCCTGATCCAACAGGAACGCCGTGCATCCATGCGCCGGCTGGGGGTGGCGGGGCTCGGTACCATGCAGGTAATGATGTTCGCCATCGCGCTCTACTTTGGCGCCAGCAAGGGCATAGAAACCGCGTTTGAGCAGTTTTTCCGCTGGGTGTCGCTGGTGGTGGCCACGCCGGTGGTGTGCTATGCGGCACAGCCCTTCTTCGCCGTGGCCTGGCGGGCACTGCGCAGTGGGCAGCTGGTAATGGATGTGCCGGTGTCCCTAGCGATTGGTCTCGCCTACGGCGCCAGTGTATACGCCACGGTATTCGACACCGGGGAGGTGTATTTCGAGTCGATTTCCATGTTCACCTTCTTCCTGCTGCTGGGGCGCGCGGTGGAAATGCGCGCGCGCCATCGAGCGGGGCTCGCCAGCGGCGGACTGGCCCAATTGCTGCCGCTCGCGGCGCAGCGGCTGCGGGAAGCGGGCGACGGTACCGTCGAGGAGTCGGTACCGGTCACCGCATTGAAAGTGGGCGACCGTATATTGCTGCGCCCGGGAGACACGATTGCCGTTGACGGTGTGGTGATCGACGGCGCCAGTGGTGTTGATGAGTCCATACTCACCGGTGAGTCCGCGCTGCAGCAGAAGGTTGTAGGCAGCGCCGTATTTGCGGGCAGTGTAAATGGTGACTCCTCGCTTACTGTGGCGGTGGCTGCAGCGGGCAAGAGCACCCGGCTCTCCGCTATCGAAAAGCTGGTGGAGCGGGCGCAGCTGGACAAGCCGGCGCAGGTGGCGCTGGCGGACCGTCTGGCGGGGCGGTTTATTGCCGCAGTACTGTGTATCGCCGTCGCGGCTTTTGTATTCTGGTGGCAACAGGCGCCGGATCGGGCCTTCTGGATTGCGCTGTCGGTACTGGTCGTGACCTGTCCCTGTGCGCTCTCCCTGGCGACGCCGGCGGCGCTGGCCGCCGCAACCCTGCGCCTGCAGCAGTTGGGGCTGTTGGTGGCGCGGGGCCATGTGCTGGAAACGTTACCAACACTCAGCCGGGTTATTTTCGACAAAACCGGTACTCTCACGGAGGGCGAGCCGCGGTTGCAAACGATCGTGCACCTGCGTGCGGGTGGAAGCGATATTGAGGTGCGGGAGATCGCCGCCGCGCTGGAGGCCCACAGCAATCACCCGCTGGCGCGGGCGTTCCGGCCCTGGGGGGGGAATCGCTCCGCACAGGAATTGCGCTCGGTTACCGGGCGCGGGGTGTCTGGTATCTGTGGTGGAGAGTGTTTTCGCCTCGGGCGTGCTGACTTTGTGCAGGAGGGGTTCGCCGGGACGGCGTGTCAGCTGGCACAACTACAGGCACCGGCGGAGCCCGGACAGTGGCTGCTGCTGGGAGACTCCAACGGACCTCTGGCGTGGCTGGGGCTGGGGGATTCCATGCGCGAAAGCGCGCCCGTTTCGATTGCACAGCTGCGCGAGCAGGGGCTTGAGGCGGAGTTGCTGAGCGGCGACCAGTCCGCAGAGGTGCCGAGACTGGCCAGACTATCCGGGATAGACCACTTCCGCGGAGGCGCTTCTCCCGAGCAGAAGCTCGCGCATCTGCAGTCGCTGCAGGCGCGCGGTGAGCGATTACTGATGGTGGGGGATGGCATCAACGATGTGCCAGTGTTGTCTGGGGCGGATGTTTCCATCGCGATGATGTCCGCTGCAGACCTGGCCCAGTCGCGTGCGGATGCCATTCTGCTGCAGGGGGACCTGCGTGCGCTGCCTCGCGCCTTTGCGCTTGCGCGCAAGTGCCGCACAATCATTCGCCAAAATTTGGCCTGGGCCGTTCTCTACAATCTGCTGGCGCTGCCGCTGGCGTTTCTCGGCCTGGTGCCGCCGTGGGCTGCGGCCATCGGTATGTCGCTGAGCTCACTGATCGTGGTGGCCAATGCGCTGCGTCTGTCCCGTTGGCAGCCGGCAATCTGACTGCCGTCGGAACTATGAGGTCCGCCGGGAAAATCCCGCCACCGTCTCTGAAATCGTTTGAGGTAAGTCTTGGACAGTATATTTTTGCTGGTTCCTATCGTTATTTTCTTTATCGCCTGTGCGGTAAAGCTTTTCTTCTGGGCGGTGAACAACGGTCAGTACGATGACCTGGAGACCGAGGGGCGGCGCATCCTGTTTGATGACGATCAGCCGCGGAAATCCGGTATCGACCAGGCGGGGCAGGGGAGCGAGTCATCACCGTCGTCAACTTCGAATGACACCCCGGAGCGGCACTGATGCCTGAGTGGAGCAGCCTCGCAGCGGCCTTGGCCATCGGTTTTTTGGGCAGCAGCCACTGTATCGGCATGTGTGGCGGTATTTCCGGTGCCCTCGGGCTCGCGGTGCCCGGGCAGAAACCCGCCTGGCGACGCCTGCTCGGCTATTCTGCCGGTCGCGTGGCCAGCTACACCCTAATGGGGTTGTTAGTAGGGTTGCTGGGGGCCTACCTGGCAACAGATATTGCCAACAGCCTGGCACCACTGCGCCTGGCCGCGGGTGTGATGTTGATTGCCATGGCATTGTATCTGGCGGACTGGTGGCGTGGGCTGACGCGCCTTGAGCGCGCGGGGGCTGTGCTGTGGCGAGGAATACAGCCGCTGTCGCGCAAGCTCTTGCCGGTCAGTTCCACGCCACAGGCCGTTGCCCTCGGTGCCCTGTGGGGCTGGCTCCCTTGCGGTCTGGTGTACAGCGCGCTCACTTTTGCGCTGGCTCAGGGCAGCGGTGGGCAGGCTGCGCTGTCCATGCTCGCATTTGGGGTTGGTACATTGCCGGCGGTACTTGCGACAGGTTTTGCGGCGACGCGTTTGCGGAATATCGTACGTCGGTCAGGAGTACGCCTTACCATGGCGGCACTGGTGTTATTGTTTGGAATCTGGACCATCTGGGGCGCGTTGGGGCATCAGGGGCACGGTGATCACGGTGCGCACAGTAATCACTCTGCCGGGCACATACATGCGCCAGAACATGATGTCGATCACGATTCTGGTCAGAATTCCGCGCCTCCACACCATTCTGAGCCTGTGGAGCATCATTTTGTACCCGCCAATTCGTCTCAGGAGGAAGAGCGGGATGATCGCCACGGTGGTCATCATCATAACCCGCATCCGGGTGAGAACTCCGGCGCCGGTTCTGCGGACTGAATCCCGCCGTCGTCCGAAGCGTTTTTCGCGGCGTGGCGGATCTCCGACGTTACAGGTACACTGGCGCCTGTGCAATTTCTGGCCTGACCACTTGGGCCGTGAACTCGACTGTACTCGATGTTGCCAGAACGTTGCGAAGTGACAGCTGGATTGGCTATGAAAAAAATAAAAAGCAAATCAGCCGGTGCGAACGGTACCGAGCGTAGAAAATCGACTTCGGAATCCGCAGTAATTCAACGCTGCCCCGATGCCCCCACCAGTATCTGGATCAATCTGTTTGCGCTTGCGGTCTCACTCGCGGCGGTTTACTGGCTGCGCGCCTATGGCCAGGATCTGGAGGTGAAAACACAGGCACTGGTGATCGTGGCACTGGCGCTCGCCCTACCGATCATTGTGCTTGAGTGGTTTTTCCTGAAGCCCTACCGCAACCCGTCCGCAGGGCTGGATTTCGGGCGCAGGAATCACAGCCTGCGCCGCACGGCGGTGAAGCTGCTGGGCTTTTATTTCGCGGTGGGTTCGGTAGCGTTCGTATACTGGCTGTTCCCCGAGTACCACGGCTCCTTCTACGACAACTATTTCTCGGTGGTACGCGCCGTTCTGCCCTGGTGGATGCTGCTCGCGGTGCCATATTTTTACCTGCTTGATGGTGCCATGCACTCGCCTAAAGACAGTTACTGGCAACTTGGCAGTTGGCTGTTGGGCAAGCGCCGGGGTATTTCCGGCAAGGCCATCGGCCAGTTATACCTCGGATGGCTGGTGAAGCTGTTCTTCCTTCCGTTGATGTTCGTGTACATGGGCAATAATCTCGGCACATTGCTGGCCTTTGATTTTTCCCGCCTGCTGCAGAGTTTCAAGGCAGTCTTCGATTTCACCTTCAACTTCCTGTTCTACATCGATCTGCTGTTTGTTACTGTGGGTTATGTGTGCACCTTGCGGCTGTTTGATTCCCATATCCGCACTGCCGAACCCAGCTTTCTTGGCTGGGGGGTGGCGCTGATCGGTTACCAGCCATTCTGGAGTCTGTTCTCCGGTACCTACCTCAAGTACGACGATGTCCCGGCCTGGGGATACTGGTTCTGGAATACTCCGCTGGCGTATGGCATCTGGGGTTCAATTATCCTGCTGTTGATCGCCATGTACGTGTGGGCGAGCATCCCATTCGGAATCCGCTTCTCCAACCTGACCCATCGCGGCATTCTTACCAATGGTCCCTACCGCTATACCAAACACCCGGCTTACATCAGTAAAAATATCTCCTGGTGGATGATCTCCATGCCATTCATGGTGAGTGCCAGTGTGCCTGAAGCTTTGCGACATTCGCTGTTGTTGCTAATGGTGAACTTCATCTATTTCATGCGGGCGCGCACCGAGGAACGCCATCTCTCCTGGGACCCGGTCTATGTCGCCTATGCCAATTACATTGGGGAGCGGGGATTGTTTGCCTGTCTCGGCCGCTGGTTCCCCGTTCTGCGCTTCGGCAACGGGCGTTTGTTCTATCGCGGAGAGGGCGCGCCGCCGCCGGCACCGCTGGTCACCGGGAGTGTTTCCTCAGGTATTGCCGCGTCGGCCAACCCCTGAGCGAAATTGAGGAGTCGTGCCAGATGGTGGGGAATGTTTTGGGGGGGCTGGCCGCAGGTGCGCGACTCTGGTGGCGCGACCGCAGTGCGGGACTTAGCGCCAACGGTGGAGCAGCGGGGGTATTCCTCGGGGTATGGGAGAGGACGCCGCCGGCTGTGCGACGGGTGAATCACCGCTGGTGGACCTACGCCGGGCTCTACCTGCTGATCGCCGTTGGTATCTGGCTGCGGGTGGACCAGGTGTTTACCCACAATCCCATGGACCACATCTGGAGTGACCCGCAGCGTCACTGGGAGCAGGGTACCGAGAGCCTGCGGCGGGACCCCATGACCCTGACCGATCCGGTGATGTACCAGGTCTATGTGGGGGTGCTCGCCAAGCTCACTCTGGGTGAGCCACTGCTTGTGGCTTTTTTTACTGCTTTACTGGCCTGTCTGACGCCCTGGATCTGGTATCGCTTTGCCCGCGAGTTGCTGCCCGGGCGATTGCAGGCGACGGCGGTCTGGGCTGCGCTCTCCCTGTTACCTTCATGGATTGCCATCTACAGCTATTTCATGCAAGAGACGCTGCTACTGCCTCTGCTTGGTACCGCGCTCTATGCTAGCTGGCGCTGCCGGCGCAAACAGACACTGGCGAGCTTTCTCCTGATGGTCACCGTGTGGGCGCTGGCGGGACTGACCCGCGGTATTGCCATTCCTCTGGCGGCGGTGGTGGCCACCTGGTTGTGGCTGGTGCAGTCGCAGAAACTCGCCAAGGCCGGCTACAGCCTGCTGTTACTCGGGCTGTTGATGGGGCCACTGGCCTACCGCAGTTACGCCGCCATGCATATGGTCTCACCCCACGGCATTGGACAGCTGGTAGCGCTGTACCTGCGTTCCGGCAAACGGGAAATTCGTGTGCATTACAGCCGCGAAGGGGCGCAGTGGAATTACTGGTTCGGATCTCCCTCCACCGGCGAAAAACCGTTGGCACCGCTCAGTGACTGGACCACGTCCCGCGAAGGCCAGGTGCACGCGCGTATCCGCATTGAGAACGGCGTCGAAGACTGGGATCGCGCTCTGGCGCGATATCCCTGGACGGTAGAGCGCTACCTGACGCTGACCGGGGAGAACCTGATCTACCTGTTTTTTGGCTCTTCGTGGCCGGATAACAATCGCGAGCGCTGGCTGGAAGCGGTGAACCACCAGAGCCGCTGGCTGTGGGCTCCGTTGACCCTGTTGCTGCTTGTGGGCACGGTGCTCTGTTGGCGCCGGCTGCGGGGTGCACGCCTGTTTGCGGTGCTGCTGATGACCTGGATTCTGGTGCAGGGGCTGCTCCCTGTTGCGGTCAACGAAGGGCGTTACCGCAAGCCCGCGGAAGGGATGTTGCTGACTCAGGCCATTTTGCTGGCCACTGTCCTTCGCCGCCGCACGCGACGGCGGAGTGACAGTGAAGTCGAAGCGCCGCTGTGGCAGACACCAGGTTCGACCGCGAAAGCAGGGCTGCCAGCTGCCGCCGAGGTCTGGGTGGCGGATGAGCGGCGGGAAAGAAATGATGCAGTCGTCTGATTCCGCGATCAGCACATCCCGGTGGTTGCGACAACTGCTGGGTAGAGCGGGGCGCTTTACCCTGGTGGGGGGATTAGCCACACTGGTCCAGTACCTGCTGCTGGTGGTTTTGGTGGAGCTGGCCGCGATGGCTACGGTGCTGTCGTCCGCGCTTGCGTTTACACTTTCCGCAGCGCTCAACTATTTGTTGAACTTCTATTTCACCTTCGGCGGTGGTGCACGCCACCGGCAGGCACTGCCCAAATTCGTGGCAGTCGCGACCATCGGGCTCGCCACTAACACCCTGTGTTTTTCCCTGGCACTGCTGTTGTTGCCCTATCTGCTGGCGCAGCTGGTCGCCACGCTGATCACACTGATCGGCAACTTTCTCCTGCATCAATTCTGGATCTACCGGGAGTCCCAATGGAATTCGTAACTGAAGCTGATCTATTGGCCCCCTCGCTGGCCATCGTTGTCCCTTGCTACAACGAGGAGGAGGTGATTGCGGATACCACTGCGGAATTGCTGAAGACATTGGAGAATCTGGCGTCGGAGGGGCGAATCTCGGCGACGTCGAAAATCTATTACGTCGACGATGGCAGTCGCGATGCCACCTGGTCGATGCTGGAAAAGATCGCGCGTGACGATAACCGCGTTGTGGCGGTAGCACTCTCGCGTAACCGCGGTCATCAGAATGCACTGTACGCTGGTCTTTCGCAGACCCAAGAAGACATGGTGGTGAGTATTGACGCGGACCTGCAGGATGGGCCGGAGAATATCACCGCCATGGTAGACGCCTTCCGCGCCGGCTTTGAGGTGGTATTTGGGGTGCGTGAAGAGCGGGGCACGGATACTTGGTTCAAGCGTATGACAGCGGAAGGTTACTACCGGCTGATGCAGCGCCTTGGCGTGGATCTGGTGTTCAACCACGCCGACTTTCGCCTGATGTCGCGACGCGCGGTAGATACCCTGCTCGAGTACCCTGAAACCAACCTGTTTCTGCGCGGCATGGTGCGCGAACTCGGATTTCGCTCCACCACGGTTGCCTATGCGCGCAGACCGCGTATGGCAGGTGAGAGCAAGTACCCGCTGCGGCGGATGCTGTCGCTGGCGTGGAGGGGAGTAACGGCGTTCTCCATTGCACCGCTGCGGGCGATCACCCTGCTTGGGTTGGTGTCCGGTGGGTTGGCACTGGGGTTGATCGCCTGGGTGTTGTTTGTAAAGGTTTTTTCCAGCTCTGCCGTGCCCGGTTGGGCATCTATCATGGTGCCGGTATTGTTTATCGGCAGTGTGCAGCTGCTCTGCCTTGGGGTGATCGGAGAGTATCTGGGCAAAATCTACGAAGAGGTGAAGCGCCGCCCGCGGTTCCATCTGCGGGAAGTGGTGGGTGCCGACCCGGTCTCTGATGTCGGAACGGGCGGTTTACTGTCGGGGATGCCGCGGGCGCATCGGGGTGTCGGATTTCCTGATTATTCCGACAGCAATCGCAGGGACAGATCGATAGCGCGCAGGTGCTTGGTCAGGCTGCCGGAGGAAATGTAATCCACCGCGAGCCCTGCAAGCTGCTTCAGTCGCGCTTCATTCACACTGCCAGAAATTTCGATTTTTGCGCGGCCGCGCGCGAGTGTTAGTGCCTGTGCGGTCATGTCATCGGTGAACTCGTCGAGCATGATCACATCGGCGCCGGCATCCAGTGCCTGTTGCAACTCCTCCAGGCTTTCCACCTCTACTTCCACCAGGGCGCCGGGCTTGATTCGATGCGCCTGACTTACCGCTTTGTCAATTCCGCCGGCAGCGGCGATATGATTTTCCTTGATCAAAAAAGCGTCATAAAGGCCGACGCGGTGGTTGTGGCAGCCGCCACACAGCACCGCATATTTCTGCGCGGTGCGCAGACCCGGAATGGTCTTGCGGGTGTCGAGAATACGGATTTCGGAGTCCGCGGCCAAAGCCGCATACTCTGACGCCGTTGTTGCCGTACCGGACAGTGTCTGTACAAAGTTTAGTGCACAGCGCTCGCCGGTCAGGATCGAGCGCGCGGTGCCGCATAGCTCAAACAACGTGCTGCCAGCTGCGACCCGGTCCCCATCCTGCACGTACCACTGCAACTGGAGCGCCGGGTCCAGCTGCCGAAACACTTCCTCTACCCAGGGCCTTCCGCAGAACACGCAGTCCTCTCGGGTAATTACCCGCGCGCGCGCCTGGCGCTTCGGTGGAATCAGCTGTGCAGTGATATCGCCATCGCCGATGTCTTCCGCCAATGCGACTGTCACGGCTCTCTGGATATCCTGTTGCAGATTGGGGATAGCGGCGTCGGCGGGAGTCATAGGGAACCTCGGCTAGGTTAGTCCGACGCAAAGGGCGGCCGGATATTGCGGCTGGCAATACTAGCAAATTCGCAGGGTGGGCCAGAAGCGAATTGGCGGTTGTACTCGGATTATTATTTTCCGCCGACTCGCGCATGCGGGGGCTGTGACTACTGTCGCAAAATGGTTCGCGCGAGCGATGCAGCGGTTGTGCTGCCCGCGCGTAAGTCCGTAGAATCGAGAGTTGACCAGAATAGGTCGTTTCGCGCGGCTGTTCCGCTCTCCCGTAACCCTACCAGCGGCAATGTTGTGGTTGCCACATGGCGAGCGTTAGGCGCAGAAAATAAGACATCAGGTCCGCAGGCGGTTTCCCAGAACTTCTGCGGTTGCATCACCCGGCTGCCCGACGGGGCCACCGGCCGAGGCTAAATGGCAATGACAGACTCCAACAACGTGGTATCCATTCAGGGTTTACAACGGGAGCCGCGCGAGAACAAGAGAGGCGCCAGTCTTCCCGCGCCAGTGGTCGCAGTGCGCGAAAAGGCTCGTTCTCTGCTCGCCGAGCAGGTCAAGTTACTGTTTGCCAAAGTGGACGACTCACTTTTCGCCATGGCGGAAAAAGCCCACGGCCAGGAGGAGCAGGACGGCCTGTTCCAGGCGCTGCGTCTGCTGCGGGTGGAGCGGCGCAAGGTGGTGGACCAGTTTGCAGACAATGTGGCGCGCGCATTCCTGGTGCGGGATTCCTCCGAAGACGGGCGTGAAGATCTGTATTCGGCCGATAACCTGTCATTGGTGCACAACGACGACCTCGAACAGCTGGTCGCGGTGGACACCATGGTCGCCAATGCCAAGCGGGATTTTGCCGAGCCGCTGACCGAAATATCCCTGCGGCTCAATACCCTGCTATCTGTCAAAATCTATGACAAGAACAACCCTCTAGGCCCCGACGCTATCTGCGATGCATTCGTCGAGGCGTCGCGCCCGCTGAACCTGCATATCCGTGCCCGCCTGACCCTGCTGAAAAAATTCGAGCAGGTTGTCATGCTCAATCTGGGAAAAATCTACGACCAGTGCAATGACCTGTTTGTAGAGCAGGGTGTATTGCCCTCGCTCAAGCAGCAGCGCCGCGCCGCGCGTCAGCAGCAGCGGCCTGCCGCCAGCACATCGGTGCCACACTCGGGCGCGCAACCCGCCGGACCGGCGGCATTGGGGGGCAGTGTTACCGCAGCGGGTTACGGGCTGCTACCGGTGAATTCTGGTGTTGCTCCCATGGCGGCTCAGGATCTGCTTTCTCATCTCGGCGCTCTACAGAGCCACCTGCCTGGCAGCTACAGTGACGGTGGCATTCAGTTGCTGAACGTCAACAGTCTGCTTCAGGAGCGTCTGGTTGACGTGCGCCAGTCGGCGGCGCTTACCAAGGTCGACAGCGACATTATCAAGCTGGTGGAAATGCTGTTTTCGTTCATCCTCGAAGACCGCAATCTCGCCGAGCCAATCAAGACCCAGCTGGGGCGTCTGCAGTTGCCGTTACTCAAAGTGGCCATTGCCGACAAATCGTTCTTCAGCAAAGGAGGCCATCCCGCCCGCAAGCTTCTGAATGAGCTGGCGGACGCCTGCACCGGATGGCAGGCAAAAGATAATTATGAGTCCGACCCGCTGTTCAAGAAGGTCAGTGAGGTGGTCGCCCGGGTGTTGGCGGAGTTTGATCAGGACATCAATGTCTTTTCCTTGCTGTTGGAGTCCTTTCGCGAGTTCATTGAACGCGAGCGTAAGCGCGCCCAGAAACTCGAACAACGTATCGTGGACGAGGCCGATGGTCGCGCCAAAACCCAGGCCGCGCGCGCGCGGGTGGCTGCCGTCATGGATGCCCTGGTGGCAGAGCGGGATCTGCCGCCGGTGGTCACTGAGTGGCTGAACAAAGTCTGGTCCAACATGCTGTTCCTGAGCTGTATCAAGGACGGTACCGACAGTGAAAGCTGGAGCCGTGATGTGCGCACTGCGAGAGATCTGGTGTGGAGTGTGCATGCGCCGATGCCGGAAAGTCGCAAGCAACTGCAGGGACTCTTGCCTGCGTTGCAGGAGCGCCTAAAAGTGGGGGTGGAGGCAGTGTCGCTCAACTCGTTTGAAGCGCGACGCATGTTTGCCGGCCTCAAAGATGTATACCGTGAACGCTTTGCGCTGGCACAGCGCATTACTGAAGAGCGCGCCCGCCTGGCCCGCGAAGAAGCGCGTGACGAGGTGCGAGAGCAATTGCGCGATGAGGTGCTTGAGGAGGTTCGCGCTGCCTCGCAAGTTGCTCAGGCTGAGGTGCAAGAGGTCGTCGAGCTTCCGCAGATGGAAGAGCTGGAGCAGGTGGTTGCCGAGGTCGAACTCAAGGTACAAACAGCGGAAACCGAGGCGGTGCCCGAGAATGATTCCTACTGGCAGCAGACCTTCCGTCTCGCCCAGGGCAGTTGGTTCGAATTGAAGCGGGGAGGCGAAGAGCAATTCCGTTGCCGTTTGGCGGCGGTGATCAAAGATATCGATCAGTTCATCTTCGTCAATCGCAACGGCGCCAAGGTGGCAGAGTTCACCCGTGTGGAGCTGGCGCAGGCATTGCGAGCGGCACAGCTGCTGCCACTGGATGACGGCATGCTGTTTGAGCGCGCGCTGCAGTCTGTTATTGGTACTGTGCGCAAGTCCCGTGGAGAAATGCACTAACGGTCTTCCGATATATCTCGACGTTTAAACCCTTTCGGCGGCTTTTCATACAGTCGCCGCATATTGTCGCGGAATACTCCCAGGGCGGCGAAGCGCAGCAACCTGCCGCCCCTGAGCCCCCTCCGTGCGTGACTTTCCTGACTTGTCAATAAAATCCTGATTTATACACTCCAAGTGACCAAAAATGGCCCTTTTTGGTACTTGTGTGTCGTTTATGTTTGCCGGATATTGCGCAAAAGTTCCGCTTATATCGATGGCCATCCTCTGCGAGGCGTCGTTTGGGGGCCGGCAGTACTCCGTTACGGTTTTGCACCTGATGCGCTTGTCCGGCAGGTGGAATGTCTTTTTGTCTGCCGCGGAGTATTGGGGGGCGCAGTAAACGCCTCTGCGGTGGAAGTACTCAGATCAATTGCCAGGAGGGCAGCTGGGGTGAGCATGGACGATATGGAAAGAGATAATAAAAAGCTATTTGTCATCGACGGTGGTGCTTCGGATGACGACAAGAGAATGACAAATGGCAATCGAAAAAACCGCGCGAATCTCCGTACATCGGCGCCGCGACAATTGTCCAAAACTGTGAATCTCGTCAATCAGAAAGCAATTCAGTGGCTGCAGGCCCGGGCGGAAGAAGTATTTGCCCAGGTGGACGATTCCCTGTTCAGCATGGCCGAAAAGTCCCACCAGCAGGAAGAGCAGGATCGCCTGTTTCTGGCGATTCGCGCTATTCGAGGGGCGCACAGAAAACTGTTGAGCGATTTCTGCGGCGGTGTGGAAGAGCGATTTCACGCTCCGCGCAACGATATCCCGGGGGAGGGCTTTGAGCGCGATCCATCCTCTGCGCTGCCTCCCTTGTCGCTACTCAATGACGACGATCTGGAGCAACAAGTGGCCATTCGCACCATGGTGTCGAATGTCCAACGGGACCAGGCGGAATCCATTGCGTCGCTGTCCCTTCGCCTCGACACGCTGTTGCCTGGCAAAATTTACGGCGAAAACATGCCCCTGGGCCCGGCAGCCATCTGTGCCGCCTTTGCCGATGCGCTTGATGATGTAGATATCTTATTGCGCGCGCGCATGACCGTGTTCAAGAAGTTCGAATTGCAGCTGGTCAACCGCCTGGGAGAACTGTATGAGATCTGCAACAACCTGTTGATTGAGCAGGGGGTGCTGCCCGCAATCGAGGACTCGCTGCACCGCCGCAGTCGTCAGGGGCGAGTACCCGGCTCCCCGGGCGTCGTCGACGCGCATACTCCTGAGCAGTCTGCCGCAGTGCGGGAGGGCGCGCTGGTTGCGGGCGGCGGTGCCACCGGCCACGGCAATTTCATTGCGGGGTTAATGCCTCTGGGGTCTGGTGCTGCCCCAATGGCAACACCGGCGTTGTTGCAACATCTGGGGCAGTTCCAGATGTCCTTGCCAGTCCAATCCGGTGCAATGGGTGAGTTGGTGAATGTTACCGAGCTTATCCAGCAGAGTCTTGTCGCCAGTAAGCAGAGCGCCTCGCTGCACGAACTGGACGGCGAAGTGATCCGTCTGGTAGACATGCTGTTTTCGTTCATGCTGGAAGACCGCAACTTGGCGGAACCCATCAAGGCGCAGTTGATCCGCCTGCAGTTGCCCATGTTGAAGTTGGCGGTGGCGGATAAGGCATTTTTCAGCAAGAGTGGACACCCGGCTCGGCGTTTGCTGAACGAGCTGGCCGATGCCGCGATTGGCTGGCAGCCCGGTGAAAAATATCTCGACGATCCCTTGTATCATGAAATTTGCGCCATCGTGGATGGTGTGTTGTCGGAATACGGTGAAGATGAGCAGGTGTTTGCCCGGCTGTTGGAATCCTTTCGCGAATTTTCAGCGCGTGAGCGCAAGCGGGCCGCGGTTATGGAGCGGCGCACCATTGATGAGGCCCGGGGTTCCGCCCGAGTAGAGGCGGCCAAGGCCCGGGTGGCTGCGGTATTCGATGCGCTCACCGCGGAACGTAAGCTGCCTAAAGTTGTGCACGAATGGCTGGACCGGGTTTGGGGCAGCGTGCTGTTTCGGACCTGTCTGAGAGACGGGACCGACAGTGGTTCCTGGCGCCAGCATGTGTTGACCGCGCGCGACCTGATTTGGAGTGTGGCGGCGCCAATGCCTGAGAGCAGCGCTAAAATGCGTCAGTTGCTGCCGGATCTTAAAAAGCGGTTGGAAGAGGGGGCGCAATCACTGTCTCTGAGCGGTGGTGATCTCCAGCGCTTGCTGGGTGGGCTCGAGGCACTATACCGGGAGCGGCAGAAACTCGGTGAGCGTGTGGAGTCCGAGCGCGAGCGCCGTATCCGCGAGCGCCTGGTCCAGGAATTGCGCCGGGAGGCGGACAGCGTGTTGGCCATACCGGTGGCGGATGGCGTGACTTCTGCCGCCACGCAAGAATTTGATGTGTTGGCCGTAAGGTTGGACGATACACGTGAACTGCCTTCCACTCAGAAGGCTCTCCCCGCAGTTGAAGAAATCCAGCAGGTGGTCACCAAAGCCAGTGTGACCAGATCCGGCGGTCTGACCGCACTACCCGAGAATGACGACTACTGGCTGCAGACCTACCACCTCAAAGACAGCTGGTTCCTGCTGCGGCAGCTGGAAAAATTGCCGATACGGTGCCGCCTGGCGGCGATCATCTCTGACTTGGACCAATTCATGTTCGTCAATCGTCAGGGGGCCAAGGTGGGTGTTTACTCTCGCCTGGAACTTGCCCATGCCTTGCGCGATGAGGAGTTACTGCCGTTGGAACAGGGGCCTCTGTTTGAGCGCGCGCTGCAGCATGTGGTGGGAAGTAGTGGTGAAAGCCGACTCGCCATCAGCGTTTGAAGGCCGCCTCCCTATTATCGGAAGGCTGTAACGGGCAGCGGATAGCAAAGCAGTCCCGGATGCGTTACATATGCGGCATTGCGGATGGGGTTCGGCGATTTCTGATGTTGCGCGCGCGCTTGGCCGTGGTGGTGTGGGCCTGCAGAATCGGATATTGCCAGTGGCAGTTGGTACGTTGCTTCCATAAAATGTACTCTGCTTAATTCCAGCGGAGTCGCGTTTGTGAAATATCAGGTCCAGTCCGGCTGGTTGTCCGGCGCACGTCGCTTGCCGAGCCCACACTGCAACAGCCGCCCGGAAAGCTCAGCTGTGGATCTCCTGGTCATTCACAGCATCAGCCTGCCGCCAGGGCAGTACGGCGGGCCCTACATTGATGACTTCTTCCTCGGGCATCTGGATGTAGATGCACACCCCTATTTTTCTGAAATCGCCAGTCTGCAGGTGTCTGCACATTTGCTGATTGACCGCAATGGTCATGTTACCCAGTATGTCCCGCTCTCCGAGCGCGCCTGGCATGCGGGGCAGTCCGTATTTTGTGGCCGGGAAAACTGCAATGATTTCTCCATCGGTATCGAGCTCGAAGGGCTGGATACCGACACTTATACAGAGGCACAGTACGAGTCCCTGGCTGAGGTGACGCTGGCGATCATGGATGCCTACCCGCTGATCGACAAGTCGCGCATCACTGGTCACTCGGACATCGCGCCAGGAAGAAAATTGGACCCTGGTCCAGGGTTCGACTGGGCTCTGTACTTCGAAAAACTGGATCGACTGATGGAAGCCGGCTCATCGGGCGCCGGCGCTCGCTGATGGAAGTTGTACCGTCCATTGATCGACCAATCAAATAATCAGAAATTGAAGCGGGGGTAGTATGGCGCTTTTGATCGTACTTTTGGCATTGGGGCTGGTGCAGATCTGGGGTTCCGGCGGACCTGTGCATCGGGACGGCTGGTTTGTCCACTGGCAGCAACTCATCTACCGGCGCGCGCTGGTACGCGACAGGCCGGGAATCGGCTTTGGTCTGCTGGTACTGGGGCCCGCACTGCTGATGGCATTGTTGCTGGTCGCGGCGGAGTCGGTGCTCGGCGGTATCGGTCTTTTGCTGGTGAGTGTCCCGGCACTGCTGTACAGCTTCGGGCGCGGCAATTTCAATGGCGCGATGTCCGGTTATCTGCGGAGTTGGTATCAGGGGGATATGGACGCTGCCAAAGCCGCTGCTGAGCCGTTGCTGGCGCCGGGAGATATGGCAGAGGTCTCATCGGTAAGCGATCCGCAGGTCTTGCATCAACTGGTATTTCGCGCCGCTGCATATCGCGCATTTGAACGCCTGTTCGCCGTGCTGTTCTGGTTCCTGCTGCTTGGTATTCCGGGCGCGATTCTGTACCGACTGAGCCGGCTTGCGGTAGACACTTTGGCGCTGGAGGGTACTGACACACAGGCGTCTCCCATTCCCGTAGCGGACCGGGAATTGGCCGTGCGCTGGCTGTGGCTTATCGAGTGGTTGCCGGTGCGGGCCGTGGGGTTCACCCTGGCAATCGTTGGCAATTTCGCCGGTTGTTACCGGGTATGGCGTGAACACTTGACGTGCCGGGAAAGTCGAACCGAAGATATTCTGGAGAATTATCTTGAAGGTGCTCTGGGTGGAATCGACAGCAGTGAATGCAGCGCAGGCGCAATGGTGAGCGAGGGGCAGCGCCTATGTGGTGCGGAGCTCGAAGCCATGCAGGGCGTGCTCTCCCGTGCGCTGTTGATGTGGCTGACGGTGATGGCGTTGGCTGTGCTGTTTGGCAGCTAACGACACAAGCTCTTGGACACTTTGATTTCCTGAAATCTGCGCATTGAGGATTACGTGACCGATACCGACAGCCCGCCGTCTGATCTGCCTTCGGCAGCGGACGTGTTTACCGCCGCTGAACGCCTGTATGGGTGGATTCACCGTACGCCATTGATGACGTCTGCAAGTATCAATCAGTGGCTCGGGGCGGAAATCTATTTCAAGTGCGAGCATCTGCAGAAAGTGGGGGCCTTCAAGGCACGGGGTGCGGCCAACGCGGTACTGCAGCTGCCGGCGGGCACGGAAATGGTTGCCACGCACTCCTCTGGAAATCACGGCGCGGCGCTGGCCTGGGCTGCAGCTGAGCGGGGCATTCGCTGTACTGTGGTTATGCCGGACAACGCGCCTGAGGCCAAGAAAGCCGCTGTGGCCGCATACGGTGCAGACATCATCTACTGCGCCCCCACGCTGGCGGCGAGGGAGGGCGCACTGGCAGAGCTGGTGGCGAAGACTGGCGCCCATGTGGTACCGCCATTTGATGATGCTCACATCATTGCGGGGCAGGGCACTGTGGCGCAGGAAATTGTGGGTCAATGCCGTGAGCGGGGTTTCTGCCCGGATCTGGTTGTCGCCCCGGTGGGAGGTGGTGGACTACTGGCAGGTATCGCCCTGGCTATTTCCGCAATGGCCCCGGATATCAAGGTGCTCGGCGCTGAGCCCGCAGGTGCGGACGATGCCCAGCGCTCACTGCGTAGCGGCGTGCGGGTCACGGAGCAGGTTCCCGAGACCATTGCGGACGGTTTGCGCACGACGCTGGGAGTGCGCAATTTTGCCGTGATCCGCGAGCACGTTAACGACATCGTGACGGTGTCGGAGGCGGGAATTCGATTGGCTCTGGCGTTGTTGTGGCACCGTACGAAGCAACTGGTAGAGCCTTCGGCCGCGGTGGGACTGGCGTCTGTAATCGAACACGGAGCACGCTTTCGCAATAAACGAGTGGTTGTGGTGCTGAGTGGGGGAAATATGGATCTCGCGGCAGTGGCAGGTTTGCTGACCGATCCAGAGAATGACCAATAGTGAACGGCACTTGGAGGGCGGGATGAAACGCGGTGATATTTTCTTTGTGGCGCGGCTGGAACCTGGACGTGCGGCGCGATGTGTTAGGTGGTCTGCTGCTACACTGTGTGCAGTTGTATCCCGGTTTGCGGCTGTTCTGCTGTTGCTGCCACTGCTTGCGCCTCTGGTTGCGCATGCGGATGTTAAAAAGTTTACGCTGGCATCAAAAACCTTTGTCAACGGTGCGCGTATGCAGCCCGCACAGCTGTACTTTGGCTTTGGCTGCAGTGGTGAAAATATATCCCCGGAGCTGCACTGGCACGGCGCGCCAGAAGGCACTCGCAGTTTTGCGTTGACGGTACATGACCCGGATGCACCTACCGGCAGTGGCTGGTGGCACTGGATCGTATTCAATATCCCGGCGGATATGAATTCACTGCCGGAAGGGGCGGGAGATCCCAAATCAGGACTGATTCCTGAGGCGATTCAGAGCCGCACCGATTTTGGCAGCTCAGGTTATGGTGGAGCCTGCCCGCCGGAGGGACACGGCGACCACCGTTACCAGTTCCGGATCTACGCGCTCAAAGTTGACCAGTTGCCATTGGACGAGAACAGCCCGGCAGCCATGGTGGCTTACTACGTGAATGCCAACAAGCTGGCTGAGGCGCAGCTGGAAGTCATTTATGGCCGTTGATCCCGTCCCCGGGAGCCGCCGTCGTTGATCTGCCGGGTTAGGCCGCTGGTTGTCTGCCACATACAGGAAGGATGTAGAACTCGCCCATGCAGCAAAATAAAATGACCTGGGGAGAGGCACTTGAGGTTTATTCACGCCCAAAAGTGCTGGCCATGTTTTTCCTGGGGATATCCGCTGGTCTTCCGCTCCTACTGGTTTTTTCCACACTGACGGCGTGGTTGCGCGACTACGGTGTCAGCCGTACCACGATCGGGTTTGCAGCCTGGATTGGCATTACCTTTTCCATCAAGTTTGTATGGGCGCCGGTGATAGACTCACTGCGTATCCCGTTCGTTACCAACCTCATGGGTAAGCGGCGCAGTTGGATGCTGGTATCTCAGATTGGCATTGCCGCAGGATTGTTTGCGATGAGCCGGATCAACCCGCAGCTTGCGCTCCCCGCGATTTTTGGGTTTGGTGTACTGGTGGCGTTCTGCTCGGCGTCTCAGGATGTGGTGATTGACGCATTCCGAATCGAGGCGATGGAGAAGCAGTATCAGGGCGCCATGGCGGCAATGTACGTGTTTGGCTACCGGGTGGCGTTGCTGATTGCCGGGGCGGGCGCTCTGTTTATTGCAGAGTACGCCAACTGGAGCATTGCCTATATGTCCATGGCGGCGCTGATGCTTGTCGGTATCGTCACCACACTGCTGGTATCTGAACCTGACCATCAAAAGACGCGCGCTCAAGGAGAGGAGTTTCAACACGAGTGGGTGGACCGCGTACTGGGAAGTGGTAAACACAGCAGAATCAGTGAGTGGTTTGTGCGCTCTGTTGCGTGCCCGTTTATCGATTTCTTTGAAAGGAATGGTCGTTTTGCGATCGTACTGCTGCTGTTCATCGGTATCTACCGCGTCAGTGACATTGCCATGGGGGTCATGGCGAATCCCTTCTATTTGGACCTCGGTTTTAGCAAGGACGATATCGCCCAGATCGGCAAGCTGTTCGGCTTTGTCTGCACCATGATCGGAGCCTTTCTGGGCGGCGCTATGGTTGTGCGGTACGGCATCCTACGCCCACTGATACTGGGCGCGGTGATGGTTGCCGCAACCAACCTGCTATTTGCGCATTTGGCCACTCTGGGTGCGGATAAAACCTGGCTGGCCATTGCGATCAGTGCAGACAACATCAGCGCAGGCATTTCCAACTCGGTATTTATTGCTTTTCTTTCGAGTCTGGTCAATCAATCCTATACCGCGACCCAGTACGCGCTGTTCAGCTCCTTGATGACGCTGCCGGGCAAATTTATCAGCGGTTTTTCCGGCATCGTCGTGGATGCTGAGGGGTATTACTCCTTCTTTATCCTCGTGGCCATTCTCGGTATTCCTGCTGTTCTGCTGTCCATCTATATCTGGTACCGCTACAAGGATGAGGAAGCGGCGAATGCCGCAGAAAAAAGGGAGACACTGCAGAGTTAGCCACACTTGAGGAACCGGGGCGATGGCTAAAGTTCTTTTTCTTGCGGCCAGAGATAAATCCCGAGATCCACCTTTCCGTTCATCAAGGTGATTCCTTCCGCTTCAAGCCGTTTCATCTGTCTTTGGGCACCGGGCTCGGGCAGAGAGATTTTCCCTTGCGCATTCAGCACCCGGTGCCACGGCAAGCGGGTATCTTTAGGCAATTTGCGCAAAGTTTGTCCCACAAGGCGAGCCGCCCTCGGTAATCCGGCCAGCTCCGCGAGGCGTCCGTAGGTGACAACCCGGCCCGACGGGACCTGTGCAAGTGCAAGGCAGATGCGACTTGTGGCATCATTGGCCTCGCTTTTGATTTTCCGCATTGTACTGGTCCCTGAAGTCTTAACAGTTTCATTTCCAGATTTATTGCGCACTTTCAGCTAATAACTCCAGGCTATTTAAAGGTTGTTTCGTGCATTCTGATGTATCCAGAACGTTAGTTTCCAGAACTTTCCGCTTTTTTTCCTCAGTTCTCCGCCCGCTATCCACGGCGCTGTTGACTGTCGCACTGTTGACCACTGCTGCTTCAGAGGTCAGTGCGGGTGTATTGAGCCTCGCGAACGGAGACCGGATTTACGGCGAGCTCGTGGTAGTGGAGCGCGATCACGTGGTGTGGAAATCGGAAACCTTCGGAGATATTACTGTAGAGAAAGGCAAAATCCTGTCTCTGGAGACCGATAAGGATCTGAAAATAGCCGGCAGGGATGAGCCCTGCGCCTTGGCTGGACACCGTCGCGAACAGTGGGAGCTTTACTGCGATGAAGGCGACGGCTGGGTGATGGACTTTCCCGCCATTGATCATGCAGAACCCTATGTCAACTTTGTGGGCGACCCGATCGTATTCCGCGGTAACGTGGCGGCATCCGGAGTGTTCGAGAATGGAAACCGCGAGCGAGAGGATTGGGATATCAACGCCAATTTTGATGTTCGCAATGGCGACTTTCACCATCTGGTGGGTACCCAGTACCAGAACCAGAACAGTGCCGACGTGGATAATCTGGAAAAATATCGTTTCAACTATGATCTGCGCTGGATCTTTTCCGAGAAATGGTTTGCCGCCGGCAACAGCGCCTTCCTGCATGAAGAAGCACGCAATCTGGATCTTAGTACCACTGTGGGTCTCGGCCTTGGTTACCTGTTTTTCGATACGGACAAATCTGCATTTTCTATCCAGGGGGGTATGAGCAGCGTAAAGGACGAGTTCATAGACCCCTCTCTGAGTGAAACGTCCGACAAGCGTTATGCGGCGGGCCGTACCGCATGGGATTTTCGCTACAAATTCGAACTGGGCCCCGAGGTGTATTACAACCAGGAACTGCTGCAGTCACTGGATCGTAGCGCAGATTATCAGAGCAATGCGGAAATCGGAGTCCGGACCCCGCTCGTGAAAGGCATTTTGATGGAAGTGAAATACGCTTGGCAGTATGACAATACGCCATCGCTCGACAGTGCAAAAGAAGACACAAAAATGACCGTCGGTGTAGGCTATTCCTGGTAAGACGACAAAAAGAACTACCGGAAGCTGCACGATCATTCAATTTAGAGGGCGCTATGCAGGTTGCACACAGTGTTATCGCTATTACCGGAGCTGGTCAGGGCCTCGGTCGATCTATGGCCGTTTATCTTGCCGAGCGTGGCGCACGGCTTGCGTTGCTCGATGTTAATCAGGCCGGTCTTGACGAGAGTGTTGCCGCCTGCGTCGGCATCGGTGCTGAAGCGCGCAGTTATGTGGTGAATGTCGCTGAGGAAGAGGCTGTTGATCGCACCTTCGCGGCGATCGCAGAGGATTTCGGTGGGTTGCATGTACTGGTGAACAACGCCGGAATCATGCGGGACGGTATGCTGCTCAAGGTGAAAGATGGCAAGGTGACCGAGAGGATGTCGTTGGCGCAGTGGCAGTCGGTAATTGATGTGAATCTGACCGGAGTGTTTCTCTGCACCCGCGCGGCCGCGGCCATTATGGCGGAGCGGGGTGAGGGCGGTGTGATTGTCAATATTTCCAGCGTTTCGCGCGCCGGCAATATGGGGCAGACCAATTACTCGGCCTCCAAGGCGGGCGTTGCCACTATGACCGTGACGTGGGCTCGGGAACTCGCGCGCTACGGTGTGCGGGTTGCTGCCATTGCCCCTGGATTTATCGGTACTGATATGGTGGCGCAGATGCGCCCGGAAATTCTCGACAGCCTGGTGAAACAGGTGCCGCTGCGACGTATCGGGGAGCCCGCGGAAATCGCCAGCACCGTGGCCTTTATCATCGACAACGATTACATCAGTGGGCGTGTTATCGAGGTGGATGGCGGCGCGAGAATGTAGTTCATTGCTGGCACTTCGCGCTTGTCTTCCAGAGATGCCCGCGGTGCGGGCTTCAGCACACCCTGACCACGCCGCCGTGACGGCGGTCAGAAAGTATCCACTGCCACAACTGTATATGGCGGGCTCGGAACGCACCGGCGCAGGAAAGTAGATAGTAGCGCCACATACGATAAAACTCCGGCCCATATCGGTCTGCGAAACGCTCCCAGCTGTTTTCAAAGTTCTGATGCCAGGACATCAGGGTTCTATCATAGTCGCAACCGAAATTGTGCAGGTCTTCCACCAGCAGGAGGCTTTCCGCAGCTTCGCAGATCTGGCTGTTGGCGGGCAGGTCCCCGTTGGGGAAAATATATTTTTCGATCCAGGGATCGCAGGTGGTATGGCGCAGGTTCTTGCCGATGGTGTGTAGTAATAGCAGACCGTCAGGGTCTAGGCAGCGTTTCGCGACCTGCATGAACGTGCGGTGGTTATGGCGACCAACATGTTCAAACATACCGACACTGGCGATGCGATCGAATTTTCCGCTGAGCTTGCGGTAATCCATCAGTTCGACACGAATAGGGAAGTTGGCGTAGTGCTCGTCGACAAACTGTTTTTGTTCGCGGGAAACTGTTACCCCCACGCACTCAACGCCATAGTGCTCTGCGGCGTAGCTGACGAGACTGCCCCAGCCGCAACCGATATCCAGTAAGCGCATGCCCGGTTGCAGGTCGAGTTTGCGACAAATCAGATCGAGCTTTGCCGCTTGTGCCTGTTCCAGATTTTCGGCGTCCTTCCAGTAGCCACAGCTGTATGTCATCCGACTGTCCAGCATTGAACGGTAGAAATCGTTGCCGAGGTCGTAGTGATGTTCGCCCACCTGAAACGCCCGGCGCTGGCTCTGCAGATTGATGAAATAGCTGCGCGCGACTCGCCATAGATGGCGAAATGGTTTGATCTGGTTTTGCAGATCTGCCCGTAGGAGTCGGTAGAAGAACTCGTCCAGCGCGATACAGGACCAGTCTCCACGCATATAGGTTTCACCGAGGCCCAGACTGTGGCGGGCGACAATTTCATCCAGAGCCCGGGTTTGATGCAGTTGTATATCCCAGGGCCGGTCGCCATTTATTCTGATGTCCGCAGCCCGCAATAGCTCAGCCAGCAGGTGTGTTGCATAGGAACTCGTTGTTGCGCTGGACTTGGTGCGCGCCTTCTTTCGCGGGTTGTTGGTAACGGTGTCGCTTTCCATATTTCCGTCTCTCCTATCACTGCCGGAACCAGCTGGCAGCTGATTCCGTGTCATTGTGGATAAGGGTTCGGTAGCGCGGATTTGCGCGTCACACAGGGGAGTGGCTACACTGCGAACCCGATGACTTGCGCCGATTTCCCCATACTGTGGGTTCTGCGCGTTTTCCCGTTAAGCATATTAGAAATACCGGAATTCGCCGGTATTCAACACAGGGGCAGCGCCTAGGCGCGGTACACCTGGGGAGCCCAAGACCATGCGTCCACTGTTGATACTGTTTATCCTCCTGCCGATTCTCGAAATATGGCTGTTGATCTCTATTGGAGACGTAGTTGGCGCATTGCCCACCATTGGTCTGGTTCTGTTGACCGCGGTTGTGGGGGTGGCGCTGCTGCGTCATCAGGGAATTTCCACCCTAATGCGCGTTCAGGACAAGATGCGCGCGGGGGAGGTGCCCGCGCGGGAAGTAGCGGAGGGTATTTTCCTTGCGGTTGGTGGAGTGCTATTGCTCACCCCGGGTTTTATCACCGATACGCTGGGGTTCATCTGCCTGATTCCGGGGTTGCGTCAGCTGGTGCTCGGGAAACTGCTCGGTCGCATCATTGTAGTCCGGCCTGGTTACGGCCCAGGAGGAAATGGACCGGAGCAGGGAGGAGGAAATATCATTGATGGTGACTATCAGCGGGAGGGGAGAGATCAAAAATCGAGTAAAAACTCCGGGGGCGACAATCACTAATTCCGTAGATTTGCCTGTTTTTTGCGCTACTCCATCTCCGGCTGGTGTTAGTTGCAGATTTTTTCCCAGTTTTTTTCCTACCGCCGTTGAAATCCCTCCGCTCGGCCCTTAGATAGCCTGCACCTCAAGTTTTTGCCCCGGTGCAGTTGATGCAGTGGGGCTGGTCCCACGACCGGATAAGGGCGTGGATTCCACTTGTTATTGCAACCCCAAATAACTCAATGGAGAGCCAATCCATGAAAATTCGTCCTTTACACGACCGCGTCGTAGTACGCCGTAAGGAAGAAGAAGCCAAATCCGCCGGCGGTATCGTTCTGCCGGGCGCTGCAAAAGAAAAACCGAATCAAGGCGAAGTGGTTGCCGTGGGTGAAGGCAAGCTGCTGGACAACGGCGATGTACGCGCCTTGTCCGTAAAAGTGGGTGACACCGTGGTGTTCGGCCGTTACGCCGACAGCAACACCCTCAAGGTGGACGGCGAAGAGCTGATCATCATGAGCGAAAGCGACATCTACGGCGTTCTGGAAGGCTGATAAGCCTCCTGAACCTTCATCGCACACAGAATTGAGGAAATAAGATCATGGCAGCTAAAGACGTAAAATTCGGTGATGACGCCCGTCAGAAAATGCTGAACGGTGTAAATATCCTGGCCAACGCGGTAAAAACCACCCTGGGCCCGAAAGGCCGCAACGTGGTACTGGACAAATCCTTCGGTGCCCCGACCGTAACCAAAGACGGCGTTTCCGTGGCTAAGGAAATCGAACTGAAAGACAAGTTCGAGAACATGGGCGCACAGATGGTGAAAGAAGTGGCGTCCAAGGCTTCCGACACCGCTGGTGACGGCACCACTACCGCTACCGTACTGGCACAGGCCATCGTGACCGAAGGCCTCAAGTCAGTAGCCGCTGGCTTCAACCCGATGGACCTGAAGCGCGGTATCGATAAAGCCGTTGCTGCAGCCGTCGAGCACATCGCCAGCCTGGCCACCCCCTGTGAAGACAGCAAGTCTATCGCCCAGGTTGGTACCATCTCCGCCAACAGCGATGAGCACGTGGGCACCATCATCGCAGAAGCGATGGAAAAAGTAGGTAAAGAAGGCGTAATCACCGTTGAAGAAGGTTCCGGCCTCGAGAACGAGCTGGACGTGGTTGAAGGTATGCAGTTTGATCGCGGCTACCTGTCTCCATACTTCATTACTAACCAGGAAAACATGACTGCCGAGCTGGATAACCCATTCATCCTGCTGGTAGACAAGAAAATCTCCAACATCCGCGATCTGCTGCCGCTGCTGGAGCAGGTAGCCAAGGCCTCCAAGCCGCTGCTGATCATCGCAGAAGACGTGGAAGGTGAAGCGCTGGCTACCCTGGTTGTGAACAGCATGCGCGGTATCGTGAAAGTAGCTGCCGCCAAGGCTCCGGGCTTCGGCGATCGCCGCAAGGCCATGCTGCAGGATATCGCTATCCTGACCGGCGGTACCGTGATCTCCGAAGAAGTCGGCCTGGAGCTGGAAAGCGCCACTCTGGAGCACCTGGGTACCGCCAAGCGCGTCACCCTGTCCAAAGAGAACACTGTGATCGTCGACGGTGCCGGCAACGTTGCTGACATCGAAGCGCGCGTCAAGCAGATCCGTGCCCAGATCGAAGAGTCCTCTTCCGACTACGACAAAGAGAAACTGCAAGAGCGCGTAGCCAAACTGGCTGGCGGTGTTGCCGTGATCAAGGTTGGTGCTGCCACCGAAGTCGAAATGAAAGAGAAGAAAGCCCGCGTTGAAGACGCCCTGCATGCGACTCGTGCTGCGGTAGAGGAAGGCGTTGTTCCCGGCGGCGGTACCGCTCTGGTGCGCGCTACCCAAGCGATCAAGGTCGTCGGCGACAACGAAGACCAGAACCATGGTATTGCCGCTGCTCTGCGTGCAATGGAAATGCCGCTGCGCCAGATCGTTGCCAACGCCGGCGAAGAAGCTTCCGTTGTTGTCGACAAAGTGAAGCAGGGCGAAGGCAACTTCGGCTACAACGCCGCTACCGGTGTGTACGGCGACATGCTGGAAATGGGAATCCTGGACCCGGCCAAGGTTACCCGCTCTGCATTGCAGGCGGCTGCTTCCATCGCCGGCCTGATGATCACCACCGAAGCCATGGTTGCTGATATTCCGGAAGATAAGCCCGCAATGCCTGATATGGGCGGCATGGGCGGTATGGGTGGCATGGGCGGCATGATGTAAGCCGGCCTCCAGCCAAACAAAAAACCCCGCTTTGCGGGGTTTTTTTATGGCTTAGTCCAGTGGGCTGACCACACCGCGCTCATGCACACCAACGACATGGGTGTAAATCATGGTGGTATTGACGTCGCTGTGGCCTAGCAGTTCCTGAATGTTGCGTATATCGGTACCTTTGGACAGCAGGTTTGTCGCGAATGAGTGCCGGAACGTATGGCAGCTTGCTTTCTTACGGATGTCGGTAGCCCTCAATGCCGCTGCCACCGCCCTGCGAACTTGTTGTTCACCGATATGATGGCGGCGAATGGTATCACTGCGGGGGGCCTTCGCTCTCTCCGGAGCGGGAAACACATACTGCCAACCAGGGCTTATTGCGGCATTGGGATACTTTTTGGCAAGGGCTCCAGGCAAATACACTTCGCCATACCCTTCCTCCAGATCACGCTTGTGTAATGCTAGCGCGAACTCGACCTGGGTCTGCAATGGCTGCAAAAGGGAACGCGGCAATATCGTTCGCCGCCACTTATCTCCTTTGCTTTCACGAACAAACAAGCATTGGTGGCCGAAATCCACATCCTGAACTCGCAATCGGACCGTTTCCATCACGCGTAGACCAGAGCCATACATAAGACTGGCGGCGAGTTTGTGGTGGCCCTGCATATTCGCAAGGACCGCTATGGCTTCCTCATGGGTAAATACTACCGGGAGCCGTTTCCCTTTACTGGTTCGCACAAACTGCAGATCGCCCAGATCAACATTCAAAAACTGCTTGTACAAAAAAACAACAGCGTTGAGTGCTGTTTTCTGAGTGTTGACAGAAACCGCGCGACGATTAGCCAGATAGCCAAGCCATTCATCGACTTGCGTCTTTCCCAACTCTTCCGGACGCTGCATACCATTAAACCGGATAAAGTCCTTCACCCAAAGGCAGTAGGTCTTCTCCGTTTTGTAAGCAAGATGCCGTGAACGAATAAACGCCCTGAAGCAATCCATAAACCTGCTGGGATGAGTGGGCAGGGGAATCGGAATATCATCCATCATGCAGTCCTTTGCATCCAAATTTTGACTGTATTTATATACAGTATATTCGCTAATGTTGACTGAAAGTCAACACGTATTTCACACACGTCGACCACTATTTCGCACGGTAGCGTTGAGGTAGTGGAAAATGATATATATATCAATAAGTTAACGTTGGTTCCGCAAAGCGAAATAGTAGCCGTGGCGACCTATTTTGAGTTTGGGTAGTGGAGGTGGGAGCAAATTTAAGCCATTGGCCCAGCTTGGATTTTTTTGGCTTTTGGCATTAAATGGCTTATGGAATAGAATCCATTGAATAGCAGCCCTCGGGGCTACGATTAAAATGTTAGCGAGTAAGAAGTATGAAGATCATTATCGGCATTATATTGGCATGTTTTCTTTCTCGTTATGCTCATGCATGTTCATTTGCACCGGGTTACCAAAAATTTTTGATGGCTCCTTCAATCTATAGAAAGGATGCTAAACCCGAAGCTCCAAAAATTACGGTAAAGGAAATTAGGCGAGGGGAAAAAGGCGATCCAGGAATGTGCGCAGACGCCGGCATCCTTGTTTTAAAAATAGAGAATTTTAAGCTGAATACGGGTTACTCGTTCACTATTGAGAATGGCGTCGCAGAAGATAGTATTTTCCCAGAAGACTACATCGCACCTGTTCCAGGCTCTCGAGAGTTAATGTTCGTTTGGTTGGATGGAGCTTCATATTTCCAAGAGCCTATTGAGCTAAAGGTTAAGGTTGTAGCTATTTCTTTGGGCGGAACTGAAAGTCAGCCTAGCTATGTCAAAATCGAAGACCCCGGTAGGCCCAAATATCGCTAACAAAGCAATGCAGCCGACGTCTTACTTTGTGCACTTTTTGCACGGTCGCTGCGCTCCCATTTTCGTGCAAAAAGTGCACAAATTAAGCCGCGCCTGATTGCGGCGTTAGAGTTCAAGAGGAGACCGTGTGATTTTCTACCTTCCCATATATAAACAGAGCAAAGAAGAGTTCAACGATTTTGTAGCTAGCAAAGCGCAGAAGGAAATTGACAACATATCGCTACCTGAAAACGGCGGTAGTGTTCCCGATCGCCTGCAGATTCAAATTCGTTCTAGGCTTCAAACAGAATATGGCTGCAGCTGGGAACAGAATCGTGCAGTTGGTTGGGTTAAAGTTGCACGTGGAAAAGGTGGTTTTTCTTTTTTTATTGCTAAATCCGATAAACTTAAAAGTAAATCACCCAAAAAAGTTTTCTCACTTATTGAGCCAAATGTAATACCTGGATCTTGGCATGTCATTGATTTTTCCAAGTGTAAAAATGGTGAAGAAGTATTGGGTAAGTTTAAAGAGGTTCTCGCAGGCTTTGTCGAAGAGGGTGATTTCAAAGGTTGTTTCGTAGATTTATCCCAAATACAAGAAATCCACAAGTTTGTAGATTGGCCAGGTCTTATAGCAAGTGAACTCTAACAAGGCCATGAACTTCGCGCCTATCGGCGCCGGACAGCCTACGCTGCGCTCCGGCTGCCGGTTATGGCAACGTTATGGTGCCGGTCGGTAAAAATTAGTGTTTGTGTTGCTGGTATTTCTGCGCATTGTTTTGGGAATCCAGTACACGGCTTTTATGCCAGTC
>NZ_VANI01000026.1 GCF_005771435.1 Microbulbifer harenosus
GGGGTCATGGCTGATTCCTTTGTGTAAGTACGGTTGGAATCAGTGTGTTGAAGTCGAATCAGGAAAAACAGGTGCTGATTCTTTGGCGCTTACCATTCCTCTAGCTGTTCTGGCTTGTTTTCATCATTAAGGTCAAATTCTAATAACCTTACAAGCTTATTTCGCTCGTTCACAAAAACTTCACCCAAAAATATTGATCTATTCTTGGAGCGAAAGACATTGGCAATAGATGAAAACATAGTCCCTTACTATATGTTAATTATAGCGTCGCCATCTTCGGCGGCTGGAGCGCATTTAGCGCAAAGTGCATTGCGTAAGCCATTTCTCCAGCATGGCCCGGTTATGCATTGTTCCTGATATACAAATAGTAACCCAGAAATTTTCCGGGATTCCTACTTACCATCATATGAACACTTAGCTCACTTCTTAAACAAAGTTGCTTTAACGCCCGCTCTACTGGTTCCCTAGTCTCAAATGGCTTTTGGTATTTTTTACTGACAGTCGCCACAATACCAAGCACATCTTTAGTGGCATGTTGGTCGATACCAGACTCCAATTCTACCAGGCCATTTTTCCTGGTATCTAAGTAATATTTGAACCCGTCAAGCTCACTTGTCAGTAAATCCAATAAGCTTTTCCAATCTATACTTTGTTGCCTTTTTCGATGAATTTTAACGGCAACCCAATTTAATAATTTTAACAGCACTGAACTTCCTTTTCATGCACAACACCACGAACCGGGGGGCTTACTTTATGCGTTTTTGCGCGAAACCAGGAGCCTAGCGACCCGGGCAAAAGATAAGCTGTCCCGAGAAGAGCTAGGTTCCGAGCAAATTGTCCGACCTTGTTAAGCGTTTCTATCTATAGGGAGCGACCATCTATAGATTCTTTTTTAATCGAACCCAAGTCGATATCTTCTAAACAGCGAACATTAATCGCTGCTACTTCCATCCCCCCATGCTCACCAAAACCAAATGGTGCACAGCCACAATTGGCACAAAACTGATGCTTTATATTATGTGTGTTGAAAGTATATGTAGCGAGGGAATCCTCCTCGACTTGCAAAGAAAGTTCAGTTTTTGGCAAAAACCATAATAAATAGCCTTTTCGGCTGCAATGGGAGCAATTACATTCCATGACAGAATCGAAATCGCCATTGACTTCGAATCTAATTTTCCCGCAGTGGCAGCTGCCTTTATGATTCATTTTAAATTCTTCCCTATAGATGGTTTTCGGTCTAAATTCTTAACGCCCAGCATCAGTTGGCGAGGTGCGAGCGTCGGCAGTATAGCGTTGTTATAGCGCAACCGGCTCATCATGCATTTTCTCCCAGGTTTGCACCATAAGCTTCTTCGTTGGTCCCCAACGGTAACCCCCCAAGGCGCCACTCTGCTGTATAACCCGATGACAGGGAATCAGTAAAGCGACCGGATTTGCGCCGATGGCGTTACCAACTGCCCTTGCAGCCTTGGGGGCACCTAATGCCTTGGCTACTTTGGCATAGCTCGTCACCGCGCCCGGCGGGATTTTCAGCAGAGCTCGCCACACGGCGATTTGAAAATTGGTTCCTGCCACATGCAGCGATAGCGGGCCATCCTTGGAAACAGTATCACTATTAAAAAATGCGTCAATAACATGGCGCGTAGATGGGAGGCTCTCCCTGATCGAACTAAGCGGCCAAGCGTTATGCAAGTTATCTAGTAACTCGTCCATGCTGTTGAACTCCATGAACTCTGCCCGGCAAACACCACGCTGGGTTACCGCAACAAACATTGGGCCCAGCGGGGTGGCGTGTACACCGTACTCAATGTGAACTTGCTTACCTCGACTTTTATACTCTCCGGGGGTGACAGCTTCCAGCTGCACAAAATGATCATGCAACCTTGAGCTGCCGCTTAACCCAAGTTCATGAGAGACTTCGAGCAAGGAATGAGAATTCTCCAGCAACACTTTGCCCCGCTCCAATGTCAGGACCTGTAAAAAGCGCTTCGGGGTAGTACCCGCCCACCTACAAAACAGCCTTTGAAAGTGATACGGACTCAGATGCACATGGGCCGCTATCTCTTCAAGGTTGGGCTGATCCATTGCCCGATCAACCAAATAGGCCATAGCGCTTGCGATTCGGTCATAGTCTGACATGGCGCGACCTCTCAGACGCGATTTATGGATACACCGCCATCTACCAACATCGCAGAACCAGTTGTGAAACTGGAGGCATCGGATGCTAAGTACAATGCGGATTGAGCAATTTCATCTGGTGTCGCCATACGCTTGAGAGCATGCAGGTTATGCACAAACGCCAATGCTTCTGGCGTATTGGCAAATTCACGTCCCGCTGGCGTATCAGTACCACCGGGCAGAAGGGCATTGACCCGGATATTCTTAGGCCCATGTTCTGACGCCAGCACTTGAGTCAACCCAATAAGGCCAGCCTTACTGGCTGCGTAGGCAGCCATACCTGGCATACCTGCGGTGTAGCCAACGAAGGTAGAGGTGAAAATTAACGAACCTCCTTTTCGGGTAGCCATAGCGGGCAGTTGATACTTTGCACCCAAAAATGCGCTGGTTAAGTTCGTCGCAATAACCTGATCCCATTCCGTTTTCGACATTTCCGGGACAGGGCTCATAGCACCCAGGATAGCCGCATTGTTGAAAGCGATATCCAATCCGCCGAAGTAACTTACCGCCTTATCTACCAAAGTTTTGGCAAAAACCTCATCACCAACATCACCCGCTAGTGCCAGTGCCTGCCCGCCTTCCGCGTTGATTGAGTTCGCAAGGTCATCAAGCTCCTTTTGTCGCCTTGCAGCCACCACGACGGCAGCACCTTCTTTCGCGAAAAGCTTCGCGGTCGCGTAGCCAATACCGGTGCTGGCACCAGTAACGATAGCAACTTTGTTAGCAAGTATAGTCATCAGTCATTCCTTCTGGCTCTAATCATTATAAAAGGGCACATGCCCGAACAGAGGCCATATTAGAAGGACGAACGACTACTGCCGACCCGAATCTTGCTGTACTTCAATTACGCTATAACGAGGCTGTAGAAAAACTCCGGCCTCTTTGCTGTTCATATTATGTGCAGAAAATCGCGCTTCTATGCGAATTCTGTACCTGATTTACATGGCGGAAAACATTTCAGGACACTCTCCGCACGAAAAAATAATCTATGGAAGAAGTGCTCGAGTTTTTCAACAGCCTGAACGCTCACACAAACGGCGCGAGCTTGCGAGCGTCCGGCGACCGAAAGGAGCGAATTTCAAGTGTTTTTTGGTTAAGTGAAGCTTATGGGTTCGGGCATACAAGTTCCCAGAGATGCCCTTCAGGATCGCTGATATAGCCGATGTATCCTCCGAACGATGGGTCGACTTCGGGTTTCGCCGGTGCCGTTCCGCCGTTCTCTTTAGCGCATTCAAGCGCCCGATCCACGTCTTGTTTTGATTCAACTGCACAACTAATGATGGCAGGGGCAGAATTCCCAGGGAAAAAAGCTTCGCGTTTTGCTTTATGGGTATACGCTTCGTAAGCATTCTTCTCCATTATGAAAAGAGACAGGTTCGGGAATTCAAGAGTAAGAATACCCTCTTCTATTTTTGCTTCAGAAAATCCAAATACTTCCCGGTAAAAAATGAGTGCCTTTTGTACATCGGTAACGGGAAGGCATAGCACTGTAGTTTTAATCTTCATAATTAATCCTCAATACTCCAATAGAATGGTCGGCGCATAACGAGGCTGTAGAAAAACTTCGGCCTCCCTTTTCTGTTTATGTTCTGCGCAGAAAATCGCGCTTCTTTGCGAATTACGGACCTGTTTAACATGGCGCAAAACGTGCGTAGGGTAAGCCGTCCTGCGGAGGCCCGAAGGGCCGGAGCTTCACTACCCGTGATTGTTAGGCAGGGTGCCCTGCGGATGCCAATTTACTTATTTTCACTCAGACGTACCACAGATGGATGCCTCTCAGTTGCCCACTCATGACAGAGATCTGACAGAAACTGAGTTAACTCAGCTTCTGTAATTTCTGGTGGAACAAATATTCCGGCATTTCGTCGCTTACCTTCTGAACCGTGGTAGAAAGTTGACCACCGATTTTGGCTTCTTTCAATCAGAACTTCTCTACCAAAAATATCGTATTTATATCTCTCCATAACTCTGTCCACTTGCCTAACGAGGCTGTAGAAAAACCCCAGCCTCTCTTTTTTGCTTATATTTTGTGCAGGAATATCGCGCTTCTATGCGAATTCTGGACCTGTTTAACATGACGAAAAACATTTTAGGGTACTCTCCGCGCGAAAAACTAATCTATGGAAGAGGTGCTCGAGTTTTTCTACAGCCTGAACGCCCGCAACAGGGGCGACCAATGCTATGCACATATTGTGCGAAATTGGGAGCGCAGCGACCCGCACAACATGTGCATAGCGTTGGGCGTCCCGCGGAGGCCCGCAGGGCCGTAGCATACTGCTTGCGCTTGTTATGCATTTTTTTGCTCGCCCTGCAGTAGATTAACCCCATAGAGGAAGATAACTAACGCTGGAAACCCTAAAACAATGCCAAAGAATTGCTTGTACTCTCTATCGGAGGGATACATTCCATATGGCTGTATCAACCAAAGATAGCTTAAGCAACACAATGCCCAACCAGCACTAGCGATCCAAAAAGCATAAAATTTTTGAGATCTGAAACCGGATTTTGGCTGTGAAACTTCGCTTGAAATTTTCCTGTACTGAAATATCCCTAAAATTGCCACTAATGCGCTTACTAATCCAGTGACTCCGTTTACGATTTCCCAATCCATCTCAAACTCTAATTTTTACTGTGCTCAATTTATGACTGATGCATAACGCCCAGCGCAGGCGCAGCCAGCGCGGAGTGCCTTTTGTGTTAATGTTTGAGCGCCAGCGAGTAACACAAAAGGTGCGTAGCGTTGACTGTCGCTCTGCCGCTGATTGTTATGCTCCGCTACAAGGTTCCAAAGGTCAGCCACTTGAAGCAAGCTTTACTGAGCATGGTGTTGGAAGCCTCAGACAGCAGCTTTTCATCTTCTTGAGTTAATACACTTCTCCATCGACCATTATTTCCCTTATGGAAAAATGTATCTGGGCCATTTTTAAATAGGCGATAGCCACCAGGAAATAATTTATTGAGATTTTTCTTTGTAGATTCAAAGGAAGTGTAATTGGCCAGGGAATTCGCTTCCTCAGCAGAAATCTCGACTTCAATAAATTCGGCGACACGCTTAATTTCTGATTTACTATCAAGCAGTAAGTTGTTGTAATGCACGTGTAACACATTATCTAAATCTTTCACATCAAACCATGACTGCACATGCCTCAAGTTTGACCAGAAAGGATACCCCTCGCTCTCCCATTCAAAATACCCCTTTGTTAGCCATGACTTCCAGAATTCATGGATGCTATCAGGGCACGGTGGTATAGGATGGACATCTGGCGGAAGGTCACTATTAACCAAGTCAACATCCATATTTTTGTAGTGATTCCAGAGAGACATAAAGACATCTCTAGGATCACGATCAACTACAATATATTTAATATTTTTATCAAATTTAATTGCATCGAAGGGCAAATGGGTCTTAATGAACCTTCGTGAAGACTGCTCTTCAAGACGCGCAAGTGTCTCCTCCTCAGGTGCCGGCCTAAAATCTATCCAGTGCCCCACCTCTCTCAATAAGGGTGGGTTTTTGATGCCATGCAAAAGTCCTAAAACAATCATTTGCATCCACGTAGTGCCAGATTTAAAAGGAGTGGCAATTACAATATCCCCACTTCTTGGCTTGAATTTCTGCCATCTATTACTATCTAAGAAGGGGTGTAAATACCTTCTTCTGGCTGACATATTTTTCTCCGTGCTTACTGAGCATAACGCCGTGCTCAGCGGCGGCTTACTTTATGCACGTTTTGCGCGAAAATGGGAGTGTAGCGACCGCGCAAAACGTGCATAAAGTAAGACG
>NZ_VANI01000027.1 GCF_005771435.1 Microbulbifer harenosus
GATGGCAGAACATCGGGTTACATCGTTCTGAGAAATAACCTCCTGTGATTTATCAGAGTGTGTAACAGAAATTTATACGACTTCACGTCGCAACTAACGCCGCGCTCAGGGGCGGCTAACTTTGGGCGCTTGATTGCGCAATAATGGGAGCGCAGCGACCGCGCAATAAAGTGCTCAAAGTTAGCCGTCCCTTGCAGCGCTTTGTTAGCATTCTGCACCTTAAACCAAATCAATTGACAAATACTCTAGATGATCTTTATCGACCAACCAATTAAATTCTAGCTCATGTGTTTTATACAGATACCTATAATTTTTTGCATAGTCGTCTTCCCACTGTTCTTGTGGGGGTCCTAATAGTGTTTCAATCTCCCGACAACCCGTATTAACATCGATATTGCAAATTTCACCGTTAAGAATAATACAATCATTAAAAACTAATGACTTCGGTATTTTTGTTCCAAAATTGATATGAATATTCGCAACTATTTTCTTATGTACACTGACACTATAGCCAACACCTTGAAAGATTTGATTCTTTCCATGGAACTCTGCCCCGAGGACGAAAGAGCCTATGGTTAAATTATCAAGGTCTAAATTCATATTGGATGCTAACGCCCAGCGCAGGCGCAGCCAGCGCGGAGCTCCTTTTGTGTTAATGTTTGAGCGACAGCGAGTAACACAAAAGGTGCGTAGCGTTGGCTGTCGCTCTGCCGCTGTTTGTTATGTTTATTCTCCCGCGATCCCGATGGAAACCGCTACAATTATTCCGACAATTGCCAGCAAGCTCGAAATGATTATTGAAATTACTGCGATTACATTTGCTGCCGCAGCGGTTTGAAGGGCTTCACCTGCTGTACTTTCCGCATCTTGTGCTCTCTGCTCAGCTCGCTCCGCGTGCTTTAGCAACTCTAGGGCTATATCCGCTTGTTCCTCTGCTGCGGAAGCTGTTCTTCTTATAGCAACATCCCTTTCGGCATTACGCTTTATTTGATCTATTAAAGCTGGAGAAATTCCCTTCTGAAACATGATGATTTCCTGGTAAAACATAACGCCCAGCGCAGGCGCAGCCAACGCGGAGCGCCTTTTGTGTTAATGTTTGAGCGACAGCGAGTAACACAAAAGGCGCGTAGTGTTGGCTGTCGCTCTGCCGCTGTTTGTTAGGCACTTTTGGCACTAAGGTGCGGCCAGGCACGAACCAGACCTATTGCGTAAAGCGCTCCGATGCCGAAGCAGATAGCGGAACTTACAATCCAGAAAGCTAGGCTATTTCCCGGAAATAAGGGCATTATTATAAAAAAAGCCAACGCTCTGAATATAAAAATTGCCGAAATTATGCACAACACTGTCCGTAAGAACGGTAGCCGCAATATTTTCCTCGCGCCAGACAACGCATAAAGTGACCAAACAATAAAAATTGAAGCAATCACTAGCGTTATGACTGGAGGATACCAATGGCCTTGCTCTGACATTTCTGCCAATTGCTCACCAGCTCCGAGCACTCGATACCAATCTCCGCCAAAAATTGCGCAACCAATATGGACCGCTGCAACTACTCCACAAAAAATAGCGCCCAAAACTAAAAGATTATTTCCATTTTCTCTCATTGGCAGGTTCCTTTGCCTAACGCCCGCAGCAGGGGCGACCAATGCTATGCACATTTTGTGCGAAACTGGGAGCGCAGCGACCCGCACAAAATGTGCATAGCGTTGGGCGTCCCGCGAAGGCCCGAAGGGCCGTAGCAAACTGCCTGCGTTTGTTAAATGTATTACTCATTGAGTTGATTTCCCCACTTCAAGTTTATTGTGGGTTTAAGTTGAAACTCAAAATCTAGCAATTTTGTTGACGGGCGGAATGTAGCGACCATTTTTTCGGTACCCCGTTCCGATATTACCTTTAGCCCAACTATACCTTCCAGATTGAGTGAAGCTACAAGAACCCCCGCCTTTTCCCATATAAGGACTACTTGTCCGTACCCTGGTTCAATCGCACAATAGATTTTGTTATCGCCACGTTCGGTTCGATAGGTAAGCCGGTTATAAAACCAAGGCACATCTCGATCAGTAAGCTCCGGCTCTGCCGCAAAAAGACCTATGAGTTCGTATAATTCGGGAAAATCTTCCATGCTAACCTGACATTTAACGCCCAGCGCAGGCGCAGCCAGCGCGGAGCACCTTTTGTGTTAATGTTTGAGCGACAGCGAGTAACACAAAAGGTGCGTAGCGTTGGCTGTCGCTCTGCCGCTGATTGTTAGGTGCTGCTTGCGGAGCGCCATTGGCTGGCCACGTGGGATAGCCACTCTTTCGAGCTACCATTTTCCGCTACAAACTCCAGGAAAAAATCAGCATCTTGCTCCAATTTATCGTATGTAGGGTCGAGACACATATATAGAAGCCGCCCAAAATGACAATAAGTGATTGAATATTCTGTTTCGCCCGAAACTTTCACCGAAAATCTGGAGAAAAATGGATAAGGGCGAGTATGCTCCACCTCGACAGCATCATCAGATAAATTCCAGGATTTTTTTCCTGCATTGAAAATAATATCTGAATTCAGTTTGTAAACTGCAAAATGCTCTCTGCCTCCAAACGCCCTACGCTCACTCGCGGAATATCCAGGACAGATTGAGTTTTCAGATCGATCTTCACTAAGCTCAAAAATTCTTGCTGTTCCGTCATTCAGGTTAAACTCGATTTCCTTCCGTGGGTGAGTCCAATGATGCAATCTCATACTGGTGTGCACCTAACGCCCAGCGCAGGCGCAGCCAGCGCGGAGCGCTTTTTGTGTTAATGTTTGAGCGCCAGCGAGTAACACAAAAAGTGCGTAGCGTTGGCTGTCGCTCTGCCGCTGTTTGTTATGCCTATTCACTCGCTGGAACTACCTGGTAGACACCGGACCCATTGATCAAAATACCATTGGCCATCATGTAAGCGAACGTTAAGACAGATAGAGCTACTATGAATACATGCACTTTGGTGGCTGAACTGACGTACTTGGAAAAGTAGCTTTCCTCATTTTTTGATTCTACTACCCAAGTAATCACGAATGGCGCCCCTAAGACAATCCCAATACCCACCATGAAGAAGTATGACAGGTAATCTTCGTAGTAATAGGGAAACCATGACTCATAGAATGATGAGAATGTTACGAAGTAGGCTGAAAGCGCAAGTAGAAAAGTACCACTATAAATAAATATTTTTTTCAATTTGGGTGCCAGAATTTTTGCTCTAAGGCATAACGTCGCGCTCAGCCGCGGACAATTTTGGGCGCTTTATGCGCGATAATGGGAGCGCAGCGACCGCGCATAAAGTGCACAAAGTTGGCCGTCGGCCTGCAGCGCTTTGTTAAGCACTGATGCGTTCGAAAAACACTAATTTTCTATCAATGTATTGATAGATACTAATTTTGTTAGAGTATACGCCTAGCCACCAGCTCCCACAGGCAAACCAATACTCGGAATTTCCACTTTTTACACTAAACACTAACTGAGCATCTGTACTTTTCCAGAACAGTTTACCGCTTCTAAATCTATGAGCCCGGGGTTCAACATTTTTTAGCTGAAGCCCAGCTTGCTCAAGCCATTTATTTATACGTCTTTTATAGCGAGCAGACTTAAACGCTGACAATGGGTAGGGAATTCCTAAAGAAATCAAAAGTACCAAAAGCATAAAGGTACCACCATAGCCACCAGCCCACTTATTGATAAAAAGCGCCATTGCTAGTGTCGCTAGTAAAATTAACAGTACTCTCATACTAACCTGTGCTTAACGCCTCAAACACCGGCATGGTGAAGTTGGCGGCTTTTTTGGAACAAAAAAGGTGACAGCTTTACCATGTCCGCGTGCTTTGACTTGTTAACTTTTCCACTCAATTTTACAGCCTTGTTTTGATTCGGATGTGCTGGTTTCATCAAATACGTGCTTTACTATTTTTTCGCCATCGGACGTATAGGCGTCAAAGTCACGGACTATACCCCCAATTATTGGTACTACGTACGATATATACCAGTTTAAGTACGATGAGCCACTAAGCATGTGCTCTTCAAGCTCATCAACATCATTAAAAGATAGAGCTCTCGTATGTAGATCATGGCAAATCACTTCAATTAAAATAATCTGAGAGTCGTCAACAGACCAGGCTGCGATTATCTCAGGCATGACATTTTCAAAAGAATCAGATGGTCTCGGGTTATGCCACCGAAGCTCTTTCTCTAGTGTGTATTTGTCATAAGCTTCACCTACCTGCATTTCCACAAGTGGGATAGCTTCTTGAATTATTTTTCCTAGCGCAATGCTCATATGAAGTTAACGCCCACAGCACGGGCGGCCGAAGCGTAGCGTAGGCCGTCCCGCGGAGGCCCACAGGGCCGTAGCAACGTGCCTGTGATTGTTAAGCATTTTCTCGCTCCATGGCTTTTTCTAGGAAAATTATGGCTGGCTTTACCAGCGGATGCCTACGAACCCAGAACTCGCCTAGAAACTCTGTGACTGTTTTCTCTTTCAGTAATGATCTCATTGACTCAGCTGTACGTGCCTGTAAAAGCCCATGAGCACGTCCCATTACTTCTTCGCTATGGTCTGCTTGGGGTGTACCAATCTCTTCACCCCATTCTTTTTGGATGGCAGAAATCAATTTCCCTGCTGCCTTTTCTGATTCTGATTTTTCTCTACGCATGATCTGATGCTTAACGCCCGCAGCAGGGGCGACCAATGCTATGCACATATTGTGCTAAAAAGGGAGCGCAGCGACCAGCACAATATGTGCATAGCGTTGGGCGTCCCGCGGAGGCCCGAAGGGCCGGAGCAAACTGCCTGCGTTTGTTAAGCATTGAAGGCCCTGCGCTCTCCCTGAAAACCTCTAGCTTTGCCTTTATGGCTACAACCTGGAAATGCCCAGCCACGAGAAAATGTATTTTTATACTGATTTTCCTGCTGTTTTGAGATGCCGCTGGATTTGGAACTCACATTGGTTGGATAGCCTCCACCTGCAGGTACGTTAAAATTGAACTCAATTTTGCAATTGAGGCAATTTAACTCAAGCGGAATTGAAACAGCTATTGGCAGCAACTGCCCATGGCCATCTCTTTGTTCCATACCACATTCTCTTGCTTGGATAACGTCCTTATCTAAAGGGATCGTACTAGCTAGCAACAGGCCAGGAAAAATTCCAATTATGAGCGGTAAGAATTTCATTACTTGTGATGCTTAACGTTGCGCTCTGGGGCAGTTTACTTTATGCACCTTTGTGCGAGAATGCGAGCGTAGCGAGCCGCACAAAGGTGCATAAAGTAAACTGTCCCTCAGCAGCGCCTGGTTAGCTGGCGGAGTGGTAATTTGCCTGAACTTTACTACCCACCCAGCCGCTGCTGCGCTCCAAAATTTCGGCGGGGAAAACTCAAACTTTATAACCCTGCCCCCCACCACTTACTCAATATCCTGGATGTTCTCTGGGTATGCCTTTACCGTTCGATACCTACTGAAACCATTCATCTTTATGGCGCGGAGTTTCTCTCAGTTCTTCTTCGCGATTTTTGTCATTAACCTTTACTCCAGCAGTAGCAGCAGCAGCTCTCGCAAGGAAAGAAGCCAGCTTTCCTGCCTTCTTTGCCACAGTCTTCGTTGCCACATAGGCTTTTTCTGCATCTTTTTTAATTTCTGACATTATGTTTCTCCCAAACTTTTGGCGATGACACTATTCTCTTGGCTATTGACAGCTAACGCCGCGCTCAGCCGCGGCTAACTTTGTGCGCTTTTTGCGCGATAATGGGAGCGAAGCGACCGCGCAAAAAGTGCACAAAGTTAGACGTCGGCCTGCAGCGCATTGTTATGTGGAAGATGGCACTTGCTAGGAACATACATTTTCCTCTGCAAGACCTAATTCTATATT
>NZ_VANI01000029.1 GCF_005771435.1 Microbulbifer harenosus
AGATTAGCTTCCTGATTTTTACATCAGATGCTCTTTAACAAGGTGAAACATTTTGTAGTAATACACTGCAAGGCGAGGTTGAGTGCTAACAACACTCAATCAGCAATTAAATTGTGTGTCTCTCAAGCCACACAAATCCGGAAACCTTATTGAATACCCTTCAATAAGGTTGTGCGAAGCCAAATTGTCTTAGGCAAGGCGCGCGATGAGCGAGTGAGGGAGCGTACATTAGTACGTGACCGAGTAAGCGAAGAGCAGCAACGCCGCATAAGACGATTTGGAAAAGCACAAAGTCGTTAGTAGTCGTTTGTGTTGTATGGTCAAGCGACTAAGCGTATACGGTGGATGCCTTGGCAGCTGGAGGCGATGAAGGACGTAGGAGCCTGCGAAAAGTCTAGGGGAGCTGGCACACAAGCTTTGATCCTAGGATGTCCGAATGGGGAAACCCACCCGCTTGCGGGTATCACATAGTGAATACATAGCTATGTGAGGCGAACCCGGGGAACTGAAACATCTAAGTACCCGGAGGAAAAGAAATCAACCGAGATTCCCTGAGTAGCGGCGAGCGAAAGGGGACTAGCCCTTAAGCTCTTTATGTCTTAGTGGAAGGATCTGGAAAGTTCCGCGATACAGGGTGATAGCCCCGTACACGAAAAGGCACATTGAGTGAAATCGAGTAGGTCGGGACACGTGTTATCTTGACTGAATATGGGGGGACCATCCTCCAAGGCTAAATACTCCCAGCTGACCGATAGTGAACCAGTACCGTGAGGGAAAGGCGAAAAGAACCCCGGAGAGGGGAGTGAAATAGAACCTGAAACCGTATACGTACAAGCAGTAGGAGCACCTTCGTGGTGTGACTGCGTACCTTTTGTATAATGGGTCAGCGACTTATTGTCTGTAGCAAGGTTAACCGCATAGGGGAGCCGTAGAGAAATCGAGTCTTAATAGGGCGTTTAGTTGCAGGCAATAGACCCGAAACCCGGCGATCTATCCATGGGCAGGTTGAAGGTTGAGTAACATCAACTGGAGGACCGAACCGACTCCTGTTGAAAAAGTAGCGGATGACCTGTGGATCGGAGTGAAAGGCTAATCAAGCCGGGAGATAGCTGGTTCTCCTCGAAAGCTATTTAGGTAGCGCCTCGCGTCTCACCCTCGGGGGTAGAGCACTGTTTGGGCTAGGGGGTCATCCCGACTTACCAACCCCATGCAAACTCCGAATACCGAGGAGTGCAATCGCGGGAGACACACGGCGGGTGCTAACGTCCGTCGTGAAAAGGGAAACAACCCAGACCGCCAGCTAAGGTCCCAAATACCAGTTAAGTGGGAAACGATGTGGGAAGGCCCAGACAGCTAGGAGGTTGGCTTAGAAGCAGCCATCCTTTAAAGAAAGCGTAATAGCTCACTAGTCGAGTCGGCCTGCGCGGAAGATATACCGGGGCTCAAACTGGTAACCGAAGCTGCGGATGCTCTTATGAGCATGGTAGAGGAGCGTTGTGTAAGCCGTTGAAGGTGAACTGTGAGGTTTGCTGGAGGTATCACAAGTGCGAATGCTGACATGAGTAACGACAAGGGGGGTGAAAAACCTCCCCGCCGGAAGACCAAGGGTTCCTGTCCAACGCTAATCGGGACAGGGTTAGTCGGCCCCTAAGGCGAGGGCGAAAGCCGTAGTCGATGGGAAACAGGTTAATATTCCTGTACTTGCAATTGCTGCGATGGAGTGACGGAGAAGGCTAGGCCAGCATGGCGATTGGTTGTCCATGTTTAAGGTCGTAGGCTGGGGGATTAGGCAAATCCGGTCCCCTAAGGCTGAGAACTGATGACGAGTCTCTTTTAGAGACGAAGTGGTTGATGCCCTGCTTCCAGGAAAAACTTCTAAGCTTCAGGCAATTGCGAACCGTACTCTAAACCGACACAGGTGGTCAGGTAGAGAATACCAAGGCGCTTGAGAGAACTCTGGTGAAGGAACTAGGCAAAATGGTACCGTAACTTCGGGAGAAGGTACGCCGGTTTTGGTGATGGGACTTGCTCCCTAAGCTGAGGCCGGTCGAAGTGACCAGGTGGCTGCGACTGTTTATTAAAAACATAGCACTCTGCAAACACGTAAGTGGACGTATAGGGTGTGACGCCTGCCCGGTGCCGGAAGGTTAATTGATGGGGTTAGCGCAAGCGAAGCTCTTGATCGAAGCCCCGGTAAACGGCGGCCGTAACTATAACGGTCCTAAGGTAGCGAAATTCCTTGTCGGGTAAGTTCCGACCTGCACGAATGGCGTAACGATGGCCACGCTGTCTCCACCAGAGACTCAGTGAAATTGAAATCGCTGTTAAGATGCAGTGTACCCGCGGCTAGACGGAAAGACCCCGTGAACCTTTACTATAGCTTTGCACTGAACTTTGAGCCTACTTGTGTAGGATAGGTGGGAGGCTTTGAAGCAGGAACGCCAGTTCTTGTGGAGCCATCCTTGAAATACCACCCTGGTATGTTTGAGGTTCTAACTCTGGTCCGTAATCCGGATCGAGGACAGTGTATGGTGGGTAGTTTGACTGGGGCGGTCTCCTCCCAAAGAGTAACGGAGGAGTACGAAGGTGCACTCAGCATGGTCGGAAATCATGCAATGAGCATAATGGTATAAGTGCGCTTGACTGCGAGACAGACATGTCGAGCAGGTACGAAAGTAGGTCATAGTGATCCGGTGGTTCTGTATGGAAGGGCCATCGCTCAACGGATAAAAGGTACTCCGGGGATAACAGGCTGATACCGCCCAAGAGTTCACATCGACGGCGGTGTTTGGCACCTCGATGTCGGCTCATCACATCCTGGGGCTGAAGCCGGTCCCAAGGGTATGGCTGTTCGCCATTTAAAGTGGTACGCGAGCTGGGTTTAGAACGTCGTGAGACAGTTCGGTCCCTATCTGCCGTGGGCGTTGGAGATTTGAGAAGAGTTGCTCCTAGTACGAGAGGACCGGAGTGAACGAACCTCTGGTGTTCCGGTTGTCACGCCAGTGGCATTGCCGGGTAGCTATGTTCGGACGGGATAACCGCTGAAAGCATCTAAGCGGGAAGCCTCCTTCAAGATGAGATCTCCCTGAGACTTCGAGTCTCCTAAAGGGCCGTGGAAGACTACCACGTTGATAGGCTGGGTGTGGAAGCGTTGTGAGGCGTTGAGCTAACCAGTACTAATTGCCCGTGCGGCTTGACCATACAACAGAGATGGTTACTAACGATTCGGATTGTGAAGTCCGAGAGACGCGCAAGCTACTCGCAAGAGATCGACTTGCGGTGTATTACTACAGAATGTTTCGCCGACTTATTTGGGTTGATTGTTATCGCTGAGTACAGCGAAGGCAGACAGACAATCAAACGGTAGCGCAGGGCACAGCCCGTAAGACCAACACCAACCCAAGCCAGTTTGCCTGACGACCATAGAGTTGTGGAACCACCTGATCCCTTGCCGAACTCAGAAGTGAAACGCAACATCGCCGATGGTAGTGTGGGGTTTCCCCATGTGAGAGTAGGTCATCGTCAGGCTTCTAAATAAAAGAAAGGGCCACCCAAACGGGTGGCCCTTTTTTT
>NZ_VANI01000002.1 GCF_005771435.1 Microbulbifer harenosus
GTAGCCGCTGTTGGTTTTGATTTTGTCGCGCACGACGAAGTAGCCGGCAACCAGTGTCGCAGCACTCCAGCCCAGGGTTTCGGCATTCACCGCCTGAGTGAAACTCTTCAGGATATCGTCGGCGCCTAAGGTGCCTGCAGCACCGCTAAGGGTAATAGCGCCGATGACCGCGCCGCCTTTGCCGAACGTCGCGCTGCGGGCATCGGGATTGTGGAATACATCGCCGGGATTGATGTTGGTGCCAAGGTAGTCGAAGCCCACTTTTTTGCTCAGTGCTTCCAGTGTGTTTTTGCCGGTTTCTTTGCCGCGGGGATTGGAGAAGTAGACGGTTTGCAGTTTCAGGTTTTCACGTAATTCCTTTTCCCGCGCGGGTGCGACGGGTGCGGGAGAAAGACGGTTTTCTAGCGCTTGCATGGCGCGCACAAAGGTGGTTGCTCCTTCACCGTGCACTAGCCAGTTTACTCGGGCGCCGCTGGCGACGGCTTGCTGTATCAGGGAAACCAGGTGGTCCCGCTGTTTATCGCTTTTGTGGTTGCCGTTTTGCCAGTAGAGGGAGTAGTGATTGCCCTGTCGGTTAATGTCATGTTCTTTTACTCCGGCTCGGTAGGCTTTGCTGATGTGATTGATCAGCATACTGCCGGCATCTTCCTTGCTCTCAAACTTGCCGCTTACGGCGGCATAGTGGGAATTGTTCCAGCGGTGGGACAGGGGCATTCTCGATTCATAATCTTGGGCCGTGGTCCATTTGTGAGGACGACCTTGGACTTCTTCGCACTGAACCTGATAGAGCCCGGTGGCTTGTCGGCCGCCTTTCGGTTTGTAGTCACTGTTGACTTCGAGTCCCATGATCAGCACATCGCCATCGCCGTCCAGCTGGTAGTGAATAGCGGCGCCATCGAAGATAATTTTTTCACTCCGGAACATGCGGCCAACGGCGGAACTTCTGAGAGCGTGTATAGCTCTGACAACGCTGGTTAAGTAGTAGTTGTCCTGATGACCGCGTACGATCTGTTGCCAGGCACTTTGCTGGGTATGCAGGATGTATATGTTGCGACCTATGCGGTCGCTGCTACCGCTTATCAGTTTCCAGGTATTGCTTTCGCCTTGCATGACAGCTCCTTGTCTTGAAAGTAGGGGAAAAATAAATGCTCAGGGAGTCAAAACCGGCGGGGGGCTGCCGGGCTTGAGGATTACAACGTTGTCTTCGCCTTTACGATCATCTCCACGACGCCATTCCGGATAGATCCAGGGCTCCGGCTCGCGGTGCTTGGTGGCGCGGGCGTCTGGCCATTTGCGCTTTGCTTCCGCCAGTCGTTGTTTTGCCGTAGATCCCAGTTCTAGGCGTACCGAACGGAGCACTTTACTGGTCAGTGCATTCATGTGCTTCAGGCAGGTTTCGACGGGTGCGTAGCCGAGGTAGCTGTACCCCATATTCAGGTAATAGCGATCATCCAGCGGGGTGCGTAGGCAGCCGCCCCTATAGGTATGCATAAATTCCGGTGGCGGTTCCGGATCGTTAGAATAGTCGGGCTGATATTCATAATAGAGCCAGGGTGAGCCGGATTCTCTATTTCGCAAATCCCAGTTGATCGGGGAGCAGAATCTGCCTAAGTCGGGATGTGCCGGCCCGGTGAACCAGAGGGTTCGAATGGCCATCTGCTCAAAGTGATTAGGATTGAAACTGCTCATCCCTTCCGGCAAGGCGTCGTAGCGCGAGATGCTGGCGCCAAACTGGATGTTGCCATACGGGCGAGTGCGCCAGGGGGGGCCGTAAAGTTCCCACCTGCGACTGAACAGGTTGAGATGTGATTTTCCCTCGCGCTGCCAATCTGGAAGGAGACTGTCATCGCTATATTGCTTGTCATCGTAAATATTCACCCGCTCCGGTGGCTCCTTACCGGCAAATCCCTGGTAATTGGAATGTGGCGGCATCAGCATGGTCAACGTGCTGCCAGATAAATCTATCTCCACCTTTTCTGGGCGGTTAATGCCGGGAATATAGGGGTACTTGTGGGAGGCGAATAGTCGTTTCAGCATGGGTTTCCGGGGCCGTCCATGGGCCCTGTTCATTCCTGTAGGTGTGTTCTGAATGCTACCGGGGAGGCTACATGGATTCAACGGAACACGGCACGATATTGCGCATTTTCTGCAAGAAATGCAGGCACTTTCGTACAAGTTAAATGGTAGGAGGCTGGCCCTGTGTGTCACTCTGCGGCGGCTTTCTGGATATCGCGGTACCAGATTTTCCTCTGGGCCACATTAGCCACCATGGTGTCGCCATTGGGCTGAAAGAATCATTCTGACTGCATGGAAAACGGGTTTAGAAATTGACGCCCTGAATACAGAAGGAAAAGTTCACCAGCAACCCGCTGCAATCAGATATCCATGGCTGGGGCAATGCCTCTGTAGAATGAACGATTACGATTTAACGGCGCTTACATTTGGTTTAACGCTGCTCCCAAGGTGGCCCGCAGCCGATCCACGACAGTGGGTAAGGGTTCAAGAGTTAGTTCATTTTTCTTTATGAAGGCGTGCCACAGGGCCTGCCGCGAGGGATCGTGTGCAAACTCATTCTTCAGGCCAATCGGTAACTCCTCGGGCAGCGCCATGCCGCGCCGTTCGAAGGTGGCTTTGAGCGCTTGGGCCAATAGGGGGGTGTTCAGAGTTTCGCGTTCCAGCAACACCGACAGATCGAAGTAATCTTTCATCCGACTGTTTGTCATACCCAATACCGCAATGGCGTGGAGCTTTTCCGCGATTACGGTGTAAACGGGATAGGCGCGCAAGCGAGGCGCAGGCTGGTCGGCCAGCAGCACCGGGTAGGTCGCATCAATGGGACCGGGTGTCACGGCATCACCGAAACCGATGTCGATCTGTGTCTTGCAACGTGCGTTGGCAAGCTCGCTACTGATGAGGACGCGCGCCCCGGTGTATCCGGCGTCCTTGCGGATTTCCTCGGCGGCGACCGAGGTCGGGTCGAACATGATGCCGTCGGCCACGGAGACGCTGGCGATGTCGCGGAAGGTTTGGGCTACGGATTCCAAATCGCTTGCGCCGAAGCCGAGTAGGTCGGCGTCACGCGTGGCCCGGTGTGGCATGTCGTACCAGAGCGTGAACAGCAGCGCGCCCTTGAGCAGAAAGTGATCCGCGTGCTTGGATTGGCTCAGGCGGTAGAGAATGCGTTCCAGTGCGTAGCGTACCAGTATCTGGTTGAAGTCCACACCCTGCGCCTTGGCTACGTTGAGCAGACGGGCTCGCACGGAGGCGGCAACGTTACTGTTTGGTGCATCCTTGCGTCTCGCCCCTTTGGGTTTGGCGCGAAAGTTTTCTCCCGAAAAATTTTTCACTCAATGGCCTCCAGATAGGGGCGCATCACGTTGGTTACGCGGCAGATCTTCGCGTAGCGCCACAGGTCGTCTGCCGTTGCCTTGCGTTGGGCGCGTGCGTCCTTCAATGCCTCCAGCGCGACGTCCAGACCGATTTTGTTGCGGTGCTTGAAGCAGTCCACGACTGTCTTTGCTACACCATAGACTCGCAGCTTCACGCCATCACGTAGGTGCTCCTCAATGCCTGCGTTGTAAACCTCACCGCTCATCTGAACCATCTTGATTGGTGGGTAGTCGATGCGCGGCACGTGGCTGCCGCGGGGCATGGCGATCCAGATCTGGCGTGGCAGCTGGGTAGTCAGTTCGTGGAATTGCAGTGAGCTCAGCAGGCAAAATACGGCTTGCGGTACCTTCGTGGCGATGGTCACAAGCCCTTCGTGTTCTGACCCCGGATAGTTGGGGAGGCGGTAGAGGCCGCGCCCGACCTTGTCCAACAGACCAGCCGCGGTCAGGCGCGTCAGAACGACCCGAGGCGCATCAATGGCGTCCAGGTCGCTGGTGCGGAGTAGCCCTTTCTGGCGAGCCAGATCAAGGACGCGTTGATTATGGGTGTCGGAGGGCATGCTGGAAGTATGTTCCTTTTTTTCGCTTATTGAAACAATTTGACGAAATAACGGAACCCTCCCCTGTCATCTGCATGTGCGCTGATTCCGCCGGCTTCAGGTTGTAGCCATATGTAATCACTATGTGGCAATGCAGCCGCATTACATCCGGTAGCACTAAAGGGGCAGATAACCTGGGTATCACCCTACCCAGCGCTGGTTTCCATCCCCGAAGGTGCTGCTGATGAATCCCGGCAGGTTGCGCGCATAGCCGCTGTTGGTTTTGATTTTGTCGCGCACGACGAAGTAGCCGGCAACCAGTGTCGCAGCACTCCAGCCCAGGGTTTCGGCATTCACCGCCTGAGTGAAACTCTTAAGGATATCGTCGGCACCGAGGGTGCCGGCAGCACCGCTCAGGGTGATAGCGCCGATGACCGCGCCGCCTTTGCCGAACGCCGCACTGCGGGCATCGGGATTGTGGAATACATCGCCGGGATTGATGTTGGTGCCAAGGTAGTCGAAGCCCACTTTTTTGCTCAGTGCTTCCAGCGTGTTTTTGCCGGTTTCCTTGCCGCGAGGATTGGAGAAGTAGACGGTTTGCAGCTTGAGGTTTTCACGCAATTCCTTTTCCCGCGCGGGTGCGACGGGTGCGGGAGAAAGACGCTTTTCCAGCGCGTGCATGGCGCGCACAAAGGTGGTAGCGCCTTCGCCGTGCACCAGCCAGTTTACCCGGGCGCCGCTGGCGACGGCTTGCTGTATCAGGGAAACCAGGTGATCCCGCTGCTTGTCGCTTTTGTGGTTGCCGTTTTGCCAGTAGAGAGAGTAGTGATTGCCCTGTCGGTTGATGTCGTGTTCTTTTATTCCGGCTTTGTAGGCATTGCTGATGTGATTGATCAGCATACTGCCGGCATCTTCCTTGCTCTCAAACTTGCCGCTTACGGCGGCATAGTGGGATTTGTTCCAGCGGTGGGATAGGGTCATCTTGGTTTTTGCTTTGTCTCGTGTGGACCACTCGAAATCGCGATCCCGAGCTGCTGAACAATCTACCTGATAGAGTCCGGTGGTTTGTTGGCCGCGTTTGGGGTTGTAGCTGCTGTTGACTTCAAGGCCCATGATCAGCACGTCGCCGTCAGTGTCCAACTCGTAATGGATGGCGGCACCATCAAAGATCAGCTTTTCCCGCCGGAGCTTGCGCCCTACAGCAATGCCACCGAGAGCGTAAACGGCTCTGGCAATACTGGCCAAATAGTAACTGTTGTGTTGATTGCGCAAAATCTGTTGCCAGTTTTTTTCTTGGGTATGCAGGATATATACGCTGCGACTGACGTTATGCTGGCCGCGACCGATAATCAGCTTCCATGTTTTTGTTTCGCCTTGCATGACAGTTCCTTGTCTTGGAAATGGGAAAAAAAGAATAAATGATCAGGGGATCAAAGCCGGTGGGGGGCTGCCGGGCTTGAGGATCACGACATGATCCTCGCCCTTATCTTCGTCACCGTCACGCCATTCAGGGTAAACCCAGGGTTCCGGTTCGCGGTGCCGGGTGGCCCGGGCGTCAGGCCATTTGCGCTTTGCTTCCGCCAATCGTTCTTTGGCCGTGGATCCCAGCTCCAGGTGTACGGAGTCGAGCACCTTTCGGGTCAACGCATTCATATGTTCCAGGCAGATATCCACCGGCGCGTAGCCGAGATAGCCGTATCCCATATTCAGGTAATAGTGATCGTCCAAGGGGGTACGGAGGCAGCCCCCCCGGTAGGTGTGCATAAATTCCGGCGGCGGCTCGGGATCGTGGGAATAGTCGCGCTGATATTCATAGTAAAGCCACGGTGCGCCGGGCTCTCTGGTGTTCATATCCCAGTTGATCGGCGCGCGGGATCTTCCCGTGTAGGGTTGTGCCGGCCCGGTAAACCAGAGGCTGCGCATGGCCATCTGCTCAAAGTGCCGAGGATTGAACGCGCTCATGCCCTCCGGCAGGGTATCGTAACGCAGGATGTTGATGCCAAACCGGATATTGCCGAGCGGCCGTTCGCGCCAGAGCGGGCCGTATAGCTCCCACCGGCGTTTGAGCAGGGTGAGATGGGATACCCCTTCGCGCTGCCATTCGGGTAGCGAACTGTCATCGACATACTGCCCGTCATTGTAAATATTCGCCTGCGCCGGTGGCTCCTTGCCGGCAAATCCCTGGTAGTTGGAATGCGGTGGCATCAGCATGGTGAGCTTACTGCCGGATAGATCGATCTCGATCTTTTCGGGGCGGTTGAGGCCGGGAATATAGGGGTGCTTGCGGGAGGCGAAGAGTCGTTTCAGCATGGGCTTCGGGGGCCATCCATGGGCCCTGTTCATTCCGATGAGTGTGTTTGGAATGCTACCGGGGCGGTTGTCATGTTTCAATTAAATCCGGCACGATGTTGCACGTTTCTTGCAGGATCATCAGGCACTTGCGTACAAATTACGTGGCCTGAGATCGCTAGGAAGGCTGCGGGTGAGTCTGGTACGCTGCTGTGCCCAATTGCGCTCTTAATGGATCAAAAGGAATTGATCATGATTGAAACGGGAACTCCTCCTCTTATCCCGGCTGCCGACTATGTCCAGCCAGCTGGGGCTATGGAAATTTCACCGGGCCATGTCGCCCATCACGGTGCGGTCTCAGGCGTCACCGGCTCCTGCCATGAATTGTTTGCGGACCAACACAACTCCATCCTGATCGACTGCGGCCTGTTTCAGGGCGCGGAGACGTCCCCCGGTGGGCGCGGTGGCAGCAGTCTGGAAATTGAATTTGATATCCGCTCGGTGCGCGCGCTGGTGGTGACCCATGTGCACATCGATCATGTGGGGCGAATTCCCTATCTGATTGCCGCTGGTTTCCGCGGCCCCATTTACTGTTCCGAGCCCTCTGCCGAGCTGTTGCCGCTGGTGCTGGAAGATGCGGTGAAAATCGGTATCAGCCGGGATGCGGCGCTGATTGAAAAGTTCATCGGTTATATCAAAAAGCAGTTGCGGCCTCTGCCCTATAACGGCTGGCAGCCGGTGATCGCGGAGGAGGGCTGCAGGCTCGATATCCGCCTGCAGCGCGCGGGCCATATTCTCGGGTCTGCTTATGTTGAGTGTGAGGTGCGATGTCCACAGGTTTCCGGGGAGGTTGGCAAGCGCCGCATTATTTTCTCTGGCGATTTGGGCGCGTCGAATACACCACTGCTGTATGCACCTAAAGCGCCTTGGGGTTGTGACGAGCTGGTAATCGAGAGTACCTACGGTGACCGCCTGCATCAGAACCGCGAGCAGCGAGTGCGCATTCTGCAGGGGGCGATTGAGCGCGCGCTGGCGGATGGTGGCAGTGTGCTGATCCCGGCGTTCAGTATCGGCCGCACCCAGGAACTCCTGTACGAGCTGGAAGGCATAATCCACAGCCAGGCCAGCCGCAAACATGTGCCCAATCCATGGCGGGACCTGCCGGTGATTGTGGACTCGCCGCTGGCGAGCCGCTTTACAGACGTCTACCGCCGCCTGCGGACCTATTGGGACGCGGAAGCCAGGCGTCTGCTAAGCCGCGGTCGCCACCCGCTGAGTTTTGAGCAGCTGATTACGGTGGACGATCACGGAGCGCATGACAAGTTGGTGGCGGAACTCGCCAACAGCCGGCGCCCGGCCATTGTGATTGCCGCCAGCGGCATGTGCAGTGGTGGCCGGATCGTGAATTATCTGAAGGCGATGCTCGAAGACAAGCGCCACAATATTCTGTTTGTGGGCTATCAGGCACAGGGCACACCGGGGCGGGATATTCAGACCTATGGGCCGGACAATGGCTATGTGGATCTCGACGGCCAGCGCTACCACATCGCTGCGGGAGTGGAGACCATCAGCGGTTACTCCGCCCACGGGGATCAGGATGATCTATTGGGTTTTATCCGCAAGATGAAGAAGCGCCCGCAGCTTGTGCGGGTGGTGCATGGGGATGACCGGGCCAAGGCCGCACTGAAGGCAAAGATCGAGCGGGAGGGGCTGGCGGGGAGCGTGGTGATCCCGGATTTGGCATAATGGCGCCCGCCAATCCCCGACCAGAAGATATTCCTAATTGATTGCCACTGAAAACGCATTGACCGCTTCGGCCATGTCCTCATCAGGAGGACACTGGATTGTGGTGGAGGAAAACGCGAACCCCTCCTCTGACTACTTTGTGCTGCCGTTTCTGAACGCGCAGGGGCTGGAAGTTGAGCGGGTTGGTTTTGCGGATCTGCCGCCGCGGGAGCGGCTGCGCGGCGCCCATGTGTTGTTCGTGCGCTATATCCCGGCCGCCTGGCGGCGCTTGATCAGCGCCTGCCGCGATGCGCTGGCCGGGGTGCATTTTTTTATGGACGACGATCTGCTGCGCTGGTCGTCTTTTGCGCGCATGCCCCTACGCTATCAGTGGAAGTTGCTGCGCCTGAGCCGGCGGCACCGGCACTGGCTGCGCGCGGTGAATGCGCAGCTGCTGGTATCCACCCCGTATCTTCAGCAGCGCTATAACGACTGGCAGCCGCAACTATTGGCGCCGCAGGTACCGGTGGCACTGCTGCCTCTGCTGAAGCGAGAGGATGCCGGGCAATCGACGGAGGAGATGATCACGCTGTTCTATCACGGCTCGGCTTCGCACGGTGCGGATCTTAAATGGCTGCGGCCGGTGGTCGAGCGGGTGCTCGCGGCGGATGCGCGCCTGGTGTTTGAGGTGATCGGCAATGCTTCCGTCAATCGCTTGTTCCGGGGATTGCCGCGGGTGCATGTGTTGCACCCGATGAAGTGGGGCGCCTATCAGGCGCTGTTGCGCCGGCCCGGCCGCTGTATCGGATTGGCGCCGCTGCTGGATTCGCCGTTCAACCGGGCCCGCGCTCACACCAAATTTCTGGATATCACTCTCGCCGGCGCGGTGGGGGTTTATGCGGCGGGGCCGGTATACGGGAGTGTGGTTCGCCATGAACAAAATGGTTTGTTGCTGCCGATGGCGGAAGATGCCTGGGTCGAGGGAATCCTGCGGCTCGCGGCCGATACACAATGGCGTCAGGCATTGTTGAGCGAGGCGCGGTTGTGTCTGTAATTGGATTTTGTTCCCGCGGCCTGCGCCGCATTGCCTTTCTCGATGCGCTCACGGAGGCGCGCTGCGAATTTTTTGCGCTGCGCCCGCGCAAGGGCACCACGCATATCGCCGGTTGGGGGCACAAGCCCACCGCGGCGCGGGCGCGCAGGCTGGCGGCGCAAACCGGGCTGCCCTATGTGAGCCTGGAAGATGGATTCCTGCGCTCGTTTGGTCTCGGGGTGAACGGCGCACCGTTGCACAGCCTGGTGGTGGACCACGCCGGAATCTACTACGACGCCAGCGCGCCGAGCGATCTCGAAACGCTAATCGCGCAGGCGGACTTTGATGACGCGACGCTTGATCGCGCTCGCGCGGCAATGGATCTGTTGCGCCAGCACCGCCTGTCGAAATACAACGCCGCTCCAGACAGAAACATAACCTGGGAGGATGCGCGCCCGCGGGTGCTGGTGGTGGATCAGACCTTTGGTGATGCGTCTGTCTCCCTTGGCGGTGCCGATGCCACGGATTTTACGCGCATGCTGGACGCGGCGATTGCAGAGAACCCGGACGCCGAGGTGGTCGTCAAGGTGCATCCGGATGTGATTGCCGGCAAAAAGCGCGGCTACCTGCTGGTTGCCGCAAAAAACAGGCGCTGCCGCTTGTGGTCCGAGGATATCAATCCCTGGGCGTTGCTGGATGCCGTAGAGAAGGTCTACGTGGTGACCAGCCAGATGGGGTTTGACGCGCTGCTGGCAGGCAAGGCCGTGCACTGTTTTGGCATGCCGTTCTATGCGGGATGGGGGCTGACGCAAGATGCACAGACTTGTTCGCGCCGCGGACAACCCCGTTCGCTTGTGCAGCTGTTTGCGGCGGCTTATCTGCGCTATTGCCGCTATATCAATCCCTATACCGGTGAGCGCTGCTCGCTGGAAGACACCATTGACCTGATTGCGGAGCAGAAGCGCCAGGCACAGCGCCTGCGCGGCCCTTGGCTCGCGCTGGGTTTTTCTCCCTGGAAGCGCGGATTCGTGCCGGATTTTCTCGCGCGCCCGGCGCGATTGCGGTTCGCCGACAAAACACCGGCGGGTGTTTCCCGCGCGCAGCCGGGTGCGCGGGTGGCGGTGTGGGCCAGCAGCTTGCCGGCAAGTGTGGCATCAGCCTGTGACAGGCGCGATCTGGAGCTTTGGCGGATTGAGGACGGTTTTTTGCGCTCGGTAGGGCTGGGTTCGGACTTGGTACGCCCGCTGTCTCTGGTGCTGGATCGGCAGGGAATTTACTACGATGCATCGCGGCCCTCGGACCTTGAAACGATTTTGCGCAATACCGAGTTCAGCCCGGCGCTGCGCGCGCGCGCCGGACGCCTGCGGGAGCGGCTGGTGGCGGGGCAACTGAGCAAGTACAACGTAGGGACGGCGAACTCCGGTGCGCCGCCGGTACTATCTGCCGCGCACCTGAATATCCTGGTGCCTGGGCAAGTGGAGAGCGATGCGTCCATCGCCTTCGGATCGCCGTGGCTCAAGACCAATCGCCAGTTGCTGGCGGAGGTGCGCCGCGCCAACCCCGATGCCCACATCATCTACAAGCCGCATCCGGATGTGCTCGCCGGTGGGCGCGTGGGGGCGCTGGCTGAGGACGCCGGGGATTTGTTTGATCAGCTGGTCACCGATGTGCCGATGCCGGAATTGTTGGCGCAGGTGGATGAAGTGCACACTCTCAGCTCACTGAGCGGGTTTGAAGCGCTGCTGCGCGGTGTGCGGGTGGTGACCTACGGCCTGCCGTTTTACGCTGGCTGGGGGCTGACCGAAGACCGTTTGCTTGACCGCGGTGAGCCAGGGGAAAAAGGCGCGCCGGATGCGCTGCACGAACTGGCTGCCGTGCGCCGCTGTCTCAAGACCCGCGGCCGGTCGCTGGCGGTGGATGAGCTGGTGGCGGCAACACTGATCCTTTATCCCACCTATGTGGATCCACAAAGTGGCGATATCGTCGATGTTGAGACGGCGGTACAAATACTGCAGTTGCAGCGCGACAAGCCCGCGGGTGGCGGGCTGCGTCGGCGCTTCTATCGCGCGGTGCGCAATCAATTTTTTCGGAAATAATGGTCCCTCGCCCGGATTCTCGTCATCCCGGACTTGATCCAGCTACGGACCCCGTCATCCCGGGCTCGACCCAGGATCCAGCTGAGGACCCGTCATCCCGCACTCGACCCAGGATCCAGCTGCGGACCCCGTCATCCCGGACTCGACCCGGGATCCAGCTGCGGACCCCGTCATCCCGGACTTGATCCGGGATCCAGCTGCGGACCTCGTCATCCCGGACTCGATCCGGGATCCAGAGAACAGAGCTCCGCAGCAACGAATACCAAACCAAGTCCCGTCTAACGGAGCTTTAAAAAAACACAAATCACAGCCGACAAATACGTGAACACCCGATTTTTCAAGAAAATCTACCTGTTGCCCAAGTGGCTGCTGGAACTCTTCTCCTGGGGCAAGAGCTTCAGGAACAACCCCATCATCGGCAGCTACTGGCTGAACCGTTGCGGGCTTCATGTGGCGCGGGTGGTGATCGCCCACGGGCTGTTCCGCTTTCGGTTGCTGCTGCTGTCGCCGCTGGTGCCGGCGGAAGACCGCCGGCAGTTCCGCGAGCAGGGGTTCGTGCTCAAGCACAACTTCCTTCCTCGGGCCGACTTCGAAAAACTGGCTCAGGAATTGCAGTCCTATCAGGGGGATGTGCGGGAGTTCGTGGAGGGCACCACCCTGACCCAGCGCGTGTTCATTACTGCGGATGAGCGTGCCCGTATGCCGGCCATGAAAGCGCTGATCGAGAATCCGCACCTGGACAGGTTGACGCGTTACTGCTCGTCAAAGAATCGTCGACCTCTGTATTACGTGGAAAACCTGTGCAACCATGCCAACGTTGCGCCGCGCCCCGATCCCCAGCGGGATATGCATGCGGATACTTTCCACCCCTGTGTTAAGGGATGGCTGTACCTCGACGATGTGGACGATGGCAACGGCCCATTCATTTATGTGCCCAAGTCTCACCGGTTGAGCTGGCGTCGCCTGAAGTGGGAGTACCGCCAGAGTCTGGAAGCGTGCAAACACGGCGATAAGCGTCAGTCGGGACGTTACTGGGACGGCTCCTTCCGGGTGAGCGACTGCGAGCTCGCAGCCATGGGGTTTGTGCCGAAGATCTTCCGTGTGCCGGCAAACACCCTGGTGGTGGCTAATGTGCACGGCTTCCACTGCCGCGGCGAGGCGAAACAACAATCCCATCGCATGACGGTGTGGATGCAGGCGAGAGACAACCCCTTCAATCCGCTGTTTACATTTTGGCCAGAATCCACGGCACGGTTATTTGAATGGGGTTGGGGAAAAGTGTTGCGCAGGTTGGACGGCGCGAGACTGGCGAGCGGAGAACAGCGAAATTTCGGTGGAAAATTTTCCCGATAGCGGGAAATGGCGAACTGTGTACAAGACATTTCCGCGCCATATAAGTATAGTTTTGCGTCAAATTTGTGTTGTCATCCGCTTTTCGGAGTTTTGACTGTTTTTTATCCGGCTTCTTGTTCGGTAAGTTAGTTAGTGGTCGCTTGCGGCTGTTGAAATTTCCTTGGTTGTGCGGCTTTTCCGCACAGTGGTTATGTCCCGTGGTCGGCAATAAAAATAATGCCGTGGGGCGTGTGGGGGTTCATGTCAGGGGTCTTGTTTTTACAGGGGCCGCTCGGGCCTTTTTTTGCCCGCTGCGCGCGCCATTTCTCTGCCCAGGGGGTAGAGACTCACAAAATCAACTTCAATGGTGGCGACCGCTACTACGGTTGGGCGGACCACTGTGTGGATTATACCGGCGGCCCTGCGGGCTGGCCGGAGTACCTCTACGGCTACCTGCGGCGGAACCATATTCGTGCGGTCGTGGTGTATGGTGATTGCCGCTATTACCACCGCGAGGCCCGCGCGGTATGCAAGCAGCTGGGCATTGTGTTCTGGGCGTTCGAAGAGGGTTACCTGCGGCCGGATTTCGTCACCCTGGAGCAGGGTGGCGTCAACGCGTTTTCCGGCGTGGACTGGACGCGCGATGCGATCGAACAATACCGGCCTCACGGGCGCAAATCGCCGCTTAAAGTGGGCATGACCTTCTGGCAGCGGGCGTGGTTTGCTATCTGTTATTACGTGGCCGCGCGAATCCTTAGCTACCGCTTTCCCAATTACCGTCACCACCGCCCCAGAACCTGGTGGCAGGAAGCGGGGTGCTGGCTGCGGAGTTTTTACCGCAAAGGTTTGTATCGCATCAGCGAGCGCCGGTTTACCGAGGCGCTGTTGCGCAATCACAGTGGCAAGTACTTCCTATATCCATTGCAGACCGCGGACGATTTCCAGATTCGCGAGCACTCTGATGTGGATTCTCTGCAGGCATCGATTGGTGAAGTGATTGCCTCTTTTGCCGGCCACGCCGCGGAAACAGACGTCCTGGTGATCAAACACCACCCCATGGACCGGGGTTTCTGCCACTACGGCAAGCTGATCCGGCGCAAGGCCCGCGAACACGGTGTGGGGGAGCGGGTGGTGTACTGCCACGATCTGCATCTGCCGACGTTGCTGGATCACGCCAAGGGGCTGGTGACCGTCAACAGCACTGTGGGCATTTCTGCGCTGTTGCACGGCGTTCCCACGATTACTCTGGGGCGGGCGCTTTACGACATCGCCGGCCTGACCCATCAGGGGGAGCTGGCGGATTTCTGGCAGCATCCACAGCCGGTGGATATCGAGCTGTTCCGCGCTTTCCGCACCTATCTGTACGAGCTCACCCAGCTGGATGGCAGTTTCTTCAGGCGCATGGATTTCACCGTGGAGCAGGTTTTTGCGCGCATGATGCCGGTACTCGAATCTCAGGCTGCGCCCGGGGAAGATGCAGCGGCCGGCGAGAGCGAACCGCTGGCAGCCTGACCCCGCATTCACCGATCAGCACACTCCCATGTAGGAGCCTGCCTGCAGGCGAATGACCCGCACTCCACAACCATTCGCCTGCAAGGCAGGCTCCTACATAGAGCACCGCCACTCCCTGTAGGAGCCTGCCTGCAGGCGAACGGCCCGCACTCCACAACCATTCGCCTGCAAGGCAGGCTCCTACACAGAACACCACCGCTCCCTGTAGGAGCCTGCCTGCAGGCGAACGGCCCCCACTCCACAACCAATTCGCCTGCAAGGCAGGCTCCTACATGGCCCCCCCTCTGTAGGAGCCTGCTTGCAGGCGAACAATACACTCCACACCCATTCGTCCGCAGGCAGGCTTCTGCAGCTCAAAAATTAAGCTGGCACTCTCGCGCCAAACTGGTAGACTGCGCAGCCTCTTGCCCCGGCCCATACAGCGGCGCTATCGGGAGCACGAGCCATCTTGGGTAACAGACCTCCTTGCCACAGGCTCCTGTCTCAGAGTTGAAAAAGCTTGAAATAGCCGGTGCTATTAATGGGCTTCTTCGCCTTGCCCAGCAATTCTCCGCTGTGAGCTATGGTTATCCCAGTGGGGCCTATCCGGTCCCTGTTGGAACTATCGCTCCGGCCCGGCCTTATTTATTCAAGTGAACTCAAAATGACCGATTACTCCGAAGCCACTGGTTTTGACCAGTTGGGCCTGCCGACCGAAATTCTCCAAGCTGTAACCAAACTCGGCTACGAAACCCCGAGCCCGATCCAGGCACAGACTATCCCGTCGCTGCTGCAAGGCCGCGATGTACTGGGCCAAGCCCAGACTGGTACCGGCAAGACCGCCGCGTTCGCGCTGCCACTGCTGGCAGGGCTCGATCTCCGCGACAAGCGCCCACAAGCGCTGGTGCTGGCGCCAACCCGCGAACTGGCCATCCAGGTGGCCGAGGCCTGCCAATCTTACGCGGCCAACCTCAAGGGTTTCCACGTTGCGCCTATTTATGGCGGCGCGGACTACCGCGGCCAGATCCAGCAACTGAAGCGCGGTGTGCAGCTGATTGTGGGTACCCCGGGCCGGGTGATGGACCACATGCGCAAGGGCACCCTGGACCTGTCCTCGCTGAAAATGCTGGTACTGGATGAAGCCGACGAAATGCTGCGCATGGGCTTTATCGACGATGTGAAGTGGGTACTGGAGCAGATTCCGGAAGAGCGCCAAATTGCGCTGTTCTCCGCCACTATGCCGCGAGAGGTCGCGTCGATTGCCCGTGAGCACCTGCGCAATCCGGTGGAAGTGAAGATCAAGGTCAAGACCGAAACCGCCGAGACTATCCGCCAGCGTTACTGGCCGGTAGGCGGCCTGCACAAGATGGACGCGCTGACCCGCATTCTCGAAGCCGAGCCGGTGGATGCCACCATCATCTTCGTGCGCACCAAAAACGCTACCGTGGAAGTGGCCGACAAGCTCGCCGCGCGCGGCTTTGCCAGCGCCGCCCTGAACGGGGACATGGCCCAGGGCATGCGCGAACAGGTAATTGAAAAGCTGAAGGCGGGCAAGCTCGACATCGTGGTGGCCACCGATGTGGCTGCGCGTGGTCTGGATGTGAAGCGCATCAGCCACGTAATCAACTACGACATTCCCTACGATACGGAAGCCTATATCCACCGTATCGGCCGTACCGGCCGCGCCGGGCGCGAAGGCGATGCGATCCTGTTTGTGGCACCGCGCGAGCAGCGCATGCTGCGCACCATCGAGCGCGCCACCAAGAAGCCGATCGAGCGCCTGGACCTGCCCACCGCGGCCGCGGTAAATGCTTCGCGCATGGAAAAATTCCGCCAGAAGATCACCTACACCATGGCTGGCCGCCGCGACCTGGCGCCGTTCCGCGACCTGGTGGAAAAGTATCTGGAAGAAAACGATATCGATCCGTTGGATGTCGCCGCGGCACTGGCGGCCATGGCACAGGGCGACCAGCCGCTGCTGCTGGACGAGCGCGAGCCGAAGCGTCAGGAATTCAATGACCGACGGGATCGCGATGGCGATTTCGAAGACCGCAAACGCAACAAGTTTGACAAGCGGGGCGGGTTCGACAAAGACAGCAAGCGGATTCCGGCGCCCGACGAGGGTAAAGAGCGCTACCGCATTGAAGTGGGGCGCGAACACGGCGTGCGCCCGGGTAGTATTGTCGGCGCTATTGCCAACGAAGTGGATCTCGACAGTTCCTATATCGGGCGCATTGAGATTTATCCCGATTACACCACCGTTGACCTGCCGGAAGGCATGCCGCAGGAAATTTTCCAGCACCTGAAAAAAGTGCGGGTAAATGGCCGGCCAATGAACATCGCCCGCTTTGATGAAGCGCGGGTGAAATCCGGTGGCAAGACCGCGCCTGCGTTCAAGAAGCGCAAGCCGAAACCCGCGCGGGATTGATGCCCCTGTAGGAGCCTGCCTTGCAGGCGAACAATCCCGCGCTTTGGACTGTTCGCCTGCAAGCAGGCCCCTACAGCGTATCCCACCGTAGGAGCCTGCTTGCAGGCGAACAAATTTTCAAACGCTTATTTCACTTTCCCAAACGGCAACATCTGCCGCAGCGTATTGTCTTTGATAATCAGGTGGTGCCACAGCGCGCCCCCGATATGCAGCACCAGTAATACCAGCAGCGCATTCCACAAAAGCTCTTTGTGCATGAAACCCAGCTGTTTCGCCAGATCGATATTCTTGGTCACGAAGGGTGGCAGGTCGAACAGCCAGAACAGGGTGATTTCGCGCCCCGCGAATTGCCGCATCAGCAGCCCGGTTAAGGGCATTCCCAGCATGATCACATACATCAGACTCTGCACCAGCAGGGACAGCGGCCTCTGCAGTTTGCTGCCATACAGTGTCGGGCGACCATGGGTGGCGCGCCAGTAAAAGCGCAGCATCACCAGCAACAGTACCGAAAAGCCGAGTGAAAAGTGCAACACCATCCACCAGTGGCGCATGGGGTCGTCTTTTGCGTAGAACTCATGCAGTTCCACCGAGCCCCAGGCGAACAGGATAAACAGTGCGATCAGCCAGTGCAGGCCCTTTTGAATCGGGTTCCAGCCATTGGTAGTTTTGCTCATGGAAAATTCCCTTCCGTTTTTTTGAGCCCAAGCTTAACGACTTTTCACTTCTCCCGCTGCCGTTGCAGTGCAGAATTTCACGCCGATGTCACAACTGACAAGTTGCTTAAAAGAAGGATCTAAATGATAATGCTTCGCATTGTCCTGCTAATCGGACGATTACATAACTTCTATTAAGAGCTGACATTTTGGGGTGACTGCATGACCAAGCTGACGAGTACAACGGATAAACTCGCCACTCTCACGACGATGGACCCGTTCCGGAAGAAACCACTCGCAGGCCATTTCCGTTTCTCCGGACTTTCCCTGGCGGCCGCCGTGGCCGGCGGCCTGATGAGCGCCGCCCACGCCGAGGAGCCCGTTAGCGCGGATACGCGCGCGCCGGAAATTGTGGAGGTCACCGATCGCCTTGAGGAGCGCCAGCCCAGTTCCGTCAAGTTCGCCCGTCCGTTGCTGGACACGGCGCAGACCATCAATGTGATTTCCGAAGAGGTGATACAGCAGCGCGCTGCCACCACCCTGCGCGATGTGCTGCGCAACGTTTCTGGTATCAGCATGCAGGCCGGTGAAGGCGGTGCACCTCCCGGAGACCAGTTCTCCATCCGCGGCTACAGCGCGCGTACCGATATCTTCGTGGACAACGTGCGCGATTTTGGCGGCTACACCCGCGATCCTTTCAACCTGGAACAGGTGGAAGTGGTGAAGGGGCCGTCTTCCGACTACTCCGGTCGCGGCTCCACCGGCGGCTCCGTCAATTTGGTAAGCAAGACGGCGAACCTGACCGACAGCAGCAACGGCAGCCTGTTTGCCGGTACCGACAGTTATGGCCGCGCGACGCTGGATGTGAATCGCACACTGGACGGGGTCGACAACGCCGCCGCGCGTATCAATATCATGACCCACGAGCAGGATGTTGCCGGCCGCGACGGCGTAAGCAATTCCCGCTGGGGTGTGGCGCCGTCTCTGGCGTTCGGCATAGATACCGATACCGAGGTCAACCTGAGCCTGTTCCACCTGTCTCAAGACAATACGCCGGATTACGGTATTCCCTGGGTGCCGGCCAGCAACGTGCCGCTGGCGGACTACGCGGATGAGGCACCGCCGGTGGATTTTGACAACTGGTACGGTCTCAAATCCCGCGACTACGAAAAAGTAGACACTACCATCGGTACCGCGCAGGTGACCCAGCGCCTGGGCGACAACGCGAGCCTGAATAACACGACTCGCTGGGGGGTAACTGGCCGCGACAATATGGTGACCGCGCCGCGTTTTGTCAGTAACGACAGCACCGATATTCGCCGCAGCGACGAAAAATACCGGGATCAGGAAAACACCATTTTCAGCAACATGACGGACTACTCGCTCACGATTAACCCGGGCAGTAGCTGGGAGCACCGTATTATTGCCGGTGCGGAAGTGAGCCTGGAGAGTGAAAAGCGTTACACGCGGGAACTGACCGGAGAGGACTCACCGGCGACGGATCTGTTCAACCCGAATCCCAATGATCCGTACCTGGAAAATTACGTGAGCACCGGCACCTATAGTCTTGGTGAGTCCACCACGCTGGCGGCCTATCTGTCGGACTCCATACAGATCAACGAGTACTGGCAGATCAATGGCGGCCTGCGGTATGACCATTTTGAACTGGAGTACACCCCGGACGGCGATCCGCTGGTGGAGCGCACCGATACCATGTTGAGCTATCGCGCCGGTGTGGTCTTCAAACCTGTGTCTCAGGGCAGTATCTACTTCGGTTACGGTACTTCCTTCAACCCTTCGGCTGAGGGCTTGAGCCTGACCGAAAGCAGCCGCAACCCGGGGTTGACGAAGCTGGAGCCGGAGGAAAACCGCAGCCTGGAGCTTGGTACCAAATGGGAGTTGGTGGATGGCCGGGTGCTTGCAAGTGCTGCGCTGTTCCGCACCGACAAGACCAATGCCCGCACCCAGGATCCGGATGATCCCAACGATGTGCTGGTACTGGATGGCGAGCAGAGGGTGCAGGGGCTCGAGCTGGGTATTTCCGGAGCAATCACGGACAGCCTGAGTGTCAACACCGGGTACGTGTATCTGGATTCCGAAGTGCTTGAAAGTAAGAACGCAGACGAACTGGGTAACGAGCTGTCCAACTCTCCGCAGCATACCTTCAATCTCTGGGCCAACTATCAGGCCTCTGAGCGCTTGCAGCTGGGGCTCGGTACGCAATTTGTCGATGATCGCTACAACAGCACAACCAATACTCGCGTGGCTCCCGATTACTGGATTTTTGAGGCCTCCGGCGTTTACGCTTTCAGCAACAACATCAGCGCGCAGTTGAACCTGCAGAACCTGACCAACGAAGAGTACATCGACTTTGTGGGCGGTGGTCACTTCATCCCGGGGCTCGGCCGCACCGCGCTGCTGTCGCTGAACTTCAATTACTGATCTGATTTACAGGTAAATAAACGTGCTGTTGGAAATCCCCGAAATCCTCAGCCCGCAGCAGGCCGCCGAGATTAAGGCGGCACTGTTGCAGGCGGAGTGGGTGGATGGCCGGGTAACCGCCGGGCACCAATCCGCGCAGGCGAAGAAAAACCGGCAATTGCCTGAAAATTCTCCGCTGGCGCGGGAGCTGGGTGACGTGATTCTGCGGGCGCTGCCCGCGAGTGCGCTGTTCATGTCGGCGGCTCTGCCGCAGCGGGTATTCCCGCCGCTGTTCAACCGCTATGAGGGCGGGGAGCATTTCCACAACCATGTGGACAACGCTATCCGGCGCTTGCCTACGGGAGGGCAGATCCGCACGGATCTGTCCTGCACGCTGTTTCTTTCGGAACCGGATGAATACGATGGCGGCGAACTGCTAATCGACGATACCTACGGTGCCCACTCGGTGAAACTGCCGGCGGGATCCATGGTGTTGTATCCGTCCACCAGCCTGCATCGGGTGACACCGGTTACCCGTGGCAGCCGTATTTGTTCATTTTTCTGGATACAGAGCCTGGTACGCGATGACGGCCAGCGTACCCTGTTGTTTGATCTGGATATGTCTATCAACCGTCTGCGGCAGGAGCTGGGTGATCACGAAGCCATCGTGGCGCAGACCGGGGTCTATCACAATCTGCTGCGGCGCTGGGCCGAACCTTAGACTTTTTCTCGTCATGCCGGGGCAGCTCCCGCCCCGTCATGACAGCGGATCCGGGAATCCAGATCCCCACTCCGTCATTCCGGCGAATGCCGGAATCCAGCCCTCAGCCTCGTCATTCCGGCGAATGCCGGAATCCAGCCCCCGCCCCGTCATTCCGGCGAATGCCGGAATCCAGCCCTCAGCCTCGTCATTCCGGCGAATGCCGGAATCCAGATCCCCGCAACCAGCAATCACGCCGAACGAATTCCATTCAAATTCGCGAAACAGGTGTCTTTTGCGGTGACAAAAAAGTCCCGCAAAAATGCCTGTTCCAACATTTCCTCCCGCACCGCGGCATATAGCGTGCTCCAAAGGCCGCTTTTACCCAACCGCAACTGGCTGACAAAACCTTTCTGCAAATACTCGTGCAGCGCCCAGTTCGGCAGTGCACATACGCCGCGACCGCTCACCACCAATTGCACCATCATCACCGTCAGCTCCGCGGTGCGCACTGCGGCGGGCTCTATGCCGGCGGGGTCGAGAAAGTGCTGGAAGATATCCAGCCGCTCTCGCTCCACCGGATAAGTGATTTGCACTTCGCCTGCCAGATCCTGCGGCTCCACCCATTTCCTGTCTGCCAGCGGATGCTTGCGATTGACCGCGAGGCACATTTCAAAACTGAACAGCGGTTCATAGTGAATGCCTTTCAGAGACTGGTCCGGGTTGCTGGTGACCACGAGATCCAGGTCGCCGCGTACCAGCGCCGGCAGCGGCGCGAAATGGAAGCCGCTTGAGAGATCCAGCTCCACTTCGGGCCAGTCGTCGCGGTAGGCGTCGAGGGTGGGCATCAGCCACTGGTAGCAGCTGTGGCATTCGATGGCGATATTCAGCCGCCCCGCCTGTCCGGAAGCGAGCCGCGCCAGGTCCCGCTGTGCCACTGCCACCCGGGGAAGTACATCGTCCGCCAGTTGCAATAGGCGCAACCCCGCGCTGGTAAAACGCAGAGGGCGGGATTTGCGCACGAACAGTGGCTGCTCGTGGCGGTCTTCCATTTCCCGGAACAGGTGGGAGAGGGCGGATTGCGTCAGGCACAGGCGCTCCGCGGCACGCACCATACTGCCGGTTTCCCGCAATGTGGTGAGGGCCTTCAGGTGTCGCAGCTCAATCATGTTTAAAAATATTCATGTTTAAGTAAAAAAATATGAAATTGATTGAACATCAGGCTGCCCGCAGAATCAACCCCGAACATAAGCAACCCTGTGTCATACCGGCCCCATCGTCATACCGGCGAATACCGGTATCCAGAGATTCGGAGCTTTGAACTCCGTTACCTCTGGATCCCGGATCACACGTCACTCCGGACTCGATCCGGGGCCGGGATGACGTTATCGCGGCAATCACCAAGTCACTGGAAGGACTGAACATGGCTCAAACACACATCCTCGGCTATCCGCGCATCGGTGCCCGACGCGAACTAAAGCGCGCTCAGGAAGCCTATTGGAAAGGTGAAATCGACCAGCGGGCATTGCTGGCGGTGGGCGCTCAGGTGCGCGCGCAAAACTGGCAGGCGCAGCAGGCCGCCGGGCTGGCTTTCACTACCGTCGGCGATTTTGCCTGGTACGACCAGGTGCTCAATCACTCGCTGATGTTTGGCGTGGTTCCTGAGCGTTTCACGGCCGGCGCCGCGGACAACCAATTGGACCAGTATTTCCGTCTCGCCCGCGGCCGCGCGCCCTCCGGTGAGCCGGTAGCCGCCAGTGCGATGACCAAATGGTTCGATACCAACTACCACTATCTGGTGCCGGAGTTCACCGCCGACCAGCAATTCGAGCTCGATGCGGAATGGCTGCTGGCGGAAGTGAAGGAAGCCCAGAGCCTGGGCCACAGCGTAAAGCCGGTCATTATTGGTCCTTTGACCTACCTGTGGCTCGGCCGCGGTGTGGAGAATGCGCTGGACCTGCTGCCGCGCCTACTGCCGTGCTACGTGGAATTGCTGAAGCAATTGGCCAACGCCGCGGCGCAGTGGGTGCAGATCGACGAGCCGATCCTCGGGCTGGATTTACAAGAAAACTGGCGCGAAGCGTTCGCGCCGACCTATGAAATCCTCGCCGAAGCCAGCGGCAGCAAACTGCTGCTCACCACCTATTTCTCACCGCTGCGGGAAAATCTAGAGACCGCGTTCGCATTGCCGGTAGACGGGGTTCATATCGACGCGGTGCGCGCCCCGGAAGAAATTATGCCGGCGGCAGCCGTGCTCAGAAAGGACCAGGTGCTGTCGGTGGGGGTGATCAACGGTCGCAACGTGTGGCGAACAGATCTTGCGCACTGGCAGGCGGAACTGCTGCCGGTGGCGAAGCATCTCGGTGAGCGCCTTTGGCTTTCCGCCAGCTGTTCACTGCTGCATACGCCGGTTGACCTGGAAACGGAAGCCGCGCTTGCGAACGCAGACAAGCAGAAGCTTGCCTACAGCCGTCAGAAACTCGACGAGCTGCAATTACTTCAGCGGGCACTGAAACCCGGCGCACCGGCACTAGCGGCAATCGCCAAAACGGAGAGCCGCAGCGAAGCCGACGTGCGCGAGGAGCTGGTCAGTACCTGGCGCGCGCAGACTTACCCCGAGCGCGCCGCGGTGCAGAGCGCCCGCTGGCAACTGCCGCTGCTGCCGACGACGACCATTGGTTCCTTTCCGCAGACCGACGCATTGCGTGAGGTGCGCCGGCAGTTTCGTAATCAGGAGATCAGCCAAAGCGATTACGACGCACATTTACGCGCGGAAATTGCCGAAGTTATCCGCCGTCAGGAAATTCTCGGGCTCGATGTTCTAGTGCACGGGGAGGCCGAGCGCAACGACATGGTGGAGTATTTCGGCGAACAACTGGATGGCTTTATCCACACCGGCAACGGGTGGGTACAGAGTTACGGTTCCCGCTGCGTAAAGCCGCCGATTATTGCCGGCGATATTTCACGGCCGAGCGCAATGACCGTGCGCTGGAGCGAGTACGCGCAGAGTCTCAGCAAAAAACCGGTAAAAGGCATGCTGACCGGTCCTGTGACCATTCTCAACTGGTCCTTCCCGCGCGAGGATGTCCCCCGTGCAGTGAGTTGCCTGCAGATCGCCAAGGCGCTGCGTCAGGAAGTGCAGGATCTGGAGGCGGCGGGGATCGGCATTATCCAGATCGACGAACCCGCACTGCGCGAAGGTGTGCCACTGCGCGAGTCGGGGCACAAGGACTATTTCGACTGGGCCGTGGGGTGTTTCCGCTACACTTGCAGCAGGGTCCAACCGGAAACGCAGATTCACACCCACATGTGCTATTCCAATTTCAACGCAATTATGGATGCGATTGTGGCGCTGGACGCGGATGTTATCACCATCGAATCGGCCCGTTCCGACCTTCGCCTACTGCAGGCATTTGCCGGTGAAGGCGGCGGCTACCCGAATGAAATCGGCCCGGGTATTTACGACATCCACTCGCCCAATGTGCCGGAGCGTGCGGAATTGGTGAACCGTTTATACCAGTTGCTGGAAGTGATTCCGGTGGAGAAGCTCTGGGTGAACCCGGACTGCGGACTCAAAACCCGCAATTGGGCGGAGGTGGGTTCGGCACTGCTGAATATGGTGGAGGCTACCCGCACCGTGCGCGCGGAGATCGCCTGATCTTGTAGGAGCCTGCTTGCAGGCGAACGATTCAGCGCCCCGGCCAATTCGCCTGCAGGCAGGCTCCTACAAATGGGAGAAGTATTTATCGTGCGGTACCCGCACGACCTGTAGGAGCCTGCCTTGCAGGCGAACGACTCAGCGCTCCGGCCAATTCGCCTGCAGGCAGGCTCCTACAAAAGGGAGAAGTATTTACTGTGCGGTACCCGCACGACCCTGTAGGAGCCTGCCTTGCAGGCGAACGATTCACCGCTCCGGCCAATTCGCCTGCAGGCAGGCTCCTACAAATGGGAGAAGTATTTACCGTGCGGTACCCGCACGCCCTTGTAGGAGCCTGCTTGCAGGCGAACGATTCACCGCTCCGGCCAATTCGCCTGCAGGCAGGCTCCTACAAATGGGAGAAGTATTTACCGTGCGGTACCCGCACGACCTTGTAGGAGCCTGCCTTGCAGGCGAACGACTCAGCGCTCCGGACCGTTCGCCTGCAGGCAGGCTCCTACAAGTGTGGATCTCCAACGAACCGCTCCGCGGTATTGGTTCAATAACAATCCCGCGTCATATTCTCCACGCGGTCCGCGTGCACAATCACGTTATCCTCGATTCGCACGCCGCCGAACGGACGCAGTTTTTCCACCTTGTCCCAGTTCACCTCATCCGCGAGCCGGGACTCTTTCAGATCCGCCAGCAGGCTGTCGATAAAGTAGAGACCGGGCTCAATGGTGAAGACCTGATTCTCCTCAATGGTGCGCGTGGTGCGCAGGAAGGGGTATTCGCTGGGGGGCGGTGTTTTGCCGCCTTCCGGCGCGGTCTGGTGGCCACCCACGTCATGCACCTGCAGGCCGAGAAAGTGGCCGAGGCCGTGGGGCATGAAAGTGCCGGTGAGGCCGGATTCCACGGCGCTTTCCGGGGAGGTTTTGATCACACCGAACTGCTGCAGCAGTTGGCCGACCTTGTGGTGGCAGGCCCGGTGCAGGTCCACGTAAGACGCACCCGGGTTCAGGCCCGCGACCAGCTCCTGTTCCTTTTCGTGCATTGCGCTTACCAGGTCTGCGAATTCTCCATCGCGGTAAGCGTAACTGCGGGTGATGTCGGCGGCGTAGCCATTGCAGTCGGCACCGGCGTCGATGAGGAAACTGCGGCGCTCACTTTCGGGGAGCGGCTGGGTGCCGAGATGGGTGTAGTGTAGGATTGCACCGTGTTCGTTCAGCGCGACGATATTGCCGTAGGGCATACGCCCCTCGCCCTGGCCGGCGGCCTTCATATACGCGAGGTTGATCTCGAACTCACTGGCACCCGCGCGGAAGGCGTCTTCCGCGGCTTTGTGCGCGCGCACCGCGATGCGGTTGGCTTCCCGCAGGCATTCCATTTCGTAGGGGGTCTTGTAGGCGCGCGCCCAGTGCAGGCGGTCGATCAGGTGCTGGGGATTGCGTTCGCCGATCTCCCAGCCTTCGAGCTTGGTGGTCTCGCCGATGAACGCGGCGTTTTCACCGGTAAGGAACACCTTAGCTTCATCCGGCTTTGCCAATAGCTCGATGTCATATTCGTCACTCCAGAACGTCTGGGGCGCAGGCGGCACATAGTGCCAGAAATCCACCGGGCGGTAGAACAGCAGCTTGGGCTTCTGCCCGCGGCGATAGATCACCCAACAATTGGGGTTGTCGGTCACCGGAACCAGGGCCTTGAACTGGGGATTTACCCGGAAAGGGTAGTAGTTGTCGTCCAGAAACTGTACCGAGGGTGCACCGCTGAAGACGTTGAGGGTCTCGAAGCCGCACTGGTCGAGGGTCTCATCGTAGCGCTTGCGCAGGGTGGCCATGTGTTCACTGAAGAGTTGCTTGTCCATAAAGCCCCTGAATTGGTCAATTATCGGTCTGCGTGACGGGTAGAATCACGCACATAGTGTATAGTCAGCCCTCTGAACATTAAGTCTGATTTTTACCCATGGAAAAGAAGATACTGCTAACAGATTGCCCGGATGCCAAAGGGCTGATCGCCCGGATCACCAACATCTGTTACAAACACCAGCTCAACATTATCAAGAACGACGAGTTCGTAGATCGGGAGCAGGGGCGCTTCTTCATGCGCACCGCGCTGGAAGGCATCTTCAACGATGCCACCCTGCTGGAAGACCTGGATATGACGCTGCCGGAGGGCGCCGAGCGCAGGCTGGTGGCGAGCGGCCGCAAGCGGCTCGTGTTGATGGTGACCAAAGAAGCTCACTGTCTCGGCGACATCCTGATGAAGTGCTACTCCGGTGCGCTGGATGTGGAGATTGCCGCGGTTATCGGCAACCACCGAAACCTGCAATCCCTGGTGGAAAAGTTCGATATTCCCTTCCACTGGCTACCGGCGGAAGGACTTACCCGCGCGCAGCACGAAGAGCAGGTGATGCAGCAGGTAGACGCCTACCAGCCGGATTATCTGGTCCTCGCCAAATACATGCGCGTGCTGACCCCGGAATTCGTGGCCCGCTACCGCAGGCGCATCATTAATATCCATCACTCTTTCCTGCCGGCGTTTATCGGGGCCAAGCCCTATCAGCAGGCGTTTGAGCGCGGGGTAAAAATCATCGGTGCCACTGCGCATTTTGTTACCGATGATCTCGACGAAGGTCCAATCATTGAGCAGGATGTGATCCACGTCGATCACGGCTACTCCGCGGAAAGCATGGCTGCCGCCGGGCGCGATGTGGAAAAGCAGGTGCTGAGCCGGGCGCTGCAGCTGGTGCTGGAAGAGCGCGTGTTCATTCACGGCAACCGCACTGTGGTATTCAAATAACTTCACCGTCATTCCCGCGCAGGAACGTCATGCCGGGCTTGATCCGGGGCGGGATGACGACCATGGGATCAATTTGCTGGTTGGGGAAACTATGTTTGGTAGAAATTTCGTTCTGTTTTCAGTCGCCTGTGTTTTAACGGCTTGCGCCAGTGAACCCACCGCGCCCAACCCGGGCCTGAAGGAATCCTTCCATACTGAAATTTCCGCCAACGGTTCCAAGCGCTTTACTTATGCGCTGGAAATGGCGGTGCCAGAACTCCGCGGCCCCTATACCGAAAATCCGAACATGCGTGGCGGCATGACGCGCACCGATGGTATGCGCAGAGCGTCGCGGGGGCAGCGTATGGATATCAATTACGCGCTGGATTTGAAACTGAAGGAGACCCGCTTTTGCCGAGACGGGTATTTTGTAATTGATCGCGTGGTTTCCCAGCACGGTGGGGAAATTCGCGGTGAGTGCAGAGACGGCGCGGAACAAAGGGTGAACTGATCCTGGTTTCTGATCTGCAAGCGATTTGGATGTAGTAGTTCAAACGGTCGGTTTTCTCCCACTGCTCCGACCTTCATTCCCCTCCCCAAAAAAGCCGGTGTTGTACTGCGATTATTGATTTACACGCTTGTGTAATTTTTCGCTGCTGCCACCGGCTTCTTTTTAGTCATTTTCTGGCATCTCAATACTGATCTTTTTGTGACGCCCTTTTGGATTGTCGCTTCTTCACTTTTTCCTACCATAGGTTTTACCTATCAAGGCCATTGGCGTATTTTTTCATTTCACTCTGGTTGAGTTTTTCATATCGAAATTTAAGAGCTTTTGCGGATGATTAAATCTTTAAGTGTGAAATTTCAAAAGAAATTTTGCTAATGACGTGTTTTTCTCTGAGCATCAAAGTTGCTTGTTTTGCGAACTGTGTGGTTGTTATTCGCACAAAAATGACGTTTTTTTTTATGCTTGAAAGTCATGTGAGGTTATTTGTTCATATCTACGCTATGGCGCTTTGGGTCTAACGACCGGCGTGAAAATCGACTAATTTGACGAATGATCAGTTCAGGACTAAAAACTGAGGGGAGCGGAAATAACGCCAAAAAGGATTCCGAGAGCGGTTCCGCAATATTCCCAAATAATTTGCCCAACTAGTTTACTCAAACCAAAGGGGCTGGATTCAAACTAGCTTGCAGGTGCCGATTTTTCCGTTTTCAAACGGTGGACATCGGCATCGGATCAATTGCTTTGTCTGGCGAAAAAGAATTAAGAACAGGGAACCAGTATGGAAGTGGAAGTTACGGTTTATTCAGACCGGAAGGATGGACTGCTGAGGGCAATGGGTACCGTGGTGATCGGCTGTGGATTTACCCTGCTGCGCCAGCGCATGCTTCCCACTCCCAACGGCATTGAGCTGTGGCTGAATTTGAAAGGCGAGCAGGGGCGGCTGTTGGAACTGGAAGATCAGCTCAGCTCCCACCCCCTGGTGACCGGATTCGAGGCCAATCATTTACCAACCGCTTCTGCACATACCCCGGCTGCGCGACCGACAGGCGCACTATCACATACCACACCCGGAAACACGCAGGCTTATCGCAAGGCGGGCTCCACGCCGCCATCTCCGAAAATCACTTCCACTGGAAACGGTAAGAGAAACACCGTCGCTGTTCCCGCGACCGACATCATAGAAGCGGCTCTTCCCTCGCTGGCGAGAAGCTATCCCAGGATTTTTCCTCAGTTGCTGGATCTGCGGGATCAGATTGCCGAGGATCAGTGGGGTGTGAGTCTCAAGTTTATAGGAATTCGCGTCGGCGCTTGGGTGTACAAGCGAGATTACGCTTTGGGCGGGCAGTTGGATCTCAAAAGCGCAATGCGCCATATCGCACTGCCGGCGATGAAAACCCTGTTGCCGACAGAGGCCCATGACTACGCCATTCATGTAAAAAACAACCCGTTTTGCATGCCGGGTAGCCGGTGTCGGAATGGTGAGTTTTTTTGCGGCTTTCTGCAGGGGCTGTTGCAGGACTCTGGCGGCAGCGGCCGCGTGGTTGTGCGGGAAATTGAATGCCGCAGTGAAGGGCAAAAGGAGTGTGTGTTCGAGGTAGTGGATTAGGTTCCTGACGCGGGTCGTCTTGAGTCCGCACAGAAAACCAAAGGATAAATATAAATAACGAGGAACGTTTATGATTGCTGAATACAATCCTGTGCTGGTGGTTCTGTCTTTTGTGGTATCGGTTCTGGGGTCATTTACCGCCTTACAGATGGCGGTAGCCATTCCTCTCGCCCGCGACGGAGACGAAAAAAGAAATGCCATTCTCAAGGCCGGAATCGCGATGGGCGGTGGCGCCATCTGGTCGATGCATTTTATTGCCATGCTCGCCTTCGACATGGGGATGCCAGTAGCTTATGACACCTTCCTTACGATTCTGTCGGCGATGATCGCAATGGCGGCGTGTTCGGTTGGCCTGGCAATCGCCGGCATCGGTCTGTTCACCTTTGAAAAACTGTTGCCCGCCGGAGTATTTATGGGGTGCGGCGTAGCCGGTATGCATTATATGGGCATGGCGGCCATGATCATGCCGATGGAAGTCAGCTACAACCTCAACATTCTGATTATTTCCGTGGTGATAGGTGTAGTCGCCTCTTGCGCGGCGCTGTGGATGGCTTTCCATATGCGAGGCAAGTGGCAGATGTTCGGCAGTTCTCTACTTATGGGCGTGGCGGTTTGCGGCATGCACTACACCGGTATGGCGGCGGCAAAATATCAGCACACGGATGCGGTGCAGAATGTTGGATTCATGGGCGTGATGCAGGGCGAATACCTGGGGCTCAGTATCTTCATGGTAATGTCCAGCCTGCTGTTGCTGACACTGGCGATCAGTAGCCATCGCCGTAAGCAGCGCGAACAGCTCGCGATCTGAGCGCTACAAATAGGCTCTGGAATTTCCTTAATGCCAGTCGGTTAAGACAACTGACTGGCGTTTTCTTTTGCGGCGACGCATTTCTGCGGCTGCTTGTAGACAACGAACATGGAGTCACTCTGTCTACTGCTATGGTTTATAGGACCGGCAGACTGGGAGAGCAGATTAATGTTCGTCGAGCGCATCAAGACAGAGGGGCTGGCCCAGCTCTCCTACCTGATTGGTGATGGCAGTGAAGCGGCGGTGATTGATCCACGTCGCGACTGTGAGGTCTATGCACAGATGGCGCGAGAGCGCGGCTGCCGTATCACGCACATCTTTGAAACCCACCGCAACGAAGATCTGGTCTCCGGCGCGCCGATCCTGGCGACCATGACCGGTGCATCGGTCCACCATGGCCCCAATGCCGCGGGGACTGTGGTGTATGCGGATATTGTTTGCGAAGGCGACCAGTTCGCCATTGGAAATCTGTGCCTGAAGGTACTGGAAACCCCGGGGCACACCGACGACAGCCTGTCGTTTGCGATCTACGACGGCGGTTATGGCGACGGGGCGGTGGGGGTGTTCACCGGCGATGCGCTGTTTGTGGGCGACGTGGGGCGCACGGATTTCTACCCTGAGCGCGCCGAAGAGGTTGCCGGCAAGCTGTACGACAGCCTGCAAAAGATCGTCGCGCTCGGTGATCAGACCAACCTCTACCCGGCGCACGGTGCGGGGTCAGTGTGTGGCAACAAGATGGCCGACCGGGATTTTTCCACCATCGGTTACGAGCGCCACAATAATCCCATGCTGCAGTTCGACCGGCGCGAAGCCTTCATACAGGCGAAGCTGGAGGAGCACCACAACCAACCCCCGTATTTCCACGTTATGGAGCGCATCAATCTGGTGGGGGCGGCACCGGCTTCGCCGCTGCTGACGCCGCGGGTGCTGGACATACCGTCGTTCGATGGCGTGGCGGGCCGCGCGGTGCTGGTGGACGTACGCGGGATTTCTGCATTTCTCGGCGCCCATGTCCCGGGTAGCCTGGCGCTGCCGGTGGGCATGATTGCGGCGTTTGCGGGCTGGTATCTGGATGAGCACGAGGAGCTAATACTGATTGCCGACAGCGCCACCCAGGCCGAGGCGGCGGCGCGCAATCTCACGCGCATTGGTTATGACCACCTGTTGGGCTACCTGAACACGGCGATGCCCGGCTGGGCCGCGGCGGGCAGGCCCTTCCGTTCTGTACCGGTGATCGATGCGCAGGAGGTGAAAACACGGATCGGCAATAAGAGAGAAAACTGGGTTCTGCTGGACGTGCGCGATCGGGGGGAAATAAGCGAGGGCATTATCAAAGGGGCGGAAACCATCTATGTCGGCAAGCTGCCGGAGCAGCTCGACAGACTGGCGAAAGACCGCAACTACACGGTGATGTGTGCCAGCGGCGCCCGTGCGACCATCGCCGCGTCGGTGCTGCTGCGCGCGGGATTCCACAATGTCGACGTGTTCCTGGGGTCCATGGGTGCTTGGCGCGCTGCCGGTGGCGAGGTGGTCGAGCCTTCCTGAGGGGCTGGACCGGATGCGCACCAACAAAAAAGCCGGAGGGGTGCTCCGGCTTTTTTGTTTCTAGCGACGAAACGTCAGTCCATGTAGCTATCCACCGGCGGGCAGGAGCAGATCAGGTTGCGGTCACCGTACACGTTGTCGATACGGTTGGATGCCGGCCACACCTTGTGGTGCTTCAGCCAGGCGGCCGGGCGGCCGGCCACTTCGCGGCTGTAGGCGTGGTTCCACTCGTCCGCCATGATGTCGTCCTGGGTGTGCGGGGCATTGTGCAGCGGGTTGTCTTCCGCGGTGTACTTGCCGCTCGCCACGTCGTCGGCTTCCTGGCGGATGATGGCCATGGCCTGTACAAAGCGGTCCAGCTCTTCCTGGGCCTCGGACTCGGTGGGCTCGATCATCAGGGTGCCGGCCACCGGGAAGGACATGGTGGGCGCGTGGAAACCGAAGTCCATCAGGCGCTTGGCAATATCTTCCTCGGTGATGCCGCTCACTTCCTTTAGCGGGCGCAGGTCGATCAGACACTCGTGGGCAACAAAGCCATTGCTGCCCTTGTACAGCAGCGGGTAGTGCTCGCTCAGTTTCTTCGCCACGTAGTTGGCGTTCAGGATCGCGGTCTGGGTAGCCAGCTTCATGCCGGTCTTGCCCATCATGCGCACGTACATCCAGCTGATCGGGAGGATGCTCGCGGAGCCCCAGGGCGCGGCGGAGATGGTGCCGTTCTTCGGATCGTTGCCCGGAACTTCGGTTACCGGGTGGCCGGCCAGGAAGGGCTTCAGGTGTTCGCCCACCGCGATCGGGCCCATGCCGGGGCCGCCGCCGCCGTGGGGGATACAGAAGGTCTTGTGCAGGTTCAGGTGGGATACGTCGCCGCCGAATTTGCCCGGTGCCGCAACGCCGATCAGTGCGTTCATATTGGCGCCATCAATGTAGACCTGGCCGCCGGCGGCATGGATCAGATCGCAGATCTCGCGAATGCCTTCCTCGAACACGCCGTGGGTGGACGGGTAGGTGACCATCAGCGCGGCGATGCGGTCGCCGTGCTCTTCGATCTTCGCCTTCAGGTCGGCGATGTCGACGTTGCCTTTGTTGTCGCAGGCAACCACCACCACCTTGAAGTTGACCATCATCGCGGAGGCCGGGTTGGTGCCGTGGGCAGAGGCCGGGATCAGGCAGATATCGCGCTGGCCTTCACCCTTGGATTCCAGGTATTTCTTGATCGCCACGAGACCGGCGTACTCGCCCTGGGAGCCGGCGTTCGGTTGCAGGCTTACGGCGTCGTAACCGGTACATTCCGCCAGCATGGTTTCCAGCTGGGTGAACATCTCGCGGTAGCCCTCGGCCTGGTTGGCGGGGACGAACGGGTGCAGCTTGCCGAATTCCGGCCAGGTCACCGGGATCATTTCCGCGGTGGCGTTCAGCTTCATGGTGCAGGAGCCGAGCGGGATCATGCTGTGGTTCAGCGCGATGTCCTTGGATTCCAGGGTTTTCAGGTAGCGCAGCATCTCGGTCTCGGAGTGATGCGTGTTGAACACCGGGTGGGTCAGGAAGTCGCTGCTGCGCTGCAGGGCAGACGGCACACCGGCAACGCCCTTGGCGGCCAGTTCGCTGTCGAGTTTGCCCAGGTCCAGGTTGTGGTCGCCGCCAATGAACACCGCCAACAGCTCGGAGACGTCCTTGAGCTTGGTGGTTTCGTTCAGGCTCACGCCCAGTGCGTCGCTGCCCACTTTGCGCAGGTTGATCTCGGCGGCGATGGCGCGGTCAAAAATCGCGGACTGCTTGTCGCCGACGTTCACGGTCAGGGTATCGAACCAGCTGTCGTGGGTGAGTTCGAAACCGGACTGCTGCAGGCCGGCAGCGAGAATGTCGGTCAGGCGCTGGATGCGCGCGGCGATGGTCTTCAGACCCTGCGGGCCGTGGTAAATCGCGTAGAACGCGCTCATTACCGCCAGCAGCACCTGGGAGGTACAGATATTGGAGTTGGCCTTTTCGCGGCGGATGTGCTGCTCGCGGGTCTGCATGGCCATACGCAGGGCGCGCTTGCCTTTGCTGTCTACGGACACGCCGATGATGCGGCCGGGGGCGGAGCGCTTGTAGGCTTCGCGGAAGGCGAAGAAACCGGCGTGCGGGCCGCCGTAGCCCATGGGAATACCGAAGCGCTGGTTACAGCCGACCACCACGTCTGCGCCCATCTCACCGGGGGCTTTCAACGCCACCAGGCTCATCAGGTCCGCGGCCACTGTCACCAGTGCGTCGGCGGCGTGGACTTTGGCGATCAGGTCGGTGAGGTCGCGCACCTTGCCGGTGGAGCCCGGGTACTGGAACAGGGCGCCGAAGATGTCGTCGGTCAGGTCGGTGTCGGGGTTGCCCACTACCACGTCAAAGCCGAAATGGCCGGCGCGGGTCTTCACCACCGCAATGGTCTGCGGGTGACAGTCTTCGTCGACGAAGAAGGTATTGGATTTGTTGCGCTTGACCTGGCGCTTGCACATGGCCATCGCTTCCGCCGCGGCGGTGCCTTCGTCCAGCATGGAGGCGTTGGCCAGTTCCATACCGGTGAGGTCCATGATCATCTGCTGGAAGTTCAACAGGCCCTCGAGGCGGCCCTGGGCGATTTCCGGCTGGTAGGGGGTGTAGGCGGTGTACCAGCCCGGATTTTCCAGCACGTTGCGCAGGATCACGTTGGGGGTGATGGTGTCGTGGTAACCCATACCGATAAAGGTGCGGAAGATCTTGTTGCGGCGCGCCAGGTCTTTCAGCTCCGCCAGCGCTTCCTGCTCGTCCACGGCGTCTGCCAGGTCCAGGTCGTCGGACTTGCGGATAGAGGCCGGGACGGTCTTTTCAATCAGTTCTTCCAGGCTGGCGACACCCAGAGTGTCGAGCATGGCCTGGGTCTGCGCGGCATCCGGGCCGATGTGGCGGCGGATAAAGGCATCGTGCTGTTCCAACTGCTTGAGGGAAGGCTGGGTCATGGTGGGTGGATTCCTGTAAACACTATGTGCTGCCGGCGCGCGGGTGCCGGAGTTCCGGCGATTCCTGACGTGGAAGGTACCGGTAAAAATAGCAAAGTGAGCCGAAAGCAACGGCCCGTTTCAATAAAGGACGGACAGAACCGTGTCCCCGATTATCCGGGGGCCGGACGGCGCGCATCTTAGCAATCGCGGTGATTCCGGGCAATTCGTGCTCAATCAGGTTAAATATGTGCTGGATCCGGGGCGCTTTTGTGACATATATCCTGTCTTTGTGTATGTGGCGTTATTTTGTTCTGCCAGTTGTGGCGTGTACCGGCAAAGTGGGGGGAACTGAACCATACTGACTGGATAAAAAAAGTGGCGGACGTGTGCCGTCTTGCTTGCACTCGGTGGCCGATAGTCGCCGGGCTTGCAGCATCAATCCCAAGGATTCGGGGGTTCCACCGTGGTGCGATTGACCAGCCTCAACACTTTGCGATTTAAGGCGAGCGTGTTTTCGCTTCTGCTGGTGGTGGCCATGTGCCTGTTCTTTATTCTGCTCGGCAATGGCAACCTTCAGTCCCTGCTGGCGAAAAGCCGCGAGCATCGCTATCTCAATTTCCAGTTCCAGATATCCGGACTCTTGCAGGAATCCCGCCAGGAGCTTGCGCGCCTGGCGGAGCTGATTGCGCTCAGCGAGCGCGGACGGATTTCCTCGCGCGAGGAGCTGCGCCAAAGCCTTGAGCGCCAGTGGCCGATCCTGCAGCAGAGCTGGGATCTCCACGCCGTGACCATTTACGACGCCGGCGACAGGCCGCCGTTGGGTTGGGGGGCATCCCACTACCGCCTGAACGCGGAGCAGGTGCAGCGGGTACTGCGGGGAGCACAACCCCTGGAGCAGGTGCGGTGTGCGCCGACCTGTGTACAGGCACTGGTGGTGCCCATGCGTGCCCGCGATGGTGACTACCTGCTACAGCTGGAGCGGCCGCTGACGGAGCAATTGCGGCGTTTCCGGGAAATGACCGGTACCGACATCGGCATATTGTCGGCGGTGCACCAGCAGCCGTCACCGCACGCGGGTGGCCGGTACCTGGCCGGCTTGCAACGCGAGGTGCTCTCGCTCACGTCGCGCGAGCGGATACTGCCCGTGCTGAACCGGGCGGCAGCCGAAGTGAGTAGCCTGAACGGTTTGCAACGGGTGTATGCGCTGGAGCAGCGTCAGTTTGATATCCGCACCATGAGTGTGGATGTGGACCCCAATGGTGCGCAGTTTGTGTTTATCGAGGACATCTCCTCGCAGATGGTGCACATCGACGAATCGCTTAAGTTACTGCTGCTGTTTTCTGTGCTCGGCGTGTTGATTTTCTGCGCCGCGGTAGCGGGTACTTTGTGGCGCCCGATCGAGCGCTTGCGACGGTTGGCTGAGGCGCTGCCACTGCTTACAAATGGCCGCTTCAACGACGCGCGCCAGCTGATCCGGCCGGTGCGCAAATCGCCGGGCAGGTACGATGAGCTGGATGTGCTGGACGATACCGGGCTCACGGTGTGCGACCAGTTGGAAGACATGAACGAGATGGTCACCCGCAAGACGGCGCAGCTGGAGCAGATCGCCATGCACGACAGTCTCACCGGGCTCAATAACCGTTTCAGTCTGATGGAGCAGCTGGAGTTTCATCTGGAGCTGGCGCGCCATCAACCGGACTTTCTGAATGAACGCGGCTATCTGTTTTTTATCGACCTGGACGATTTCAAACAGGTGAATGATACCCTGGGCCATCAGGGCGGTGATGAGCTGCTGAGCGTGATTGCGCGACGTCTGCTCAGCGTGATGCGCTGCGGCGATATCGTCGCGCGCTTGGGCGGCGATGAATTCTGTGTGTTCGTACGTGCGATTCGCGAGCCTGACGCCCACCGGGTTCTAGCGGAGAAACTGCTCAATACGGTGGCGCAGCCGGTAAAAATCAACGGCAACCTGGTCGCCGTCACCATGAGCGTGGGTGTGGTGGCGGTGGAAAACAGAGACGACACGCTGGAGTCCATTCTGCAGAAGGCAGACATGGCGATGTACCACGCCAAACGTCACGGAAAAAACAAGTATCAGTTGTACTCCCCCAGCCTGCCGGGGCTGTCGGTGCCTGATTCCAGTGATGTCATCCCGCCGCTGGAACTGGTGGTGTCAAAACCGCGCGGGTAAGTTGGCCGCCCGGCAACCCTGCACCCTTTTCCACCCTTATTTCCGGCGCCTTTTCCTGCACTGGTCTATGTTTAATTTAGCGGGCTGTTAAAAGCAGCATATTAAGCGGGGCCAAAAGCCCGGCGCTAAGAGACTTGAAGGGCCAACCAGTCGCACTGTCATGGCGAGCAAGATTTTCACCACCAACGACCAGCTGCTCGGCAGCTACCTGCGCAATCTGATGGAGTCTGCCGGTTACTCGGTGCTCACCCAGAAAACCCGCATAGAGACGTCGCAGGAACCGCAGCAAAGCTTTGGCAATATCGATTGGCACTCCGAGCTGTGGCTGATCCACGACGCGGATCTCGCCAAGGCCCAGCAGTTCCTGCAGCAGGCGCTTTCCCGGGAGAGCGCCTGAGCCGATAAACTCCCTCTGTCACTCCGGCTCATTCGAGTCGCCGGAAGGACGTTACCCGGAAATTCCTTACATCTGCTCCAATACTTCGATCCCCAGCAGGTCCAGGCCGGTCGCCAGCGTGCGCGCCACCAGGTCGCACAGCTGCAGGCGGCTCTGCTTATCTTCCTCGCTCACGCCTTCTTTCAATACCGGGCAGGCCTCATAAAAGCCCATGTAGGCACTGGCCAGTTCGTACAGGTAGGTGCACAGCACGTGCGGGAAAGTGTCTTTGGCGACTTGATCCAGTACTTCGCCAAACTGGTTCAGTTTGATCGCGAGCGCGCGCTCGGCATCGGTGCCGAGTTTGATCTCCCCGGTCAGCGCAGATGGCTCCACGCCGGCGCGGCGGAAGATGCTGCGCACGCGGGTATAGGCGTACTGCAGGTAGGGGGCGGTATTGCCCTCGAACGCCAGCATGGAATCCCAATTGAACACGTAATCATTGGTGCGGGTTTTGCTGAGGTCCGCGTACTTCACGGCGCCAATGCCCACCACGCGGCCGATCTCTGCCTGCTGCTCTGCACTCAGGTCCGGGTTCTTTGCCGCTACCAGCGCGGTGGCGCGCTCCACCGCTTCGTCCAGTAGCGCCGCCAGTTTCACGGTGCCGCCGGTGCGGGTTTTGAAGGGTTTGCCGTCGTCGCCCATCATGGTGCCGAAGGCGCAGTGCTCCAGGGTCTGCTCGTCGGCGATGTAACCGGCCTTGCGCGCCACAGTAAACGCCTGCTGCAGATGCAGGGATTGTCGCGCGTCCACCACGTACAGGATGCGGTCGGCTTTCAGCACATTGGCGCGGTAGCGAATCGCGGCCAGGTCGGTGGTGGCATAGAGATAGCCGCCGCCTTTCTTCTGAATGATCACCACGCTGGGGTTGCCTTCCTTGTCCGCCATTTCCGGCAGGAAGGCGACGATGGCGCCCTGGTCTTCTACGGCGATACCGCGGTCGATGAGATCTTTCACCAGTACCGGCAGGTCGTCGTTGTACTGGCTTTCGGCGTACACGTCCGAGCGCTTCAGGGTGACCTTCAGCTTGTCGTAAATCTCTTCGGCGTGGCTGATGGAAATGTCGATAAAGCGCTGCCACAACTTCAGGCAGTCGACGTCGCCTCCCTGCAGTTTCACCACGTATTCGCGGGCGCGGTCGGCAAAGCCTTCCTCTTCGTCGAAGCGGACCTTGGCTTCGCGGTAGAAAACTTCCAGATCGGCGAGTGCCACTTCCGCGTCCTGGTTTTCCATCTGGTCGGCGAGGTGCGCGAGCAGCATACCGAACTGAGTGCCCCAGTCGCCCATGTGGTTCTGGCGGATCACCGTGTGGCCCTGGAATTCCAGCAGGCGGGCGAGCGCGTCACCGATGATGGTGGTGCGCAGGTGGCCCACATGCATTTCTTTGGCGAGGTTGGGGTGGGAGTAGTCCAGCACCGCGGTCAGGGGCTCTGCAGCGGAGGCGATGTTCAGACGTTCGTCGGCGCGGGCGGCGGCGAGCGTTTCTGCCAGCCAGGTGTCGCTCAGGTGGATGTTGATAAAGCCGGGGCCGGCGATTTCAACCTTCTCGATCATGGGCTGCTCGCCCAGGTTGTCGATGATTTTCGCCGCCAGCTCGCGGGGATTGCTGCCCACTTTCTTGGCCGCCGCCATGGCGCCATTGGCCTGGTAGTCGCCGAAGCCCGCTTTCTTGGCCGGTGCCACCGCCGGGCTGCAGTCGGCGGGAATACCCGCGGCGGTCATGGCGGTCTGGAAAATGTCGTTGAGCTGCTGGCGAATATTCATAGAAAACGGTGGGTCCAGATGGAAAGTCAGAGGCAATAAATAAAGAGAAGGCGGGATTTTAATGCGCGGGGGCGGCTTTGCAACCGGCGGTGTGCGGATGGCGATTCGCGCGCAAGCGTGGGGATGGGGAGGCGTCAGCAAAAATGGGATGAGAAGAATGCCACCGTCATGTGGAGGTCAGATTTACCTTGATAATAGAGTCTCGTAGTGTACAATCATTGCTAATGATAATTGTTATCATTAAGGCTAAGGATCAAGAAAATGGATTTGTCAGGTCTCGAGCCCGCTAACTGCAGACCGTTCAGTGTTGCAGATCACTATCTGATGGAAAGGGGGAGTGAACAGGGAAAGTGGCACCGGGTGTCGCTGCCGCCGGAAAAGGGGGCGACGGAATTTATCACCTGCCGTATCTGTGAGGATATCTCGCTTACGCGCAGTCTCTGCACCTTTGTCAGTCCCTTCCTGTCGCGCGTGTGTTACCCGATGGACACAACCCTGCTGGTTTTTGGCTTCCGGGGGCGCAGCGCCATTGGTTTTTCCGAGGACGATCTCTCCCACGTGGTCAGGCCCGGCGACGTCTGGATGGTCAATACCGGAGGCGAGGCTTTGTACCGTTACACGCCGGCGCACGATCTGAATGAAATGGTGGTGATCAAGTATGCCACCCGTCGAATCGGCTTCGTGTTCCCGCAACAGACGCGAGCCGTGCTTCGCGGCGACCGCCCGTGGATTGTGCGGCTGGGCTATCAGGAGTCCAACGACTCATGGATATCCGATCTGCTGAACAATGGCTTTACCTCCTCACTGGACTGCCTGCGGGCGGAAGCCCGCGCCCTGGATGTGCTGGCGCGCTGGCTGCGACCGCTGACAGATACGGTGGACGAAGCCCGTGTGGCTCCGGGCATCGATGGCGATCCGCATCTGGAGCAGGCCATCCGCCTGCTCACCAGGGACCTCGCGGCCACTCCATCGCTGGAGGAGCTGTCCCGGGTTTTGGGGATGAGTCACACCCGCCTGAATCGCGCCTTCAAGCGCGCGTTTGGCAAAACCGTGTTCAGCTGGCTACGGGATTATCGTCTCGCACGCGCGCGCGCAGCGTTGAAAGACGGTCATCGCAGCATCACGGATATCGCCTTTCAGTGCGGTTTCAGCAGTGCCAGCCATTTTTCCCAGTCGTTCAAACAGTGTTATGGCTGCACACCGGTGGAATTCCGCAGCAGCCACAAATTGCAGGAAGTCTATTGTGAATACGGAACCCGTTGAGCGCCCGGCGCGCAATGTCGGTCTGGGCCTGTTGCTCGCCATCCTGGTGGCCAATGGTGTCGCCCACAGTGTATTTGTCATTGCGATGCCGATTATCGGCCGCCAACTGGGCCTGGCCGACGTGCAGACCGGGGTGATCCTCACCGTTTCCGCCGTTGTCATGATGCTCGCCGCACCCTCCTGGGGGCGCTACAGCGAACGGGCAGGGCGGCGCGCGGTGGTGGCGGCCGGCATTCTCGCGAGCGGGATTTTCCTGTTGGCGGTTGCCGGTGTGGTATTTCTGCGCCAGAGCCTGCTGCTCACGCTGCCGCTCACCTTTTGTCTGCTGTTCGGCTTGCGCCTTCTGCAAGCGGTTGGTGTTGGCGGGGTGATGCCGGCTTCCCAGGCCTACGTCGCGGATGCCACCGGGCGCGCAGCGCGGACACGTGGAATGGGCCTGATGGGGGCGGCGTTCGGGGCCGGAACCATTCTCGGAGGGGCTGCGGCAGCGATACTCGGCCAGTGGGTGGCCGTACAGGGGCTGCTGGGGCTGGGAGCACTGTTGCTGCTGGTATGGTGGGGGCTGTGTCGCCGTCTGCCGGAAATCCGACAACCCGTGCCGGGTCGCATAGCGGAGCGGGGCGCGCTGCCCTACGCAACACTGTGGCCCATGCTGTTGCTGACATTTTGCGCACTGCTGATATACGGCATGTTGCAACAGGTGATCGGGTTGCGCCTGCAGGATCAGTTCGGCTATAGCAGCGCCGAAGCGCTGCGCGCAACCGGAATCGCGATGATGTTGACCATGGCGGTGATGGTGATTGTGCAACTTGGGTTCCTGCGCTTCGTCGACTGGCCAGCGGCGCGCGTGCTGCGATGGGGTTGCGGCCTGTTGGTACTGGCACTGACGTTAGCCACACTCAGCACCGGTTACGGTCAGTTGCTGATGAGTATGGTATTGGTGGGGGGCGCGATGGGATTGGTGTTCCCGGGTAATCTCGCCCTCTTGAGCCTGGCGGTGGGCGCGAATGCCCAGGGGCGCATTGCCGGTGTCAACGGCGTGAGCAAGGGGTTGGGCTTGGCGCTGGGGCCGGTGAGCGGCGCAGCGCTGCACCAGTTTTCTGTGTCGGCGCCGTTCGTGTTGGGAATAGTGCTGGCACTGGTCATGGTGCTGCTGGCCTTCTGGGGCTCCCAGCCCGAGAAGGCGGACACTCTACTGGAATGCGACGGGGCAGGGCAGATCTGACTTGTAAACGCTCTGCGCCACAATATCGCGGTGGATTTCGGAGGTGCCGTCAATGATGCGATACAGACGCGCATCCCGGTAGAAACTCTCCACCAGGCTGTCCTCATGGCAGCCGCTGCCGCCGAATATCTGCAGTGCGCGATCGGCGACCCGTCCCAGGGTTTCCGTAGTAAACACCTTCACCGCGGAGATATCCGCGCGGATTGCCCGGTCTGTTGCACCCGCAGCGGCATCTATGTTTGCGGCTGTCTGCATCAACAACGCGCGCGCCGCGGCGATTTCGATGGCGCTGTCGGCGATCATCTGTCGCACCGGGCCAAACTCTCCGATGGTTTTGCCGAACTGCCGGCGGTTTGTCGCATGTTGTTTCATCAGGTGCAACAGCCGCTGGCACTTGCCCACCGCGCGCGCGCCGACCTTGGCCAGACGCGCTTTTCCCAGTGTATCGCCGAGCATCCTGAAACCGTTGTTCAGTTCTCCGAGCAGGGCTCCATGGGGTAGTTTGATATCGTGAAACAGTAACTCCCGGTGGCTGGTCCCGCGGAATCCCATCATTTGAAACGTTTTTCCCAGCTCGAACCCGGGTAGATCCCTGTCGACGAGAAACAGGGAAATACCGCGGGCCCCCAGGCCGGGCTCTGTGACCGCCGCAACGATAAAGAAATCGCAGAATTCCGCATCACTGGTGAAATGTTTGATGCCGGAGAGGCGCCAGCCATTCGTGGTTTTCTCGGCGCGGGTGCGGATGGCAGCGGCATCAGAGCCCGCTTCCGGTTCCGATACCGCGAGGCCGCAGAAACGCTCACCGCGTGCGCTGGGAAGCAGGTAGCGTTCAATCTGTTCCCCGCTCCCCGACGCCAGGCACTCGTAAACGTTTCCTCCCGCGCGGCGGGCGAGAATTTCCTTGGTGGCTCCCAGTTGCTCCTGCAGCAATATATTTTCCACCGTGGAAAACCCCTGGCCGCCAAACTGTTTGCTGATATTGCCGGCAAACAAGCCTGCGGCGCGGGCTTTTTCCACAATGGTGTTTGAGACACCAAGCGATAACCCGCGCGCCGTTTCAAGGTCTGCTTCCAGTGGCAGGAGTTCTGTATCGACAAACAGACGTGCCCGCTCGACCAGTTCCTGCTGCGATTGGCTGATTGGATTCATTGAGATTTGCTCCGTTCAATTAATCCAGAAACGTCGACATGTCCCTACAGACACTGTCGAAAGCGAGAATGAACTGGGAGGCCTCCGCTTCGGTCAGCACCAACGGCGGCTGGATACGCATAATGCGGTTACTGTTTGCGGTCAGGAAGGTGAGGATGCCGTGCTCTTGGGACAACTTGCTGACGAAGCGCAGTACAAACATGTCCTGCATACTGGATTCCAGTTCCGCAATGGCCTTGTCCAGATGACGCTTGGCACTGTCCGGTAGCATGCGATAGCTGCTGCGGGGATTCCACGGAAGGCGGTGGGCGAGTTCCTGTACCGTGGATTCGATACTGCCCTCGAAAGACTGGCAGAATTCGATGGCCAGCATCAGCCCGCGCCCGCGCACCGCGCGTATGAAGGGGTACTGGGCGGCGATTTCACGCAGCGCGTCGAGCAGTCGGGCTCCGACAAGCCGCGCGTTTTCCGCCAGGTTTTCCTCCTCGATAACATCCAGTGTTGCCAGTGCCGTTGCCGCTGCCAGGTTGCCGCCACCAAATGTGGAGGTGTGCAGAATACAGCGGTCGATGCTTCCGTAGGCCGTGTCCCAGAGTGTTGGCGAACACAGCGTTGCGCCGATGGGTATCGCGCCGCCGGACAGGGATTTCGACAGCACCAGAATATCCGGTACAACGTTTTCCCATTCGCAGCAGAACAGTTTGCCGGTGCGTCCCAGGCCCGTTTGCACTTCGTCGAGAATCAGCAGGGCGCCGTAGTGTGTGCACAGCCTGCGCACCTCACCCAGATAACCGTCTGCCGGGACGATAGCGCCGCCTTCCCCCTGAATGGGTTCGATCACCAGTGCCCGCACATCGCCCTTGCGCAGTTCGGCCTCCAGAGACTCGAGACAACCAAACGGAATTTCGCTGCACTGGGGCAGCAGTGGCTCGAAAGCGTTGCGGTGCCGCTGGCGTCCGGTTACCGAGAGCGCGCCGAGCGTCTTGCCGTGGTAGCCGTTCTCGCAGTAAAGCAGGCGTCCGCTGTCGGTAGCCGCCAATGCGAGTTTGATGGCGGCCTCCACGGCCTCGGTGCCCGAGTTGCTGAAAAACACCCGCGACAGGTCGCCGGGAGCCAGTTGGCTCAAGCGCTCGGCCAGCAGAGCGGTGTGGTAGGGAACGGAAACATACTGCACAAACGTCGGGTGTTCCGCCGCCAGGTATTCCCGGATTGCCGCGGTGATTTTGGGGTGATTGTGGCCGGTGTTCAGGCAGCCGTAGCCGGCGACAAAATCCAGGTAGCGGGTACCGTCCAGATCTGTCAGTGTGCAGCCACTGCCTGATTGAAAGACGCGCTCGCAGTGGTTGAACTGATAGAAGTCCGCAAGTAGTGGATTGATGTGGCGGCGGAAGCGCGCCAGACTTGCCTCGCGCTGCTCCCCATGGCTCGACGCCGTGGCACCTTGGCTACTGCTGCGGTGGTGTGGCTGCAGGTCGCGGTAGTGTTCGTCGCCGATACGCTCGCCAGCGCTGGCCATGGGATGGGTGGTAAATCCGTGCCTCTGTGCCAGCTCTCCGATTTCCAGAACTTTTTCCAGAGGCAAAACCCGGCCCAGGGAATAACTGTCGCGGCGGCCCTCCAGCGACAGAATCAGGGTTTCCGCCAGGCAGCCGTTCATGAACATTTTCGGGGCGAAGTTGCCGGCCGCGTCACCAAAACTGACTTCCGGCCCCGCCGATATCAGGCCACCGTCGATCAGCAGAATGTCGCTGCGGACAGTGTGTGCCGGCATCACATCCCGCGGCAGGGCAGCATCCACCACCACACTCCCGGGGCGCAGCCTGGCCGGGTCGATTACACCGCCGGTGGAAGTGGCGGCGACGTAGAAGCGGAGGTTTTCGTAGCAGTCTTCCATGCGATTGCTCAGCCGGATGGCGGAGTGAAACGCCTGCGGGATATAGCCGAGAAGTTGCTCGCGTTTTTCATCTCCTCCCCGGTGTACCAGCGTCAGGCGGCAACCCTGTTCGAGAAGGAGCAGGGCAATTGCCAGAGCGATGGAACCCGGATAACCAACCACCGCAACTTCCGTATCCACCGGGGAAACGTCGAGTTTTTCCATGGCCTGCAACAGGTTTTGGTAAGCGGCATAGGCGGTTAGTGAATTGCCGGTGGTCACAGGAATCTTGACCTTTTCCGCAGTATGTATGCCGCGGTTGCCGACAATGCCGGTAAAACCGCCGAGACCGACAATCTCTGCCCCGCGCGCTTTCAGGTCTTCAATTCCAGCCTCCACGCGCCGCGCCACGGTGCGGGGGTCGGCCAGCATTTCCTCGGCGGTCAGTGGCATGTAGTCAACGATGCCGCTGCAGCGGGCGCCGGTGCTGCTCACCACTTCATCCAGTGCGAAAAAGGGCACAAGGTTGCGCCACTGCCACAGCTCCGGAGAAAAACCCCGGTCCTGTTCGCGAAAGCTGCGCTCGGTCAGGTCGATCAATTTGGCGTGGCGTTTGAGGCCCACCGAAGTGGGGTGTGCGATAAATCCGAATTTCATGATGCTTCCCGGTTGTGTATCTGTTGTGGGCCGTTTTATCCGCACTCGGCTCGGTGCCAGGCGGATTCCGACAGCAGGCTGAGGCCGTCTCCATCTGAATCGTGTGCGATCAGCACTTCGGCGATGTTCACCGCGCCGCGCTGTGTGAGCATGGTGTGCAACCGACGTCCGTCATAGATATTGAGGCGATGGCAGTAAACCGGCACATTGCCGGCGTGATGTGCCACATCAACGGTGTTCAGTCGCGTTGGTACCACTACCTGGCTGCCGTCTTTGCTCGAACTGCGCGCGTCCAGATAGGTTCGAATCATCGACAGAACACCATTGCACAGATAAAAGAGGTTCACGCTGATGTGGTCGCGTTGCGGATTGTTAGCCAGCGCCTCCGCCAGCCGGTGGTGCATGTCAGGGACCAGGGCGCGGGCACCGTCGCCGATAAACGCAAGTACATGGTGCCGGCTGGTGCGGGCGATGTAGGGCAGCGCTGACAGTGCATCGCCCATTAGCGCGCGCCCGTACCAGCCGGAAAACCCGGGATCCGTGCGCGGAATATTGCGCAGTGCGGAAAGGCCGCCGCGCCCCACGTCATATACCCCGGTGTAGCGATAGTTTTCCTCTTGTATCAGGCGGTGAACCAGTTTTCCCATGTGCATGGTGAAATAGCTGGCAGACATTGGCAGGGTGTCGAGGTAGTCCACGGGCACCCCTTCTTCCATTTGCTGTACCTCGCGTAGCGCCGCTCGACGGAGTGTCAGCACCTGTGGGTCCACGTCCAACCGCTCCAGCACCGCATCGAGAAATTCGTTGAGGGGAAGCGGTAACGCGATATCCGTGAACGGCGAAAGATGCGCAGTGTTTTTATTGACCTGCACAATCCGCAGGTTGCGCGCCAGTTTGCTGTCGGAAAATGGCGTGGCTGCCTGATCAATTTTGCTTTTCAGGAAAAAGAGACACTGGGATTCGACGTCGTGCAGCTTTCCGTTCTGATGCAGAAAGTGATAGAGCCTGCGACTGAAGGCGTAGACGCCGCAGGCACCCAGATAGTTCGGATTGGGGGTGCCGTCTTCGTAGGCAGAGACTGATCCCGGGTGAGTTAGCGCATCTGCCAGGCCGATCCCCGCGCGCTCGGCGATCTGGTAAACGCGCGTTCGCTGTGCGGCGGAGAGTGGGCCGCAGTACCACAGCAGGCGGGCGCGCGAGCGGTTGATGATTTCCATCGCCGCATCGATCAGTGCGTTCCGTCGCGAATCGCTGTTCGCATCCGCTATAGCGGCGATACGCGGAGCGGGTATTTCCAGAGCCACCTGTTCCCTGCTCTCGAGTACACCGGGCGTAGCGAAAATGAATACCGGCCCCGGTTCGTCCCGCAGCCGGGCCAGGGCGCGTCCCAGTTGCGTGGCGATGTCTTGGCGTTCGTGGATATAGAAATGGGGAATACCGCGCGCCGCGATCACCTGGCGTCCATCGGTCTCGGGATCAAGCGTGCTTTGAAAAGCGTACCAGGAGTGTTCGGGGCTGTCGGCGCAGATGATCAATCCCGGTGCACGGGCTCGCTGGAGATTGGAAAGGGTGCCGCGAAACTCATCGATCATGCCCGAAGTCACGGTGATGACGTAGGCCCTTTGGTATAGCTGCCATCCCGCCAGTGCGCCTGCCGCGAGGCTGTGTTCATTGTTGCCCGTCAGGCAGCGGGGTGCCTGCGCAACGGCGTCGTCTTCGCTGAGGCGGTGCATGGAGCGGATGAAGTTGGCCACCATGGAGCCGGTGTAATAGTGAAAATCCCAGTGCGCCGGCCAGTTACTCTGCATAAAACCGTAGATGCCGGCGGCGAGTGCCACGGGATCGTCAGCGGCTTTCAGAGCGCGCGCCAGTATCTTGTTCAGATAGCAGAAATCGAGATGGTCCAACAGCAGTTTGAGCAGGCCGGCGCGGTCCGTTTCCGGCATATTCCGATGAACCCGCAGCTTGATGCTGCCGTCCACATAGCCCAGAGCATCATCCAGTTCGCGCATGGGAATCAGCAGGTTTTTCGAGTGGGGTGACAGGCGGCTGATGCGGCAGTGACGACTGAGGACGGTGAAGGGATCCGGCGCGTCGTCGCGATTGGTATGGGGGAAGGGTACGCATTCGGTATCCACAAAGAAAATATCGAATGTCGCCGGGTTGGCGGCAAGCGCGCCCACGGCATCGTCCAGGCTGGTGTATTGCCGCAGGGAAAACGCGAAGCGGGTTTTTCTGCCGGTATGCGAGAAAAACTGTCGGGCCTGGCGGCTGGTCGCGGAGAATAATTCCTCCTGACTGCAGCTGCTGTAACCGGTATTCGCGTTCACGGCGTACCGTGTGTGCACTTCCGCGACTTCGCCTGCCGATGAGACGCCAGCCGTTTCACCTGGATCTTGGATGGCGTGCAGAAACGTCATCACCTGGTCCAGATCTTCGCGCAATAGCAATTTGTCCGAGACTACACAAATTCCGATTTCGTGGTTTTCGGTCCTGTTCATGATTTCCCTTGTGACCGTTCGTTAGATAGTGTCTGGATCGATGGCGCCACCGGCAATTAATAGCGCCTGCAATAGGAAAAAATATCCCCACACTGTTTCACCCAGCGTTTCCCCGCCGGTGGTTCCGCGAAAGCTGCAACCGAGAAAGCGGGCTTCGTCGCTGGACGTATTCCGGGTGAAGAAAGGGGAATCGAGTAACTGTTGCAAAAGTCGGTTTGCGCGCTTGCGCCAGTGGCTGTCCCCCGCATCGAGTTTGTACATTGCGATGGCGGCAATCAGCGTGGCGGATGGGTCCGGTAGCGCCGGATCGGCGTCTTGCTGGCTGGGAGGAAAATCCTGCCCGTGGCACTGCCACCAAAGGTCGCAGTGGCGCTCGGCCAGGTCGCGGTACTGCGAATCCCACAGCCGCGCCGCGGAGGCCAGGCCCAGCAGTCCCCAGCTGTTCCCCCGCGCCCACTGACCGGCGCGCCCCAGAGGGTGTGCGCCGGACGAGTCGATACTGGCATTGGCGTAGAAGTTGCCGTCATCCGCCAGCAGGTGTTGGGTGACACTGCGGGCATGGCGGCGCGCACTGTCGCGCGTGTTTTCGTCGCCGTACTGGAGCAGGCGCAGAAGTGCGGCAAAGGCGTCGACGTTGAGTGTTCGGGGGCCGTTTGGCCCGCCGCCGAGCGCGCTTCCCAGGGGGTAGAAGGACTGCTGCTCATTGAAACTCTGGGCCAGGGTGCGGGCTGCGGCGGTGGCCAGTTCCCTGCACGATGGATGGTTGAACAGGGCGATACCCGGCGCCGTCGCATACCAGAAGATCATGCTGCGAAACTGGGTGTCCTGGTGCAGTTTGGCGGCTAGTTGTCTGCAGATGGACAGCGCCCGCGCGCGGTCAGCGGCGCGCCCGCTCAGGTGTGCCTGTAGCCACCAGCATCCGCTCCAGAAACCTCCCATCCAGGAGCCGCCGGCAGACAGTTGCCACTGCGGATTTTGCTGTTCGCGGAAAAGTGGCACCGCGTCGCCGCAGTCCCCGGCCAGGCGCGACAGGTAGCGCCCGATGGCGCGGGCGCAAGAGAGGGGCGCGGTTGCGGGTTTGGTGGCGGTGGCTTGTTCGGAAGTCGTCATTGCTGCGGCGCCTCCTCGGACAAGTTTCGGCGCAGGTAATCAGCCAGCAGGCCGCAAAGCATGCCGCTGAGCATGAGGACGGCCAGCAGCCCGATCCAGCCGCTGCGATAGCCGCCGGTGCTGGCCGCCAGTTGTCCAAACAGCAGCGAACCGCACGCGAGGCCGGAGAAAAAGGCCGCGGATACCATCCCGGAGGCCTGGGTGACAGGGCCGAATTCCGGGCCTTTCACCAGCATGCCCATGGCGATGGCGTTGCTGGCGACGATGCTGAGGCCGATACCCGCGACGCCGGTGTAGAGAAACCAGAGATGGTCCGCTGCGGCGGAGGCGGTGACGCAGACCGCTGCGATTGCGACGGCGACCAGAACGAGCAGGCACAGCGCCTGGTTATCGAAACGGGCGGCGATGGGAGTGAGGGCAATGCGGGACAACATGCCTGTTACCCCGAACAGAGTAACGAGCTGCGCCGCTTCCCGTGGGCCCAGCCCCAGGCTGATGCCGAACGCCGGCACGGCGGTGACATAGGCTGACAGCACCGCACCGATACAACCCTGGGCGAGCATCAGTAGCACCAGCGGCCGATTGGGCGGCGCCAGGCTCAGCCGTGCGCGGCGCGCGACGCGCGGCGGGGCGAGTGCGGCCGCCGCCAGTGCCCCCAGCAGTGCTGCGGGCACCAGGGACAGAAAGGCCGTCCGCCAACCCCAGCCAGCGGCAATTACCGGCAGCACCAGCCCTGCGAACAGGGCTGCCAGTTGCACGCCGGATTGCTTCAGCCCCACCATGCCCGCCCGTTTTGCCGGGGGGATCCGCAGGGCGATCAACTGGTTGGTGACTGGATTGGCGGTGGCCTGGGAGAGACCGCAGATCGCTACGCTGGCGGCGAGCAGTGGCAGCGAGTTGGCCCTGCTTATCAACAGAAAAGACAGTGCCACGGCACAGAAATGCAATGCGAAGCTGATCCTGAGGCCGAGCCGGTCGACAATGCTTCCCGCAAACAGCGATAGCAGTGCCGCGAGCCCGAACGAGGCCAGCACCAGATAACCGAGGGATTCGGCCGCAACGCCGAGATCCGCGGACACGTAGGCGCCGAGGCTGCCGGTAGCGTAGAGAATCAGCATCGGCAGGGCCATGGCCAGCAGCAATACCGCACCAGTGGCGGACTTCGCAAGCCCCTCTACGGGCCTTATTGCCGGTGACTCCGCCCGGGCCGACGGCGATGGCGATGGGGGCATGGTGGATTCCTCACTTCTCCGCGCTGTGTCAGATCGCCAGCTTTAGGGGTTCGTCGGCGGTGTCGCCGAGGGAGGCGGCGCCCGCCGCCAGCGCGCGTTTGTCCACTTTGCCTGCCGGCGTCATCGGTAACTGGCGGTGGAACTGCAGATACTCAGGAAGCTTGTTAACTTCCAGCCCGCGGGATTTGAGGAACTCGCCCAGCTCGCGCAGTGACATGCGCTCCGCCCCCTCGCGCAGGGTCAGGCAAATGCACACGCGCTGCCCCATTTCCGCATCCGGCACCGGTACGCAGGCGGCGCTGACGACGTCGGGATGCGCGGTGGCAGTCTGCTCAATCTGCAGCGGGCTGATATTGGAGCCACCGCGGATGATGACGTCCTTTTTGCGCCCCAACAGGACCAGATTGCCCGCATCGTCGATGCGACCGAGATCGCCGGTATAGACCCAGCCCTGTTCGTCGCGGTGACTGCGGTCCAGCTCTGGTGCATTCACGTATTGCATGGGTGAGAGTGGGCCGCGGCCGGCTATCTCGCCGATCTCGCCTCGGGGCAGGGGCTGGCGCTCGTCATCAACGATGCGGATGTCACAGACACTGGGGTTGGGCCTGCCGATAGACGCGCTCAGCGTTTCCGGCGGGTCGTCCAGGGTGTGATGACAGTTGATACCGTCGGCGGAGCCATACAGGCCGATCAGCGGACAGCCGAAAGCCCGCACACAGCGGTTGCGGGTGGCGGTGTCCATGGCTGCACCGCCGCTTACCAGCGCGGTGAGGCACGACAGGTCCAGCTGCTGAAGTTCCGGCGCGACGGCCATGCGCTGAAACATGGTGGGTACGCCGAGAATATGGGTGGGTTTGTGCTGTGCAATGGCGTCGATGGCCGCTTCCGCGTTGAATTCCGGCAACACCACAATGGAGCCGCCCAGCCATGCGAGCACACCGCAGGTGGCGCTGGAGCCGAACGCGGTGCCCAGGGGCATCAGGTAGAGGGCGCGAAATTCCTGTTCCGGCAGTTTCATCCGCTCCAGGAAGCGGCCGCGTCCTCCGAGCAGGGCGTTGTGGGAATACGCCACCAATTTGGGTTCGGATTCGGTGCCGGATGAAATGAGGAAGCGCGCCGGAGCGTCTGCGTTTACCGCTTCGGGTTCGGTGAGGGGGGCAGCCTGCAGTAGATCGTCGAAGCTGCGCCAGGGGCCTGAATCCGGCTTTTCGCCGTGTACCACCAGCACTCGCAGGGAGAGCGCCACGCGGCGCACTTCGTCGACAATCTCACAGTAGTCGATGTCCCGGTGACGCCGGTCTACGATTACCGCACGGGCGTCGGTGCGTTTCAGCACCGCTTCCATATCCAGCCGACCGCGACCCGCAGGCATGGGGCAGGCTATGGCGCCGAGGGCCGCGCACGCCAGGTCGATCGCGCACGACCGCCAGCTGTTGGCCATCTGATAGACCACGACATCGCCGTTAACGATGCCAAGCGCCTTAAAACTGCTGGCGATCCTTTCCGCGGCATCCCGCAACTGCGCGTAGCTGGTGACGCCGTCGGGCTCCAGCACCGCCGGGGTATCCGGTAGGTCTCCCGCTTTGCTGCAGAACATTTGATACACGCTGCGGTTGGGGTAGTAGCCCGCTTTTTTCCATTCTTCCCGAAGGGTAGCGGGAACGAGATCCAAAAGGCCGGTATGGTTCATGAGAATCTCCAGGGTGGGGTGACACGAGTGTAGGAATCCGTATGCAGGTCGCCGTTAAAGTGCGATTGCTGCGGCAGATCGCGCAGATTTTCGATGACAAGGTTTTTGCATGCGTCTGCCAGCGCCGGTTCCAGCAGCGCTGTACCCATGCGGCAGGCGTGCAAGTGGGACTGGCTAAGCAGTGTGGCTGCGCCCAATAGCGAGGTGTTTGCCTGACCGCCGCGGTGGCAGAAACTCCTGCTCAACAAGCCCAGCAGAACGCCCTGGGCCGCGAGGATGCCGCCGAGCAGATCCAACGCGGTGAACAGGGTGCCGCCGCCGTGGCCTCCGGCGCGACCGATCAGATCGGCCAGGCCAGAGTAGGCCTGCACAGTGAAATCTGTGCCGGGGATATCCAGTGCGCCGTCCAGCTGTCCCCAGGCTCCGGCGTGGGTGTACACAAGGCCGGGACTGGCCGCGGCCAGCTGCCGGTAATCCAGCCCCAATTCTTCTGCTTTGCCCGGGGCCCAGTTGTGCAGGAACACCTGCGCATCAGAAACCAGCTCCACCAGTTGCGCGCGCCCGGCTGCGCTCTTGATGTCGATCTCGATCACTTCTTTGTGGTGATTGAGGGCGTCGAAGCGCGCCGAGCAATCAGCCACCAGCGGCGGCATGCCCCGCAGAGGATCCCCACCCGGGGGTTCTATGCGGACGACCCGCGCGCCGAGCAGGGACAACAGGTGTCCAGCCATCGGGCCCTGAATACGGCGGCAGGATTCCACCACCGTCAGTCCGCTCAGGGGCTGATCCTGTTCGCGGGGCGGCGGCAGTGGTGTGTCGGTCGGTATTGCCGGATGCAGCTGCCAGGGGCCCGCTCGCAGCAGTTCCTCAACATCACTGTCGCGCGCGCGCTCTTCAATGGTGCGCTGTCGGCACAGGGCGACACCGGCCTCGCCGCAGATGCGTGTGACTTGAGCGAAGCTCAACTTGGCCAAGCGCTTGTGCAGGCGTTCGGGCAGCGGACAGATGCCTTTGGCATAGCGCTGCAGGAAGGACTGCCAGCCCCTGCCTGCTTCCACGGGTTCCAGCCCCAGCGCGTCGCACAGCCGGCGCCAGGGATCGGCGGAAAGCGTTTCCAGTTCGAAGCGCACGCCGTCCGCGGATCGGAACGGCGGCCGCAGCCCCGCGTCGTGGTGCCCGGGCAGGATTTCCTCCGCGTCTTCCCGGGTGGTCGCACCGGCGAGGTACTGACCGGCGCAGAGCAGCCCGGCGGACGCCATGGATACCCGGCTGCGGGAAATGCCCAGTCCGCGGCGGCGTGCCAGGGCCGTTGCCAGGCAGGCCTGGAGTGCCAGTGTCGCGGAGACGGTAGACAGGTAGGGCAGTGGAATCGGCTGCGCCCTACCTGTTGCCCGGCCGTGCACCGACATCAGTCCGGTGGCCGCCTGCAGGGTAGCTTCACAACCGGCGCGCTGTTCCGAATCGGACCAGAAGCTAAAACGGCATTCGACCGATTCAAAATCCGGTGTGATAAAGGTAAGGGGCAGGTTGGTGCCGGCATCCATCAGGGAGTGATTTTCCACCTGGATACCCAGTGCCCGACATTGGAAGAGCAGCGCCTTGACCACCGGCTGCAATGCGGGTGAGGCGTGCTGGAAATTGCCGACGATTGCGCAGTTGGAGAAAAAATTATTGATATCCACGATGGCTGAGACCGGTTGAATCTGTGCCAGTGAAAATACGCTGGGAAGACGCTCCCCTGCTGTCATTTCCCCAACGAAAAAATGTCATTTGATGAGCCTTCCTCTGTGGCCGATAGAGAAGGAAAATGCGGGCGCTTGGCTGGATGCCCGTGGTATAGCGATGTCGGCGTATTGGGAAGCGGGAAAACGGGACGCGGGAAAACGGGGAGCGGGAGGTGACGGAGAAGGGAAGTGGCGGGGCATTTCAGCCCCGCGCTGCGCTCAACCGCCGGCAACGGCCGGCAGAATAGTGATGGTGTCACTGGGGGAGACAGCGGTGGCAAGCCTCTCCCGAAAACGGATGTCATCCTCATTGACGTAAATATTCATGAATTTGTGAACCTCATCGCCACTCATCAGACGCTCCCTGATCCCGGGGTATTGTTGCTCCAGGCTTTCAATAATCTCCCCGATGGTTCCCCCGGTTGTTTCCACTTCTTTCTGGTCTCCGGTAAGCGCGCGCAGAAGTGTCGGGATTTTGACTTTAATGGTCATGCTTATTTCCTTTTTTCAGTGTGCGTTGCAATAAGGGCTGGGATAAACACGTGTTCGCAACGGCTGCGTTGTTCAGGTTCCGCGAAGGACGCGAGTGGCTTCCTCACTGACGCGCCCGTCGATGATGCGGTAACTGCGAAGTTCACCGCGGCTCTGGCTGTCTGTGGATACCAGCAGGTAGTGGACCTGGGGGTCCCACGCATGCTGGATATCTTCGCGGCTGGGGAATGCCCTGCTGTGTGTGTGGGAGTGGTAAAACACCAGCGGGGTTTCCTCGCGGTCTTCCATTTCCTGCCAGACGCGGAGCTGCTGCCGGGGATCGAACTGGAAGAAGGTTTCCGAGCGCGCGGCGTTGTCCATATGAATCAGGCGGTGTTGGCTGCCGTCGCGACCGGTGGCGATGATGCCGCAGGCTTCCAGCGGGTGCTCGCGATATGCGTGTTCGAGGATGGCCTGAACATGGGATTCCTGAATCTTCAACATAATGGTGTCCTAAACGGTGTCCTAAATGTAAGCAAGATCAGTAAGCGGCTAGCTCGGAATCGACTTCCCGTATCCAGGACAGGATGCCACCCTCCAGGTTGTGCAGTTTGGTAAACCCCTTTTCCTGCAGTGCGAGCAGAGCCTGGCGTGAACGCCCTCCCGCCTTGCAGTGCAGTATTAGCGGAATTTCCTTGTCGAGCCGTTCGAGACCGCGTCCGGCGAGCAGCTCCCCCAGAGGAATCGACACTGAACCGTCGATTTGGCAGATTTCCCGTTCGCGCTGTTCGCGCACATCCACCAGAAGGTGCGGATGTCCTTCGTGGCGCAGTTGCTTAAACGCTTGCACGCTGATGCCGGGCACCTCCGGCGCAGCTTCCGGCTCGCGACGGAGTCCACAGAAGAATTCATAATCTTCCAGTTGGGTAATGGTTTGGCGTTCCGGATTGCGGCGGATAGGGAGTGTGCGGTAGCTCATATCCAGCGCGTCATACACCATCAGCCGACCCAGCAGCGGCGTGCCGATACCGGTGAGAAGTTTGATGGCTTCGGTCGCCATAATGGAACCGATTGAGGCGCACAGGATGCCCAACACACCGCCTTCGGAGCAGGATGGCGCGTGTTCGGGCGGCGGCGGTTCCGGGTACAGGTCGCGATAGTTGAGGCCGAGGCCCCCCGGGGCTTTTTCCCAGAACACGGATGCCTGGCCCTCAAAGCGAAATATGGAGCCCCATACGTAGGGCTTTTCCGCCAGGACACACGCGTCGTTGACCAGATAGCGCGTGGCGAAATTATCAGTGCCGTCAACCACCAGGTCATAGCGGGAAATAATGCTTTCAGCATTGTCCGCTTCGAGACGCTGATTGTGGATCTCGACGTTAACAAACGGATTGATCTCGCTAATCTTATCCCGCGCACTTTCCGATTTTTTGCGGCCGACGTCGGACTCGCCGTGAATCACCTGGCGCTGCAAATTGGAAACATCCACCCGGTCAAATTCCACAATGCCGAGTGTGCCGACACCGGCGGCAGCCAGATAGAGCAGTGTCGGGGAACCTAGCCCACCGGCGCCGATCACCAGCACGCGACTGTTCTTGAGGCGTTTCTGCCCCTGTAAACCGATATCGGGGAGTAGCAGATGTCGGCTGTAGCGTTCGAGTTCCCGCTTGCTCAACTCTGCATTGGCCTCAACGAGGGGGGGTATTTTCATGGTGTCGCCTTCCTTCGCCAGAATTTTCGCCATCAAACCGGCTTTATTTCTTTGGCGCTATCAAGCGTTGCGCGCTCAATTGTCATTTTGCGAACGCCCATCAAAAAAGCTGTACATAGCGCTCTTGAGGTGAAAGTGCAGCGTTCTTCAGCTTGTAGGTTCCAGGGTGCCGACTTCCTATCATCGTCCACCGTGTGAAATTTCAGGAAGACACTATGAAAGTACGGCGACTCTGCGCGTGGCTTGTGGTCATCATTCAGTTTCCAGGCGCTGGTGTGGCGCTCGCGCAGGAAGATGATCGCGGCGCTCTGGAACAGGTGGAAGTTTCGGCCCGTGCAGAGACGGAGGCGGTACAGGCGCAACGGACACGCGGCGTTGTCGCGCTGCATCCGGCACAGCTTGCCGGGGGCAGTCTCGGCGCGCTGGAAGCGCGCGCAGCCAATGTGGCGGTCGAAGAGTCCTCGGTGAAAACCCGGTTGGTGATACGCGGTATGTCGTCGATCGATACGGGACTGCGGGACCCGGTGGGCTATGTACTCGATGGGGTTTCCCTGCCTCTCGGCGTCACTCAGGCGCCCTACCGCTTGAATGTGGAAACGATACAAGTGGAAAAAGGCGCTGCACAAAACCAGCGCAGTGGCAATGCGCCGGCGGGAAGTATCCGGATCGAATCGCGTCTCCCCAGCGACGCTCTTGCCGCCGGCACAGGGTATTCTCACCTGTGGCGCGAGGGGGCGGCAGGCCGGGAACCGTCGCGGGCACTGCAGGTCTCCGCCGGTGGTCCCGTGTCGGAACCCATGGCGCTGGCCGTCGCACTCCGGCACGAAGACGGCAATCCACCGTTCGACAATCTAATGGCCGCGCGCAAACCCCAGTGGCGCGCGGAACGGGACACAGCCCATGTGGCCTGGTCCTACCGCACCGACAGTCAGACCGATATCCGTGTGGACAGCCACTGGGAACAATGGGAGCGCGGTCGCGCCACTATGCGCTATCTGGAAGGCCCTTTGGCGACGGAGCGCTTTTCGGTTAACTACAACACCAAAACCCGCGATGAACAGAAAAAAACCGTTCACTCCCTGCGGCTGGAGCGCGACATCGGCGGGCTGCAACTGGCATCGACCACTGGTGTCACCGGTTATCGGCAGGATTTTGTCATGGACCTGGATGCCGGGCCGATGAACACACCCCCGACGCTGTCTTCTCTTGAGGACCGGATGGTGTCGCAGGAATTCCAGCTGATGTCCGACAGGGAGGATTCCGCGTGGGCGTGGTCGCTGGGCGCCTATCTATCCCGGGAGGATACCGACGTGGATATGACGATAGGTCTCCAGCGGTTGCGGCGACAAACTTCGCTGGAAAACGAAAATGCAGCGGCGTTGGCGCGCGTGGATTTTTTCCCGCTCGACTCGCTGGAGCTGGGTGTAGGAGTGCGCATCGAGCGCAACCGCCAGTCGGGCAGGCAGCAGCTCACGGGACTTTTTAATGGCGTCGACGGCGGTTACAGCATGGACGAGATGCACACCGCGACTTTGCCCGGCCTCTCTGCAGCGTATAGCTGGAGCGAGAAGGAATCCGTCTACGCGAGTTATTACCGTGGTTATTTGCCCGGTGGCTACAATTACGCCGCCGCTAGCAGTCCGGAAACTTTTTCCTATGGCCCGGAAAAAAATCACAGCGCGGAGGCTGGCTACCACGGCACCCTGTGGGGCGGGCGAGCGGATCATTCGATTGCCCTGTTTTACACCCGCTTTCGGAATAAACAACTGGTGGATTTTCTGCCCGGAGCTTTGCAGACGATCTCCAATACCGGTGTGGCGGATATACGCGGCCTCGAGTACAGCCTGAACGCGCCGCTGAGCGATCACCTGACACTGCAGGCGAACGTCGGTTACCAGCACTCGGAACTCGACGGTGGTCGTATGACCTATACACCGGAACACACTTCGTCTCTGCTGCTGGATTACCGCTATTCCGCCGCGTGGGCGGCGGAAATATCCGCGCATCATTCCAGTGGTTTTTATTTCGATCGACAGAACACCCTGGAACAGCCGGAATACACCGCGGTAAATCTCCGGCTGCGCTATGCCCTCGGGGATATCCACGGTGTGGTCTCTATTGGCAATCTTTTCGATGAGGTTATTTACAGCCGCGCGTTACGGACGGCGGCCGGTGTGCTGGTGGAAGACAGCAGACCGCGCACGCTCGCTTTTACCATCGGATACAGGATATAGCCCGCCATGCCTACCGCTATTTCCCCGGCTGCCCGTTATGGCAGCGACGCCCAGTATCGCCTCTTCGATTTGTTGACCGCTCCGCTGCGCTGGGAAGTGCTGGCTGTTGCACTGGAACTGGGTATTTTTGATGACCTTACGCTGCCACGTGCCGCTGGCGAGCTTGCGCAGCAATATGGGCTCGACGGCGAGGGAACCGAGCTGCTGCTCAATGCGCTGGTGTCGCTCGGCGTAGTCGGTAAACACGAGGACAGCTATTGTGTCGACGGCGGTTTTGCGCCGCTGCTCACATCCACTTCCGACATTTCCATGTCCAACTTGCTGAGTTATCTGGGCGAGGTCCGGCACGTGAGTGCCGACAACATCATCGCGCTCCTTCGCGATAAACAGCAGGTACAGACTGGGCCGGAAATGGTCCGGCCGGAATATTGGTCCCGGGCAGTGGGCGGTCTGCGTTCCTTTCACCGCTCGGTGAGGAACCCGATTGTGATGGATATCTTAAGCGGGTTGCCCTGCTGGCCGGGTGTCAAAAAGATGCTTGATCTGGGGGCCGGGTCGGAGAGCCTGGCGCTGGATATCTGTGCCGCCCGGCCGGATATCGACACCGTGATATTCGACCTGCCCGGGGTAGTGGCCAGTCTCGGGTCGCGGGTTACCGACAAGACTCGGATACAGCTGCGTGGGGGAGACATGAACTGTGATGACCTGGGGACAGGTTATGACCTGATCTGGGCTTCCATGGTTTTTTACTACGCCCGCGATTTGACGTCGGTCATGGGGCGGATGCGGCGGGCGCTGCGACCGGGGGGGATGTTGATCAGTTTTCACGAAGAACTCAACGACGACCGCACCGAACCCGAGTTTCACATATTGGGACGATTGCATGCGGAATTGAAATCCGGCCCCCTGTCTGTTGCCCGGGGTCGTGTTCGCGCCGCGGCGGCAGAGGCCGGCTTTCACAATGTGCAGTCGTTTAGTCTGCAAACGCCGTTCGGGCAGATGGAGCTGGTAACCGGCACCGCCTGATGGGCGTCCACAAGCGGGGAATTGGGGCGCGACTTGGTTAATCCGGGATCGCCCCGCTATGGCTTCTCGCAGGGGGAGTGTCAGGACAATAAAAGTCGGTGGCGGCGGCAGCACCTTTCACGCACAGGTAGGGGGTGACGGTGTTCATGCCTTCGGGGATGGGTTTTACGGCCATGGGGTCTCCTTTTTGAAGTTCTCACTTTCCAGCGATCGAAGCTTGCTGCCGCTGCGAGGGACTGTCCAGACAGCAATTGCGCCATTTGCGTTAATATGACGGTTTTCTCGAATTGGACAGACGGGCGTTGATCTATGGCTACCACACTTTACTGGCACGACTACGAAACTTGGGGCACCAACCCCGGTGCAGACAAGCCCTCCCAGTTTGCTGGTATCCGCACTGACGAAGATCTCAATATCGTCGGCGAGCCCCTGATGATCTACGCGAAGCCGGCGAGCGACTGCCTGCCGCAGCCGATGGCGGCGCTGGTGACCGGGCTTGCGCCACAGAAGGCGCTGGCTGAGGGATTGCCGGAGATCGACTTTATCCAGCGCATCCTCGATGAACTCGGTGCACCCGGAACCTGTGGTGTGGGCTACAACAGCCTGCGCTTTGACGATGAGGTCACCCGCCACACCCTCTACCGTAATCTGCTGGACCCCTACGAGCGCGAATGGCGCTCCGGCAACAGCCGCTGGGACATTATCGATATGGTCCGCCTTACCTACGCGCTGCGTCCAGAGGGCATCGTGTGGCCGGAAAAGGCGCCGGTGGACGGAAAAAGGGTACCGTCGTTCCGCCTGGAAGAGCTCACCGCCGCCAACGGCATCAGCCACGAAGGCGCCCACGATGCGCTGTCTGATGTGCGCGCCACCATCGATATGGCGCGCCTGATCCGGGAGAAGCAGCCGAAGCTCTATGACTACGTCTACAAGCTGCGCCGCAAGCAGGAAGTGGCGAAACTGCTGGACCCGCGTGCGCGCAAGCCGCTGCTGCACGTGTCCGGCAAGGTGCCGGCGAGTCAGGGGCATCTCACTTACGTGTTGCCGCTCGCCATGCACCCGGTCAACCGCAACGCGGTGATCTGTGTAAACCTCGCCATGGACCCCGAGCCGATTCTGCAACTCGATGCCGACGCCCTGCGCGAGCGCCTCTACACTGCCCGCGACAAGCTCAACGAGGGCGAACTGCCGGTAGGGCTGAAACTGATCCACATGAACCGCTGCCCGGTATTGGCGCCGGCGAATATGCTGTCGGACCAGCGTGCGGCGGAACTCGGCATCGACAAGTCCGCCTGTGAGGCCAACTGGCAGACGCTGCAGGCCCTCGACTTGACGGAGAAACTGCACAAGGTGTTTCTCGACGGCGAGTTTCCAGCAAAGGACGTGGAAGCCCGGCTGTACGACGGTTTTATGAACGACGCCGACCGCGACCTCTGCCGCCAGGTGCACGCCGCACTGGCGACCCGCGGTCCGGAAGCGCTGGCGGAGTCGTTTCCGTTTTCCGATCCGCGTCTGCCGGAACTACTCTTTCGCCTGCGCGCGCGCAACTTCCCCGAGACCCTGAGTGAGGACGAGCAGGAGCGCTGGGAGGAGTGGCGCTACCAGCGCCTGACGGATCCGGCGTTCGGGGCGAGTATTACCATGGAGGCGTATTTCGAGGAAATTGCGGAACTGCGCGAGTCCTTCCCGGAGCGCAGCGACCTGCTGGATCAGCTGGAAGCCTGGGGTGATGCCTTGCTTGGCTGAGCCCGTGGACTGGATTCCCGCCTGTGCGGGAATGACAGGGCTAGAAATTTTTCCCTATCACTCGTCATCCCGGCGCAGGCCGGGATCCCGTTTCGAGCAGAACTCCACCGCGGAATTGAAAGGGAGTCTCTGTTCGGTGGCCCTGCGCGCGCGTAGAATACGCGCCCGATAAAGCCGCCGGCGATCCCGGCGCAGCCTCTTGGCACACACAGTGGAGAAACAATGGACTTTATCGGCGCCAACATCCTTTCGGTAAGCCAGTTTGAACGCGGCGACATCGACCGCATCTTTGCCGTGGCAGACACCATGGTTCCCTACGCCCGCCGGGAAAAAGTCACCCGGGTTCTCGAGGGTGCGATCCTCGGCAATATGTTTTTCGAGCCCAGCACCCGCACCCGGGTAAGCTTCGGCTGTGCCTTCAACCTGCTCGGCGGCACTGTGCGCGAGACGGTGGGCGTTTCCGCGAGTTCCCTGGCCAAGGGTGAATCCCTGTATGACACCGCGCGGGTGCTTTCCGGCTACTCCGATGTGATCTGCATGCGCCACCCGCAGTCCGGTTCCGTGGCCGAATTCGCCGCGGCGAGCCGGGTACCGGTGGTGAACGGCGGCGACGGAGCCAACGAGCATCCGACCCAGGCGTTGCTTGACCTGTACACCATCCGCAAGGAGCTGGAAGGCAAGGGCCGCTCGCTGGATAACTTCCGCATCGCCATGATCGGCGACCTGAAACACGGCCGCACGGTGCACTCCCTGTGCAAGCTGCTGTGCCTGTTTGAAAAAGTGCAGCTGGTACTGGTGTCGCCGGGGGAACTGGCGATGCCGCAGGCGGTGGTGGAGAAGCTGCGCGAGTGGGGGCACCAGGTGACGATTACCGATCAGCTGGAACCGTCGATAAAAAATGTGGATATCGTCTACTCCACCCGCATTCAGGAAGAGCGCTTCGCATCCCAGGCCGAGGCCGACCGCTATCGCGGTCGTTTCCGCCTGAATCGGGATATTTTCACCCGCCATGCGGAGCCTAACACGGTCATCATGCACCCGCTGCCGCGGGATTCCCGCGCCGAGGCCAATGAGCTGGATTCGGACCTGAACGAGCACCCGAGCCTCGCGATCTTCCGCCAGACCGACAACGGCCTGCTGGTGCGGATGGCGCTGTTTGCGATGCTGCTGGGGGTGGAAGACAAAGTGGCGCAGTACGCGCGGCCGATCACCTGGCAGACGCGGCGCAACGAGGTCTGAGAATTTCCTGGCTGACGCTTTCCCTGTAGGAGCCTGCTTGCAGGCGAATGGGAGCTTTAACGCAAGCAGCCATCCTTGGATACAGTGTCCGGCCCGGCCATCCTTGGCCGGGCGCCCGTGAGAGCAGCGAGCAGTGCTCGCTCTGCACTCTCCCGGGCCCTGCAAGCAGGCTCCTACAAAGCGCGCTGATCGAGCGCAAAAAAACCGGCAGTTAGCCGGTTTTTTTGTTTCTGGCGCGGCGAATAAATCAGGCCGCTTCCAGCGCCTTGCGCACAGTGGCGAGTTTCACGCACAGCACGAACACAGACATGGCGGTGTCCAGCTCTTCCAGTGGCGGGAAGCTGGGGGCGATGCGGATGTTACTGTTTTCCGGGTCCTTGCCGTAGGGGAAGGTGGCACCGGCGGGGGTGAGTTTCACCCCGGCCTCCGCGGACAGACGGATCACTTCCTGGGCGCAACCGGGGCGGGTGTTGAAGGAAACGAAATAGCCACCCTGCGGTTTTTCCCACTCGCCCATGTCGGTATCGGCGAAATTCTTTTCGAGGTGCTCAAGCACGCAGGCAAATTTCGGGCGCAGGATTTCTGCGTGCTTCTGCATGTGTTCCTTCAACTGGGTCAGCTCCGGGAACAGGCGCGCGTGGCGCAACTGGTTCACCTTGTCCGGACCAATGGTCATCGCAGACATCTGCTTTTTCAGTGACGCCAGGTTGGCGGGGCTCGCACTCACGAAGGCGACACCGGAACCGGCGTGGGTCACTTTGGAAGTGGAGGCGAACTGCAGCACGGAGTCGGCGGTGTCGTTACCCAGCGCGGCTTCGCGGATATTCGGCAGTTTCACCTGGTGGTCCAGGTCGTGAATCGCGTAGGCGTTGTCCCAGAAAATGCGGAAGCCGGGGTTGGCAATCTTGGCCAGCTGCGCCAGTCGGTCCACGGTGTCGGCATCGTAGGTGACACCGGTGGGGTTGGAAAACTTCGGCACGCACCACATGCCGATGATGTCCTGGTCTTCGCGGATTTTTTGCTCCACGGCATCCATGTCCGGGCCAGTGGCGGTCATGGGTACGGTTTCCAGGGCGATGCCGAGCTGCTCGCAGATGGCGAAGTGGCGGTCGTAGCCCGGCACCGGGCACAGGAATTTCGGCGCCTTCAGGTCTTTCCATGGCTGGTTGCCGGCGAAGCCGAACAGGTAGCCGGTGAGTACCGCGTGGTACATCAGGGTCAGCGAGCTGCTGCCGCCAGCGAGCACTTCTTCAAAAGGTACCTGCAGGATATCCGCGCCCAGTTCGCGCGCCGCGGCGATACCTTCGAGGCCGCCGTAGTTGCGGGTGTCGGTGCCGTCGGGCGCGCGGTAATCGCCATTCAGGATGCCATCCAGGCTGTCGGACAGTGCCAGTTGATCCGCCGCCGGTTTACCGCGGGTCAGGTCCAGGCTCAGGTTGTGCTGGCAAATACGCTGGTATTGCTGCTCCAGCTCTTTTTCCCACTGTTGCAGCTGCTCGCGTTGGGCGGTCTCGATACGCACGGAAATTCCTCTCCTCAATGACAGGTAGTTGGCGGTTGAAATTGCGGAGGGGAGCTTATCAGCAGCGGGCGGAGTGCGTCATGTTTTCTGGCAATTTTTTGCGGGAAAACCCGATAAATACAGGTGTTTTCGGCGGAAAATTTGTTGCAACTGAAACCGACTGGGATCGGCCGGAGAGTCTGTGTGTCTGCCCGCCGTCTAGGGCTTCTGTGCTGCCAGGAGGCGGAAGTCGGTGGCGTACTCCTGCAGGGTGGATTTCAGGTGCTGACGTTGCTCCGCTGTGGAACTTTGCAGAATTTCGCTGCCGAGATTCCGCGCCTGGACGCGCAGTTGCTCCTGCATCTGGCGATAGTCCTCCGACCACAGTGACTGCGGGTTGGTCAGAAGATCCCGCAGGGTCTTTTCGTAGCCCGTCGGCTTGTCTTTCAGGGTGCGGATAAAGGCATTGGTCCAGCGTTCGCGCTGGGCATTGCGAAGCTTGGGGTCGAAGGTGGTGCTGGCCAGCTCGCGCTCAACCATGGCGTCCTGCTGCGGTGTCAGGTCGCCGAGCCAGCGCTCCGCTTGTTTGCGGAATTCCTTTTCCCGCTTGTTGCGCTCCTTTTGCCATTTTTTCAGCGACTTTTCCCGCTCTTCACGGGCGTTTTCCGCGAGGGTATTGATTTGTGTAGCGTCCAGCTGGAGCAGCACCGGCAACAGCAGGTCGCTTAGCATACTGATGGAGCTGTTCCAGAACGCCTCCGCCTGGTTTTCGATTTCGATCAGTCGCGCGGGACTGATGTCCGGGGAGTCCACTTCCGCGCTGAGCTGCTCCAGGTAGTCGGCGTAGCGGGGCAATTGGGTCTGGCGATGCCAGCGGTGGAATTCGTCCACCCGCTGGGAGAGCAGATTTTTCTGGGGGCCCTTGAGGTCCAGATATTTATTGAGTGTGCGGTCCATCCACCAGTCGAGGTGCCCGTAGACGAGACGGACACTGGAGCAACCGCCCGCCAATAACAGGGTGAGCGCCAGCAGCAGCGCGGTTGCACGGGTAACCCAGGGATGGAATTTCGCGGTGGTCATGGCGGTAAATATAGTTGCTTACCGCAGAGGCATCAGTTAATCCAGACTTCCACCCGGCTGTTCTTTACCGGTCCCTGCTCGCTGTTGGCGGTTAGTGGCGCGAAGGCGCCTACCGACATGATCTGACTGTCGCCCATCTGGTGATCCCGCAGTAGAGCTCCCTGCACCTTGAGGGCACGGAAGCGGGATATCAGGTCGGAGATATTGGCGTTGGTCATGCGATCGGAAAAGCCCACCAGTGTCAGATTTAGGTGACGGTTTTCTTCGCGGGCCATGAAATCCTGCAGCCGGTGCAGATCCCGCAGGGCTCGATTGTCGAGCTCGGCGCTACCGTCGGCAAAGCGGAAAGAGATACTGAGGCGCGAACCGCTAGTCATTAAGTTGCGGTAATTTTCCGGGGCATTGGCATAGGGCGACAGTTTGATGGCCACCGGTGTGAGATTGATGAACCCGGTGTCGGCGACGATCTGTTGGCCGTGGTGGGATTCAACAAAACGCAGAAAGGCGTTTACGTGTGGATGGAGACTACCGGGACTGCGATAGAGATACAGGCGACGAGTGAGGGGAAAATCCTCGGTGGCGATGATGCCGCGATCCGGCACCACAGCGGCGAGTTCGCCGGACTTGATCGCGACTTTATGTAGACCGTCGGCATCGGCGAAGGGCAGGTAGCCGATGGCGGCGCGGTCGCGCTCGATCAGCGCGCGGGTTTCGTGGTTGCCGGATACCTCATGGATGAATGGCGCTGCGGTGCGGCTGCCGCCGAATACCTCTTCATCGAATGTGGCGCGGGTACCGGATTGCAAATCCCGGTGGAGCGGGCGGATGGGCAGGTCTGGGCCACCGAGTTGGGCCCAGTTACGGATCTTGCCGTTGTATATGTCGGCCAGCTGCGTCACGTCGAGCTGGGTTACGGGGTTGTCCTTGTGCACGGTGATCACCAGTGCGTCGAGACCGATGACATGTTCCGCCTGGGGGCTGGTCATGTCGCCAACGCGGGCGAGGGCGTTGACTTCGGCCGCTTTGATTCTGCGGGACGCCATCGCGATGTCCGCGCTACCGGAGTCGAGGGCCTTGAAGCCAGTGCTGGAGCCCAGGGCGATGATCGGGATGACAACCTCTTCGTTTTTAAGGCGGGCACTGATCCAGTGCTTCTCTCCTTCACTGCGCTGGTGTATGCCGCTCGCACCCACGTGCTCAAGGTAGTCTTTCACCAGTGCCGGCGCCAGATCCGCACCGATGGTATTCGAGCCCGTGAGCCGGAACAGGGTATTTGCAGTGCCATTATCGGCGTGGGCCGGATTGCCCAGCAGCAGCAATGCGGAAAAAAGACCAAGTATCGAGTTACTGCGGATACTCATTGTTCCCCCTGTATTTATCATCGTTTTCCCGCCGGCCAGGGCGGGCCGGCTGTCCGTCGCTACCGCGGCGCGCGCTTTATCGCAGAAAACTGTGACGAAGTTATTGCAATAAGTTTGAACCGGATACGCTGACGACACTCAAAAGCTTCTGTAGGCGGTGTAGATGCCGCAACGGGGTATGGTGTCTGTTAACCGTTGGGACCTTGTATTACTTACAGTTGTCGGTTTTTTCGCCACCTGGAGCAAAGAATCGACCTATTCTTGGAGAAGTCTTGCGGTTTTTTTGAAAAACAGCATGACAACGCTGTCATTTGTCTTGTAGTATTTCTTCCATATTGGCACAGGCGCCGTATGTGCGCCGCGCCGGGTCTTCTGGGGCGCAGGAATTGCGATGGGGAAATCCGGTGGGACAAATAACAATAGAAATCTTAGGGGCCGGATTCGATGGTTGCTTTAAGAGATAGCAGGGAAATTCTCTACGTTGGCGTGGATGGCGGCGGCAGTAAATGCCGCGCATCCGTATTTGATGCCGACAATCGCCTGTTGGGTACCGGAGTCTCCGGGCCCGCCAACCCCCTTCATGGTTATGCACAGACCATTGATTCCATTGTGCGCTCTGCCGCACTGGCCGTGGCGGATGCCGGCCTGCCGCCGGAAACGCTGGGGGAGTTGGTGGCCGGTGTCGGCCTGGCCGGCGTCAACATGCCCCGTCTCTACAATGAGATGAGCGCTTGGGCACATCCCTTCAAACAAATGTTCCTGACCACCGATCAGCACTCCGCGTGTCTCGGCGCCCATCGCGGCGGCGACGGCGCAGTCATTATCGCTGGCACTGGCTCCGTAGGTTATTCCTGGGTTAACGGTCGCAGCGAGATTGTCGGTGGCCACGGCTTTCCCCACGGCGATAAGGGCAGCGGTGCCTGGCTGGGGATGGAAGCGGTCAAATATCTGCTGATGGCGATGGAGGGCCTGGCACAGGACTCGATGCTGAAGCAGGAGCTGCAGCGGGTACTCGGGACCAGCGATCCCTACGACGTGATTGAAATGATGGCGGGAAAACCGTCCAGTCAGTATGCCAAGCTGGCGGTTCCGGTGGTGGTGTGTGCGGAAGCGAACTGCCCGATTGCCGCATCCATCATGCGCGATGGCGCCGCCTACATCAGCGATCTTGCTGACAAGTTGATGGAGAGCAAACCGCCGCGACTCGCCATGATTGGTGGTCTCGCGCCGCGCCTCAAGCCCTGGCTTAAACCCCATGTGGCGGAGCGGGTGTCCGATCCCCTGGATCCGCCTGAGCTGGGCTGCGTTTACTTCGCCCAGCATTCTCTCGCGGCGCTGGGTGACGGCAAGTCGAAAGCGGAAGAGGGAGATGCCAAAGCGCTTTTTGGATGAAATCGCTGCGGTGAAAAGGCGCCGCTCTTTGGATAAGCGGGTGCTTTAACTAGAACTCACAAGTTGTCACACGACAAATAACGACACGGAATTACGGACAGGATTTATGAGCGCAGTGAACTCCACTGAAGCCAACAAGGCAGGTGCATCTATGGCGATGACAGTAATGGAAACCGAGGCCCGCGAGGCCCCGGACCGGATTGCCGAGCAATTGCAGAACAATGCGCCGATCATGGCGGAACTGGGTGAGCGTCTGCGCAACAAGCCGCCGCGCTTTGTGATGATTGTGGGCCGCGGCTCCTCCGATCACGCCGGTGTATTCGCGAAATACCTGATTGAAATTGAGACCGGCACGCCGACCTTCGCCGCCGCGCCCTCCGTTTCCAGTGTGTACGGCAAAAAACTGAAACTCGAAGACGCGCTGGTCATCGTGATTTCCCAGTCTGGCCGCAGTCCCGACATTCTCGCTCAGGCGCAGATGGCGAAAGACGCCGGCGCCTACACCATTGCTCTGGTGAATGATGAAACCGCGCCGATCAAAGACATCGTCGATCAGGTTGTGCCGCTGAAAGCGGGTCCGGAATTGGCGGTTGCCGCCACCAAAAGCTACTTGTGCACACTCTCTGCTGTGCTGCAGCTGGTGGCCAACTGGACCCAGGATGCGGAACTGAAAGCCGGTGTCGAAATGCTGCCGAAGGCGCTCACGGAAGCCATCGAATCCGATATACAACTGCGCCCGGAAGACCTGGCGGCGGTGAAAAACCTGGTGGTGTTGGGGCGCGGCCCCGGTTACGGCATTACCCGCGAGCTGGCGCTGAAGCTGAAAGAAGTGTGCAACATCCACGCGGAGTCCTTCTCCAGCGCGGAATTCCTGCACGGTCCGGTCACCCTCGTCGAGCAGAAACTCACCGTGGTGAATGTGCCCATCGAAGATGAGTCCTTTAAGACACACAACGAGCAGATCGCCGATATCATCCGTCGCGGCGGCACCCTGATCAATCTGCACGTGCCGAGCAAGGGCGTGCACCCGCGCGTAGCGCCGTTGGCACTGCTGCAGCGTTTCTACCTTGACGTCGCTCATGTGGCTGTCAGCCGCGGCATCAATCCCGATGAGCCCGCAGGTCTGAAAAAAGTCACCCAGACCATCTGATTTGACGTTGACGGAATCCGGGAGCGGGCAAGTGGCACAGGCATTTATTGCACAACAGTTATTCGACGGCGAGCAGCTGCACCGCGAGGTCGCGCTAACGGTCGAGGATGGCAAGGTGCTCTCTGTCGGCGGCGCGCCGGCGGCGGGTGCTGTACGTCTTGAGGGGCTGCTTGCTCCGGGCCTGATCGACATTCAGGTGAACGGCGGCGGTGGGGCGTTGTTCAACAACGACACCAGTGTGAATGCGCTGTGCAAGATGTCGGCGGCTCACGCTCGCTTTGGCACGACCGGTTTTATGCCCACCCTGATCACCGATCAGGTGGATGTCATGCAGAAAGCCGCGGATGCGGTCAGTGCCGCTCTGACGGAAGGGGTACCCGGTGTGTTGGGTGTGCATTTCGAGGGGCCGCATCTGAGCGCCCCGAAGAAAGGCACTCACGAGGAAAAGTTTATCCGCCCGCTCAGCGAAGAAGAGTTGGCGATTTATGCCCGGGATGATCTCGGCCTGAAAATGGTCACCCTGGCGCCAGAAAATGTGTCCCCCGAGGATATCGCCAAGCTGGCATCGCTCGGCGTGAAGGTCTGCCTCGGGCATTCCAATGCCGATGGCAAAACTGCGGCCGCTGCGGTGGCCGCGGGTGCGACCGGATTCACACATCTTTACAACGCCATGTCGCCGCTGCACTCGCGCGATCCCGGCATGGTGGGTACCGCGCTGATCAGCGACGGTTGCTGGTGTGGATTGATCGCTGACGGCCACCATGTGAGCCCGGAAGCCATGATCCTGGCAATGAAGGCCAAGCCCCGCGGCAAGATTGTGCTGGTGACAGATGCCATGTCCCTGGTGGGCAGTGATGAAATGAGCTTCCCGCTGTTCGAGCGCATCGTCACTCGCGATGGCGATAAACTGACGTCGACCACCGGTGAGCTGGCCGGATCGCATCTGGACATGATCGGCGCAGTGCGCAATATCCGCGACTGGTGTGGAGTGGAACTGACCGAGGCGCTGCGTATGGCGGGCCTGTATCCGGCCGAGTTTCTCGGTACCGATGCCGGGCGCATTGTTGTCGGTGCGCCGGCCGACATGATTCTTGTCGATGACAAGCTCCAGGTGCAGAAAACCTGGATCGGTGGAAAAGAAGTTTTTTCAGTAAGTGAATAGAGCTTTGTGTAGGAGCCTGCCTGCAGGGCCCGGGAGGGCGTAGAGCGAGCACTGCTCGCTGCTCTCACGGGCGCCCGGCCATGGATGGTCGGGCCGGACACTGCTCCAAGGATGGCTGCTTGCGATAAAACCTCCGTTCGCCTGCAAGCAGGCTCCTACAAAGTAATAAAAACCCGATGACGAACTTGATCAACGCTCAATAACGATAATTAAAGGTGAAACCATGAATACCGCAGTCGTAGCACAGCGCGAAACGCGCAGCAGCATTCTGCCGATGGCCATCATCGGTCTGCTGTTTTTTATTTTCGGCTTTGTCACCTGGCTGAACGGCGCACTGATCCCGTTTTTGCAGACTATCTGTGAGCTCAGCGCCTTCCAGGCCATGCTGGTAACGTCCGCGTTTTATATTGCCTACACGGTGATGGCGATGCCGATGGCGGCCATCATTGAGCGCACTGGCTACAAGGTCGGCATGGCGCTCGGTCTGGCGCTGGTCGCTGTCGGCGCGCTGATTTTTATTCCCGCCGCTTACAGTCGTATGTTCGGCATATTCCTGCTGGCCCAGTTTGTGGTCGGTTCCGGTCTTACCGTTCTGCAGACTGCGTCCAATCCCTATGTGGTCAGGCTTGGCTCTGCGGAAACCGCAGCGGTGCGAATCTGCATCATGGGTTTGCTGAACAAGGGGGCGGGTATTGTTGCGCCGCTGGTATTCGCTGCATTGGTGATGTCTGGCATCAGCGGCGTATCTGATGCGGAACTCGCCGTGCTTGATCCCGCCGCCAAGGATGTCAAGCTGGGCGAGCTCGCCGGGCAACTGGTAACCCCATATATCGGCATGGCGATTCTCGGCTTCGTACTCGCCGTAGCGATGATGTTTGCGCCGCTGCCCGACATTGAAGATGAAGCGGTGGAAGGGCAGGAAGACGCCGCTGTAACCATGTTGGGCCTGAAGAAATTCCCGCAGCTGGTGCTCGGTTCCATCGCCCTGTTTTTCTATGTGGGTGTGGAAGTCATCGCCGGTGATGCCATCGGCCTGTTGGGTAAGCAGGCGGGCCTGGATACCTCGGTGGCTTCAGTTCTGACTTCATACACCATGGTGTTCATGGTGTTGGGTTACATCTACGGCACTATTGCCATTCCGCGTTTCATCAGCCAACAGACCGCGCTATTGATCTCCGCAGTGCTGGGCATTGTGTTTACCTTCGCCGTCATGAGCGGTTCCCTCCAAAGCACGGCCATGTCGGCCGCGACCCTGGCGCACTTCGGTCTGCCCGAAATTCCGAACGCGGTTTACTTTGTGGCACTGCTGGGCTTTGCCAACGCCATGTGCTGGCCGGCGATCTGGCCGCTGGCGTTGGAGGGGCTGGGTAAGTTCACTTCCAAGGGTGCAGCGCTGCTGATCATGGGGATTTCCGGCGGCGCCGTCCTGCCGCCCTTGTACGGGCATTTTGCCGATACCGGCGACGGTCAGGCGGCCTACATCATTGCGATTCCCGCTTACCTGTTCATCCTGTTTTACGCTCTTAAAGGCCACAAGATGCGCAGTTGGAAATAGGCCAACCGTATTGAGTCTGTCGGTTAGATTGTTTTCAGGGAGTTGTGCTTAAAAGGATTTTGTTGATTGAGCTTCTTTAAGAAGTTTCTCTCTTTGGTTCTCGTCATCTTTTTTGCCCTCCACGTGAGGGCATTTTTTTGTCTGCAGTTTCAGGGCGGCCCAATATCAAATGGGCGCGTTACCGGTTGAATCGCGCACCAGCAGTTCCGGCACGAATTTCTTGGTAATACCCGCATCCCGGTTGGCAGATGCCGATTCCGAGGCGCCTTTGCTGCGCGCCTTGTTGAGCACCAAAGCCGCCGCGCAACGGGCAATTTCGTTGTTCGGCTGGTGGGCGGTGGTAAGTTTCGGCCAGGTCTGACGGGAGAAGGGGCTGTCTTCAAAACCGACAATAGATAGCTGTTCCGGAATCGCGATATGCATCAGGCGCGCGGCAAACAGCGCGCCCGCGGCCATTTCATCGTTACTGGCGAAGATGGCGGTGGGCGGGTTATCAATGCTCAGCAGCGCCTTGGCGCCCTCGACGCCGGAGTCAAAGGAGTATTCCCCGGGGATGATAAGTTGCGGGTCGATGGATATGCCCGCCTGCTGCAGTGCGCTCTTATAACCGTCGAGGCGGCCGTGGGTGGAAACGTGTTCTTCACCACCGCACAGAAAGCCGATGCGCCGGTGGCCGTGTTCGATCAGGTGCCTGGTGATGTCGTAGGACGCCGCAGCGTCATCCACCTGGATGCAATTCTCCTCGTCACCTGCGGCGGCGCCACTGGAGACAATACGCACATAATCGAGCCCGAGTTTTTTCACTTCGTCGATCACTGACTGGGTTTCAGAAAAGGGCGGGGTCAGCACCACGCCGGCTACTTTCGAGTGCTCCACCAGCGCGCGCAGCTCGTCGTTGACCTTGTCCGAACGGGAATCGCTAGGGTGAATCAGCAGTTCGTAGCCCCGCGCCTTGCAGGTCTCGAGAATGCCGTTTTGCATGTCGATCACGTAATAGGCGTTGGGGTTGTCGTAGATCAGTGCAATGGTGTAGCTGCGGGTGCCCGCCAGATTGCGCGCCGCCAGGTTGGGCTGATAGTGGAGCTCCTCCACGGCGTCCATCACCTTCTTGCGCGTTGCCGGCCGCACGGAGGGTTCGTTGTTGATGACCCGGGAAACGGTCTTGATCGACACCCCGGCCCTCGCGGCCACGTCGTTGATGGTGCTCTTCATGATCGGCTGTGTTCCTTTATCGGAGTTCCTAACACCGGAAATGCCGGATTTGATCCGTGTTTTATTCAGCCCGGCAGTTTACCCGGTTAGTGGCAGTGGGACGATGGCTTTGTGGTCACCGACCTCTCGGGGGCGCCTATTGGCAACTTCGCGACGTTTTGCCGCACGTTTTCAGTGGTTGGTCTTGTTTCGCCGCTGTGGAACCTGCTGTCGCGGCTTCCACTCAGATTTTGGAAGAAAACTACAAACCGGATTGGCTGTACTCGGATTTTATGTGTCGTTGGGGTTGGTTTGATAGCGCTGTCATCATGCTTCTGACTAATTGGCCGCAGATGCGGCAGCTGCGAGTGCGCGTGTTAAAAAGCGCCGGGCAGGAATAGTCGGTGTCTGCCTGGCTACGGCTGGCTCCGGGTTGATAGACGCCGAGTTGGAGCGCTTGAAAGAGCTTGTAGTTTTACTACATAATGGCGACCTGAGTGGCTACAGTGGCAAATGGATCACCGATGTAGCCAATCTTGGCGCCGGTGGCTCCCATCTCGGGCCACGGACTGCCATTGAAGCGCTGCGTGCCCAGTGGATGGGCGATGTCGCAGTGCATTTTGTATCCATGTGGATGGAGCCCAGCTCACGGATGTGCTGGCCGGCCTGGATGCCGGATCCACAGTTTTTATCGTCTCACCCAAGACATTCACCACCGGTGAGGCGATGACCAGCGCGGTGAACTGGCAGCCAAGAGGCTGTCGCAAGAAGAAATAAAAAGGCTTACCCCGTTTAACCTACACAGGGGTGGAAAGCCAGATAACACCATACTCTTGAAGGAGTTGAGCCCCGGTCACTGGGAGCGCTAGTCACACTCTACGAGCACAAGGTTTTCGCCCAGGGTGTGATTCTGCAAATTTATTCCTTTGATCAGTGGGGAGTGGAACTGGGTAAAGGTCTGGGCAACAAATTCGGAGCCAAAACTGGCTTGCGGGGCGTTGGCCGGAGACGACGGCTCCACTGTCCAACTGATCGAATACTACCGCCGGACAAACGGCGCGGTTACGTCCGCGGAGCTGCCTGAAGTAAGGGCGGCTGAGCCTGCTGGAGAACAGGCTTCTCTGCTGTCTTAGCAGGGGCGTATGGCGAGCTGATAAAAAACGAAGAGTTAGACAAATGGCAAACAAATCAGTGGTAAACAGTCAGTTACAGGCGGTTACCGACAGGATCATCCGCCGCAGCGAAGAGACAAGGGCGAGGTACCTGGCTCAGGTTGAGCACGCCCAGGGCAAGGGCCGCGCGCGGCACAAGCTGTCTTGTGGCAACCTGGCGCACGCCATGGCGGCGTCCAGCGATCACGACAAGAACCTCATCGCTTCCGGCCAGGGACCAAACCTGGCCATCATCAATTCCTACAACGACATGCTGTCGGCGCACCAGCCGTACGGTGTCTATCCGGAAATGCTCAAGGCGGAAGCCCTGCGCAATGGCGCGACCGCCCAGGTCGCCGGCGGTGTGCCCGCTATGTGTGACGGCGTCACCCAGGGCCAGCCGGGTATGGAGTTGTCCCTGTTTTCCCGCGATGTGATCGCCATGGCCACGGCCATTTCCCTGTCCCACGATATGTTCGACGGCAGCATGTACCTGGGCATTTGCGACAAAATCGTGCCCGGGCTGGTTATCGGAGCACTGTCGTTCGGCCACTTGCCCGCCATGTTTGTTCCTGCAGGCCCTATGCCAACCGGTCTCGCCAACGCGGAAAAAGTCCGTGTTCGCCAGCTGTATGCGGAAGGTAAAGTCGGACGCAAGGAACTGCTGGAAGCCGAAAGCGCCTCCTATCACAGCGCTGGTACCTGCACTTTCTACGGCACGGCCAACAGCAACCAGATGCTGGTGGAAATCATGGGCCTGCAGCTGCCGGGCAGCTCCTTTGTCAACCCGGGTACCGAACTGCGCGACGCCCTGAACAAGGCGGCGGTAAAACAGCTGGTGCAGATTACAGAGCCCAGCAGCTACACCCCGATTGCGAAAATTCTTACCGAAAAAGCCTTCGTCAACGGCATTGTCGGTCTGCACGCGACCGGTGGCTCTACCAACCACACCATGCACCTGATTGCGATGGCGCGCGCCGCGGGTATTCAGATTACCTGGCAGGACATGGCGGAGCTTTCCGAGATCGTGCCGCTGCTGTGCCACGTGTATCCGAACGGCACAGCCGACATCAACCATTTCGCCGCTGCCGGCGGAATGCAGTTCCTGATCCGCGAACTGTTGGGTGCCGGTCTGTTGCACGGTGATGTGAGCACGGTGCTCGGCGATTCCGGTCTTGAACCCTACACCTACGATCCCTTCCTCAATGAAGACAAGGACGGCGTGGTGTGGCGCCCGACGGCGGAGGAATCCGGCAATCCGGACGTTATCCGCCCAGCCAGCGATCCATTCTCCAGCCACGGTGGCCTGCAATTGCTGCAGGGCAACGTCGGCAACAGCGTGATCAAGGTATCCGCGCTGAAAACCCCGCAGCTGAAAGTTACTGCGCCGGCAGTGGTGTTCAACAGCCAGGACGACATGCTCGCTGCGTTCAAGGCCGGTGAACTGGAAAAAGATTTTGTTGCAGTCGTGCGCTTCCAGGGGCCCCAGGCCAACGGTATGCCGGAGCTGCACAAGCTGACACCGTCGCTCGGCGTGTTGCAGGACCGCGGCTTCAAGGTGGCACTGGTCACTGATGGCCGCATGTCCGGAGCCTCAGGCAAGGTGCCGGCCGCGATCCACCTGTCTCCGGAAGCATTGGAGGGCGGTGTGATTGCGAAAATTCAGGATGGCGACCTCATCGAACTGGATGCGGATGCCGGTGTTCTCAAAGTCCACGTAAGTGATGAAGAGCTGGCGGCGCGACCGTTGGCGGAGTGCGATTTGTCCGGCAATGCCATCGGTATGGGCCGCGACCTGTTCACCAATATGCGCAAGCTCGCGAGCGGCGCGGAAACCGGTGCAAGCATTCTTTTTTAACCGAATTCGGCGGGCAGGGATCAAAGCCTGGGCCCGCGTTACCGTTTGAGAGCAATTGCAATGGCTAATTCATTTGACATGGTACTGTTTGGTGGCGGCGGAGATTTGTCGCTGCGTAAACTGATTCCGGCTCTTTACCGCGCTTTCATCGAAGGTGGCCTGAACAAAGATACGCGTATTCTGCCGGTGGTGCGCCGCCAGGAAGATGCTGATTCCTACATCAAAACCGCCCAGCAGGCGTTGAAAACCCATCTGCGCGATGGCGAGTACAACGAGAAAAGCTGGAAAGAATTCAGCCCTATGCTGCGCGCGGTGTCTCTGGATATTTCCAAGCCGGACGAGCAGTGGGATCTGCTGATTGATCTGCTCGGCAACGATACCTCACGCACGCGCCTGTTTTATCTGGCGATTCCTCCGGCTGTGTTCGGTCCGTGTTGCGAAAATCTCTCCATCAAGGGATTGATCCACGAAAACTCCCGTGTAGTGGTGGAAAAGCCCCTGGGCTACAACGCCAAGACCTCCGACGAAATCAACAGCAAGATTGCCGAGTATTTTCCGGAAGAAAGTATTTTCCGTATCGACCACTATCTGGGTAAAGAAACCGTTCAGAACCTGCTGGCGCTGCGCTTCAGTAACGTGCTGTTTGAACGTCTGTGGGACGCGAAAACTATCGACCACATCCAGATCAGCATTGCGGAAACCGTGGGCCTGGAAGGCCGCGCGGGTTTTTACGACGACACCGGTGCGCTGCGCGACATGGTACAGAACCACTTGTTGCAGCTGTTGTGTTTGATCGCGATGGAATCCCCCAACAGCATGTCCGCGCGCAATATCCGCTCGGAAAAAATCAAAGTGCTGGAAGCGCTGCGTCCGCTGGTGGGTAAGGACGTCGACAAAAATATCGTGCGCGGCCAGTACGTGGCCGGTGGCCTCGGCAAGGAGCTGGTCCCGGGCTATCTGGAAGAGTTGAAGGCGCCAAACAGTACCACCGAAACGTTTGTCGCTATCCGTGCGCATATCGACAACTGGCGCTGGACCGGCGTGCCGTTTTATCTGCGCACCGGCAAACGCATGGAAAAACGCTGTGCGGAAATCGTGATCCAGTACAAAAAGGTTTCTCACAGTGTTTACCAGCCAGAAGCGGGCGAAGTACTTCCGAACCGCTTGGTGATTCGTCTGCAGCCGGAAGAGAGCATCAAGCTGGTGTTGATGGCGAAGAAAATGGACAGCCTCACCATGGAGCTGCAACCGGTGGAGCTGAACCTGTCGCTGTCCGACACCTACGACAGCTTCAAGAGTGACGCCTACAAACGCCTGATGCTGGATGCCGCAGCCAATAATTCCGCGCTGTTTATTCACCGCGAAGAAGTGGCGGCTGCCTGGGCCTGGGTCGACCCGATCATCGATCACTGGCGCGATACCAGCAACCAGCCGCAACTCTACCGCGCAGGTACCTGGGGGCCACAGGCTTCCAACCACCTGCTGGCGGAAAACGGGCACCACTGGTTCAACCCCTGAACGGGCGTCGGTGGATAACGGTTACGAGTAACAAACGGTCTCAAAGACATGGTCGAAGAAAAATTTTTTGCAGACAGGGAGCGACTCACACTGGCGCTTGCCAATGAATGTGCCGCGGCGCTGCACTCCGGTATCAAGGCCAACGGCCAGGCGACGTTTCTGGTGAGCGGTGGCAGTTCGCCAGAGCCGGTTTACCGGGAGCTGTCACGCCGCCCGCTGCCCTGGCAGCAGGTCAATGTGGCACTGGTGGACGAGCGCTGGGTGGAAAAGGATGAAGCGGGCAGTAATTTCGCGTTTATCACCAACAGCCTTTTGCAGAACGAAGCTGCCAAGGCACCGTGCCTGGGAATGAAAAACGGAGCGGCCACACCGGCGGAGGGTGAGGCGGAGTGCGAGCGTGCATTTCAGGAGTTACCGCGCCCCTTCGATGTGTGTGTACTGGGCATGGGCAACGATGGACATACCGCGTCGTTCTTTCCTTACGCAGAGGGACTCCGGGAAGCTCTGGATCCAAAGTCTGAAAAATTGTGCAAGGCCATCACCGCCAAACAGAGTGCTGTCACCGGCCCGCACACCGAGCGTATGACGCTCACGCTTGCCGCGATTTTGCAGGCGAAAGAAATCAAATTGCTGATCACCGGAGAAGAAAAGCTCAAGGTCTATCGCCAGGCACTGCTAGGGGATGATGAGAGTGAAATGCCGGTGCGCAGTATTCTCAAGCAGAGACTGAAACCGGTCACTGTGTATTGGGCTCCCTGATGTTCCGGCCGCCGGCGGCCCTAAAGGGAACTGGCTGAAGAGCCTGTGAATAGTTAGGAAATACAGAGTTTTAGGAATTCGCAATGCAAGAGTCTCTCGTACCCGTATTGGAACAGGCTGGCGTAGTCCCGGTACTGGTTATCGACAACGTCAGCGACGCACTGCCGCTGGCACAGGCGCTGGTCGAAGGTGGCCTTAACGTGCTGGAGGTCACCCTGCGCACCGAAGCCGCACTGGCCGCGGTAGAGGAAATTGCCAAGCACCTGCCGGATGCCCATGTGGGCACCGGTACTGTGCTGAATGCCGCCGATATCCGCCGCTCTGTGGATGCGGGTGCGACCTTCATGGTGAGCCCGGGCGCTACGGAAGCGCTGCTGGATGCCGCCGATGGCGTGAAGGTGCCGCTTCTGCCGGGGGCAGCCAACCCGTCGGAAGTCATGCGCTTGCTGGAGCGCGGCTACCACTACCAGAAGTTTTTCCCGGCAGAGGCTGCCGGCGGTGTGCCGATGCTGAAGTCCATCGGCGGCCCGCTCGCACAGGTGAAGTTCTGCCCCACCGGCGGTGTCAGCCCGGGCAATGCCAAGGATTACCTGTCGCTTTCCAATGTGGTTTGTGTGGGTGGTTCCTGGATGGCTTCGTCGAAGCTGGTGGCGGAAAAGAATTGGGCGGAAATTACCCGTCTGGCCAGAGAGGCCGCGCTGCTGAAGGGCTGAATCAAAATCAGGTTTCGGCAAAAAGCGATTTTATTGCGTAGTGAGTACTGCAGCGTGCGGGGGGGAGTACACCCGTCGCTGGAAGACAAAAATTCATAAACTTAAAGACACAGAGGGTGTAGCGATATGAAACTCAGAATTGCTATCAACGGATATGGACGCATCGGCCGCAACGTAACCCGCGCGATCTATGAGTCCGGCTACAACGACCGCATCCAGCTGGTTGCCATCAATGATCTGGCGCCGGTGGAAGCCAATGCGCACCTGACCCGCTTCGACACCGTGCACGGTCGCTTCAATACCGAAGTTTCCGTCGACGGCGAAAACCTGGTTATCGGTGGTGACACCATCAAGGTCTGTCAGGAGCGCAATCCGGCCAACCTGCCGTGGGCGGAGCTGAAGGTAGATCTGGTACTGGAGTGTACCGGCCTGTTCACCGACAAGGCGGCGGCCGCCCAGCACATGCAGGCTGGCGCCAAAGCGGTGCTGATTTCCGCTCCATCCAAAGACGCGGACCTGACCGTGGTTTACGGTGTGAACGACGACAAGCTCACCGCCGAACACAAAGTGGTTTCCAACGCATCCTGCACCACCAACTGCCTGGCACCGGTTGCCAAGGTGTTGAACGATGCGATCGGTATCGAGCGCGGCTTCATGACCACCGTGCACGCCTACACCAACGACCAGAACACCCAGGACGCCGTGCACAAGGATATCTACCGTGCGCGCGCTGCCGCCGACAACATGATCCCCACCAAGACCGGCGCCGCCGCAGCGGTAGGCCTGGTCCTTCCGGAGCTGCAAGGCAAACTGGACGGCATGGCGGTACGTGTACCGGTGAATAATGTTTCTTTGGTGGACTGCCAGTTCATTGCCAGCCGCGATACCACCGCAGAAGAAATCAACGCGATCATGAACGACGCTGCCGGCACCATCAAAGGTGGCGTACTGTCATTCTGCAACCAGCCGCTGGTATCTGTGGATTTCAACCACACCACCGCGTCCAGCCACTTTGATGCCAACCACACCCGCGTGAACGGCAACCTGGTGAAAGTGATGGCCTGGTACGACAACGAGTGGGGTTTCTCTCACCGTATGCTCGACACCAGCCTGGCGATGGCAAAGGCGCAGGGCCTGTAATTTGAACTGATGGCGAAAATGCTATCTCACCGGATCGGGCGCAATGCCCGCTCCGGTTTTCCTGCTTCGACAGGCAGCCTGCGATAAGAAACGTCTCACATCCCACTCAAAAACAAATACTGCAAATATGATTCGCCATACAAAAATTGTTGCCACACTCGGCCCGGGCACCGACAAGCCGCGTGTAATTGACGAGATTATCCGCGCCGGCGTTAACGTCGTGCGCCTGAACTTTTCCCACGGCAGTGCCGACGATCACCGCAAGCGCGTGTCGGAAGTGCGCCGCGCTGCCGCCGAGCAAAACAAGCTGGTAGCTATTCTCGGCGACCTGCAGGGGCCGAAAATCCGTATCGCCCGTTTTGCTGAAGGCAGTATTTTTCTTGAGAACAATGCCGAGTTCACCCTCGACGCCGACTGCCCCAAAGAGGGCGGTAACCAGCAGCGCGTGGGCGTGGACTACCCGTCACTGATTGCCGACTGCAAACCCGGCAACATCCTGCTGCTGGATGATGGCAAAATCCGCCTGGAAGTTACCGGTGGCACCAACAGTAAATTGTTCTGCCGCGTGCTGCAGGGCGGCAAGCTGTCCAACAACAAAGGTATTAATCTTTTGGGTGGCGGTCTTTCTGCACCGGCGCTGACGGAAAAAGACTACGAAGACATCAAGCTCGCTGCCGAGCTGGAAGTGGATTTCCTTGCAGTGAGCTTCCCGCGCAGTGGCGAAGACCTGGAAATCGCGCGCAGGGCAATGCGCGAAGCCGGCAGCAACGCGGCCATCGTCGCCAAGGTCGAGCGCGCCGAGGCCGTTGAGAACGATGAGCAGATGGACGACATCGTTCTCGCGTCTGATGTCATCATGGTGGCCCGCGGCGACCTGGGTGTGGAGATTGGTGATGCGGCACTGGTTGGTGTACAGAAAAAGCTGATCAACCGCGCCAATGCCCTGAACCGCGGCGTGATTACCGCCACCCAGATGATGGAATCCATGATCACCAACCCGACACCGACCCGCGCGGAAGTGATGGACGTGGCCAATGCGGTGCTGGATGGCACAGACGCGGTCATGCTGTCAGCCGAAACCGCCGCCGGCGATTTCCCGGTGGCCGCGGTGGAGTCTATGGCGCAGATCGTGGTGGGTGCGGAGCAATATCTGGGTACCACCAACCGCCCGGCGCCCGCGCGTTCCGGTTCGGAAAGCATCGACACCGTAATCGCCCAGGCCGCCATCGAATCCGCTGCGCGCGTGGAGAACCTGTGTGCGGTTGCGGCGCTGACCGAGTCCGGTCGCACCCCGCGGATTATGTCCCGCGCCACTACCCAGCTGCCGATCTATGCCCTGACTCGCCATCCACAAGTGGCGCGCCAGCTGGTGCTGTTGCGCGGCGTCGAGCCCATCGAGTTCGACCCGGCATCCGTACCCCTCGGCCACCTGACCGATGCCATTACCGAGGTTCTCGGTTCCCGCATCGAGCTCAAGAAGGGCCAGCGCATCCTGATCACCCAGGGCGAGCGCCTGAACATGGGGGGCGGCACCAGCTCCATGCGGATCAAGGAAATTGAGTAATCCTCGACGCATGTGAATGGAATCCGGCACTCCTGGCCTGCGCTGGGAGTGCCGCGTGTGCCGGCCAGGACTCCGTTTTCGACGAGACCAGGCACTGATCATTTTTTGTTCTCTAAGGCGCTGAGCGCCAGCGTGCATCCTCTTTGACCTGTCAGTTAAGACAGGTTTCTTGCGTGATTACCGGTAAACTCGCCGGATATTTCCACATTTCCGCTGTAGCTTTTTCCCGACATTGTGTGTATTGTCGGTCGTGAGAATGACAGCGCTATCATAGGTTTGAATGACAGCGCTATCATTTGGCGGTACAAGGTGAATAAAAAGTTTCTAACCAAACCTTTATATCTATAAAAAAGGAAGGGGAAATCGATGCTTAAGCGCAACAAACTCGCTCTCTCGATCACTGCAGCTGTACTCGGCGGCAGCCTTGCGGCTCCGCTGGCAATTGCCCAGGAGCAGGCTCTCGAAGAAATTTCCGTTACTGGTATTCGCGGAGCTCTGCAAGACGCCGTAAATATCAAACGCGATGCGACCGACCTGGTCGATGCGGTATCCGCAGAAGATGTTGGTAAGTTTCCGGACTCCGATGTTGGTGAAGCCCTGGGTCGCATCCCGGGTGTGACCGTTGGTCGCGCATTCGGCCAGGGTGCTTCTGTTTCCATCCGCGGTGCTGCGCCTACCATGACCCTGACTCAGCTGAATGGGCAGAATGTTGCTTCTACCGGCTGGTTCGACAATATTCCTGTTGACCGCAGCTTCAACTATTCCCTGCTGCCTGCTGAACTCATCGGCGGCATTGAGGTGTACAAGTCCTCTCGTGCCGATCTGAATGAGGGCGGCATTGGCGGTACTGTTATCGTCAAAACCCGCAAGCCTCTGGATATGGATGCCAATACGGCTTGGATTGGCACTACAGCCCGTGTAGGTACCATCAGTGACGACGTAGCTCCAGAAGTTTCCGGTTTGTACAGCTGGAAAAACGACGAAGAAACCTTCGGCGTGTTGGTTGCTGCAGCGAAAGAAGACCGTGAATACGTGCGCCGCGGCACCGAGTCTGACTACCGCTGGTCTGGCGACGTTGCGCCTACCACCTTCCTGCAGGACCAGGAGCGCACCGCACTGGATCTGACCCTGCAATATGCTCCAACCGAGCAACTGTCTTTCACCCTGCACGCCATGTCTCTGGAGATGCAGGCGGACAACACCAACACTAGCCTGTATCTGTTCTCCCTGGCTGGTGACAACGTAACGTGTCATTCTGAAAATGCTGCAGGCCTGTGCACCTCCAGCACAACTGAAAACTCTACCGTCGCCAACAAAACCTTTAATCAGACCTGGGGCCGCAAGTCCTCCATGAGCTCTGATACCTTCGATTTCAACACGGAGTACGAAGGCGAAGGTTTCCGCTTGAGCGCGAATGTTGGTTCCACCAAAGCTGACGGCGGTACCGATCTGACCACTAACTTCTCCCATTTCACCGATGACATGTCCTTGTGGCAGGGTTCTATCGATGCGACAGGTAAAGAGATCGTAATTAACCCGACTCTGGATCCGAGTCTTACCCTCGACAACTACGCCGAAATGGTCAACCCGGAAGGTTGGGCCGTTGCCAGCGGCCCGGTTGAAGATGAAGAAACCTACGCGCAGCTGGACCTCGAATTCGATCTGAATGTGGGTATGCTGACGGCGTTCAAAACCGGCGTGCGCTGGACCGACCACGACGTCAACCGCAGCAAGCTCCGTGGTGTCGTTACCCCGGAAATGATCGCGGCCTCTGAGGTTTATAGTGGTCTGTTCGAAGTCGGTCAGCATGGCTTTACCGCACCCAAACCCAACCTGGATGCCATGGTGGCGGTGACCCGTGACAGTATCGACCGTTGGGTCGAAGAGCGTGCAGGCTACTCCGCTCTGAACGAGGAAAATACTGCGCTCTACGGTATGTTTGAGTTCGAATCCGGCGCCCTGAGCGGTAACTTCGGCCTGCGTTACATCTCTACCGATGCCTCCCGTACCCAGTACGACCTGGATGGCACCGAAGCGAAAGACGGTGAGATTGCTGCGAACATCGGTTACGCATACTCCACGTCGACTTACACTGCGGACTACAGCGATGTATTGCCGAGCGCGTCCGTCAAGTACGAACTGTCTGAAGACTGGGTTCTGCGCGCGTCTGCGTCCCAGACCATCAGCCGTCCTAATTACGACGATATGCTGGTGACCTACAGCGGCTTCGCCGACGATCGCACTGACAACCAGACGCAGCGTTTCGGTAGCGAAGGTCTGCAGCCGATGAAATCCACCAACGCCGACATCGCGCTGGAGTACTACTACGGCGACGGCAACCTGGTGTCCGCGACTTACTTCGTTAAGTCCATTGACGATTTCGTGACTTCCGAAATCCTGATCAATCAACAGATAGGCCTTGCTGATCCGAAGGGTGGTGACAACTGGGCCGTGGAAACCCTGAAAAATGCCGGCGGTGCCGACATCCAGGGTATCGAACTGCAGATCCAGCACGCATTCGACAATGGCTTCGGTGTGGCTGCCAACTACACCTACACCGATGCGGACGCACCGAGTGAAGCCTTCATGGACCAGTTGCCGCTGTTCACCGAGTCTTCCGAACACGCATACAACCTGGTGGGTTACTGGGAGAACGATACCTTCTCCGCGCGCGCGGCGTACAACTTCCGTTCCGAGTATCTGATTCGTGACGGTGGTTACTGGTACGGTAACCGTATGCACGATGACTACGGCTCCCTGGACCTGAGCTTCTACTGGTATGCTACCGACAATCTGGACATTACTTTCGAGGCGATCAACGTGCTCGAAGAAGACGACATTCAGTACGGCGCTGCAAGTGCAGATAGCTCTGCGACCGGTATGAAGGCTCCTCTGCAGGAAGGTTTCCCGGCCTGGTCTTTTGCCGGTGAAGCAGTGTACCAGTTGGGTGCAAGCTACAAGTTCTAAGAGCCTGAACTAAGAAAAGCCCAGCTTCGTGCTGGGCTTTTTTTTGGCTGGAGATAAGCCCTATGAAAATAAGAAAAATAGCAATAGTTGGCGGCGGTACCGCGGGTTGGATGGCGGCGAATCATTTGGGCGTTGAGTTGGCCAGTGATCCGGACATTGAGATCACGGTCATCGAATCCAAAGAAGTTCCGGTGATAGGCGTGGGGGAGGGGACAGTCCCGAGAATCAAGGAGACTCTTGATCGGTTTGGCATCTCTGAAGTTGCCATGCTGGCCAATTGCGATACCACTTTCAAAACCGGAATCAAGTTCTCAAATTGGATGTCTGCAGAATCCGGGCATGACTTTTACTACCACCCTTTCAGCGCGCCCTTCCCGCAAGGTTTCGATGTTACGGACCACTGGCTATCGCAAAAGTCAGGCCCCTGTTTTTCCACCCTGTCTGAATCCTATCCGTTATCCGAGCAGGATCGCTGCCCCAAACGGAAATCCTCTCCGCCCTACACTGGCGCCGTGGATTATGCCTATCACTTCAACGCGGGGAAGTTCTCGGAACTGATCGCAGAGAATGCAAGACGGCGGTTTGGTGTTGTCCATAAATTTGCAACAGTGAAAGATGTTGTTCTCCGTGAAGATGGAGAAATCGCCTCGCTGGTCTTTAGCGATGGGAGCTCAGGGGAGTTTGATTTTTACCTGGACTGTAGTGGATTCAGCTCTGTGTTACTGGGGGGAGCCCTGAAAACGCCATTTGAGGACAGATCTGACCGAATTCTCACGGATTCTGCGCTTGTGCTTCAGGAGCCGACTGCGGAAGATGCAGCTATTCACCCGTACACCACCGCGCATGCACACAAGGCCGGGTGGATCTGGGATATCCCGCTGACAAACCGGCGAGGCCTCGGATGCGTGTATGCCAGCAAGTATATGTCTGATGTGGAGGCACTTGGTGAGCTTTCTGAGTATGTCGGGCGATCATTGAGTTCTGTCGATGTTCGGAAAATACCTATGAAAATAGGGTTTCGGGAAAATTTCTGGCGGAAAAACTGCGTGGCTTTCGGTTTGGCTCAAGGATTTGTAGAGCCGCTTGAGGCCACCTCCATTCTGGTTACGGATTTTTCCGCCAATCTGCTGGCCAAACGCTTCCCCCGTACCAGGGGGGATATTCCGCGGTTGTCCGAGTATTGCAATAAGATCGTGCGCTATACCTGGGAGCGGGTAATTGATTTCGTTCAGTTGCACTACTGTATTTCTGACCGCCGGGACTCTCAGTTTTGGGTAGACTGCACCGAGGGGGCAAAGCTGTCTGAAGAACTTGCTGACCGCCTGGATCGTTGGTCAATAGCCACACCAAAAAGTCTTGATTTTTTCAGTGCGTTTGACATTTTTGGGGTGGAGAACTATCTGTACGTTCTTTATGGAATGAAATATTCGACCAGGGCGATTTCACTCAGTGAAACGGAGCATCGGAGAGCCGCTGAAATTGTCGAAACGGCCAACCGGCATGCCGAAAAACTGGCGGCGGAGCTTATGCCTCAGCGAGTTTGGCTGACAGAGTTGCAGAAGCAGCTGACGCGTGCAGGCATGTAAAAAATGCCGCATTGAGAGGGGCGAGGTGGCCGAAAGTGATTTGGATTGAGTATGGAGTTCGGTTAAATTGAACACTCAAGTACTGAGCGTTGGTGAAGAAAAAAATACGGTTGTCGTTATTGATGACTTTCTTGAAGCTCCCAAAAACCTGGTGGTATTTGCGAGCCAGGCGAGTTTTGCGCCCTGGCCGATGGCTGCTGAGCGAAAGGGATATCCGGGTGTTCGGGCGGCCGCGCCTGAGCATCATGGGGCGATGATGATGGAGCGCCTGGATAGTGTGATTCGCCGGCACTTTTCGGTGCCCGCTAGCCACGAATTGAAGATTCATCAGGAAACGTTAAATTTGATTACTGTTCCTGAAGCGGAGCTTGGGCCGCTGCAGAGGGCTCCTCATTTTGATACCAGCGCTCCAGGACTTTATGCAGTACTGCTGTATCTGTGTGACGAAAGTCACGGCGGCACCGGTTTTTACCGCCATAAAAGCACAGGTTACGAGACTATCTCACCCCAGCGGGTAGAGCATTACCTCGATTGTTGCTACATCGAGTTCAACAAGTATCGCCGTCCCCAAAAGTACTGCCTGGACTCCGATGACCTTTTTACCAGGGTGGGTTTTGTTCCGGCCAGGTTTAACCGGCTTGTCATATACCGGGGTAACACATTACATAGTGCGAATATTCTCAACGAAAAAAGTATCAGCTCTGACCCGGTAGAAGGGCGCCTTACGGCAAACCTGTTTGTCAGCTATGAGGGCGCAACAGCTACTCCATGAGTCTTTTTGCTGTCCAGTACATGCCACTCTGCGGTTTTGAGGGCCGGTGGCTGCATGAGTTGCTGGCAAACTGGGCCGGTCTGGTGTAACTTTCTGCTTCCCTTTCTAAGTATAAAAAATATACTAAGCCGGGTTTTTAGAATAACTTCCAATTTAGATAAGGTGTTGTATGGCCACTGTAGAAGCCCCGAAAATCGTCCCTCTGCGCAGTGACGTTCACGGTAAGTTGAAAGTTCGTGAATTGGGGACCTTTGAGCACGTCAAGAATGCACATATGCTGCCGGTTACTGCTCATGAATTCTCCCGCCTGGGTGCAGAATACCCGATTGTTTTTGTCAAGAATTCCGAAACCGACCAGTTCCAGTCCGTTGCTCTCCTGGGCCTGAAAGTGGGTGAAAACCTGTTTGTTGACGGCGAAAAATGGAAAGGTGTCTTTGTTCCGGGTGCTGTGCGCAATCATCCTTTCGTGCTGGCACCGGCGGGTGAGAACAAAGAGCGCCTGATGGTTGGTCTGATCGAGAACAGCCCGGTTGTCGGTGAGGAAGAGGGCAATGCCCTGTTCACCGAATCCGGAGAGGAGTCCGAGTACCTGAAGGCCAAGAAAGAGTCCCTGGTGGGGTATCTGGAAAGCGACCAGATGACCAGGGCATTCATCACCATCCTGGCCGAGAAAGATCTGCTGACCACCCAGAATGTTGCGATCAATGCGGGCAGCGAAAAAATCAATCTGACCGGCATCTACATGGTGGACGAGAAGAAACTGGCCGAAATGAGCGAAGAGGATTTCGCGGATTTCCGCAAGCGTGGCTTCCTGGCGCCGCTGTATGCGCAGCTGGGCTCCATGCATCAGTTCTCCCGTCTGGCCAAAATGCAGGCGGACGCCTGATATCCCTGTTTCTCTCTGATCCCTCGGGGCTCCGTGTCTGGAGCCCTGATTTCCTTTCGAGTTCTGTCCAATGTCTCTGCTCAAGCGATTAGCAGCCTGGCTTGTTTTCCTCGGTTTGTTCTATACAGCCTGGCTGCTTTTGGTATTTGGTGGGGGTATGTGGTCTGTGGTGGTCGACCACTGGCCTATGGCGCTGTCCATGGCGATCGGCAGCTACGCCGCCGGCTCTACCCCCATGGGTGGGGGAACCGTCGGTTTCCCGGTTCTGGTTTTGCTGTTCGACATGCCAGCCAGCCTGGGCAGGGATTTCAGCTTTGCTGTTCAGTCGATCGGCATGGTCAGTGCCAGTATCTTTATCCTCTGCCGCCGTCAGCCTCTCGCCTGGAGCATGTTGCGTGGGGCTATGCTCGGTGCGGTACTGGGTACCCCTCTTGGCATTCTGTTCCTCTCGCCGTTGATACCGGAACTCTGGATAAAGTTGGCGTTTGCGGTCATCTGGGGCAGCTTCGGGATATTGCACCTGTATCGGCTGCAGGAGATTACCTCTCATTCCGAGCTTGGTGCGGGAGCGTCTGCCAGGGAGTTTCGCCTTGGTCTGTTGGCGGGTTTCTGCGCGGGAGGGATGGCGGCGGCCATTACCGGTGTTGGCATCGACATGGTTGTCTATGCGTTGCTGGTGCTGCTGTTCCGAGTGGACCTCAAGGTGGCAATTCCCACTTCCGTGATCATCATGGCGTTTACTTCCCTGGTAGGTGTAGCGGTTAAAAGCCTGACGGGAACCTGGCAGCCGGGCGTACTCGGAAACTGGCTGGCGGCTGCGCCGGTAGTTGCCCTTGGTGCGCCGCTTGGCGTTTTTGTGGTGGGACTGATCGGCCGCAAACCCACACTGCTGGTGGTGGCGATCCTATGCATCGGTCAGTATCTGTGGACGGGTTACACCGAGCGCGACACGCTGGGCTTCACCGGGATGATGGTATACATTGGAGCAGTGCTGGTTTGTCTGTTGGGATTTGAGTGGTTGCGAAGCAGGGGGAATGTCGGTTCTACCGCGACTGACGATGTTTCCGGATCTCCCGTTGTGCCGCTGGAGCGGTCTGCGGTCTGAATCCGGTCTACTCAGGAATCAATAAAAAAGGCGATCCTGCAAAGGATCGCCTTTTTATATGGCTGGGGCGGAGGGATTAGCTTTGCCTGTGGCTCGCTAGTCTCCGCTGGCTTTGCCAGCTCCGACTCGAACCGTCAGAGTACGCCGCTTTCGCAGAACTCACTGCCAACCTGAAAATATGGCTGGGGCGGAAGGATTCGAACCTTCGCATGACGGGATCAAAACCCGCTGCCTTACCGCTTGGCTACGCCCCAGTAAAGATACTGCGAGAGCTTTCTCGCAGGAAGAAAGTGGTAGCAAGGGCGAGACTTGAACTCGCGACCTCAGCATTATGAGTGCTGCGCTCTAACCAGCTGAGCTACCTTGCCACAAACAAACTCGGCTAACCGAGGGCGCGAATAATAGGGGGCTCGCGCGGGCCTGTCAACACTATTTTTACTAAATTAATCAGTAGCTTAGCTCGCACTCGTTTTCCGGCGGCGCAGTTAGCGGCCGCGTCCGATGGCGGCAAGCAGAGAGCCGATGACCACGGCAAATGCGCCAATCCAGCTGATCCAGTTCATGGGTTCCACTTCGATGTATCCCGGCCACAGGGCACCGATAAGGCTGCTGAGGGCCAGGGTCATCAGCGGTACCAGGGCCAGAGTGGCGCTGACCCGAGAAGCCTCCCAAGAGGCCATGGCCTTGGCGAAGGCGCCGTAGGCAATCAGGGTGTTGGCTGTGAGGAACAGCAGCAATGCCCAGCCCAGCGGGGGTAATGACAGCGCCAGCGCCGGCTTGGCCACAGGCAGGAAACACAGGGTGCCCGCGAGATAGATCAGTATCAGTAGGTTGTGGGGCCGGGATTCAGCCACGATCTTTTTCTGGAACAGACCGTACACCGCCCAGGTTACCGCCGCGATCACCACCAGCCCCACTCCAAACAGGTATTCCCTGTTCTCACCCTGCACCAGCTCCGCCAGGCGCAGGTTAAAGAACAGTGCCAGCCCGATACATACCATGCTCACGCCTACCCACTGGCGTGGGGAAAAGCGCTCGCCGAGCCATATCACACTGAATATCAGTAACAGCAAGGGCGCCAGCTGGATCAGTACCTGCAGTGCGCCGGGGGTAATGTAGTTGAGGCCGGTGGCGTAGGCGATGTAATTTCCCAGCAGGCCGCCTACCGCCAGCAGCGTATACGGCAGCAGTTTTCCGCGAAAGAGGTTGCCCAATTCCAGCTCCCGCCTCCATCCGTACCAGAGGCCGGCGAATATGGCGGCACCGAAGAAGCGGTACCAGGTGATGGTGGTGGAATCCATGTCGGCGATCAGGCCTTTCATGGCGATGGGCAGTAGAGCCCACAGGAAGGCGGTGGTCAGTGCCAGCGGCAGGCCGACTTTCCAGTTGGATTGGTACATGGCAACCTGTGGTGTTGTTGCGAAAGGTACTGCGGGTGGCAGTGTGGTATTTGCGGGGTTCTTGTGGAACCCCGCAAATATGGTCCGGACTCCGGCCGGAGGGGTAGGGGTGGGATTGCGGGATCAGACGTTGAAGCGGAAGTGCACCACGTCGCCGTCAACCACCACATACTCCTTGCCTTCAAGGCGCCATTTGCCGGCCTCTTTGGCTCCGGCTTCGCCCTTGTGGGCGACGAAATCGTTGTAGCTGATCACCTCTGCGCGGATGAACCCCTTTTCGAAATCCGTGTGAATCTTGCCTGCCGCCTGAGGTGCGGTGGCACCCTGGGGAATGGTCCATGCGCGCACTTCTTTTACACCGGCGGTGAAGTAGGTGTGCAGGCCGAGCAACTGGTAACCGGCGCGGATCACCCGGTTCAGACCCGGCTCTTCCATGCCGAGCCCTTCCAGGAATTCCAGTTTTTCATCGTCGTCAAGTTCGGCGATTTCGGATTCCAGTTTGTTGCAGATGGGTACCAGTACGGCGTTTTCTTCCGCGGCGATGGCGGCTACGGCATCCAGGTGCGGGTTGTTCTCGAAGCCGTCTTCGTCCACGTTGGCGATGTACATGGTGGGCTTGATGGTAAGCAGGCTCAGCTCGCGCAGGTCCGCCAGTTCGTCGGTGTCCAGGCCGAATGAGCGCAGGGGCTTGGCTTCGTTCAGGTGTGGCTGGATCTTCTCCAGTAGCGCCTTCATGCGGATGGCGTGTTTATCCTGGCCCTTGGCCGCGCGGCTGTAGCGCTGTAGAGCCTTCTCTACGGTGTCGAGGTCCGCCAGGGCCAGCTCGGTATTGATCACCTCGATATCCGCTACCGGATGCACGCGGTTGGCCACGTGGATCACGTTGTCGTTTTCGAAGCAGCGCACTACGTGGGCAATAGCGTCGGTCTCGCGGATGTTGGCGAGAAATTTGTTGCCGAGGCCTTCACCCTTGGAAGCGCCGGCCACCAGGCCGGCGATATCTGTGAACTCCATGGTGGTGGGGATCACTTTCTGTGGCTTCACGATCTCCGCCAGCTTGTCGAGGCGCGGGTCCGGTACCGGCACGATGCCTGCGTTGGGCTCTATGGTGCAGAAAGGGAAGTTTTCCGCGTCAATACCCGCTTTGGTCAGGGCATTGAACAGGGTAGATTTGCCCACATTGGGCAGGCCGACGATACCGCAAGTGAAACCCATGGTCGTAATCCTGTTGGTGTGGCGGAAGCGCTGGTGACGCAACGCCGTCTAATTTGGAAAGCCGTTATTTGGCGCTGGTGTGCAGTGTTTTCATCGCGCCGTTCCAGTCGCCCTGGACGGCGGCGGGCATGACATCCACCGCGCGGTCGATGGCTTCGGCCAGTTGGTCCTGCTCGGTGCGAGGGGCGCGCTGCAGCACATAATTAGCAACATCACGGGCGTTGCCAGGGTGGTCTATGCCGAGGCGCAGGCGCATGAACTCCCGGTTGTTGCCGAGAGCGGCGATAATATCGCGCAGGCCATTGTGTCCCCCGTGGCCGCCGCCGTGCTTCAGTCGTGCGACACCGCAGGGCAGGTCCAGCTCATCGTGAGCAACCAGGATGGCCGCGGCGGGGATCTTGAAGAAATTCGCCAGCGGGCCCACTGCCTGGCCACTGCGATTCATGTAGGTGGTGGGAATCAGCAGGCGGATTTCCTGCCCGCCGATCCGCACGCGGCCGGAGAGGCCGTGATACTTGCTGTCTGGCGCGAGCTGGGCACCGTGGATACGGGCCAGCTCGGCGACAAAGTCGGCCCCGGCGTTGTGTCGTGTCCGGTCGTACTCGGGGCCTGGATTGCCCAGGCCCACAATCAACTGGATGGGCGTGTCCGGAGCCTTGCTCAAGGTACTGTTACCTTAAATTGCCGGCGGATTACTCGCCGGACTCTTCGCCTTCGGCAGCCTCGGCTTCGATAGCGCCGCGCGGCTTGTGCACGGAGGCAACAACCAGGTCGTGGTCAGCACCGTGGGACAGGTCCACAGACTCAACGCCAGCCGGCAGTTTGATGTCGGAAATGTGGATGTTGCCGTCCAGCTCCAGGTTGGCCAGGTCTACTTCAATGAACTCGGGCAGCTTGGAGGCCGGTGCACTGATTTCCAGCTCGGTCAGGGTGTGGGAGACGATACCGCCGGCTTTAACGCCTTTGCACTTGTCTTCGTTCAGGAAGTGAACAGGCACTTTCACGTGAACTTTGGTGTCGGCGGAAACGCGCTGGAAGTCAGCGTGCAGCAGGATGGCTTTGGCCGGGTGACGCTGCAGATCGCGCAGGATCACAGTTTCGTCCTTGCCATCAATGTTCAGGGTCAGAACGGAGGAGTAAACCGCTTCGTTTTCCAGGGCCTTGAACATATCTTTCTGCAGCAGGGCAATGTTTTGCGGCTCGGCTTTGCCACCGTAAACGATGGCCGGAACTTTCGCTTCCTCGCGACGCAGGCGGCGGCTCGCACCTTTCCCTTCGTCGCTGCGGACGCTGGCATTCAGTTTGAAATCAGACATGGGATAAACCTCGGGTTGTCTGTCCAGAAGGCCCTGCGACCGGAACCCTCTGGGATTGCTATAAAATGGGCAAAAGCTATTGAATCGCCCAATAGTAAACGCCCGGCGGTGCCGGGCGGGCGCGTATTCTAAGGGGAAGTACCGGGGAATGCCAGAGGTAATGGGGTGAGGCAAATATCGCGTAGGAGCCTGCTTGCAGGCGAACAGGAAGTTTTATCGCAAGCAGCCACCCATGGGGCCAGGTCCGGCCCGGCCGTCCGTGGCCGGGCGCCCATGAGAGCAGCGAGCAGTGCTCGCTATACGCTCTCCAGGGCCCTGCAAGCAGGCTCCTACAGAGGGTTGGCTTACGAGCGGAACATGGCCGACAGGGACTCTTCGTTGCTGATGCGGCGCATGGTTTCAGCCAGCATCGCCGACAGGGTCAGCTGGCGTATCTTCGGAGCCTTTTCCATCTTGTCGCCCAGCGGGATGGAGTCGGTGACCACCAGCTCATCCAGTACGGAATTGTTCAGGTTGTCGATAGCCTTGCCGGAAAGTACCGGGTGCGTACAGTAGGCCACTACCTTCATGGCGCCGTGATCTTTCAGGGCGTTGGCCGCATTGCACAGGGTGCCTGCGGTATCCACCATATCGTCCACCAGCAGGCAGGTGCGGCCGCTGACTTCGCCAATGATGTTCATCACCTCGGCCACGTTTGCAGCCGGCCGGCGCTTGTCGATGATCGCCAGGTCGCAGCCCAGGCTCTTCGCCACCGCGCGCGCGCGCACTACACCGCCAATGTCCGGCGAAACCACCACCAGGTTTTCGTACTTCTGACGCTCGATATCGTCCAGCAGCACGGAAGAGCCGTAGACATTGTCTACGGGGACGTCAAAGAAGCCCTGAATCTGTTCCGCGTGCAGGTCGACGGTCAGAACGCGGTCGATGCCCACGCTCACCATCATATCGGCGACCACTTTGGCGGAGATGGGTACTCGCTGGGAGCGAACGCGGCGGTCCTGACGGGCGTAGCCGAAGTAGGGCACCACCGCGGTAATACGGCCTGCTGACGCGCGGCGTAGCGCGTCAACCAGCAGGATCAGCTCCATCAGGTTGCGGTTCGTGGGCTGGCAGGTGGACTGCACCACGAACACATCGCGGCCGCGCACATTGTCGGTGATCTCTACCGCGATCTCGCCGTCGGAGAAGCGCTTGACCACCGCCTCCCCCAGCGGAATCGCCATATGGTCAACAATCTTTTGTGCCAGTTCCGGGTTTGCGTTGCCGGTGAAGACCATCAAGTCAGCCACTGCGAGTACCTTTTTCGTTGGTAAGTAGAAGATAGTAGTGAAATTCAGGTGAGTTGCGGAGCGAGAGTTGCTTGCAGGATAGTGTGATGCCGGTTCATTGGGCGACCATGGATGCAAGGGTGTAGGTGTGGGCTTTCGCCTAAAGTTAACTCGGGAGGTGCCGAGCGCTCCGCTAGCGGGCCAAGGAGGGCCCGCCCGCAAATCAGCTTGCTGATTTGTCGGGAGCTTATCGCGGACATGTGCCGCGGTAAGCGTCTTTTCAGCAATTCAGGGATGAATTGATGAAAACTTAAAAAGTGGCTGGGGCGGAAGGATTAGCTTCGCCTGCGGCTCGCTGGTCTCCGCTGGCTTCGCCAGCTCCGGCTCGAACCTGTCAGGGTGCTCTGCTTTCGCCAAGCTCATTGCCACACTGAAAATATGGCTGGGGCGGAAGGATTCGAACCTTCGCATGACGGGATCAAAACCCGCTGCCTTACCGCTTGGCTACGCCCCAGCAATGTTGCACTCAGTCAGCCTGGACTGCTGCTGCAAACTTCGCGAGTTGCCTGTGTGTGGGTGATTCATTTACACCCCTGGCAACAAAACCTCTGAGCCCTGCAGGTCGTTTGGCAAACGCGTGTTGTGCACTCGCTTCCGAATCGAAGCCGGCAAACACACAGGCGCCGGTTCCTGTCAGAAATGCCTGCCCAAACTGCGCAAGCCATTCTCTGGCCAGTCGAACTTTCGGGTAGAGGTTCTCGACCAATGGCTGAAAATCATTGCCCGCATATTCATCGAGCCATTGTGTGTTCAGCCGCCTGTCGCGAAGGGCCGCTAATGTAATTGCGGCGGAATCTCTTGTCAAACGCGGATCGGAAAATAACGCACCAGTGCTCACGTGACAGTCAGGCGTCAGCACCAGATACCAGCGGGGAGTGATGGACACCGGGGTAAGTTGCTCGCCAACACCCTCGGCGAAGGCGGAATACCCGCGCACGAACACCGGCACATCGGCACCCAGATGTCGGCCAAGCTCCGCGAGAGTGTCGATATCGAGGCCGCAGCGCCAGACTGCGTTCAGCCCGAGCAGGGTTGTCGCTGCATCGCTGCTGCCGCCCCCCACGCCGCCCCCCGCCGGCAGGATTTTTTTTACCGAAATGCGCACCCCCGGCGCGTTGTTGCCGCGAGCCTGCTTGATCAGCAGCGCTGCACGGTAAATCAGGTTGTGTTCCGGGGCGACATCTACGCCAGGACAGTCCAGTTCGATGGTGTCGGAATCGGTGGAGGAAAAGGTCAGCGTGTCGCCGTAGTCCAGCAGTTGAAATACCGTTTGCAGCTCGTGATAACCATCGGTCCGACGGCCGAGAATTCGCAGCATCAGATTAAGTTTGGCGGGTGCGGTCAGTGTCAGGGCTGGCGATGCGGTGCGGGCGTTCATATTGTCGGTAGCGGGCGCCTGGGCTGCGAAAACGGGCCGCTATGGTAGCAGCCCGCCGGGACAGCGAATACCGACAAGGCGGCGGCGGGGATGACGTAACGGGCTAAGATGGGTCTACAAGCGTCGCGGGAGCCTCACTTTGGCTCCCACTCCTTGATCACCACGGTCACACTGACCGGTCCTGCGGCCTGGTTGGTGGCGGCCTTAATGCGGGTGGGAAGCTGGTAGGGACCCACGGACTGGTAACCGCCAAAATCCAGTTGCCATCCAGCCTGCTGTAATCTCAACAGCTGGCCCTGGGCGTTTCTCTGCTCACCGCTAACCGCGCCAGGTGCGACAAGGCCGCGCACCCAGTAAAACATTTCCGACACCGGCAGCGGCCAGCCCATGATTTCTTCCGTCAGTTGTGCCGGGTTAGAGGCAAACACTGCCGGATCGTTACCGCGCTGCAGACTGACGCCAGTGGGAGATCCGCTGATCATTGTGGCGCCGGCACCCAGTGGGCCGCTGAGATGAATGCGGTAGTTGCCGCTGGCCTGTTGCCAGGTGAGGTTGGCGCTGCCATTTTCCTTCGGCGAGCGCACACCGAGTTTGCCTTTGGCTTCCCAGCGTTGCAGTGCCGCAGCGGATTGCGCCTGCGCGGTTTGGGCGGGTGGCTGCTGGGGCTGCGGTTTTTGCGCGCTGCATGCCGCCAGCAACAGTAATAGCAGCGCGGCCATCAGCTTTTGTGCGTATTGCGTCGGTGTAAAAAAATGGGGCAGAGAGAGAACTTCAGCTTTCCGTAACATGCTGTTCCAGTCTTTGTTGATCCTGCAGCCGTTGCATGGCCTCTGGAATAAGTTTGCTTTCCGGGTTTAGTTGCAATCCCTGCTCCCATACCTGCATCGCCTGCTGGCGTTCGCCCAGCGCCCACAGGGCTTCCCCCAGGTGGGCGGCGATTTCGTGATCCTGGAGCATTGCCAGGGCTTTCTGCAGGTATTTCACTGCCTCGCGGTGGTTGCCGAGGCGGTGATGAGCCCAGCCCATACTGTCGATTATGGCCGGGTCGTCCGGGCTCAGGTCCAGCGCTTTGGTAATCAATACCAGCGCTTCGTCGAGACGGTCGTCGTAGGAAAGCAGTTTGTAACCCAACGTGTTCAGGAGGTTCGCATTATCCGGGTCGCGGGACAACAATTTGCGCAGACCCAGTTCAAAGTTTTCAATATCGCCGAGCTGTTCGCTGGTCATGGCGTGGGCGTAGATCAGGCGGTTGCTGTCTTCGTTGGCTTTGATGGCTTCCGCAAGCAGTGATTGCGCTTCCTTCAGGTAGCCGTGCTTGGTAAAGAGTTCCGTCTGCAGCAGGTAAAACTGTTCCTGCTGTCCCGTGTGGCGTTGGCGCAGTTCCTCGAACCACTCGTGGGCTTCGGTGAGGTTGCCATTGCCGGTCAGCAGCTCGGTACCCTGAGTGATGGCCTGCACATAGTCACCGCCGGGGCGGACCATGCGGTAATGGGTCACCGCCTGTTTGGTGTCGCCACTGTGTTTGGCGATTCCCGCGAGATAGAAATGTGCTGCGGATTCGTGCTCTTGAAGCGTCAGCAGTTTCTCAAGCAGGGGTTTGGCCTGGTCGTACTGTTTGGTTTCATACTGGATCAGCGCCAGAGACAGCATCAGGTTGCCGTCGTTGGGGCGTTGCTTTACCAGTTCGATGAACTGTTGCTGGGCGAGCTCCAGGTCGTCGCGTATCAGAAGGCGCGCATATTGCAGACGCAGGCGGCTCTCTTTGGGATAGAGAGCGACGAGGTTTTCCAGTAGTTTGCGCGCCTCTTTTTCGCGCCCCATATCTATAAGGATGTGTGACTCCAGTAGCGGGGCATCCAGCAGCGACGGGTCCCGTTCCTGTACCTGGCGAGTGACACGCAGGGCTTCTTCGTGTTTTTTGTTGGCTCGTAACAGCATCGCGAGTGCGAGAGATGCTTCTGTGTTTTCCGGATATTTTTGCGAGAGACGCAGGAACTCCGGCAGCACTTTCGCCGCCAGCTCCTCGTTGTCGACAGCGGTGGCGGCGACAGACTGCAGTGGTGCATCGCCGCCCAGTTCCAATGCGCGCTCCGCGTGGTGCAGGGCGTTGTCCAGTTCGCCGGCCAGGGTCAATTCGGCAGTGGCCACGAGCTGGGCTTCCGGGTTGTCCGGTTCCAGCTCTACCCACAGCTGTGCCGAGCGCAGCGCGGCGCGGCGGGCGTTCAGAAAGCGTGCGATGCGGGTGGCGCGTGCGGCGACACCCGCATCCTTGGTGTGTTCAGCCTGGAAGTAGTAATTGGCGAGCGCCAGATCATACTGCTCGCGATTACCCGCCACTTCCGCCACCAACAGGGTGTAAAAGGTTTCGATGGGGAAAGGCTTGACGTTATCTTCCGGTGTTTCGTCGTCCGCCTGCGCTGTCGCCGCAGCGGTATCGCCACTCCGCGCTTCTCGCCTTTCCTGGCTGGTGTCGCGATTGTCGGCACCCTGCTCGAAGGCGATGGGTGCGTCTACTGCGCCCGGCTGCGGCGGCTGTTGGGCGCAGGCGCACAACACCGCAACAGAGATCGCCGCCGCCAGCCGCTGGCTGTGCCGTTGCATCCGGTGTGGATATACAGACCGGGGAGGCTGTCCGCTTCCCGCATTCGCACCTGGGGTGCGGGTGGTGCACAACACGTGCGCAGGCCTGCTGGGGAAAAGAGCTGCAAAGAAAAGCTGCATAGAAACGTGTCCGTACGTTCGCGCCGTCCATCTGCCAACCTTGGGCGTTACTACCAGCGGTGGATCCGAGCCGCTGGGCGAAGGTGTGGCGGCGTTACTGGCGCCAGGCCTGTCCGGGTGATGGGGCGTCTGTTGGCGTATTTTTCCGGGTTATCGCCGTATAATTCTAGTTCCCAATTCAGCCCCTGTTGGCCGCCGCCTGGCCCCTCCGGCAAAGTCAGCACCTATTTAAACCCCAGTGCGTCGAATCGCGGTGCGGAGCGGTGTGCCGAAGCACAAAAAGGAATGGGCGACAGCCAACGCGGCCTTCTGCGCCTCGGCGCAACCCGTTTTGCCCGCGGCACTGGCGGAAACTGGCTATCAGGTGAATAGGTTGATACCGCTTGCACCCCGCCCTGCAGGCCCGGACAATGTGCGGCCAATTCAGCCAGCTGTGGGTCTGCTGCCCGCCGCAAAGGGCGCACTGGGCGCCCCAAGAGATGACGAGAACCGATGTCAATCATTGCCCTGGGAATCAATCACGACAGCGCGCCGGTGGCCGTGCGCGAGCGGGTGGCCTTCGCCCCTGAAGTGATGCCCAGCGCTCTGGCCGAAGCCCGCACGGCCCTGGAATGCCGCGAGCTGGCGATCCTGTCTACCTGCAACCGCACCGAGATCTACGGTGACGTTGCTCCGGAGCTGCTGTTGGCGTGGATCTCCCAGTATCACAGTGTGCCACTGGAGCAGTTATCCGGTTGCCACTATCAGTTCACCGACGAGCTGGCAGTGCGCCACATGATGCGGGTGGCTTGCGGACTCGACTCACTGGTTCTCGGCGAACCGCAGATTCTCGGGCAGATGAAGTCCGCCTACGCCGTGGCGCGGGAGTCTGGCAGCGTTGGCTCGACTCTGCACAACGTATTCCAGCAGGTGTTTTCGGTGGCGAAAAAAGTGCGTACCGAAACCGCAATTGGCGAGAACCCGGTATCCGTTGCCTACGCCGCGGTATCGCTGGCATCGCGCATCTTCACCGATCTCGGTCAGCAGACGGCACTGCTGATCGGCGCCGGCGACACCATCGAACTGGTGGCCCGGCATTTGCTGGACAAGGGTGTCAAGAAACTGATCGTCGCCAACCGAACCCTGAGCCGGGCCCAGTCGCTGGCGGAGAATTTCGGTGCCGAAGCGATTTTGCTGGCGGACATACCCGAGTACCTGCCGCGCGCCGACATCCTTATCAGCTCCACCGCCAGCCAACTGCCGATTCTCGGCAAGGGCGCGGTGGAAACAGCGCTCAAGCAGCGTCGCCACCGCCCCATGTTCATGGTGGATATTGCCGTGCCGCGGGATATCGAGCCGCAGGTGGCGAAACTGGACGACGTTTACCTGTATACCGTCGACGACCTGCGCGGCGTGATTGACGAAGGCAAGCGCCTGCGCGAGCAGGCGGCGGAGGCGGCGCACCATATTGTCGATGCCGCGGCGCAGGCCTTCATGCGCGAACAGCGCAGTCTGCAGGCGGTGGACTCCATTCGCAGCTACCGTCAGCAGGCCCAGGCCGTGAGTAAGGACGAGCTGCAAAAAGCGCTGATCCAACTGCGCGCTGGCGGTGACCCGGAGCAACTGCTGGAGCAGATGGCGCGCACCCTCACCAACAAACTGATCCACGCACCCACCGTGGCCCTGCGTCAGGCCACCGCCGACGGTGACCTGGAACGGCTGCGCATCGCGCGGGAAATCATAGGCCTGCAGCCGGACGCATCCGGGCAGGACATGCACCATTCGGCCGCCGCGCCGGAGAAGAAGAATCTCAAGTAATGAAAGCTTCGGTACAACAGAAACTCGACCACCTAGTAGAGCGCCACGAGGAGGTTTCCGCCCTGTTGGGGGATGCGGAAACCATCAGCGATCAGGACCGGTTCCGCGACCTGTCACGGGAATACGCGGAACTCGAAGAGGTGGTGAAGTGCTACCAGCGCTTCAAAACCCTGCAGGACGACATGGTCACCGCGCGGGAAATGCTCAACGACAGCGACGCGGACCTGCGCCAGATGGCTCAGGAGGAACTGCGTGCGGCGGAGGCCCAGCTTGAGCCGCTGGAAAAAGAGCTGCAGACCCTGCTGCTGCCACGGGACCCGAATGACCGCAAGAACGTCTACCTGGAAATCCGCGCCGGCACCGGCGGCGACGAGGCCGCGATCTTCTCCGGTGACCTGTTCCGCATGTACTCCCGCTATGGGGAGAAGCAGGGCTGGCGCATCGAGGTGATTAGCGAGAACCCCGGTGAACACGGCGGTTACAAGGAAATCATCACCCGTGTGGTGGGTGAGGATGTGTACGCGCGGCTCAAGTTCGAGTCCGGCGCGCACCGCGTGCAGCGGGTGCCGGAAACCGAATCCCAGGGGCGCATCCATACCTCCGCCTGTACCGTGGCGGTGATGCCGGAGCCGGACGAACGCGACGCCATCGAGATCAACAAGGCGGACCTGCGCGTGGATACCTACCGGGCCTCCGGCGCCGGCGGGCAGCACGTGAATAAGACAGACTCCGCGGTGCGCCTCACCCATATTCCCACCGGCATCGTGGTGGAGTGCCAGGATGAGCGCTCCCAGCACAAGAACCGCGCCAAGGCGATGGCCCTGTTGCAGGCCAAACTGAACAGCGCCCAGGAATCCGCCGCCGCCCAGGAAATCTCCGATGCGCGCCGCAACCTGGTGGGCAGCGGCGACCGCTCCGAGCGCATCCGCACCTACAACTTCCCGCAGGGGCGCCTCACCGATCACCGCATCGGTCTTACCCTGTACAAGCTGGACGAAGTGATGCAAGGCTCGCTGGATGAGGTTATCGGCGCGCTGCGCAATGAGTACCAGGCCGACCAGCTGGCGGCATTGGGGCAACACTGACTTCATGGCCACAGTGAAGGACAATCTGCTGCGGGCGTCGGAACTGACGGAAAGCGACAGCCCCAGGCTGGATCTGGAGGTGTTGCTCTGCCATCTGCTGGGCAAGTCCCGAGCCTGGCTCTACACCTGGCCGGAGCACCCGCTCGACGAGGTCCAGCAGGCGCAGTTCGAGCGCCTGCTGAAGCGCCGTATAGCCGGCGAACCGGTGGCTCACCTCACGGGGACACGGGAGTTCTGGTCGCTGCCGCTGAAGGTCAATCGCGCCACCCTGATCCCGCGCCCGGATACCGAAGTGCTGGTGGAAGCGGTACTGGCGCTGTGCCCGCCGGAACCATTGCGATTGCTGGATCTCGGCACCGGCACCGGCGCCATTGCGCTTGCGCTTGCCGGCGAAAAGCCGCACTGGCAGATCACGGCTGTCGACCGTATGCCGGCGGCGGTTGCGCTGGCGGAAGAGAACCGCCAGCAGCTCGGATTCTCCAATGTGGAAATTCTGCAAAGCGACTGGTTTGCGGCGCTGGCCGAACGCACCTTTGATGTGATCGTCAGCAACCCGCCCTATATTGATCCAAAGGATCCGCATCTGCGTGAAGGCGACGTGCGTTTCGAACCGCTGTCGGCACTGGTGGCGGAAGAGGCGGGGCTCGCGGATATCCGTGAGATTGCGTCGGCGGCGCGCGCGCATCTCACCGCCGGCGGTCTGCTGGCCGTCGAGCACGGTTGGGATCAGGGCAAAGCGGTGCGAAACATTTTCAGTGAACGTGGATATTCTGAAGTGGAAACCCGTCTTGACTATGCCGGGCGGGAACGTATCACTCTGGGACGATTTTCCGGCGCCCACCTGTAGGAGCTTGCCTGCAAGCGAACTGTCCGGAGCCCGATCCATTCGCCTGCAGGCAGGCTCCTACAGGCGTGCGATTTTTTGCGGGAGGGAATCCATGCACGACCACGCTCATCACCATCACGGTAGCGACCACCTGAAACCCCTTGTCTGGGGCCTCGTTATCACACTCGTATTCGCCATGGTGGAAGCCATCGGCGGCTGGATTTCCGGTTCCCTCGCACTGCTAGGCGACGCCGGGCACATGGTTACGGATTCCTTCTCCCTCGCCCTCGGTGCCGTTGCCGCGCTGCTCGCGCGCAAGCCCGCCAGCCGCGAAATGTCCTTCGGCTGGGGGCGCGCGGAAGTGCTGGCGGCGCTGGTCAATGCGGTACTCATGCTGGTGATCGTGATCGGTATTAGCATTGCGGCCTTCGACCGTCTGCGCGCACCGCAACCGGTACAGGGCGGTATGGTGATGCTGATCGCCGCCATCGGCCTGCTGGTCAATATTGCGGTGGCCTGGGTGCTGCACCGCGGTGAGCAGACTCTGAATATCCGCGGCGCGTTGCTGCATGTGATGGGCGATCTTTTGGGGTCGGTAGCGGCGCTGGTGGCGGGTGCAGTGATCTATTTCACCGGCTGGACGCCCATCGATCCGCTGCTGTCGGTACTGATCTGCGTGCTGATTCTGTTTTCCAGCCTGAAACTGCTGCGGGATGCGGTGGATGTGCTGATGCAGCGGGTGCCGCGGGAACTCAGCCTGCCGATAGTGGGGGAGACCATGGCGGCGGTGGAGGGCGTGAAGTCGGTGCACGACCTGCATATCTGGCGGCTCGACAGCAGGTCTGTTTCCCTATCCGCGCATATCGTGGTGGAAGACCTCATCGCCTGGCCCAGAGTACTGGAGCGCTTGCGCAAAACCCTGCACCAGCGTTTCGATATCGATCACATCACCCTGCAGCCGGAGCCGCTGCATTTTGATCCCACGCCGATTATTGATCGGGTGTCGCCTCCGAAACTCTGAGACTTCGGTCCTCCTCCTGCCCCACAGCGATAACCTGTTGCGGTTGTGATACCTGTGGCCCGCGTTGCTATTGGCCTCAGATCCGGCGCACCGGGCGATAAAGTTGATGCACTTGGCAATTACAACTTCCGCTTGGGCATTCTGGCGCAACAATGAACGTCTGCCTTTGTAAGCGTAATAAAATGCGCGCCGCTACCGCACGGGATGTGTGCGTAAAGTGATTACAAGGATTCAATGATGATTTTAGTTCACCAATGGACAAAGGATTTATGGCGTCATACTGCGGGTAAACTGGCGATTGTACTGCTGAGTGCGACGCTGGCGGCTTGCGGTGGGGGCGGAAGTGGCGGCAACTCCGGGGATGGAGGCGGCTCCGGCAGCGGCGGCGGTTCCAGTAGCGGCTCCTCCAGTTCCAGCAGCAGCTCTTCCAGCTCCAGTAGCAGTTCTTCCAGCTCCAGCAGTAGTTCCTCAAGCTCCAGCAGCTCGTCCGGCTCCGGCAGCAGTTCCTCCAGCTCCGGTGGCGAGCTACCCGCTCCGGCTGTCGCCGCTGTGCTCAGGGCCGAGCCGGATTCTCAGGCGGTCACCCTGGCCTGGGACGACACGGGGGCGCAGAGTTACAACCTGTATTACGCCACAGCCCCGGGCTGTGATCCCGAAAACTATGCAAGCTGTCCGGGCGGAACCATGGTCGTGGGCGCTGAGTCGCCGTACCGGCTAACTGGTCTGGAGAACGGGCAGAATTATTGGTTCCGCCTGGAATCCGTGGCTGAGGGAGACAATGCGTTCTCCAAAGAAGCCGGTGTGCGGCCGGATCGGCTGGTGCCGAATAGCGACGTTCTCGCCGTCACTCACGACAGTGCCGGCATCGCTTATATGGGCGGGTATTTTAACCGCTTCGGTGTGCGCAGTGGCCACGGGGTGCCGATCGACAAAGAGAGCGGCCATGCCAAAGCCTTTTCCACCGTGAATCTTGCCGTCAACGCCGCGGTCCCCGACGGTGCCGGGGGATTTTATATCGGCGGTATTTTTACCACGGTGGGTGACGAAGCACGTAACAATCTGGCCCATATCCGTGCCGACGGTACTCTTGGGGATTGGAACCCGAATGCCAGCGGTGGGGTCGATGCTCTTCTGTTGGTGGGGAACACCTTGTACGTAGGAGGGCCGTTTACCTCGGTCGGGGGGCAGCCGCGCGAGAAGCTGGCGGCCATCGATATCCGCGACGGCAGCGTGCGGGACTGGAACCCGGGTGTCGGAGGCACCGTCAAAACCCTGGCTGCGGCGGGGGACGTTCTTTACGTGGGAGGAAATTTCAGCAGCGTCGCTGGGCAAGCGCGGGGTAATCTGGCGGCCATCAATATTAGCGATGGCAGCCTGCGGGACTGGAATCCTGGGGCTGATGCCTCTGTCAGTAGCCTTGCGCTGGGGGGCGATACTCTGTACGTAGCGGGCAACTTCACCAACATGGGCGGGCAGCCCCGCAGTCGCTTGGCGGCCGTCGATACCGCGGATGGCAGCCTGCGGGACTGGAATCCGGCAGCCAGTAGTAGCGTCAGCGCCATTGTACTGGTGGGCGACACCCTGTATGCAGGTGGGTTGTTCACCAGTATCGACGACACATTTCGCTTTCGTCTGGCGGCTATAGATGCCAATGACGGCAGTCTGCGCAATTGGATGCCGTTCGTTGGTGGCTTCGTCTATTCCCTCGCAGTGGCGGGCGACACCGTGTACGCGGGAGGGTCTTTCGATGAGGTTGACGAGGAATCGCGCCACAACTTGCTCGCTGTCGATATCGGTGATGGCAGTCTGCGCGACTGGAATCCGGGTGCGGGCGGTCCTGTCAACACGCTTGCGGTGTCTGGAGATACCATCTACGCGGGAGGGAGCTTCAGCAGTTTTGGGGGGGTTCCCCGTAGTCATCTGGCAGCCGTCAATGCTGACGGTAGTCTGCGGGACTGGAATCCGGGAGCCGATCGCTTTGTCACAGCTCTCGCAGTGACAGACGATACCCTGTATGTGGCGGGTGGCTTTCACGAGATTGGCGGGCAGCTCCGCGAGACACTGGCGGCTGTCGATACCCGTGACGGCAGTGTGCGGGACTGGAATCCGGGGGAGATTGACAGTGCGATCGAAGTCCTCGCACTGGCGGGCGACACCTTGTATTTGGGTGGGTGGTTTACCGAGGTCGGAGGGCAGTCGCGCCATCGCCTGGCGGCGATTGACACGCGCGATGGCCGCCTGATTGACTGGAACCCGGGCGCTGACGATATTGTTTATACACTCCTTCCGGTTGCGGACACCCTGTACGTGGGGGGCGTTTTCAATGAGGCCGGTGGCCTGCCGCGCGAGGGGCTGGCGGCAATCGATACCGTCGACGGCAGCGTGCGGGACTGGAATCCGGGGGCCAATGGAACAGTCTCTTCTCTTGCGCAGCGGAATGACACCTTGTATGTGGCAGGGCGGATTAAGGAGGAGGGCAAACCGTGGGCCCCTTACCTGGCGGCGATCGATATCAACGATGACAGTCTGCAGGATTGGAGGGTGTCAATGAGCGGTAAGGTCAAAGCCCTGGCGCTTGCCGGAGACACCCTGTACGTGGGGGGGCAGGTCCTCGGTATGGAAGGGAAGCTACGCGGTGGTATGGTAGCAATTGATATTGCTGATGGCAGTGTGCGGGACTGGGACGTGATGGTGAATCATTACGTCAACGCCCTGTCGGCTAGCGAGAGCAGTATTTATGCCGGGGGGGACTTTTTGAGTATTTCCACGGCCATTGACGACGTTCTGTTGCCATATTTCGCGATCTTCCCACCGGCAGTGGACAGCGAATAATCCGCAAGCCCCTACATCAGGCCCCGGCGTTCAGCCGGGGCGCTGTTCCGGGCGTTCAATCTTCCTCCCGTCCCTCATCGTCCTCCGAATTCTGCAGCGGTTCCTCTGCGGACTGCACTGGGACGTCCGTCGCCGGCTCATCCACCGAATCATCCCTGTCCGCTGCTGGCCCTGATAGTGCTCCCTCAGCCGTTGCCGGTGTCTCAGGTGCCGGTTCCGCAGTCACTTCCGCCGGCGGGCTGATCTGCTCCTGCGGTGCCTGAATGCCGATGTGGTAGGCGGCAAATCCCGGCTGTACCACCTGGTCCATCGCCATCCCCAGAATGCGCCCGTTGTACTGGGAGCGGATTTCTTTGCGGACATTGGTGATCGGGTTGGTGACGGTGCCCAGCAGGTCGCCCTTGCTCACCGTCTGCCCCAGCTTCACCTTACTGAAAATGATGCCGCCGGTGGTGGCGCGCTGCCAGGTGGAGTTGTAGTACACCGGTTCCGGTTCGCCCCACAGGCGGAACTTGCTCACCATGCCCAGTTGATTGAGCAGGGTGCGGATGCCTTTCACGCTGTGACTCACCGAGGGTTCATCCAGCACCATCGGTGCGCCGGCTTCCAGAGTGACGGTAGGGATGCCCGCCTCTACCGCTTCGCGCCGCAAGGTGCCCTTGGCGCCCTTACTGTGTAGCACCACGGTGGAACCGAACCCTTTGGTCAGCTTCACCACCTTGGGGTCGGTGAGGTCGCCGCGCAGCTGCGGCAAGTTGGTGCGGTAGAAGGAGCCGGTGTGCAGATCGACGATGGCATTACAGTGCACGACCACCTCGTTGAAAAACGAGCGCGCGATGCGCGAGGCGGACGAGCCGCGCTTGTCGCCGGGGAAGTGGCGGTTCAGATCGCGGCGGTCGGTGAGATAGCGGGAGCCGCGATGGAAGCCCTGGAGGTTCACGATGGGCACGCCGATCACCGCGCCTTTCAAGGTTTTTGGATCGAGGTTGTACATCACCCGGCGCACGGTCTCGATGCCGTTCAGCTCATCGCCGTGCAGTGCCGCGGTGAGACACAGCGTTGGGCCGGGTTCCGCGCCGTTGACCACGAGTACCGGTGTCGCGCTGTAGACGCCTTCAAAATGCTGGCTGGGGGACCAGGCCAGGCGGGTGGATGTGGCCGGTGGCACCTCGGCCCCGAGCAGCTGCAGCGGGCGGCCAATCGGGGCGGCCGGCTCCTGCTGAGTCTCTTCCGGTGCCGGGCTGCTGGCGGTTTCCGGGGCGGGTTTTGGGGTTGTTTCTGCCGCGGGTTCCGCTGCCGGTGCGGGCTGCTCGATGGGCGGAGCCACCAGCTCCTGTTCACTGACGGGCTTGTCCAGCTCGATACTCTTGGCCTGGGGCATGGCCGGTTTTTTAGGCTCTTCGCTCTTGTCCTCATCGGTTTTCGCGTCAGTGCTGATCTGCGCGGCGGACACCGGTTCCTCGACGGAGGACGTTTCCGGGGGTGGCGCCGCGACATCCTCTGGTGCAACGGCGTCCTCCGCGTGCATCGGGGAGGTGTACACCGTGCAAAAACTGGCGAGGGAAACAATCAGGGTTAGGCTCAGAGAGCGGCGGCGCATGAAACACTCCAGTGGGGAAAAACGGTAGATTCTGATGTCCGGGGCTGAGAGCGCGAGTATAGCCAAAGGGTTCCCGCGGCATTGCGCGTTACTTGGCGAATTTGCGACGGTATCCGGGGCCGGCGGCGGGATCAGTTCAGACGGGGCTCATCCTCACCGGTTGCCGGGCGCTTGTCCAGTTGGCGCCCGCAGGTACGCCACAGGCGTAGCAACAGTAGTACAGCGGCGGTGCCGAGCCCGATGCAGATCCCGACCCAGTAGCCGTAAACCCCCCATAAATGCTCTCCAATCCACCAGGCACTGGCGAGCCCAACTACCCAGTAGGAGAACAACTGCAGATACATCGGCACCCGTGTATCGCGATAGCCGCGCAGCGCGCCCGCCGCCATGGCCTGGGTCACGTCCACCAGTTGGAATGCCGCGGCGAGCAGTAACAGGTTTCTCGCCACGGCGATGATGTCCGGATTGCTGGTGTACGCGAGCACCAGCAGGTCGCGAAAGCCGATCAGGATGGCACCGGTGAGCAGAGCGTAGGCGAAGCCACTGCCGACACCCACCGCGCTGACAAAGCGTGCGCGTTTGGGGCGGTTCTGCCCGAGCACCTGCGCGGTGCGGATACTGACCGCCTGCGCCAGGGCCAGGGCGACGAGATAGAAAACGGAGCCGATGCTGAGGCCGATCTGATGCGCAGCGACGATCGTGGCGCCATAGGATGCGAGCAACAGAGTGAGACTGGCGAAGAAGGTCACTTCGCTGGCGGCGCCGATGCAGATGGGCATGCCTACCGCCAGCAGGTGTTTGAGGGTGGGCCAGTGCGGGCGCGGTGGCCGCAGCTTCAGGTCGAGAGCGCGGTACGCCGGGTCGCGGCCCGCGTGCCAGTAGAGCGCAATGGCGATACACCAGCACACGATGCTGGTGGCAAAGCCACAGCCGGCGCCGCCCATCGCTGGAATTGGCCCCCAGCCAAATACGAACAGCACATCCAGAGGAACGTTCAGTACCGCGGCGGCGAGGTAGATCCGCATCACCGGGCGCACCTGTGCCATGCCCTCGCAATAGCCGCGCAATGCACTGCCGATGGCAAAGGGCAGGGTACCAATCGCCAGCGCCTGCAGGTACTGCACCATTACCCGACGCACCGGCTCCTCGGTCTGGATCCACTGACTCCACAGTGGGGCCGCTAACAGAGCCGCCGCCACCAGCAGTCCGCCAGTCAGTGCAATCCACACCGACTGGCGCATCTGCCGCGCGCAGCCGGCCTCATCCCGCGCTCCGCGCAAATTGGCGACCACTGGGGAAACCGCCGCCAGCATGCCAATCAGGGTGACGGCACACACCGCCCAGATACTGGAGCCGAGTGCGAGCCCCGCAAGATTCAACTCGCCGGACTGGCCGGCAACGATGGTGTCGGTAACCCCCATGCTCACTACCGCCAGATTGCTGACCACCAGTGGCCCGCCGAGTTTGGTCAGGTGGCGCAGCTCGGTGGCTGTAGCGCGTTTGTAGAGCTTTGGCATCGGAGAATCTGTACAGCTGGCTAAACTGGTCGGAAGTGGCTCAGGCTGGAGTGTAGGTGCCTGTTCCGGATCAGTCGGAAAGTGGGGCAACGGGTGCGTGAATTGTCGGGAGCGGATTATGGCGGGCGCAGGCAGCGGGTTCAATCAGATTTACCGGCGTTTTCTGCGGGTCTTACGTCCGTTCGACGGGCTCGGGATGTTGGCTCTGCGGTTGTTTCTGGGGCCCATTTTTGTGCTTGCGGGTCTGAACAAGCTCGGCGGCATCGGTGACGTGGCAGCCTGGTTCGGCAATCCCGACTGGGGGCTCGGGCTACCTGCGCCGATGCTGTTGGCGTGGCTGGCGGCGTTGACGGAGTTCCTCGGAGGTATAGCGCTGATTCTTGGGCTGGGGGTGCGGCTCGCGGCGATACCGCTGCTCGTCACCATGGCGGTGGCGGCGGTAAGTGCCCACTGGCAGTACGGCTGGCACGCGCTGCCGGAACAGACCTTGACCATGCCCTGGGAGTGGCGCCGGGATCTGATCGGCGAGGGGCTTGAGCGCCGCGACAAGGCGGTGGAAATCCTCAAGGCCCACGGCGATTACCGCTGGCTCACCGAGGCTGGCAGCTTCACCGTGCTCAAGAATGGGATCGAGTTTGCGGCCACTTACTTCGCCATGCTGTTGGCGCTGCTGTTTGGCGGCGGCGGGCGCTACGTGAGCCTGGATTACTGGATTGCCCGCCGGCGCGGGTTCGTGCCGGAGTGAGCGCTGAAGTCGCTGCTACCTCTCTTTCGGCATATAGATGATATACTCGCCGATTATTTAACCCATGCCGCCCGGGTCGCACTCCTGACTCTCGCGGCACTCAGGCCCACACTTGCTGGACCTTTGCACACTTGAGCGAGCAATCCGTTGATAGGTAAGTTTTTCCGTCGTTCCACAGACAAGTCTCAGCCCACAACCGAGGGCAAGAAGACGGCCGAAACCGGGGTAGAAAAACCCCGCCACGAGCGTGAGGAGCAGTCTGGTGGCGGTCGCCAGCGCAACCGTCGCCGCGGTGGCAGGAACGAGAAGGGCGGTCAAAAACCCGGCACGAATGACGAGTCCCAGTCTGCGGGGAGTGAATCGCCCGCAAACGAATCGCCGAAGAAGGCGCGCGCTCGCAAGGACTCCCCGCGCAAACAGGCAGCGCAGAAACCGTGGAGCCTGGACGAATTCCAGGTGCCGGAGCAGGAGGGCAAGGTCCGCTTTCACGACCTGGACCTGCCGCTGCCGCTGATGCACGCCATTGCCGACCTGGGCTATCAGTACTGTTCGCCGATCCAGGGCCGGTCGCTCCCGCACACCCTGAACGGTCACGATCTGGTGGGCAAGGCGCAGACCGGTACCGGCAAGACCGCGGCCTTCCTGATCACCGTCATCGACGACCTGCTCAAGCACCCCTTCGACGGCGAGCGCTACGCCGGTGAGGCCCGCGCGCTGATCATCGCGCCGACCCGCGAGCTGGTGATGCAGATCGCCGACGACGCCAAGAACCTGTGCAAATACACCGACCTGGAAGTCCACACCCTGGTGGGTGGCATGGATTACCAGAAACAGCAGAAAGCCCTGAACGAGCGGTTGGTGGATATCCTCGTAGCCACCCCCGGACGCCTGCTGGACTTTGTCAGCAACCGCGACTGTTTCCTCGACCAGACGGAAATCCTGGTGATCGACGAGGCGGATCGCATGCTCGACATGGGCTTTATCCCCCAGGTGCGCCGCATCGTGCGTCAGACCCCACGCAAGACCCATCGCCAGACCATGTTCTTTTCCGCCACCTTCACACCGGAAGTGGACGATCTGGTGGAACAGTGGACTTCGGAGCCGGTGATCGTTGAAATCCAGCCGGAGCGCGTGGCAACGGATACCGTTACCCAGCACGTGTATCTGGTGTCCGGTGAGGAGAAGTATCCGCTGCTGTACAACATCGTGCAGAAGGAAGAAGTGGAGAGCCTGATCGTGTTCGCCAACCGCCGCGACCAGTGCCGCCGGTTGCACGAGCACCTGCTGGCCCACGGCATCAATGCGGGGCTGCTTTCCGGCGAGGTGGCGCAGAACAAGCGCGTGCGCACACTGGACGATTTCAAGTCCGGCAAATCCAAGGTGCTGGTGGCCACCGACGTGGCCGGCCGCGGCATTCACATCGACGGCATCAGTCACGTGGTGAATTACACATTGCCGGAAGAGCCGGAAGACTATGTACACCGCATCGGCCGCACCGGTCGCGCCGGCAAAAGTGGCACGTCCATTAGCTTCGCCTGTGAAGACGATGCGATGCGTCTGGAACCCATTGAGGCCCTGCTCGGCAACAAGCTGAAATGTGAAGTACCGCCGGAGGAGTTACTGGTGGAACCGCCGAAGGTGGATGTGAAGTACAGCAGTGGGGATCGTGGGGACAGGAACCGCGGAGGCAATCGCGGCGGGCATCGCGGTGGCGGCCGCCCACGCCGTTAACCCTTAGTGGTTCCACGGCCCGGGAAATAGACCGTTGGCGCTCCGCAATGGAGCCCGTTTCATTGGATGCCGGCTCCACGCCGGCTCTCCATTTCAATTTCCCCCGTTTTCAGCCCCGATCAACTTCGCCAGCAGCGCCTGTTTTGCCAGTCATCGCGAGATCCTATGTTCCTGATCGATCAACTGATACTCCTGTTTTCCGTATTGATTTTGCTCGGTGTGGTATCCAGCAAACTTTCCGCGCGGCTCGGGTTGCCACTGCTGGTGCTGTTTCTCATGGTGGGCATGCTCGCCGGGGAGGATGGCATCGGCAGAATCGCCTTTGACAATGCCGAGGCGGCGCACGCGCTGGGGACGCTCGCGCTTGCGCTGATTCTTTTTGATGGCGGCCTGCAAACGCCATTCAGCTCCATCCGTCAGGTGTGGAAGCCTGCATCGCTGCTGGCTACCGTCGGTGTACTGGTAACGGCGGTAATCACCGGATTGGCGGCGTCCTACATGCTGGACCTCTCGTTGATGGAGGGCCTGCTGATCGGTGCGATCGTGGGCTCAACCGATGCGGCAGCGGTGTTTTCACTGCTGCGCAATGCCGGTGTCCACGTCAACCAGCGCCTGAAATCGACCCTGGAAATCGAAAGTGCGTCGAACGATCCCATGGCCATTTTCCTTACCGTCGGCCTGCTGGAGATTCTGGTCAATGACCTGAAACCCGGCAGCGGCCTGCTGATGCTGCTCGTGGTGCAGATGGGGGTGGGGGCCGCGGTCGGGTTGTCGGTCGGCTGGATATCGGTGCGCATCATCAATCGGATACGTCTGCAGGCGTCGGGTCTGTATCCCGTCATGGTTACCGCCTGTGGCCTGCTCGCGTTCGGCATTGCCGCCAATCTGGGCGGCAGTGGTTTTCTGGCGATATTCGTAGCCGGCGTGGTGATCGGCAACAGCCGCTTTGTGTTCCAGCGCGGCACCATGCTGTTCAATGATGGGCTCGCATGGCTCGGGCAGATCACCATGTTCGCCATTCTGGGGCTGCTGGTGACCCCAAGTTCGCTGCTGGACGTCTGGTGGGAGGGGCTCGCCATCGCCGCGGCGCTTATCCTGATTGCGCGACCACTGGCGGTAATGCCGGTGCTCGCGCCATTCGGATTCAATCTGCGCGAGATGGCACTGGTTTCCTGGGTGGGGCTGCGCGGTTCCGTACCCATCATTCTCGCCATCTTTCCACTCATGTTCGGTTTGCCGGATGCCGGATTGATCTTCAATGTGGTTTTTTTCGTGGTCTTGATTTCGGCAACGATTCAGGGTTCCACTCTGCCACTGGTGGCGCGGCGTCTCGGTCTGACCGAGCCGCCGCCGCCCACACCAGCAGCCACGTTGAACATCACCACCCTGGAAGATGTGGATGCGGACATTGTCGAGTACACCCTGGGGAGCGATGCGCGGGCAGTGGGGCGGCGGCTGTCACAAATGGCACTGCCGGAAGACACCGTGGTCGCAATGATCACCCGTGCCAAGAACGTAATTCCGCCGCGGGGATCGACGCTGCTGCACGGTGGGGATCACCTGTTTGTGGTGCTGAAGCCACACAGTCGAGCCTTTGTGGACCGGGTGTTTTCCAGCAGTTCCACGCCCGATGAGCCGTCGCTTGGCGACGCGGAGCTTCGCTTGAAGGGCGGCACCCGGCTCGAGGACATTCAGAACTCTTTTGGTATCACCCTGCACGGGCCGGCGACGCAAACTCTGGATGAGTTCCTGCGCGAACACCTGCACACGGCGCCGGAAGTGGACGCCACCGTGACTCACAGTGGCTTGCTATTGCACATCCATCAGATGGTCGGTTCGCGCATTGCCACGGTCGGCTTGCGCCAGCTCGCCCTGCCGGGCGAAATGGTCGGTTGAACCGGCCGCCGCGACGGGCTGCCGTTGAATTTATTTTTCCGGACCACTGATACCTTTTGGCCATTTTTTCCCTGCGGCGGGCGGCACTGGCGTTGCACCGGTGCCATTGGGGCCTTTGCCGGGATCACCTTCGGTCCAGATTCTCTCCACCCACAAGGCGGTGCCGCCGGCGACTGCGGCCGGCATTACGAAAATATTCAATATGGGAACCATCTTCGCGAGCATGACACTGCCGCCGAAACCGAGCGTGGTGAGCTTCTTGCGCATCAGTACGCGCTTCAGTTCGCTGAACGAGCGCTGATGGTTGTCGAGCGGATAGTCCACATATTGGATCGCCATGCACCAGGCGCCCCACAGCGCGGTGACGATGGCGGGGATGAAGACGGTCCAGCTGGTGAGTAGGGCGACGATAAAGATGACGATACCCCAGCCGAGAAAGTACATGAGCTTGCGCATTTCGCGCCCGAGCGTGCGGAGCACCATGCTGTGCAGGGCTTCTGCGGGTGGGGGGTGGCCGGTGAGGAGTTCCTCGACTTTTTCCGCGAGGTAGCCATTGAATGGTGCGGCGATGATGTTGGTGATGATGGCGAACAGGTAGCCGTAGACGAGGAAAAACAGCAACACTACGGCGATGGCGATGAGCCATGCCAACCACTGGAACACGCCCGCGGCCCAGTCGGCGCCTTTGGCGAGTATGGCGCGCCACCAGGACATGTTGGATGTGTCGACGGGGGTGTCGGACAACAGGCTGCCGATGTAGCGGCCGAGGTCGTCGAACTGGCTGATCATCAATATGCCCAGTGCGATGAACAGCACGAGGTTGATGAGCAGGGGGATGATGATGAATGGGCGCAGCTCTTTGCGGGTGAGCAGCTGCGCCCCCCGGATCAGTGCGTGTGCGCCGTGGGCCGGGTTGGAGGTCATGGTGTTACTGTGCTCCAGCGTTTTTCAGGATTTCGGCGTACTCAGTGCTTTGTTCGTGTTCGCGGATGCGCTCTAGCAGTGTCTGGCCTTCGGGGCTCTGGCTGTTCAGGTCCAGCCCCTGTTGCTTGAACAGGCGGACGAAGGTTTCAAAGTTCTCTGCTTTCATGCCGCGGTAGGCCCGCTCCAGCAGAAAGAATTCCCGGTTGAATCCCTCGGGTGCATCGCCCTCCAGAAAACCGGCGATACGCTCGTCGTCGAAGATTTCACCGAGGACTTTTTGTTTGTCTTTTTTCAGGCTCACTTTTTTGTTCCTTTCGTGGTCTGTTCTTGCTTGGTTGCTAGTGCCACTTCCGGCCGTATTCGGCGTGATTGGTGGCGGCGCTGCCGCCGGTATTTGTTTGCGAAACACGCCGTGAACCCATCCCTGGGGGCTCTTCTAAAACATCCCTGTTTTAGAAGGTTTCGCAAACAAATCCCGGCAACATCGCCTTCCCATCGGAGTTCAGTTTGTTCTAAGGACTTGTGCGGAGTGCATTTGTTCAAATTGAAGGGTGGGTGCCGGGGAGAGCTTTTCGAAAGCGTCGCAAACAGGGATGTTTGCGACGCAGCGTACAGGGACGTATTCACAGCGGTTTCGAAAAGCTCTCCCCGGTGCCCACCCGCCACCGGGCCAGCTTAAAAATGGGCCCGGCAACTAACAGCACTTACAGCAGTGCATTCAATTTCTGCTGCAGAATCTCATTAATCATCTGCGGATTCGCCTGCCCTTTGGAGGCTTTCATGATCTGCCCCACAAAGAAGCCCATCATTTTCGGGCGCTTGTCCGGGTCGGCGCTGCGGTAGTTTTCCACCTGGGCACCATTCGCAGCGAGCACGTCGTCCACCAGCTTTTCAATGGCACCGGTGTCAGTAACCTGCTTCAGACCCTTGGCTTCAATTACCGTATCCGCATCTCCCTCACCATTCGCCATCGCCTCGAATACCTGCTTGGCGATCTTGGACGAAATGGTATTGTCCTTGATACGTGCGATCAGGCTCGCAAGGTGCTCGGCAGGCACCGGAGAATCCACGATGGATTTATCCTCGCGGTTCAGCAGGGCCGCCAGCTCGCCCATGACCCAGTTCGCCGCCAGCTTGGGCTCACCGGATTTTGTCGCCACCTGCTCGAAATAATCCGCAGTGGCACGCTCCTGTGTCAGCTGGTCCGCGTCGTAGGCGGAGAGGCCGTACTCGCTTTCAAAACGCGCGCACTTTGCGTCCGGCAATTCCGGCAGCTCTGCGCGAATCTGCTCGATATATTCATCGGACAATACTACCGGCAACAGGTCCGGGCAGGGGAAGTAGCGGTAATCGTTGGCTACTTCCTTGCTGCGCATGGAGCGGGTTTCGTTTTTGTCGGCGTCGTACAGGCGGGTTTCCTGCACGACTTTGCCGCCGTCCTCGATCAGGTCGATCTGGCGCTGGGCTTCGACTTTGATCGCTTTCTCGATGAAACGGAAGGAGTTCAGGTTCTTGATCTCGGCGCGGGTGCCAAGCTCCTCTTCGCCTTTCAGGCGCACCGAAACGTTGGCGTCGCAGCGCAGTGAACCCTGAGACATGTCGCCGTCGGAAATGCCCAGGTAGGTGACGATGCTGTGGATCTTTTTCAGATAGGCGACGGCCTCGGCGGCGCTGCGCATATCCGGTTCAGATACGATTTCGATCAGCGGTGTGCCGGCGCGGTTCAGGTCGATGCCGGACATGCCATGACCAGAATCAAAAACAGCTTCATGTAAAGATTTACCAGCGTCCTCTTCCAGATGCGCGTGGTGCAGGCGCACGGTCTTGCTGCTGCCGTCTTCCAGATGAATCTCGATCTGGCCCGCGCCGACGATCGGTTGCTCCAGCTGGGTGGTCTGGTACCCCTTGGGTAAGTCCGGATAGAAATAGTTTTTGCGCTCGAACACCGAGCGCTTGCCGATCTCCGCGTTCATCGCCAGGCCGAACATCACCGCATAGCGGAAGGCCTCTTCATTTGGCACCGGCAAGGTGCCGGGCATGGCGAGGTCGATGGCACAGGCCTGGGTGTTGGGCTCGGCACCAAACGCGGTGCTGGCGCCGGAGAAAATTTTAGATTGGGTGGCCAGTTGCACGTGAACTTCCAACCCGATGACGACTTCCCATTCCACGTCATGTCTCCTTATTGTGCTGCCGGGGCGATTTTCTGGTGCCAGTCACTGGCCTGCTGGAACTGGTGCGCAATGTTGAGCATGCGCGCCTCGTCCAGGTAATTGCCAATGAGCTGCAGGCCGACGGGCAGGCCGTGGGCAAAACCGCAGGGGATGGACATGCCGGGCAGGCCGGCGAGGTTGGTGGCGATGGTGTAGATGTCTTCCAGGTACATGGCCACGGGGTCGGCATTTTTTTCCCCCAGCTTGAACGCGGGGTTCGGTGCCGTGGGGCCCATGATGACGTCCACTTTCTGAAAGGCGTCGACAAAATCCTGCTTGATCAGGCGGCGCACCTGTTGGGCCTTGTTGTAATAGGCATCGTAATAACCGGCGGACAGCGCATAGCTGCCAACGAGAATGCGGCGCTTCACTTCCTCGCCGAAGCCTTCACCGCGGGAGCGCATGTACAGGTCGCGGAGATCCGCGGGGTTTTCGCAGCGGTAGCCGTAGCGCACGCCGTCAAAGCGAGACAGATTGGCGGAAGCCTCCGCCGGCGCAATGACGTAGTAGGCTGGCACCGCGAGTTTGCTGTGTGGAAGGCTGATTTCCACCAGCTCGGCGCCGAGTTTTTCATATTCCTTCAGCGCTTCCTGCACCCGCGCGCCCACTTCACTGTCGAGGCCTTCGCCGAAGTACTCGCTGGGCACGCCGATTTTCAGGCCGGAAATGGATTCGTTGAGGTTGGCGGTGTAGTCCTGCGTCGGGCGGTCCAGGCAGGTGGAGTCTTTTGTATCCGGGCCGGCCATCACCGACAGCATCAGCGCAGCGTCTTCCGCGGTGCGTGCGATAGGCCCGCCCTGGTCGAGGCTGGACGCGAACGCGATCATGCCCCAGCGGGATACACGACCATAGGTGGGTTTCAGACCGGTGGTGCCGGTCATGGCCGCGGGCTGGCGGATGGAGCCACCGGTGTCGGAGGCGGTGGTGGCGGGTACCAGCTGTGCGGCCACCGCGGCCGCTGAACCGCCGGAGGAGCCGCCGGGAATGCGTTCCACATCCCATGGGTTTTTCACCGCACCGTAGTAGCTGGATTCGTTGGATGAGCCCATGGCGAACTCGTCCATGTTGGTTTTACCCAGGCTCACTGCGCCCGCCTGCAGGAAGTTGTCCACCACGGTGGCATCGTAAGGTGGTACGAAGTTGTCGAGCATTTTCGAGGCGCAGCTGGTGCGGACGCCGTTGGTGCAGAAAATATCCTTGTGGGCGATGGGTACACCGCACAGGGCGGGGGCATTGCCCTGGGCGAGGCGCGCGTCGGCGGCGGCGGCCTGTTGGATGGCCTGTTCGCCAGTGACGGTGATAAAGCTGTTGAACTGGCTGTCCAGCTGCTGGATGCGCTCCAGCAGGTGACTGGTGATCTCGACACTGGAGAACTGCCTGTCGCGCAGGCCTCGGATAATCTCGGCGATGGTCAACTGATGCATGGGAAATCCGGTTTCTTGTCTATTCTGTATTCGCTTGCGGCCGCTGGGTCAATCGATGACTTTCGGTACCAGGTAGAGGCCGGCTTCGGTCTGGGGCGCGAGGGCGAGGAATTCTTCGCGGCGGTTGGGTTCTGTGACCTGATCGCGGCGCAGCACCTGCACTTCGTCCAGCGGGTGAGCCATGGGCTCTACGCCGTCGGTGTTGACGGCCTGCAGCTGGTCAACCAGTTGCAGCACGTCGCCAAGGCGGCTGCTGACGTCGTCGATGGTTTCTTTGGATATGGCGATGCGGGCCAGTTCGGCCAGCTTTTCAACGGTTTGCGCGTCCACGGCCATGGGGATAGAGACTCCAGCTTCTCAAAGGCTTACATACGGCCGCGCCCGGGTGCGGGTGGCCGGTGGAAAAGAAGGGCGCAAATTTAACATATCTGCGGGGGAATCTCCCGAGATGGTTTGTGTGGGCAGCCGAAAGCTCTGGTTAGTGAACTATGTAGAACGTCTGTGGCGGTGCCGCTGCCGGGTACGGCCTGGTGAGACACGAGCTAGGCGCCCCCCCCCTAAACCCAGCCCGGCCGCTCCGTGCACTCGCGGCGCCTTCGGCCCATGGGGGCTCTGCGAAAACATCCATGTTTTCGAAGGTCTCACCAGGCCGCACCCGGCATCGTCACCTTCGCATCCTATTAAACGCCTTACAGAACTGTGGAAATACAGGGGTGGTGATTATTCATCCTTGCTCTGAACCGGCGCCGTTGTTAGAGTTTGCCGATTCTGGCCAGGGGTCTCTCGCCGCAGGCCTATTTGACGAAGATCGGGCGAAAACGCTGCCCGGAACACAGATTTATTTGCGCTGACTAACTACCCTGTAACGCTTTCCCCGCCGGGAGCGCTATTGGGCCGTGTGTCCGCGCTCTACGGCACCTGAACCCGATTGTGCTTCAGGTGTTGTACATCAGAATTAAGGTAATCGAACTCCATGTTTAAACGTTTGCGGGGCATGTTCTCCAGTGATCTTTCCATCGACCTGGGCACTGCCAACACGCTGATCTACGTGCGCGATCGCGGCGTAGTCCTCGACGAACCCTCTGTTGTTGCCATCCGCCACTACAACGGCACCAAAATAGTGGAAGCCGTGGGTGTGGAGGCCAAGCGTATGCTCGGCCGCACACCGGGTAACATTACCGCCATCCGGCCGATGAAAGACGGCGTGATCGCCGATTTCCAGGTCACCGAAAAAATGCTGCAGCATTTCATCAAGAAAGTGCATGAGAACAGCTGGATGCGCCCGAGCCCCCGGGTTCTTGTGTGTGTACCCTGCCAGTCCACTGAGGTTGAGCGCCGCGCGATTCGTGAATCCGCCCTCGGTGCCGGTGCCCGTGAGGTGTGGCTGATCGAAGAGCCGATGGCTGCGGCCATCGGCGCCGGTATCAAGGTGGAAGAAGCCAGTGGTTCCATGGTGGTGGATATCGGTGGCGGTACCACGGAAATCGCCATCATCTCCCTGAACGGGGTGGTCTATTCCGACTCCGTGCGCATCGGCGGCGACCGTTTTGATGAGGCCATCGTCAACTATGTGCGCCGCAACTACGGCAGTGTGATTGGCGATGCCACCGCGGAACGCATCAAGGAAGAAATTGGCTGCGCCTACGCGGGCAGCGAGGTGCGCGAGATCGACGTGCGCGGACGCAATCTGGCAGAAGGGGTGCCGCGCAGCTTTACCCTGAACAGCGATGAAATCCTGGAGGCATTGCAGGAGCCTCTCACCGGTATCGTGCAGGCGGTGAAGAGCGCGCTGGAGCAATCTCCCCCCGAACTGGCGTCCGATATCGCCGAGCGCGGTATGGTGTTGACTGGCGGCGGCGCGCTGCTGCGCGACCTGGACCGTCTGCTGATGGAAGAATCCGGTTTGCCGGTGATCGTCGCCGACGACCCGCTGACTTGTGTCGCCCGTGGAGGCGGCAAGGCCCTGGATATGATGGACAAGAGCCGCCTGTACCTGGTCACCAACTGAACGGGGGAGGCTTGATCGGGCCTCCTGGCCGGATTTTTGTCTGCTCTGGCGGCGCTCAGGGAGAAGCGAGTGCCGCCGCATCACCGCGCATGGATCTGGCGCCTCAGCTTATAACAACATCTTTTACGACATCGCTGCTGAACAGGTCGATGGGAGCTGCCCATTAAACCGCTATTTACCCGAGGTCCTTCGCCGGAATCCCGCATCGTGGTGTTGGGGTTGGCCGCGACTGCGTTGATTCTCGTCAATCTCTACACCGATTGGCTGGACCCCGTGCGCGAGCGCCTTTCCAGCCTCGCGGCGCCTTTCTACTGGATTACCGGAACACCGTCCCGTGTGGGCGACTGGGCGGAAGACCAGCTGCGCACCCGCGAAGAGCTGTTGGAAGAAAACAGCCGTCTCAAGCATCAGGTCATGCTCCTGGAGCAGCAGACTCAGCTGCTCGCCGCCGTGCGTGCGGAGAACACCCAGTTAAAAGAGCTGATGAACTCCGCCGAGAGCGTGGACCAGCGAGTGCTGGTGGCTCAGGTGATTGGCGTTTCTCCGGACCCGCTCGAGCATGTCCTGATTATCGACAAGGGCCGCAATGACGGCATTCGCGATGGCACTGCGATCATGGATGCCAGCGGCCTGCTCGGACAGGTGATTGAAGCGGGGCTTTTCTCCAGCCGGGTACTGCTGATCACCGACGCCAACCACGCGCTGCCGGTACAGGTACTGCGCAACAGCCTGCGCGCAGTGGCTGAGGGTACCGGCGATCTGTACCGTCTCAAACTGCGCCACCTTGCCAACACCAGCGACATTCGCGAGGGGGACCTGCTGTTGAGTTCTGGCCTTGGCGGCCGCTTCCCGGCGGGTTATCCGGTGGGTGAGGTGATTGCGGTCAAACGAGATCCGGGCAAGGCCTTTGCCGACGTGGAGGTGCAACCGCGCGGACTGATGAACCGCAGCCGGTTTGTGCTCGCGGTCATCGGCAGCGACGAGCCCGACCCGGCGCAAAGTGTCAACGCCGAAGCGCGGGATTGACATCATGGAAGCCCACAACCGCTGGTTCATCCTGCTGACGTTTATCGTCGCCCTGTTGCTGGCGGTGATGCCGCTGCCGACCAACTGGCTGTGGTTCCGCCCCTCCTTTTGTGCCCTGCTGGTCATTTTCTGGATCACGCGCATGCCGGAAAATCTGGGGGTGGGGTTTGCCTGGCTGATGGGACTGCTGGAGGATTTGGTAACCGGTTCGGTTCTGGGCGCCCATGCCCTGTCCCTCGGAGTGATCGCCTACTTCAGTCTGCTGACATACCGCCGCACCCGCGCATTCAACCCCGGCCAGCAATTGATGTGGGTGTTCGTTCTGGCTGGTATCAACCAGCTGCTGGGCAACTGGGTGCATGGTCTCGCCGGAAAGACGGTGCCCGGGCTTACGTTCCTGTGGCCGGCACTCACCACCGCACTGCTGTGGCCGCTGGTGACACCCTGGCTGGCAGGTATGGCCTCGCGCCTTAGGGTTCGCTGAACATCTGGCTGCAAATAAGTGTTAAGTCGCACCAACGGGGCGGTTATTTTTCGAGCGGGGCCGCTATAATCAGGCCTTCAGCCGAACTCCTAGTCCGAATTGATAACGATAAGTCGAACCCGTGCCAAATCCACAGTCTACTCAACGCCTGATTCTCGCCTCCGCATCGCCGCGGAGGGCGGAGCTGTTGCGGCAGATCGGTGTGCCGTTTGCGGTCGCGGCCACCTCGGTGGAAGAGCGCCGCGGTGCCGATGAGTCCCCGCGCGATTACGTGCTGCGCCTGGCGCAGGAGAAGTCTCGCGCCGGCCTGGCACAGGCACATTCGCAGCGCGATGTGTGGTCTCTGGGCGCGGACACCCTTGGCGTGGTTGACGACCAAATCCTTGAGAAACCCCACGATTTTGCCGATTTTAGCCGCATGATGCGTCTCATGTCCGGTCGCGAACACTCGGTGCTCACGGCGCTGTGTCTGAGTGGCGCTGGCGCTGAATTCAGTGAGGTGGTGGAGACCCGGGTGCGCTTTCGCGCGTTGGACCGCGCATTGATTGAGGGCTACTGGCATACCGGTGAGCCCCAGGACAAGGCGGGTGGTTACGGCATTCAGGGCATGGGCGCATTGCTGGTGGCGTCCATTCGCGGCAGTTACAGCAACGTGGTGGGGCTGCCGCTGGAGACTCTGGCGGAGTTTCTGGAGCGGGCAGGTATCGCCTATTGGCAAACAGGGATGAAGTTGGGAGTATCCAGCCCGTGAGCGAAGAATTACTGATCAACGTGGCGCCGATGGAGACCCGTGTGGCGCTGGTGGAAAATGGTGTGCTGCAAGAGGTCTATCTCGAGCGCAGCGCGCGCCGCGGTATTGTCGGCAATATCTACAAAGGCAAGGTGGTACGGGTGCTGCCGGGCATGCAGGCGGCATTTGTGGATATCGGCCTGGAGCGCGCGGGATTCATCCACGCGTCGGATATTGCGCCGCTGGACGAACACGGTATGGAGTCCCGCGAAGGCGAGGTAGCGGACATCCGCGCACTGGTGCGCGAGGGGCAGTCGCTGGTGGTGCAGGTGGTGAAAGACCCCATCTCCAGCAAGGGGGCGCGCCTCACCACCCACCTGTCGGTTTCCGCGCGCTATCTGGTGTACATGCCCCAAACCCGGCATATCGGTATTTCCAACCGTATTGAAGACGAGGCCGAGCGCGAGCGCCTGCGCGCACTGGTTGATCTGGCGGCCTCGAAACTGGCGGAAGAGGGCCACAGCGGCGACGGCGGCTTTATCCTGCGCACCGTGGCCGAGGGGGTGAGCGAAGAGGAACTGCTGCGGGACATTCCTTTCCTGTACAAGCTGTGGAAGGAACTGGAGCAGCGTATAAAGGTCGAGAAGGAACCGGCGATCATTTACGAGGACCTGCCGCTGTTCATGCGCGCGCTGCGCGACCTGGCGCGGCCGCACACGGAAAAAATCCGCATCGATTCCCGCGAGGCGCACGCGCGTGCCGCCAAGTTCACCAGCAAGTACGCGCCGGAAATCGCCCCGCGCATCGAACACTATCCCGGCGAGCGGCCGCTGTTCGATCTCTACGGGGTGGAAGAGGAAATTCGCAAGGCGCTGCAGAACAAGGTCACGCTCAAATCCGGCGGTTACCTGATCGTCGAGCAGACCGAGGCCATGAGCACCATCGACGTCAACACTGGTGCGTTTGTGGGCCACCGCACCCTGGAAGAGACTATCTTCAAGACCAACCTGGAGGCGGCCACCGCCATCGCCCGCCAGCTGCGCCTGCGCAATCTCGGCGGCATCATCATCATCGACTTTATCGATATGCAGGACCCGGAACACCAGCGCCAGGTGCTGCGCACTCTGGAAAAAGCTTTGGAGCGGGATCACGCCAAGAGCAGTATCACCGGAGTGTCCGAGCTGGGACTGGTGGAAATGACGCGCAAGCGCACCCGCGAGTCCCTCGGCCAGATGCTCTGTGAGCCATGCAGCGTCTGTTCCGGGCGCGGTACCCTGAAAACCGCCGAAACCGTGTGCTATGAAATCTTTCGGGAGATCATCCGCGAGGCGCGCGCCTACGACAGTGACAAGATCATGGTACTGGCGAGCCAGGTGGTGATCGATCTGCTGTTGGACGAAGAGTCCGCCAATGTGGCGGATCTCGAAGAATTTATCGGCCGCCCCATCCAGTTCCAGGTGGAGCCCATCTACAACCAGGAGCAGTACGACATTGTACTGGTGTGAGTCAGCTACCGGCACCCTGCGCGCGCGCCGCCGACACGACGCCGCGATAGGGACCCTCCGTGGAACCATCATCGGGAGCCGTACCTGATGCTGTGGCTGCGCTGGTTTGCCCGCAAGTTCTGGCTGCTGGTGGTCACCCTGGTGATCTCGCTGGCCATTCTGGTGCAGACCGGGCGCATCCTCTCGCCCCAGGTCGGCAAGTACAGTCCCCAGATCGGCCACTGGTTGTCGGAGCGCCTCGGTGCGCCGGTGTCGCTGGATCACATCTCCCTGCGCTGGCAGGCGCTGGAAGTGGCGCTGCAAATCGATGGCCTCAATATCGGCGCCGACAGGCAGGTGAAACTGCGCCGCGGTCTGTTCCACCTGGATCTGTTGTCGAGCCTGTGGAATCGCGAGCTCATCTGGAAAAACCTGGAAGTGGACGGCTTTTCCGCGCAGCTGCAGCAGCGCGCGGAAGGGGGCTGGCAGGTGCAAGGGTTCCCACTGGCGAGTGCCGCGGCACCCACACAGGATGCGGATAAAACCGCGGGCGTCCGCCTCGGCGATCCGGCGCGTATTTTCCAGTTGGGGCCCAAGGTGCAGGTGCGGGATGCCAGTATCGGCCTGACCCTCAGCGGCGGCCAGTCGGCCAATCTCGATCTGCGGGAAATCCAGCTGGAGAATATTGGCAATTTCCACCGCTTGGTGGCCAGGGCCTATGTCACCGGGGCCATGGAGAGCCTTCACCGCGGTGAGGAAAGTTTTCATCTGGTGCTGGAAGGCCGCGGCAACCCGCGCCGCAGCGACGAGTTCTCCCTGCGCGGTTATGCGCAGCTGAACGATCTGCTGGTGGACGCGGATCTGGTGGGGCTGCTCTACCAGCTGTCGCCGCTGCCGGAAAAACTGTATTGGCCCGGGCGCAAGCTTGCGGGCGGTCGCCTGTGGCTCAGTTCCGATGCGAAGGACGGCTACCGTCTGCGCGGTGACCTGAGCCTTGCGCAGTCGGCTGAGGGCCTCGCGGAAGAAACGCAACCGACGGCCCCCCAGGCCGGCGACCGGTCCCGCGGCGCGCTGGAAACCCTGAATGCGCTGTCCAGCAATATTTCCGGGCGCTGGCGTCCCGGTGAATCCTGGGAGCTGGTGCTGCAGCAACTGGGACTCAACTGGCAACAATTGGAAGTGCCCGACGTCAACTTGCAGGCGAGTGGCGACCAGCAGGGCAATCTGCAGCTGGCGGTGGACCAGATCGAGTTACAGGCGTGGCATCGGGTCCTGCGGGTACTGGAGCTGATTCCGGAGAAGGCCGACGAGTGGCTGCAGGCGTTGGAGCCCACCGGTGAACTCATGAATGTGCGCCTGTCGCGCCGCGATGGCGATGTCAGTGTGTCGGCCAATTTGCAGAACGTGGCGGCTGGTGCTCATCTGGGGGCGCCAGCAGTGACGGGGGTCAATGGGTACGTCTCTCTCAATGGCCAGGGCGGCCGTGTGGAGCTCGACAGCGGTCCGGGTTTCAGCGCGCATTTTCCGCAGCTCTACGCGCGACCGTTTTCTTTCGGCGCCGCCCGCGGCACCGTGGCCTGGGATATTGACCGCGAGCACAACACGGTGTCGGTGTACTCCGGCCCGCTGATGCTGGACGCCGCGAATGAACTTCCCGGTGGCGATGCTTCTCTCCCGTCTGGCGGCGCCTTTCGCGGTCAGTTCCTATTGCAGATTCCACTGATTCCCCACAGCCGCGCCGCTGATTTCACACTGGCCCTGGGTTTGCGCGATGTTGCGGTGGCGGAGCAGCACAACCTGGTGCCCACGGTGGTGAGCGATGACCTGCGCCAGTGGTTGAATCAGAGCATCGGCAAGAACAACAAGGGCCGTATTCCCAGCGCCGGATTTGTGTACCGCGGCTACAGCTATCGCGAAGGGGAAGATCGGGACCTGTTGGCGCTCGGTCAACACGAATTCCGCCATACGGTGCAGTTGCAGGCGGATATTGCGGACAGCAGCCTGGAGTACGCCCCCGGTTGGCCGGTGGCGAAGAATGTGGACGGACATCTCGGTATCAACGACCGCGACGTGCTGGTCGTGGCGCCGCGGGCGCGACTCTGGCATGTGGATGGCGCCAATATCGCGGTGCGTGTATCGCCGGAGGAAACCGGCTCGCGCCTCGATGTGCGCGCGGAACTGGCGGGCCCGGCGGCGGACGGCCTCAAGCTGTTGCGGGAGTCGCCGCTGCGGGACAAACTCGGCAAGGCGTTCGATCACTGGACGCTGGATGGTGCTATGCAGGGTGCCCTGCACATTGCCCAGCCTCTCGGCGGTGCGGATGTCGCGTCCAGTCAGCAGATCGACCTGCAACTGAGCGATGCGCACCTGAAGTTGCAGAACCTGAAACTCGATGTCGAACAGCTGAACGGCAATCTGCGCTATCACAGCGTTGAAGGACTCAAAGGATCTACCTTTCAGGGGCAGCTGTGGGGGCAGCCGCTGAAGGCGTCCATTCAGCACCTGGGTGAAGGTGAGGAGCGCGATACCCAGGTGGTGGTGCGCGGCCAGGCGAACACCGAAAGCGTCGCGCAGTGGAGTGGCCGCCCTGAGCTGCAGTGGCTCGACGGCGCCCTTGATTACACCGCGCGTATCACCATTCCCGCCAGCGCCAGGCACAAACCCTACGGTGCAGTGCTGGAACTGCAATCGGATCTCGAACAGGTGGCGGTGAACTTGCCTGCGCCCCTGACCAAACCCTCGGGACAGAAATCCCGCTTCGTGCTGCGGGTGCCCATCGGCGACCAGGGCAACCTGTATCACCTCAGTTACGGCGAGCACCTGCAGGGGCAGATCTGGCAGGTGGACGGCCAGCTGGAGCGCGCCGCCATTGCTCTGAATGCAGAGGCAAAACTGCCGCCGTCGCCAGGTATCGCGATTGTCGGCGACCTGCCGCTGATTGACCTGCCGCTGTGGAAAGATGCACTCGCGATCTACACGGATGAAAAGACCGAGGTGGCGACGGCGAGCACCACAGAGCATGTCGCCGCCACTGAGACAGATGGGCATTCTGCGGAGCCGGACGCTACCCGGGAGGAAATGGTGGATGCCCGCCGCCTGCCCATTACCCTGGATCTCAGTACGGATCTGCTGCGTATTTCCGAGTCCGCTCAGATCGACAATATCCAGGTGAGCGGTCGCGGACTCGGCGAGGACTGGCAGCTCCAGTTTGAGAGCGAAACCGCCAGTGGTGAACTCTCCGGCATGCTGCACGCCAGTACGCCACTGCAGCTCAGGCTCAAGCATCTGCGCCTGCCGGCGATGAGCGGAAACAAATCGGATGAGGAGGGCGCCGCGGAGCACGCTGCCCCTCCAGCGGATCGCTGGCAGGGATTCGATTTCGCCAGCCTTCCAAATGTGGACTTCAGTGCCGAGCAATTGTGGTTGGGCGAGGAGTCCATGGGCCCCTGGTCCTTCCGCGTGCGGCCGTCGGCGGAGCGCCTGGTGGTGAGTGAAATTCGCGGCGCCATGCGCGGTATCCAGATCGAGGGGCGCGGCGAAGGGGATAACCGTCTCGGTGCGCAGTTGATGTGGATGCGCGATGACGCCGGTCGCGAGTCGTCGCAGTTTATTGGCCGTCTGAACGGCGGCAACCTCGGAGACGTACTGCAGGCTTGGGGGCAGGAGGCGGCGATTGAGAGCCGCAGCGCGGTGTTTGATACCGCGCTGCGCTGGAGTGGTTCCCCCGCCATGGTGAACCCCGGCAGCCTCAATGGCGAGATCCGTATCGATATCCGCGACGGCCGTTTCCTGCGCGCCAGCGATAGCGCCGGTACTTCGCTGCTGCGGTTGCTGTCTCTGTTCAACTTTGATACCTGGGCGCGGCGCCTGCGTCTGGACTTTTCCGATCTGGTACAGAGCGGCCTGACGTTTGACCAGGTACACGGTGAGGTATTTTTCGAGGGCGATGGCGAACTGCTGATCGCGGTGCCGATCCAGGTGGTGGGCCCCACCAGTGAATTGCAGATGGCGGGCCGCGTAAACCTGCAGCGGGAAGATCTGAACTTGACCCTGGTGGCGACGCTGCCGGTGGGCAACAATCTGGCCTTCGTGGCTGCGCTCGCCGGTGGCCTGCCGGCGGCAGCGGGGGTTTACCTGATCAGCAAGGTGTTCAAGAAACAGGTAGATCGCGTGGCCAGCGTAAGCTATCGCATCAACGGCGAGTGGTCCGACCCGGAAGTGCGCTTCGACCGTCTGTTTGACGATGGTGCTGCGGACCGGGAGGGCGAGAGCGCCATCGCCGAGCGCCAGCAGGAAATAGATGAGCGCCAGCGGCAAATGGCCGAGGCTGCGGCACGTGAACAGGCCGCAGAAACCCCGGATTCTGCCAGTCCCGGGCCCGCGGCCCGCGGAGAGCCCCCGGTGTCGGCTGCACCCGGCGGAGGCCCGCAGCAGTGGGCACCGGAAGGGCGCGCGCTACCGCTGGGTGCGGGTTAATGGTTGCAATAACCGAATAATTATTCGATATTGGCGTTTCTCAGTAAAAATAATGACAGAAGAATAAAAAACACTATCAGAGGTTCGTTGCCAATGACTGAGGTGGTCTCTTTGGTCGGTATTTCCGTTAACCGCTATACGCTGTTCAAACTGTTCAAATACACCGTCTATTGTCTGCTGGCTTACAATGTTTACGCCTTCTTCGTAGAAAACCACGTCGCTGCGGGTACGATCTTCGCGGACGGGGTCAGCCTCGGCAAGATCATCGAAGCCTACAACGACTCCATCGACACACTGGCCTGGGTTCTGCTTCTCATGGTGTTCGAGCTGGAAACCTGGGTGCTGTCGGACGCAAGACTGAAAGGCGGCACCAAGTGGCTATTGAACGCCGTGTCTGCCTTCTGTTACGTCTTTATCGTTTATTCCTTTTACGGCTATGTCTCGGAGATGGTGTCGCTGACACATCTGCTGCCGATGGCGGGCAGTGCTTGTGATGTGGCGGCGGGCGGCGGCTGGTCGGTGGTGCTGGAGCAGGACGATTACACGCCGCTGACGGTGGCGAACTGCGGCTCACTGGCGGATGTGCATTTGCTGCGTCTCGCGGACGCGCAGATTGTGGGAGACGCGTCTGTGTGGCGGGAGATTCAGTGGCTGGCGTGGGTGGATGTGATCAATGCCGGTGCCTGGCTACTAGTGGTGGCGATCCTGGCCTTTGATGTTTGGCTGCAACTGCGCCACGAACTGTCCGATGCCATTATGCGCTACTCGCAGATTGTAAAAGGGCTGCTGTATTTCACCCTGCTGATCTGTGCCATCTACTGGGGCTACAGCGGCAGCTTGCTGGAGTTCTGGGATGCCTTCCTGTGGCTGGTGGCGTTCTTCTTTATCGAGATGAATCTGTTTGAGTGGCAGGCGGAAACCAGCGCGGAGTGAGCCTGGCTAGTCGAGTGAGTTCTTCGTAAGACAGACCTGTGGCGCCAAGGTGCTGGTGCGAGTATTTCGAATCGCTGTGAATACCCGCAAGCGGGCCCGGCCGCCAATCAAAGATTGGCGTCGTTAGGCTGCTCGCGAAGCAGTGCTTCGCATACGATTGCCTAACCCAAATACGCTCCGGCGCCGCCATCCATGGCGACGACGGTTCGAAATACTCGCACCAGCACCTTGTCTTAACTTCGACCCATTGCGCTCTTATCACTGAGCCGTTGCGGAAAATCGTTACTAGTCTTTACGGCTGGTCACTTCCAGCAGGTGATACCCGAACTGGGTTTTCACCGGGCCGTGCACCTTGTTCAGCTCCTCATTGAACACCACCTTGTCGAATTCCGGCACCATCTGACCCTGGCTGAATTCACCCAGATCACCGCCGCTGCGGCCTGAAGGGCACTTGGAATATTGCTGGGCGATCTTTCCGAAATCCGCACCGTCTTCAATCTGCTTTTTCAGATCCTGACACTGGGCTTCGCTTTCTACGAGAATGTGGCGGGCTGTTGCTTTTGGCACGGGGATCTCCTTTTCTTGGAGTGAATAAAATTTTGAGGGCAGGAGCTTAGTAGGTGAAAAGCCCTACGGCTAGTCGATTTTGATTCTGTTCTGTGCTTTCTCAGCACACTACGAAGAACTTAAATAATTACTGCCCGGATAACGCCGCAAATGTATTGCACTTGTTCACGTCGCCGCTGGTGAACCCCTGTTTGAACCAGTAGGCCCGTTGTTCCGCGCTGCCGTGGGTAAAGGCGTCGGGGGAAACGGCGCGGCCGGCGCGGCGTTGCAGGTGGTCGTCGCCCACCGCGGCGGCGGCGCGCAGGCCTTCTTCGATATCACCGGGCTCCAGCATGTCGCGGTCGCGGTGCGCATAGAAGGCCCAGACACCGGCAAAGCAGTCTGCCTGCAACTCCAGCATCACCGACAGCCGGTTGGCCGTCACCTTGTCCGATTGCATCCGCGCCTGTTGCACCTTCTCCGAAGTGCCCAGAAGGTTCTGCACATGGTGGCCCACTTCGTGGGCGATCACATAGGCGAAGGCAAAATCGCCCGGTGCGCCCAACTGCTTCAGCTCGTTCAGGAAACTGAGGTCCAGGTACACCTTGCCATCACCGGGGCAGTAAAACGGCCCCACCGCGGCGGAACTGAGGCCGCAGGCAGAGCGCACCGCATCGGTATAGAGCACCAGCTTCGGTGCGGTGTACTCGGAGCCGGCCTGTTCGAAAAGCTCCCCCCAGGTATCCTCGGTATCCGCGAGCACCACCGAGACGAACTGCGCCACTTCATCATCCGCACCCGCAGCACCTGGCGCCGTCTGCGAGTCCGGGCCAAGGCCCGGTGGCTCCGTGCCTGGCGTGCCGGTGAACAGGTTGCCGCCGAAGTAATAAAGCGCCGCCAGCGCCAGCAGAATCAGCCAACCCTTTTTGCTCCGCAGCAGAAATGGTGCCAGTGCCAGCAGATTGCCAGGGCCGCCACCCAAGCCGCCGCCACCGGGCGCGGGTTCTCCGCGGCGATCCTCCACATTCGAACTTCTGCGACCCTGACGCCAGCGCATGGTGCACCTCTATGATTCACATCCGCGTATTGACTTCAGCATAGAACAGCTGGCGCGGATTTCCGTTTTATCTTCGCGACCATATCCTTACCCAGTAGCTGGCAGTGGTATCTTTGTCGCCTTATACGGCCCATTCTGGGCCGAATGGGCTGTTGATGAATTGATCGCGGGGCGGATATTTTGTCGCTGATTCCACTTTTCCCTCTCCACATGGCGTTGTTTCCAGGCGTGACCCTGCCGTTGCGGATTTTTGAACAGCGCTACCTGCGTCTTGTGAGTGAGTCCCTAAAGACGGACACCGGCTTCGGCGTCGCGCTGATCCGCAGTGGTCGCGAGGTTGGGCCGGCGGAAGTCTGGCCCATCGGACTCTATGTGCGCATTGTCGACTGGAGTCAGGGCGAGGAGGGGTTGTTGCATATCGAGGTGACAGGACAGTCGCGTTTCCGCGTGCTGGAAACCTACAGCGAGGACGACGGCCTGCTGATGGCGGATGTGGAGTGGTTGCCGGATGAGGAGTCCCACCCGGTGCCCGACAGCTGTGACGGTCTGCTCGCGGTGCTGAACGAACTGAAGCAGCATGCGGCGATACTTGCGCTGAAGTTTGCGCCGGTGGAGAGCGCCGAGGCGCTGTCGTGGCAGCTGGCGCAGCTATTGCCACTGGACGACGCGGTGCGGCTGGAACTGTTGGCCAGCCACGACCCTCTGGAGCGGCTCGCGCACATTGCCGCCAACCTGGATCGGTGGGCCAGGCAGTAAACCGACACCGGGCGCCGGCCGGTGGCGAGCCCTTGAAATGTCAGCGAGTCCGCGTGTGCACGCTGCTATTTCTGGGGGGACGAGCGGAACTATCAAGGCGATATCGCTGATCGCCGGGTCAATAAGCGGACAGCGAATAACGATAAACGGCTGTTTTGGGGGCGTATGGACAATCTGGTGTTACTCGGCGTGCTGCTGATTCTGACGGTGGTCGTCGGTTCTTTCCTGGGGATTTTTGCCTTTGCCGAAGTGAAAAGCCTGCGCGGTGAAGTGCGCCGGTTGCGGCAGGCGGTTGAGTTGGCATCCGGCAATGCGCCTGCTGCCGGCCGCACTGCTGCGACTTCTCCGGCACAAGTTTCACCGGGCGGTGCGGCTGCCCCTGAACCCCGTGTTGCCGGAGGGTTACCGCCGCGCGCCAATGTGCCTGAGCAGGCGCCGCCCGACGAGCCGGCCCCGCCAGAGCCGGTTGCGGCCGCCGGATCTGCTGCGCGCACAGAACCATCCCGGGCGGCGGTTGCAGTGCCCGCTGGCGATACTTTCTGGGAGCGCATGCAGCAGAACTGGATGGTGTGGCTCGGTGGTGCCTGTGTGGCGCTGTCGGGAGTTTTTCTTGCGCGCTATGGCATCGAGCAGGGGCTGCTGGGCCCGCGGGTGCGGGTAGCGCTGGGGCTCATAACTGCGCTGGCCTTGTATGTCGCTTCCGAAGTGTTGCGGCGTCGAACCGGCGGCAGCCATCCCACCTTTGCCGCGCTGGCGGGTGGCGGCGCCATTACGGCCTTCGCCGCCATCCTCTCAGCGGTCCATTTGTACCAGCTGTTTGAGCCAGGCCCCGCCTTCGCCATGTTGGCTCTGGTGGCGCTCGTCACCATGTGGCTGGCGCGGCTGCACGGCCCTGTGCTGGCGGGCATCGGCATGCTCGGTGCTTACTCGGTGCCGATACTGGTGTCCACCGGCGGCGGCAATGTGCTCGGCGCCATGGTGTACGCGCTGATCATCACCACCTCGGTGCTGTTGCTGCTGCGCCATGTGTATCGCAACTGGCTGTGGTTTGGGCTGCTTGCGGGCGCGCTGGCCTGGTGGCTGATCTCGATGTTCGGGCACCAGGCCGACAGCTGGCGGGGGCCCTATCTGGCAGCGTTGGCGTACCTGTTGCTCGCCGTCGTATCCGGAGACTGGCTGCTGCAGCGGCGCGCTGGTGACGCTCGGGACGAGGCGGTTGCGGGCGCGAGTGGCGTTGATCCACTGCTGTTGCCCAGCCTGACGTTGCCGGTCGCGGCGCAGTGCCTGTCGATTTTCCGCGAAGGCTTTGTGTCCTCGTCCCTCACCTCCGCGCTCTGGGCCTGGAGCCCGCTGCCGCTGGTGCTGTTTGTTGCCGCCCGCCGCCGGGCCGCACTGGCGCCGCTTCCCTGGGTGCTGCTGCTGGGGCAGCTGGCGGCGTGGCTTGCGGGGAGACTGGATCAGTGGGGAGAGGCATCGGTGCGGTTGCTGCCACTGCCCGCGGAACAGCAAGGGGGGTTCCTGGCGCTTCTCGCACTGACTGCGGTGCTGTTTTCCGCCTGTGCGCTGATCAATTTCCGCATGGGCATCGCCCGTTTCTGGTGGGCATCGCTGGCGGTGATGGCACCGCTGCTGTCGCTGCCGGTGGGGTATATGCTGGCGGGGGACGCTCTGTCGCGCTATTGGTGGTGCCTGTACGCGGCGGTGTTCGGTGCGGTATTCCTGTATCTCGGCAGTCGCGGCGCCGGGCGCGGCTGGCACAAATCCATGGTGGTTTGGCTGTTTATTGCCGGGCATTTCGCATACAGCCTGGCGGCCTGTCTGTGGCTGGAGCAGGCGAGCCTGACGCTCGCCATGGCGCTGCAACTGGTGTCGCTGGCGTGGATTATCCGTCGCTTTGACATGCCTGCACTGGGCTGGCTGTTGAAGGGCGTCCTGCTGCTGGTGGTGGTGCGTCTCACCTTGAATCCATGGCTGTTGAGCTACGGCGATAACAGCCACTGGTCCCTGTGGACTTATGGTGGCGCCGCGCTGTGCGCCTGGCTTGCCACCCGCATCCTGCGGCATCCGCAGCCGGCTCTCGCGCGCTGGGCCGAAGCGGCGGCGCTGCACCTGCTGGTACTGACGCTCTGGGCTGAGAGTCGCTACTGGCTGTACGACGGCCACGCTTTTGCCGCGGACTTCCGCTTTGCCGAAGCGGTAATCAATATGTGGCTGTTTGCCGGCCTGGGGCTGGTGTATTACCGCAAGAGTCTGCTTGCCGGCAGCTTCTCCCGCTGGTACGACGGCTACGGGCGTCTGCTGATGCTGGCGGCGGCGGTGAACTACCTGGGAATTCTGCTGGCCACCGCCGCCAGCGAGCCCTGGGTATGGCGCTCGGTGGGAGCGCGGCCACTGATAAATATGCTGTTGCCGGCATTTGCCGGCCCCGCACTGCTGGCGTGGCTGGTGCACCGCTGGTACCTACCGGGGGTGCGCCGGTTGGCAGGATTGGTGTCGGCGCTGGCCGCGTTTATCTGGATTTCGCTGGAAGTGCGCCACCTGTGGCAGGGCAATATTCGCCTCGACAGCGCCACCGCAACCGGAGAGCTGTACACCTACTCGGCGGTGTGGCTGGCGCTTGCGGTAGCGGCGATCCTGATTGGCAGCTGGCGCGGCTGGCGCAGCTGTTACCGGGGTGGAATGGCGGTGCTTGCACTGGTGATCGTCAAGCTTTTCCTGGTGGATATGGCCGGACTGGAAGGGCTGTTGCGGGTGGCCTCATTTATGGGCATGGGACTGGCGCTGCTTGGCATCGCCTATCTCCACCAGAGGTTAGGGCACAGGCACCCCAGTCCCGGTCAATAACACGAACACGCCCGCTCCATATCAAACGGGAGTGGGGGCGGTATTCCCGCGAGGTTACGGTATACTGCGCGGCCATTTTCCGCACGCGCCGTCGCGCGCGCAGCGAGAACTGCGTGGAAAATAGATGGGATCGAGGCAAATCCCCGCGTTTTTGCATGAAATGAATGGAGATCAGTAGTGAACAGTGTCAGTGACAGCGCCGCCGCTAATGCCGCTATTAGTGCTACAGCGCATGAGCAGGACTCCACCGAAGCCAGGTTACAGGCCATGGGTCGCGCCGCGCGCGCTGCCGCCCGTCTGATGGCCCGCGCTGATACCGGCAGCAAAAACGCCGCGCTCAAAGCCATCGCCGCGGAGCTGGACGCCCAGCGACCGCAGCTGGCGGCGGCCAACGCCAAAGACATGCAGAAAGGCCGCGACAATGGCCTTGACGCCGCGCTGCTGGACCGGCTGGAACTGACCGATGCGCGCATCGACGGGATGATCGAGGGACTGCTGCAGATCGCAGAACTGCCGGACCCGGTGGGCGAAGTCAGCGACCTTAAATACCGCCCCACTGGCATCCAGGTGGGCAAAATGCGCGTACCGCTCGGCGTGGTCGGGATCATTTACGAATCGCGACCCAATGTGACCATCGACGCCGCCAGCCTGTGCCTGAAGTCCGGCAACGCGACCATTCTGCGCGGCGGCAGCGAGGCACTGCACTCCAACGGCGCCATCGCCGCCTGTATTGCCGCCGGCCTGCGACAGGCTGGCCTGCCGGAGACGGCGGTACAGGTGGTGGATACCACCGACCGCGCCGCGGTGGGAGCACTGATTTCCATGCCGGAATACGTGGATGTGATTGTTCCCCGCGGCGGCAAGGGCCTTATTGAACGCATCAGCCGCGAGGCGCGGGTGCCGGTGATCAAACATCTGGACGGCATCTGCCACGTCTACCTGGACGACCGCGCCGACCCGGAGAAGGCATTCAACATCGCGCTGAACGCCAAGACCCACCGCTACGGTGTGTGCAACGCGATGGAAACCCTGCTGGTGGCCGAGGCGGTAGCGGCGGAATTCCTGCCCCGCCTGGCGGCGGCTTACCTTGAAAAAGGCGTGGAGCTGCGCGGTTGCGAAAAAACCCGTGCCATCGTGCCCCAGGCACTGCCGGCGACGGAGGAAGACTGGGCCACAGAATACCTGGCACCGGTGCTGTCGATCCGCGTGGTGGCGGACATGGATGCGGCGATGGACCACATCGCCCGCTACAGTTCCGGCCACACCGAGTCCATCGTCACCGAGGATTACAGCCGCGCGCGTCGCTTTCTCGCAGAGGTGGACTCCAGTTCGGTGATGGTCAATGCCTCCACCCGCTTCGCGGATGGCTTTGAATACGGACTGGGCGCGGAAATCGGCATCAGCACCGACAAAATCCACGCCCGTGGCCCGGTGGGGCTTGAGGGGCTCACCTCGCAGAAATGGATCGTGTTTGGCGACGGACACATCCGCCAGTAGGTGCGAAAAGAGTGTTATTTCCGGAAAGCACATGGGCGGTACTGCTACCGGGTGCGGCTTTGTGAGACACGCCGTGAACCCATCCATGGGGGCTCGGCTGCGGCCATCCAGGCCGCAGACGGTCTCACAAAACCGCACCCGGTAGCAGCACCTTCGCGTAACGTAAGGTGGCTATTTGGGAGCGTATTTGAAAACCATCGCCCTGTTCGGCGGCACCTTCAACCCGGTGCACTTCGGTCACCTGCGCATGGCGCTGGAGCTGAAGGAAGCGCTGGGGTTTGACGAAATGCGCCTGCTGCCTTCCCACCAGCCGGCGCACCGCGCCGAACCGGGGGTGAGCGCCGAGGCCCGGCGCGACATGCTGGCGCTGGCGCTGGAAGGGTGTCCCGACCTGACGCTGGACGAGCGCGAACTGGCGCGGGAGGGGCCCACCTACACCGTGGATACCCTCGAAGAACTGCGGCAGGAATTGGGGAATAACGTCTCCATCAGCTTCTGTATGGGGCTCGACTCCCTGCTCGGCCTGCCCGGCTGGCACCGCTGGGAGCGGCTGCCGGAACTGGCCCACCTGGTGGTGGTGACCCGTCCCGGTTGGCAGATGCCGCGGGATGGTGAGGTGGCGGAACTGTTGGCCCGCTGCCGTGGAAGCATGGACGATATTCGCGGGGAGCCTGCCGGGCGCATCCTGATGCGGGAGCAGACCCTGCTGCCCATCTCCGCCACCGCAATTCGCAGCCTGATCGGCCGCGGCCGCTCGGCGCAGTTTCTACTGCCGGAGCGGGTACTCAACTACATTCAGATTCATCAGCTCTACAAGAGCTAAAAGCAGGGGCCCGGGCCCCAGATACAGGTGTTATGACTGATCTCAAGACAATTGCCGTAAATGCACTGGAAGACCTCAAGGGCCAAGACATCACCGCCCTCGACGTATCCGAACTCAGCGATGTGATGGAAACCCTCATCATCTGCACCGGTACCTCCAACCGGCAGGTGAAATCCCTCGCCAACAACGTGGTGGAGGACGGCAAAGAGGCCGGTTTCCGCCCCATTGGCGTCGAGGGCATGGAAACCGGCGAGTGGGTGCTGGTGGACTACGGCGATGTGGTGGTGCACGTGATGCAGGCGGAAACCCGCCGCTTCTACGACCTGGAAAAACTCTGGTCCATGACCCCCAACACCCGCGCCAATGCGGACGGCAGCGATCCGCACACGGACTGACATCCGGTCATGAAGATCCGAATTCTGGCCGCCGGCGGCAAGATGCCGGCCTGGGTACAGGAGGGCTACGGCGAATACGCCAAGCGCCTGCCCCGGGAGCTCACTCTGGAAATGGTGGAAATTCCTCTCGGCAACCGCGGTCAGAAAAACGCCGCTGCGCTGGTGGAAAAGGCCCGCCAGAAAGAGGGGGAGGCCATGCTGGCAGCCATTGCGCCCCGCGACCATGTGGTGGCGCTGGAGGTGACCGGCAAGGCCTGGAGCACGGAACAGTTGTCGCGGGAACTGGCGGGCTGGCAGCTGGGGGGCAGCAATGTGTGCCTGCTGATCGGCGGGCCGGACGGACTGTCGAAAGAGTGCCTGGCGCGGGCCAACCAGAAATGGTCACTGTCGGCGCTGACCATGCCGCACCCGCTGGTGCGGGTATTGCTGGCGGAACAGCTGTACCGCGCCTGGACCCTGCTGGCGGGGCATCCCTATCACAAATAGCTGAACCACCTCTCCGTGAACACGGGCCGCTGTGCTTCTTCCCGTGAACTTGCGCGCGGCTCAGCAGTCAGAAGAACCCTGGAGACTCTTCCAGATACTCTGCAGGGACGGCAAAACTGTGTACACTTCGTGGTCATTTTCGCGCCACCGATAATCCCACTGCACCCAAATGTCTGAAAATCTGCGCTTCAAAGACCACCACACCGAACAGCGGTTGTTTCGCAACCGTATGCTGGTGGCCATTATTGGCGTGGCTGCCCTGCTCGGTGTACTGGTGGCACGGCTCTACAACCTGCAGATCGTCAATTACGAAAGCTACCGCACCCAGTCGGATGAAAACCGTATCCAGGTGCGCCCGGTACCCCCTACCCGCGGGTTGATCTACGACCGCAATGGCGTACTGCTGGCAGATAACCGCGCCAGCTATACCCTCGCCATCGTGCGCGAGCGGGTGAAGGATATGGATGCGACCATCCAGTCGCTCGGCAAGCTGGTGCAGCTGGACGAAGCCGATGTGGAAAAGTTCAAGCGCCGCCTGCAGCGCCGCCGCCCATTCGAGCCGGTGCCCTTGCGCTACCTGCTGACGGAAGAGGAAATCGCCCGTATCAGTGTCAATGAATTTGATCTCCCCGGCGTGTCGGTGGAGGCCGAACTGGTGCGCTATTACCCCGAAGACAAATTGTTCGCCCACAGCGTTGGCTATGTGGGGCGCATTGCCGAGCGGGATCTCGCGGCGTTTTCCGAAGAAGACGTGAGTCGCTACCGTGGCACCCAGAGCATCGGCAAGGTGGGGCTGGAACGCTCCTACGAGGATCTGTTGCTCGGCGAAGTGGGTTTTGAAAATGTGGAAACCAATGCCCGCGGCCGTGTGCTGCGGGTACTGGAACGCCACGATCCCAAGCCCGGCGCCGAGCTGACCCTGCATCTGGATACCCGCCTGCAGGAAGTGGCTTCCAATGCCCTCGGTGATCGTCGCGGCGCCGTAGTGGCTATCGATGTCAAGACCGGTGGAGTGCTGGCATTTGTCAGCAGACCGTCTTTTGACCCGAATCTTTTCGTCACCGGTATCAGCTTCAAGGATTACAGTGAACTTCGGGACTCCCTCGATGTTCCCTTGTTCAACCGCGCGGTGCAGGGCCAGTATCCACCCGGTTCCACTCTCAAGCCCATGATGGGCCTGGGTGCGCTGGAAGCAGGGGTGATCACCGCGGATACCACAATCAACGATCCCGGCTTCTACAAATTGCCGAACGATTCGCGTATCTACCGCGACCATATTCGCTGGGGCCACGGCAAGAAGGTCGATCTGATCCAGGCGCTGGAACAGAGTTGCGACACCTTTTTCTGGGATCTGGCGGCGCGCTGGAACATCGACGGTATGCACGATTTCGCTGTTCGCTTTGGCCTCGGCTCCAAAACCGGCATCGATGTGCCAGTGGAGCGCCCCGGGATCTTTCCCTCGCGGGACTGGAAGCGCGGTGCCCGCGGCATGTCGTGGTTCCCCGGCGACAGCCTGAATGCGGTGCTGGGGCAGGGATTCGTGCTGGCCACGCCGCTGCAATTGGCGGTAATGACCGCAACCATCGCCAACCGCGGCACCCATTACCGCCCGCAGATGGTCATGGCGGTCGACGGGGTGGAGCAACCACCGGAAGTGCTACACCACGTGGATGCGCGTCCGGAGAACTGGGATCTGGTGTTCAAGGGGATGGAAGCCGTGGTGTACAACGCCCGCGGAACCGGCAAGCGCGCCGGTGCGGGGCTGGACTTCCGCGTCGCCGGTAAATCCGGCACCGCCCAGATCGTGGGTATTGCCCAGGGCGCCAAATACGATTCCGAAGCGCTTCAGGAGCGCCTGCGCGACAATGCGCTGTTTGTCGCCTTCGCACCGGTGGATGATCCGCAGATCGCAGTATCGGTACTGGTGGAAAACGGTGAGAGCGGCGGCCGGGAGGCGGCGCCGGTGGCGCGGGAGGTTCTCGCCGAGTGGATGTCGCGCGATTTCGAAGACACCGCGGGCCTGTCATCCTGGCGGCCGCCGATGGCGCCGTTGTTGTCGTTACAGTCTGAGGAGATGCGCGCCCGTGGCTAGTCGCGATTATATGCACCGGCTTCCGGATGCTGGCAGTAGCCTGCGCCGTCCGGAGAGCCTTTCCCGCCGCTGGCATATCGACTTGCCACTGCTGTTGTTGCTGCTGGTGCTGGCCTGTGTGGGGCTGGTGGTGCTCTACAGTGCTTCGGGTGAGGAAATACACTACGTGAAGCGCCAGGCCGTGTTTATGGGGCTGGCCTTTACCGGCATGCTGATTGCGGCGCAGATTCCGCTGGAATTTTATCGGCGCTGGTCGCCCTGGTTTTATCTGGGCGGCTGCTGTCTGCTGGTGGCGGTGCTGTTTATCGGCGTGGGTGCGAAGGGCGCGCAGCGCTGGCTGGAGATTGGCGGTTTCCGCTTTCAGCCCTCGGAGGTGCTCAAGCTGGCGGTGCCCATTGCCGTGGCGGCCTTCCTGCACTCACGCACGCTGCCGCCGTCGTTTCTCACCGTGGTGGGGGCGCTCGCGATCATCGGCGTGCCGGCTATGCTCATCGTGCGCCAGCCGGATCTGGGAACCTCGATTCTGATCGCGGCGTCCGGACTGTTCGCACTGTATCTTTCCGGTCTCAGCTGGAAAATGATCGGCAGCGCTGGTCTGCTGGGCGCCCTGGCTGCCTGGCCCATGTGGATGTGGGGCATGCGGGACTACCAGCGGCAGAGGGTACTCACTCTGTTCAACCCGGATGCGGACCGTCTCGGTGCGGGCTGGAATATTTTCCAGTCCAAAGCCGCGATCGGTTCCGGTGGCTGGGCTGGTAAAGGCTATATGGAGGGAACGCAGTCACAGCTGGATTTTCTGCCGGAAAGCCATACTGACTTCATCATCGCGGTACTCGCGGAAGAGTGGGGTATGCGCGGCGCGCTGATTCTGCTGACCCTGTACCTGCTGATCATTGCGCGGGGCATCTATATTAGTTTTACGGCCCAACATGTGTTTGGGCGCTTGCTGGCGGGCAGTATCACGCTCACATTCTTCGTGTATGTGTTTGTGAATATCGGTATGGTCAGCGGCCTGTTGCCGGTGGTGGGGGTACCCTTGCCTTTGGTAAGCCACGGCGGCACTTCGGTAATTACGCTGATGGCGGGATTCGGGATCCTGATGGCCATCAGCACGGAAAGACGCAGAGTACTCTTTTGAACCGGACCCTGAACTGTTTCAGGTGCGGTTCAGGCTGGCTTCATTTTTTGTTGTGTATCGTGCCACTTTTTGGCGCGTTTGCAGTCACAACAACGCACCGATTTTAATAAGCGACGAACTAGCCGGAAGTACTTTATGAGAACAGGAGCGGTTGTTTTGAAATGGACCACCGGATTGTTGGCGGGCCTCGGGCTCGTAATCAGCGCCTGTGCCCAGGAGCAGGGGCACGGTGAGAACGCGCAGGCCCGGGCCTTCGTGGATTACATGGTGGCCGAACACAATTTCAACCGCGAAGAACTCGTGGCGCTGATGCAGGAAGCCAAACGCAAGGATTCGATCCTCAAGGCGATCAAGCGACCGGCGGAAAAAGCCAAGCCCTGGAAAGAGTATCGCGAGATCTTTATCACCAATGCCCGCATTAGCGGCGGCGTGGATTTCTGGGACAAGAATGCCGATGCACTCAAGGCGGCGGAAGAAAAATACGGCGTACCACCAGAGCTGATCGTAGCCATCATCGGCGTGGAAACCCGCTACGGCGGTAATATGGGCAGCTACCGGGTACTGGATGCGCTGACCACGCTGGCCTTCGATTATCCCCGGCGCTCCAAGTTTTTCACCAAGGAGCTGGAAAACTACCTGCTGATGACGCGGGATCAGAATATCGACCCCACTTCCCTCAAGGGCTCCTATGCAGGCGCCATGGGCTTTGGCCAGTTCATGCCCTCCAGCTACCGCCACTACGCAGTGGACTTCAACGGTGACGGCCGCGTGGATATCTGGACAGACACCGAAGATGCCATCGGCAGTGTGGCCAACTACTTCGTGGAACATGGCTGGAAAGCCGGTGAACCGGTTACCGTGATCACCCAGCCACTGCCGAATGCCGACATGACCATCGTCAATGACGACCTCCAGCCGAAGTGGACCATTGGCGAGCTGGCAGCCAAGGGCTTCCCCACCACCGCGAAAGTGACCAAGGATATGCCCGCCAATGTGTTCTCCCTGGATACCCGGGATGGGGAACAGTTCTGGATCGGATTGAATAATTTCTACACCATTACCCGCTACAACCACAGCCGTCTTTACGCCATGGCGGTGTACGAACTGGGCCAGGAAATCATCAAAGCGCGCGGTGGCCGCTCCTGATCCGGGAGCAGCTTTCACTCTGCAACGCATTAGAATGCGCCGGGGGCAATGCAGTGCCCGGCACCGGTTGAAAAACAGACTCGAATAACGAGTACGATAGAACGCGGTTGCGGGCGCTGTTTGTCCTGCACCGGGGGGAAGCCATGAAAAAAACGATTGTCCTGGGCGCGGCCCGGGTCGGCACTGCTTTTTTGCTGACCATACTCACCGCCTGCAGCACCGTTCCAATGAAAACCGCCGACAAGCCCGCGGAAAAAGGTGACGTGCCCTTTGATCAGCAACGCGACAGCGGTCCCGCGGTGCCGGTGGATATGCTGGCCACCCCGGAGGTGACCCCCGTACGCGAACCTATCGGCGTCGCTGGCAACAGATCCCCCTATGTGGTGGATGGCGTGCGCTACAAGGTTCTGAATAAAGTGAAAGGCTACCGTGAGCGCGGGCACGCTTCCTGGTACGGCACCAAATTCCACGGGCGTAAAACCGCCAACGGCGAGGTCTACAACATGTACGCCCTGTCGGCGGCGCACAAAACACTGCCACTGCCCAGCTACGCGAAGGTCACCAACCTGGACAACGGCCGCAGTATTATTGTGCGGATTAACGATCGCGGCCCCTTCGTACCGGGACGGATCATTGATCTCAGCTACACCGCGGCACAGAAACTCGGCTACATCAATAAGGGCGTGGCGCGGGTGGAAGTTGAAGCACTGGACCCGGAGAGTCTGCCCAGCGCGAACGAGACATTGGCAATGGAAAAAGATCCAGCCGCACGCAAGGGACTGCCCGAAGATGCCAGCTTCAAACTTCCGGAAAACACCTTCCTGCAGGTCGGTGCCTACAGTTCCGCCGGCCAGGCTGAAGAGATTCGCGGACAACTGGCCGCAGCATTCGGCTATCCTGTATCCGTCAGCCCGGTGAAGAGCGGCGGAAAAATGCTCTATCGGGTGCGTATCGGGCCCATTGCCCAGCAGAGGGCACTGGTTGCATTGCGGGAATCCGTAGAGCAGCAGAAATTTGGCCAACCCCAGGTCGTGGTGGACTGACCACCTCGCCTGCAACGCCCCATTCTCGGCTAGCAACCTTAGGGCGGCTGGAGCCGGGTTTTGACACACATCGAATGTAAGGAATGAAGAGAGACTCATGTTCAAACGCTTATTCGCCTGTCTGCTCCTGATCGTCAGCGCCAATGGTGTGGCCCAGGCCGATAAACCGCTGATTCCCGCACCGCCGCAACTGGCGGCCACCGCCTACCTGTTGATCGATGCCCATACCGGCCAGGTACTGGTGGAGCATGATGCCGACAAGCAGATTCCGCCGGCCAGCTTGACCAAAATGATGACCAGTTACATCGTGTCGGAAGAGCTGGAGAAAGGTGCGATCAAAGAGCAGGACCCAGTGAATATTTCGGAGAAAGCCTGGCGCATGGGCGGCTCCAAGATGTTTGTGAAGGTCAATGACAAGGTCCCCGTCATCGACCTGCTGCGCGGCGTGATCGTCCAGTCCGGCAACGATGCCAGTATTGCGCTGGCGGAACATGTTTCCGGCAGCGAAGAGGTTTTTGCCGAAGTCATGAACCAGCAGGCCGAACGCCTGGGCATGACCGACACCCATTTCGTCAACGCCACCGGATGGCCGGCGGAGGGCCATTTGACCACGGCCCGCGACCTTGGAACGCTGGCGCGCGCACTCATCAACGATCACCCGGACCACTACGCGCTTTACTCTGAAAAGTACTTCCGCTTCAACGGCATCAACCAGCCCAACCGCAACCGCCTGTTGTGGCGCGATCCCGCGGTCGACGGCATCAAGACCGGCCACACTGAAGAAGCGGGTTACTGCCTGGTAGCCTCCGCAGTGAAGCGCGGCATGCGCCTGATCTCCGTAGTGGTCGGCACCGACAGCGACGAAAAACGCGCGGCCGAGACCCAGAAACTGCTGGCCTACGGCTTCCGCTATTTCCAGACCCACAAGGTGTATGGCGCCAATGACGTACTGCAGACCGAGCGTGTCTGGGGCGGCAAGGCCGATTCCGTGGGAATTGCGGTGCAGAATGACGTTTTCGTGACCATTCCCCGCGGTGGCGAAGAGAGCATCAAGGCTGACCTGATCATCGACGGCGAACTGAAAGCCCCACTGGCCAAAGGCCAGCAGGTGGGCAAAGTGATCGTGACCCTGGACGGCCAGACCGTTGCCGACATCCCGGCCGTAGTGGCGGAAGATGTGGAAGAGGGCGGCTTCTTCAAGCGCCTGTGGGATTCCATCAAGCGCTTTGTGATGGGCTTTTTCCAGTAAAAATTACTGAAATTCTCCGTTGCATCCCGGCGGTGTATGCCGCCGGGGTCGCTTCAAAGCCGTTTCTCCTGCAATCTTTCTTCCCTGTCCAGTGCATGGTCGGCACTGTATAATCGCTGCCCGGCCGCAATCCCCGCTGGGTTTCCCCCGCGTCTCCATTCCTGACCTGCGGCCCTGTGAGTGTGGTATGACCCAGGATTCAGAGCAGCAGCCCCCGAAAATCGAGTTTCCCTGTGAAGACTATATGGTCAAAGTGGTGCGCGACAGCGACGGCCAGGTGCACGAATTTGTGCTCGAAGTCATGCGCCGCCATGTGCCGGATCTGGATGAGAGCAGGCTGAAGCACACGCCCAGCCGCAACGGCCGCTTTACTTCCATGACCTTCTTCATCGTCGCCACCGGCGAACCCCAGCTGAAGGCACTGTTCGAAGAGCTGAAGGCCCACCCGGGCGTGCACATGGTACTGTGATGTCGGCGCCGAGTTCTTCCATTAATAACCTGGCCATCTGCAACCTGGGCCGGCGCGACTACGAAACCGTATGGCGCGCCATGGCCCGCTACACCGATACCCGTGGCAACGACGCCGCAGACCAGATCTGGTGTGTCGAGCACCCCCCCGTATTCACCCAGGGCCAGGCCGGCAAAGCTGAACACCTGCTCGATACCGGCGATATCCCGGTGGTGCAGGTGGACCGCGGTGGCCAGGTGACCTATCACGGCCCCGGCCAGCTGGTGGTCTATCCGCTGCTGGATCTCAGGCGCGGCAAGATTGGCGTGCGCGACCTGGTGAGTGCGCTGGAAAATGCGACCGTGGACATGCTCGCGGCATACGGCATCGCCGCCGCGCCCCGCGCCGACGCCCCCGGGGTATATCTCACCGAGGGGCTGCGCGCGGGCAACAAGATCGCCTCCATTGGCCTCAGAGTGCGCCGCGGCTGCTCCTTCCACGGTATCGCAATCAATATCAACATGGATCTGGCGCCCTTCCTGCGCATCAACCCCTGCGGCTACGCCGGCATGCAGATGGTGCAGATGGCGGAGCTGATCCAGCCCACCCCGGAATGGCTGGGTGTGGCGGAAACATTTGTCGCTGCGCTGGCGCGCCGGCTGCAACTGCCGGAGGCCCAGTGGCAGCCGGTCGACGAAACTATGTTTTTGGTGCCTGCCACCGAATCAGGAACAAGCAATGTCTGAACGAATCGATGCCGACAAGCCGGAAATCATCGCCACCTCCGCCGTGAGTGAGGGCGCTGCGGTGGATATGGCGGTACCGGAAATCACTCCGGTAAAACGCACCCGCCGCCTGCAGCAGGGGGAGAAGCTGCGCGATGGCGACAAGGTCGAGCGCATCCCGGTGAAAGTGATCGCCAGCGACCAGACCCTGCGCAAGCCGGACTGGATTCGCGTCAAGGTGCCCTCGGTCAAGGCGTCCCAGGAAGTGGACCGCATCAAGAGTATCCTGCGCTCGCAGAAACTCGCTACCGTGTGTGAAGAGGCCAGCTGCCCGAACCTCGGCGAATGTTTCAGTGGCGGCACCGCCACCTTCATGATCATGGGCGAGATCTGCACCCGCCGCTGCCCCTTCTGCGACGTGGGCCACGGCAAGCCGAACCCGCTGGATCCGAACGAACCGCAACACCTGGCGGAAGCCATTGCCGCCATGAGCCTGCGCTATGTGGTCATCACCTCGGTGGACCGCGACGATTTGCGCGACGGCGGCGCCCAGCACTTCGCCGACTGTATCAAGCGCTCCCGCGAGCTCTCTCGCAATCTGCAGGTGGAAATTCTCACCCCAGATTTCCGTGGCCGTATGGAAGTTGCCCTGGACATCCTTGAGGCCGAAGCCCCGGATGTGTTCAACCACAACCTGGAAACCGTGCCGCGCCTGTACCGCGAATCGCGCCCCGGCGCCAACTACAAGTGGTCGTTGAAACTACTGCAGGAATACAAGAAGCGCCGCCCGGACGTACTCACCAAGTCCGGCCTGATGGTCGGCCTCGGCGAGACGCGCGAGGAAATCTTCGAAGTGATGGACGACATGCGCGCCCACGATATCGATATGCTCACCATCGGCCAGTACCTGCAGCCGAGCAAGGAGCACCTGCCGGTGCAACGCTACGTGCACCCGGATGAGTTTGAAGAGTACCGCCGCTACGCCGAGCAGATCGGCTTCAAGCACGCCGCCTGTGGCCCGATGGTGCGCTCTTCCTACCACGCCGACAAACAGGCGCACGGCGAAAAAGTCAGTTGACCAGCTGCCGTCCTAGCCCGCTCATGATCCCGGCTCCGCGCCGGGATTTTTGTTTCTGCTGACTTCCCCCCTCTCTGCTTTCACAAGTTTTCCCGGCGCCGCCCCGTGACGTCGTCATCTTGTTTTTTGCGTCCTATTTCACATCCCGGCCACTCTGTTGCGTTTTTGGTGTCGCAAATCCAAAAATTTGGCTCGAAAGTCATCTTTTTGCGGGGCTGTTTTGCTTTTCAGGCACGTTGCAGGAAGAGGACGTGTCGCTGCGCACTGATGGTGCATCGAGACCGATGAACATTTTCCGTGTGAGATTTCCATCGCTGTGGGTAGATCGTTGTTTCAGAAAAGAACAGATACATCGCAGGCGGTAAGCCGCTATCTCGGTGTTACTTCCACGTTCGGCGCAGGCATTTTTACTGTGTTACTAGCCTTTTCCTCCATGGCGCAGGGGGATGAGTTGATTTTTAGCGCGCGGGTAATGGGGCCCGTGTCGAATATTTATGGCGTATCAGCAGATAAGGCGTTGAGAAAAATTACCGAAAACATTCGCTGGCGAGACATTGACGCGGATGTCTCCGTGCAGGGAACTGTGGTGTTTTCCTCCAACCGCGAGACAGACCAGAGCATTGATATTCATCGCCGCAGCGAAAGCTTCGACCTGTATGTCACCGACGGCCGTGGCGTGATAACCGCGCTGACTGATACCCCTCAGAACGAAATGTTGCCTCGATTCAGCCCGGATGGAACGCGGGTGGCTTTTGTGCGTGCGCGCCGGCAGCTGGTACTGCTGGAGTTGGCATCGCGGCGCGAGCGGTTGTTGTATGAGGCGGGAGAAATACTGGATTTCGATTGGGCGCCAGACGGCTCGGCAGTGGCGATGGCCGCGCGCGACCGACAGCGGGGAGTAATCCTGCAACTGCACTGCGACGCGGATTGCCTGGCTGGGCCACTGAATCCACAGGTGTTGAAGCAGTATCCGCGTCTGCAACACAGCGATGCGATACAAGCGGTTGATGATGAAGTGTCGGACTTCGGCAGTGTGGATCACCTGCGCTGGTCACCGGGAGGGAAAACCCTTGCGTTTATTTTTCATCCCGATGGACAGGCAGCGCGCAGCCTGCATCTGCTGTCATTGGAAAGCGGAGAGAGCGCGCGAATTTCGGACGAATCACAGCAGGTGCAGAGCCCGCTCAGCTGGTCGCAGGATGGGGACTCACTATTGTATGCGGCACTGGTGAATTACCGTTTTTATTTCGATGAAACCGCGCAGAAAAAAGTCTACCAGGGCGCGATGCAGATATTTCGCAGTGAACTCAATGGCAAAGTCCAGCGCCTGACGGACAACACCGTGGCGGCGCGCGCCCCGGTTTTTGTGGGCGAGAACCAGATTGCCTATCTGCAGGCAGACCAACTGGCCGCGCGTCAGTACGCGCTGGTGATGCGGGATCTCGATGTCGGTAGTGAGCGGACGGTGTTCGACGCAGTAACACCGGAATCCCGGTTGGTGGTGCGCCGATGAAAGTCCTGCAGAGTTTCAGGTCCGGCGGCGTGGACTGGGTGAGTATTTTTTCCCTGCTGATCATCGCGCTGGCACTCCTGGGCGTACTGAAAACCTTTTCCGGTAGTGACGCCGCCGGCAGTGATTTTACGGTTGTCGCACCTCGAGACCGCGGTGTTCCCGATTCGGCCGGTGGGGCGGCACAACTGGATCAATCGCGTGGGGCCGGACTCGCACAACATCCGCGCGACGCGCACAAAGAAAACAGTGGTGAGCCGGGTGCGCTGGAAATGAAGAGTGTGGATCTTCTCGGTGTCTCTGTGCAGCTGCGCGAAATGCGCACTGAAACGGAAGATGGCGGCGCAGGTGAAATTCGCAATATCGAATTCTTTATCCGCGAGGGGATCCGGCCGCGCCGGTTGTTTGATGATGCCTCGCAACTGGTCACGGGGCACTGGCCGCTGTTTCACAACAACGTCGGCTACGGCGCGACCACGGTGCGCATTCTGTATCAACTGGTGGATACCGACACCGATGGCGATGGGGTATTGACGAAAGCTGACAGGAAAAGTCTCGCTTTCAGCCTGCCGGATGGCAGCCGGTATCGGGTGCTTGATCGCGATGTCGGCGAAATTAGCAACATGAACTACTTGTCGGATTCCAATGAATTGCACTTGGACATTTCCGTGGGTGGAGAAATACAGCGGCGGGTGTACTCACTCGCTACCGGATCTCGATGATTTATCGCGAACTCAGTCACAGGATGGATTTTTTCGCAGCAGTGCGGGCAGACGGTGCCCGCTGCGCAGGAATGGGGTAAGGCAGGAAGCCGGGTATGGAACTGGCCGGAAGTAGCCGTCGCTGTCGTCAGGCAGGAGCGGTGCGGTTCTTTACCACAAAAAAGCATGTTTGAAACTCTGCGGTGCGTGCGCCTGACGGCATCCACACATCGTGATTTTCAACAATGCAAATACTGAAACGATTCCCAGCGAGTGGAGAGAAGTGATGGAAAAAATAACAACGGCGCAGATTCAGCGTCGACCGATGTATCGGGCCTTTGCCAAAGCCGGACTGGCGTTTTGGCTGGGCACAGCTTCCGCAGCCCTGATGGCCGCGGAAGCGGAAATGCTCATTTCAAATGACTGGGGCAGCGGCTTCCAGGGTGAAATTGTGGTCACCAATGACGGCGACACACCGCTCACCAACTGGTCTGTTTCCTTCAATATGGATGTGGAAATCAACAATCTCTGGAACGGTGTGATCCAGTCCCAGAGTGCCAGCCAGTATGTGGTGGGTGCGGCGGCTTACAACAACACCATCGCACCCGGTGGTCAGGTAAGCGTGGGCTTTGTCGCTTTCCCGGGCGGGCAGTCTCCGGTCGTGGTGACCGTCGAGGGTGAAGGTGGCGGTTCATCTTCTGGTGGCAGTTCCTCGAGTTCATCCAGCAGCTCTTCGAGCAGTTCATCGAGCTCCTCCTCAAGTTCTTCCGGCGGCTCCAGTTCTTCCTCCAGTTCCTCGTCCGGCGGCAGCTCCAGCGGCAGCAGCTCTGGCAGTAGTTCTGGTGGCAGTTCATCCGGCGCCGGTCGTTTCCGCGTAGATGAATCCGGCAACATCACCAAGAACGGAGAAATCATTCCAATGAATTGCGGTTCCTGGTTCGGCCTCGAGGGCCGCCACGAACCCTCTGACGACCAGAGCAACCCGAGCGGCGCGCCGATGGAGCTGTACATCGGCAACACTTTCTGGGCCAACGGCAACTCCGGCACCGGCCGCACCATCCAGCAGACCATGAGCGAGATAACCGCCATGGGCGTAAATGTGGTGCGTTTCCCGGTGGCTCCGCAGACCCTGGACCCGAACGATCCGCAGGGCACCGGCAGTGTGCTGAAAAACCACGAATCTGTACTGGTGCCGAATGCGCGCCAGGCGATGGAGGAATTCATCATCGCTGCGGATGCGAACAATATCGAAGTGATGCTCGACATCCACTCCTGTTCCAACTATGTGGGTTGGCGTGCGGGCCGCCTCGATGCGCGTCCGCCTTATGTTGATCGCGACCGCGATATGTACGACTTCCCCCGTGAAGACAGCTCCTGCGCCGCCACCGGCAACCCGAGCTCGGTTACCCGCGTGCAGGAATACAACCGGGACATCTGGCTCGACAACCTGCGCGAGCTGGCCAGCCTGGAAGAGGAATTGGGCGTAGACAACATTATCGGTATCGACATTTTCAATGAACCCTGGGATTACACCTGGGAAGACTGGAAAAGTCTGGTGGAGGACGCTTACGTTGCGATCAACGAAGTGAACCCCAACACGTTGCTGTTCGTGCAGGGCATTTCCGGTACCGCCAACAACCAGGACGGCACCCCGGAGACCATCACCCAGGTACCACACGGTGATGCATCCACCAACCCGAACTGGGGTGAAAACCTGTTCGAGGCCGGCGCCAATCCGCCTAACGTACCGAAAAACCGTCTGGTCTGGTCTCCGCACACGTACGGACCGTCAGTATTCGTGCAGGCGAGTTATATGGACGTAGCGTCGCAGCCAGAGTGTGAAGGGCTCGAAGGCGATGCCGCCGGCGATGCCGATTGCAACATCGTGCTCGACCCGGAACACCTGCGCCTGGGCTGGGAAGAGCACTTCGGCTACCTGCGCGACATGGGATACGCCGTGGTCGTGGGTGAGTTTGGCGGCAATATGGATTGGCCGGCCAAGGCTACCCTGCGCGATCAGGCGCGCTGGTCTCACATCACCCCCGGTGTGGTCGACATCCAGTGGCAGGATATCTTCGTCGACTACATGGTTGAGGAGAATATCCAGGGCTGTTACTGGTCCATCAACCCTGAGTCTGGCGATACCGGTGGCTGGTACGGTCATGCTTATGACCCGCAGAGCAATACCGCGGGCTGGGGCGAGTGGCTCGAGTTCGATCAGCGCAAAACCAACCTGCTGAATCGCCTGTGGAGCAACACGTCCGAGTAATTCCGGCGGCTTGAACTAGCCGGTGCCCGCAACGGCACCGGCTTTTTACTGCCTATTTACCCGATAAAAATAATCAACGGATAGCGATCATGAATCTGTCTTTAAAACAACGTACAGCTGAAAAGTTGCTACTCGCGTGTGCCTGTGCGCTGGGGTCCCTGTTTTACGGGATCCACGCACTCGCCGCGGAAGCGAGTATGAAAGTGGTAAACGACTGGGGCGGCGGTTTCCAGGGTGAAATTACGGTACTGAACGACGGCACCGCACCGCTGACGAACTGGACACTGGAATTCGAAATGCCGGTGGACATCAATAACATGTGGAACGGCGTTATCGAGTCCCACAGTGGCAACACCTATGTCGTTGCCTCCGCCGGATACAACAATGAAATTCCTGCGGGTGGTGAGATCAGTATCGGCTTTATCGCCTTTCCCGGTGGGCAAGCCCCGGTGGCGGTGACGGTTGAAGGCGATGGCGGTGGCAGCGGCTCGTCCGGCGGCTCTTCGTCCAGCAGTTCATCCTCATCGAGTTCGTCATCCTCGAGCTCATCTTCATCGAGCTCTTCCTCATCGAGCTCGTCCAGTTCGTCATCCAGTTCCTCGGGCTCGAGTTCGTCTTCCAGTGGAAGTTCCAGCTCAAGCTCTAGCTCTGGCAGCTCCTCCGGCAGTTCCAGCGGCAGTGGTGGTCGTCACGATAACCCCTTTGCCGCCTCCAGTAAGTGGTATGTCAACCCGGACTGGGCAGAAAATGCCATGAACGAGCCGGGCGGCGCCGCCATTGCCAATGTCAGCTCCGCGGTGTGGATGGACCGCATCGGTGCGCTTACCGATGGCCGCGGCCTGAAGGGCCACCTGGATGAAGCGCTGAACCAGGGGGCCGATCTGTTCATGGTGGTGGTGTACAACCTGCCGAACCGCGACTGCGCGGCGCTCGCCTCCAATGGTGAACTGCGGATTGCGGAGAACGGATTCGAGCGCTACCAGACCGAGTACATCGACCCGCTGGTGGCCATTCTCGCAGACCCCGCCTACGCGGATCTGAACATCGTTACCATTATCGAAGTCGATTCGCTGCCGAACCTGATCACCAACATCAGCCTGCCCGAGTGCCAGGAAGCCAACGGCCCCGGCGGTTATCGCGATGGCATCCGCTACGCGCTGAATCAACTGTCGCAGCTGGACAATGTCTATTCTTATCTGGACATCGCCCACTCCGGCTGGCTCGGCTGGAGCAGCAATTTCGGCCCCGCGGTGAACCTGATAGGTGATGTGGTCGAATCCACGGATGCGGGCTGGGGCAGCGTGGCCGGCTTTGTCACCAACTCCGCAAACTACACTCCGGTGGAGGAGCCCTATCTGCCCGACCCGACGCTCAATGTGGGTGGCCAGCCGGTGCGTTCCGCGGACTTCTACGAATGGAATGATTACCTGGAAGAGCTGACCTTCGCCCAGGACTGGCGCGAAGCCATGATCGCCCGCGGCGCACCGCAGACCCTGGGTATGCTGATTGACACCGGACGCAACGGCTGGGGCGGTCCTGAGCGTCCCACTGGCCCGTCTACCAGCACCGACCTCAACACGTACGTGAACGAGTCGCGCATCGACCGCCGGGTTCACCGTGGCAACTGGTGCAACCAGGCCGGTGGCGTGGGCTTCCGTCCGCAGGCGGCACCGGCTCCGGGGATCGACGCCTACGTGTGGGTCAAGCCGCAAGGGGAATCTGACGGGGTCAGCGACCCGAACTTCACCCCGGACCCCAACGACCCGGCGAAGCAGCACGACCCCATGTGCGATCCGTATGCCCAGAACCGCTATGACAGTTCCGTCGGCACCGGTGCCCTGGACAATGCGCCGCACGCGGGCCGCTGGTTCCCGGAAGCCTTCCAGGTTCTGGTGGAGAACGCCTACCCACCGCTGGAAGAGTAACTGCCAGCTGTTGCCGCCATTTCGCGGCAGCAAATGAAAAAAGGCCAGCAGGGAAATCTCTGCTGGCCTTTCTATTTCGGTGTCCTATTGCCGGCTCCTGGCTCCGACGTTTTTTGTCTTGCCGGATTTCGGCGCCGGATTCGCGATCAGTGCGTGTAGGTCAGGCAATTCACCGAGTCACCGCTATAGCCCAGTTCTATGTGATCCGCACTGCACTCAAAATCCACATTGTGATCGCAGTTGGTCACCTTGCAGGCACCGACGCCGGCGATGCGTTCGCGGCTGGTGTGGCGGTTGTTGCTGAAAAAGGTGTCGCAATCCGGGTCTTCGCCTTCGCCAATGGTGATGGCACGCGCATGGCAGGCAGAGTCGGTATTGTATGCGCACTCAATAGCGGCGCAGCGGCTGACTTCGGGCATATCAGTGGCGATGATCATGGCGCATTTCCCGTTGGGTGGTGGTCGAAGGATTTACATCCCGTTATGAGCCTAGTTCACGGCCGGTGAGTGTCAAACGGCTGGCGCAAAATGCGGTATTGGCCTTCCGGAACCTTCCACGATTCGCTAATTGCGCAATGTCCCTGCCATCGGGTATACACGGATACAGAACCCGGTGCGCGAGGAATTCATGATTGGTAAATCCCTGTTGCTGCTTTTTGCCCTGCTGTATGTACTACTGCTGTTTGTGGTGGCGTGGCGCGCCGGCAGGCACAAGCAGTGGATGGAGCATTTCCGCCCGGTCATTTACGGCCTGACACTGGCGGTGTATTGCAGCTCGTGGACGTTTTTCGGCGCCGTCGGGCAGTCGGTCAGCGATACCTGGAGTTACCTGCCGATCTATCTTGGGCCAATCCTGCTGTTTCTGTTTGCCGGCGGTTTCCTGCGCAAGCTGGTGCAGGTGGGCGAGCGGCAGAAGGTCACCTCTATTGCCGATTTCATCGGCTCGCGCTATGGCAAAAGCCGCGGCCTGTCCGCGCTGGTAACGCTGCTCGCCATCGTTGGCAGCCTGCCGTATATCGCACTGCAATTGCGCGCAGTGACCATGGGCTGGGAGGTGGTTGGCGGCACGAATGAGACCGACCGTTTCGTCAATCTCGATACCGCGCTTGCGACCGCACTGCTCATGGGCTTGTTTGCCATTCTGTTCGGTACCCGCCACCTGGAGGGGCGCGAGCGCAATGTGGGGGTGGTGGCAGCGATCGCGCTGGAGTCCCTGGTCAAGCTGTTTGCGTTCGCCGCGGTGGCGATGCTCGCACTGTGGCTGCTGGTAACCGGTGGCAGTGGGTTGGCGGTGGACAGTCTGCAATGGCAGCCGCGGTTGCAATGGCGGGCACCGGACATCAATTTTGTCACTCAGACGCTGCTGGCCATGGCAGCGATCATCTGTCTGCCGCGCCAGTTCCATATGGCGGTGGTGGAATACCGCAACCCGCAAGATCTGGCTACCGCGCGCTGGTTGCTGCCGGCTTACCTGGTACTGTTCTCGGTACTGATTCTGCCCATCTCGCTCGCCGGCCAACCCCTGGTGGCGGCGGGCCTGAGCGAGCCGGATAGCCTGGTGCTTACCCTGCCATTGCAGGGCGGGCACGACACACTCGCCGTACTTGCCTATATCGGCGGATTCTCCGCCGCCACCGGGATGGTGATCGTCGCGGTGTTGACCCTTGCGGTGATGGTGTCAAATGAGCTGGTCGCTCCGGTGTGGCTGTTCCTGAGCCGTTACAGCCGTCTCACCGCGGTGTCCCTTGGCAATCACCTGCGGCTGATCCGACGGCTCAGCATCCTGCTGCTGATGCTGATGAGCTGGGGTATGCACCGGGCGATTTCCGGCACCGAGGCGCTCGCGTCCATCGGCCTGCTGTCGTTTGCCGCCGCCGCGCAACTGGCGCCGGCCCTGATCGCCGCACTCTACTGGCGTGGCGCGCACCGGCGCGGTGTGTGGGCGGGCCTGATCGCCGGTTATGGCCTGTGGCTTTTCTGCCTGGTACTGCCCGCCGTATACCCGGAGGCGGAGCTGCTGCAGCGCGGGTTGTTTGGGCTGGACTTCCTGCGCCCACAACAATTGTTTGGTCTCGCCGCATTGGACCCGCTGAGCCACGGCGTTTTCTGGAGTCTGCTCGGCAATCTGGCACTGTTGGTGGGGGTATCCCGCATCAGCCGCCAGGCGTCGCAGGACCGGCGCCAGGCTTTGGCCTTCGTAACGCCGGAGCAGGGCGCTGCGCCGGCACCGGATCTGGTGCCCACCGGCATCCGCATGGGGCAGGTGCGCAGTTTGCTGCAGCCGTTTGTGGGCGCTGCGCGGCTGGAGGAAATCTGGAGTGACTTCGAACGCCGCAGCCAGCAGCGCCTGTTGCCGGACGACGCTGCCTCGCGCTTCGTGATCGCCGACGCCGAGCACATACTTGCCGGCATCGTCGGCTCCGCCGCTGCGCATCAGGTGATGGGCCTGCTGCACAGCAACCGTCCGCTGAAGCTTGAGGACATCGCGCGGTTGGTGGACAGCACCTCCCAACGTCTGCGTTTCAGCCAGGAGCTGCTGCAGACGACGGTGGAAACCATCAGCCAGGGGATCAGCGTGGTGGATGTGGAACTCAGGCTGGTGGCCTGGAACCGCCAGTACCTGGAGCTGTTCAACTATCCCGAACGGTTGCTCTACATAGGTTGCCCGGTGGCATCACTCTACCGGCACAATGCGGAGCGCGGCCTCTATGGCGACACCGACGACGCCGAGGCGCTGGAGGCGCATGTGCAGCGGCGCCTGGATCTGCTGCGCCACGGCAGCGCCCACCGCTTTGAACGCCGCCTGCCCAGCGGCGCTATCGTCGAAGTGCGTGGAACCCCCATGCCCGGTGGCGGTTTCGTCACTACGTTTACCGACATCAGCGAGTACCGCGCGGCGGTGGATGCCCTGGAGGAAACCCGCCGCAGCCTGGAAGACCGGGTACAGCAGCGCACTGCGGAACTTTCGGAAAGTAACCGCGCGCTGCAGGAGGAGAACCGCCGCCGCAGCGAAGCGGAAATGAAAATCCGCGAGTTGCACGCCGCCAAGACCCGCTTTCTTGCCCACACGAGCCACGATCTGCTGCAACCGATCAATGCCGCGCGCCTGTTCATCGCCTCGCTGCAGAACAAGGCCGCTGCCGGCAGCTGGCGGGAAATGGGGGACGATATCCACTATATCGACAGCGCGCTGACCTCCGCCGAACAGCTGATCGGCGCGCTGCGGGAAATCAGCCGTCTGGATGCGGGCAACCTGAAGCCGAAGCGGGAACATTTCCCGTTGCGTCAGCTGCTCGATGGACTCAATGCGGAATTTTCCGCGCTCGCCAGTGAGCGCGGCCTGGCCCTGCACTACGTACCCAGCAACGCCTGGGTCGTGAGCGACCGTCACCTGTTGCGGCGGATACTGCAGAATTTTCTCAGCAATGCATTGCACTATACCGCTCGCGGTCGTGTGCTGTTGGGGATGCGCCGGCGCATTGGCAGCGACGGCAACCCCGAGCTGGAAATTCAGGTGTGGGACACCGGCCCGGGTATCGACCGCAGTGCGCGCGAGCGGATTTTTGATGAGTTTGTGCGCCTTGGCAGCAGCGAGCGCAACGCCGACAAGGGGCTCGGTCTCGGTCTCGCCATCGCGCGGCGCAGTGCGGACCTGCTGGGGCATCCGCTGGGACTCGAATCCACCCCCGGGCGCGGCTCTATGTTCAGCATTCGCGTGCCGGTTGGGGAGGCCCGCGCGGCACCGGTGGAGGAGCCCACGGTCAGCGAAGTGGGGAATGTGTCGGCGGTGCCGGTGCTGTGCATCGACAACGAGCGGCAGATTCTGCGAGGGATGCAGAGCCTGCTCTCCGGTTGGGGATGCCGGGTAGTGACCGCGATCTCACTGCCGGAGGCCTTGGTGCGCTGGGATTTGCGCGATCCGCCGGCGCTGGTGATCGTGGACTATCACCTCGACCGCGACGCCACCGGCATCGACGCACTGGAAGCACTGTGTGAGCACTGGCGCGCGGAGCTGCCGGGTATTGTCGTCAGCGCGGATACGTCCGAAGAAATCCGCAGTGCCGCCACCGAGCGCGGCTGGTTCTACCTACCGAAACCGGTGAAGCCGGCGGTATTGCGCAACCTGGTGCGGCGGTTGGCGCGCACCGCCGGGAACAATGTCAGCTAATTTACTTGGAGTTGGCGTCCGGTTGCTGCGGCGGCGCAAATTGCCCTGGCGCTTCTACGTCCAGGCTGCTGAGTGCCAGTACGGCCTGGGTGCGGGAGTTGACGCCCAACTTGCGAAACAGCGCGGTGAGGTGCGCTTTTACGGTGGCCTTGGTGACCTGCATTTCGTAGGCGATCTGCTTGTTCAGCAGCCCCTCCGCCAGCATGGTGGCAACGCGAAACTGCTGTGGGGTTAGGGTTGCAATGACATCCGCTACGCCGACATCCTGCGCGGAGCCCTCCTGGTAGCGCTCGGCGACCGCCGGCGGCAACCAGATTTCGCCGGCGAGGCTCTGCTGCAATGCCTCCGCAATCTGTTCCACTGGCGCGGACTTGGGGAGAAAACCACAGGCGCCGTAGTCGATGGCGCGGCACATGATTTCCGGTTTTTCATTGGCGGATACCACCATTACCGGCAACTGCGGATACTGGCCACTCAGGAAAATAAGTCCGCTGAATCCATGGGCGCCCGGCATATGCAGGTCCAGCAACAGCAGATCGCAATCGGGGTGTTCCGCCACGCACTGCTGCAGGCTCTGTAAATCGCAGGCTTCAACAATGGTGGCGCCGGGAAAGGTCTGCTGGATGGACAGGCGCAGGGCATTGCGGAACAGCGGGTGGTCGTCCGCAATAATGAATTGGCGGGCGGGGTGTCCGCCCTCGGTGTGATCGTTCATCGCTATGCATCCCTAACCGATGGGATTTTCCCGGTACCTTGCACGCGTATTCGCGTGGCCCAGAATGTTGGACGAAAAGTGTACCGGGAAAACCCCGCCGCTTCCTGTTGTTATTTTTTATCGGGGTCTGCTGCTGAGCGTTGTGGGGCGGTATCTGTTAAGCGGTGGCCGCCGCGCGGTTGGCCACGAGGTGTTCTACCACTCCCGGGTCGGCGAGCGTGGAAGTATCACCCAGCTGATCGCATTCATCCGCCGCCACCTTGCGCAGGATGCGCCGCATGATCTTGCCGGAGCGGGTTTTCGGCAGGCCCGGTGCCCACTGGATCACGTCCGGAGTGGCGATGGGACCGATCTCCGAGCGCAGCCAGTCGCGCAGGGTTTTGCGCATTTCTTCGCTGGGCTCAATACCGCTGTTAAGCGTGACGTAGATGTAAATGCCCTGGCCCTTGATGTCGTGCGGGTAACCCACCACCGCGGCCTCGGCCACCGCCTCGTGGGCCACCAGCGCGCTTTCCAGCTCTGCGGTACCCATGCGGTGACCGGAGACGTTGAGCACATCGTCCACGCGACCGGTGATCCAGTAGTAGCCGTCTTCGTCGCGCCTGGCGCCGTCGCCGGTGAAATACATGTTTTCAAAGGTACTGAAATAGGTATCGGCAAAGCGCTGGTGATCGCCGAATACGGTGCGCATTTGCCCCGGCCAGCTGCCCAGCAGTACCAGATTGCCCTCAGTGGCGCCGTCGAGAATATGGCCCTCGTTATCCACCAACGCCGGTTGCACGCCGAAGAACGGGCGAGTGGCGGAGCCGGGTTTGAGCGGGGTGGCACCGGGCAGTGGCGTGAGCATGGCGCCGCCGGTTTCGGTCTGCCACCAGGTGTCCACGATGGGGCAGCGGTTGCGACCGAAGGTGCGGTGATACCACTTCCATGCCTCCGGGTTGATCGGCTCACCCACGGTGCCCAACAGGCGCAGGCTGTCCAGACTGGCGCCGGCCACTGGCTTGTTGCCCTCCGCCATCAAGGCGCGGATCGCGGTGGGGGCGATATACAGAATATTGATCTGATGATCGTCGATGATCTGCGCCACCCGGGTAACGTCCGGATAGTGGGGCACGCCCTCGTACATGACCGTGGTGGCGCCGTTGGCCAGCGGTCCGTAGAGAATGTAGCTGTGGCCGGTGATCCAGCCGATATCCGCAGCGCACCAGTAGCGTTCGCCACGTCGGTAGTCGAACACATATTCGTGGGTGAGCGAGGCGTAGGTAAGATAGCCGCCGCTGGTGTGCAGCACACCCTTGGGTTTGCCCGTGGAGCCCGAGGTGTAGAGGATAAACAGCGGGTCTTCCGCGCCCATGACCTCCGCCGGGCAGTCGTCACTCTGCGCCGCGATCAGCGCCGCGTAGTCGCGGTCGACGGCCGGATTCCAGTCGCTGGCGTCATCCGTGTAGTTGAAAACCACAACGTGTTCGATGCTGGTTTCGCGGCACAGCGCCACGGCCCTGTCGACGTTCTGCTTCAGCGGCACCGAGCGGCCGCCGCGGCGGCCGGCATTGGCGGTGATCAGAATACGGGACTGGCCGTCGTCCATGCGCCCGGCCAGCGCCTCCGGCGAGAAGCCGGCAAACACCACCGAGTGCACAGCACCAATGCGGGCACAGGCGAGCATCGCCACTGCCGCTTCCGGAACCATTGGCATGTAGATGGTTACCACTTCGCCTTTCTTAACCCCGAGGCTTTTCAGACCGTTGGCCAGGCGGCACACATCCCGGTGCAGTTCGCGATAGCTGATCTCGCGATGCGTACCGGGTTCGTCGCCCACCCACAGTATCGCGGTGTCATCACCGTGCTTTTCCAGATGGCGGTCGAGACAGTTCGCCGCCACATTCAGTTTGCCGTCGGCAAACCAGCGGATATGCAGGTCATCCCTGGAGAAGGAGACATCCTGGACCTGGGTAAAGGGCTCGATCCAGTCGATGCGCCGGGCCTGTTCTCGCCAGAAGCCGTCCGGATCCTGAATTGAGCGGTTGTACTGCGTGAAATAGCCGTCTTCATCCAGCAGCGAGTTAGCCGCATAGGTTGCGGGTACCAAATAGGTTTCTGATTGACTGCTCACGGGAATGCCTCTCATCAGTGCAGATTCTTATGCTGTGCATTCTGGCACCGGGACTTGGACAGGTCGTATTAGACAAAAGTCGAAAGGCAGGGGAATAAGAGGAGCGGTACTATCTCGGCGTACCCATTGGGCATTTAGACATTGGTCGAATTCGACAGCCGATTTAGACCAATGGTGAATACCAGAGTGCTCCGTGAAGTTGTCTGCTTGGAATTGCTCACGCTAAACCAAACAAACAACGGCGAGGACAACGGCTATGTCAGTAACAATAATAAAAAGCACACTGGCCGGCGCAGTGGCGCTGGCGTCGATGGTGAATGGTCTGCCGGCGATGGCTGCGGCAGAGACCGAATTGTTGTCAGCGGAACAGCTGCAAAAACGGATTGCGGAATTGCAGGTGCAAGTGGACCAGTTGGCGGCCGGTCAGGGAGTGCAGACGGTGGAGAATCCGGAGCCGTCAACGGGGAACAGCTTCGGCAATACCAACATCCAGATCGGCGGGTACGTCAAACTCGATAGCATTGTTACTGATTACTCCGATGGCAGTGCCGCCACCGCAAGCCTGGGGGAAGACTTCCTGGTGCCGTCCACTATTCCCATCGGCGGTGACGGCGGTGATGTGCACTACAACGCGCACGCGAAATCCACCCGCCTGTATTTCAAGTCCTCCACCGAAGCGGGTGCCGGCAGTGTGGATACCCACATCGAGATTGACGCCATGGCGGGCAACCAGGGCGACGAGCGCATCAGCAATTCCTATGCCCAGCGACTGCGCCACGCCTATGTAAACTGGAATATCGACGGCGACCGCTCACTGCTGGCGGGCCAGGCGTGGTCCACGTTTTTCAACGTTGGCGCACTGCCGGAAGGGCTGGATTTTGTCGGCCCGGTGGGTACCGTGTTTGAGCGCCAGCCCCAGATTCGCTATACCCAGGGGCTTGCGGGCGGCAAGGTGCAGTTTGCCGCGGAAAACCCGGCGACGACACTCTACAACGGGAGCGAGAATCCCTACGACGACAACAGCCGTCCGGATCTGATCCTGCGCTACGACAACAGTATTGGCGATCTCAGCTATTCCATCGCCTCCATGAGCCGTGAACTGGCCTACGACCGCGCCGAAGGTGGCAATGAGTCCGAACAGGGCTACGCCATCAGTCTCGCCGGCAAATGGCAGTTGGGGCGCGACGATCTGCGTTTCATGTACAGTCATGGCAATGCGCTGGGGCGCTATCTGGGACTGAACAGTTACCGCGGGGGTATTATCGATCCCGCCAGTGGCGATATTAAATTGATCGACCAGCGGGGTGGCTTTGTGGCGCTGCGGCATTTCTGGAGCGAGCAGTGGCGCAGCAATCTGGTGCTTTCCGCCACTGCGGCGGACAACCCGGAGACGGTTTCCGACATGACGCCGTCCGCTTACCGGAGCCTGCACTTGAATCTGATGTATTCGCCGGTGCCGAAAATGACTTTGGGTGGCGAATATATTCTCGCGAGCAAGGAGGTGGAGAATGTGAGCGGACTGCTGAATGACGACGAAGGAAAACTTCAGCGCATGCAGTTTTCCGTGCAGTATGTATTTTGATGTGCCTATAAAAAATCCGAAAATCTAACAATAAGTATGGAGTGAAGACGATGAGTTTCGAGAGTAAACAGAAGGCCAGTGATTACTGGCGGGAAAACCTCAAGCTGATGTTCAGCTTGCTGGTCGTGTGGTTTGTGGTGTCCTTCGGCTGTGGCATTTTATTGGTGGATGAGCTGAACCAGATCCGTATGGGAGGCTTCAAACTCGGCTTCTGGTTCGCACAGCAAGGCGCCATTTACGTATTCCTCGCGCTGATTTTTGTCTACGTGTACAAAATGAATCAGCTGGATCGCAAGTATGGCGTGTACGAGGACGACGAGACCGCAGCGCAGGCGGAGACCGTTCAACCAGCCGCGCAACAACTGCAAGGGGAGCACTGAACCATGGATGTACAGAGCCTTACTTTCCTGATCGTCGGTGCCACCTTTGTACTCTACATTGGTATTGCCCTGTGGGCCCGCGCCGGTTCCACCAATGACTTCTATGTAGCCGGTGGCGGCGTACACCCGGTGGCGAACGGCATGGCCACAGCGGCGGACTGGATGTCGGCAGCCTCGTTTATTTCCATGGCCGGCCTGATTTCCTTTATGGGGTACGACGGCGCGGTGTATCTGCTGGGCTGGACCGGCGGCTACGTGCTGCTGGCGCTGTGCCTCGCGCCCTATCTGCGCAAGTTCGGAAAATTCACCGTTCCGGATTTTATCGGTGACCGCTACTACTCCCAGGCGGCGCGTACCGTGGCCGTGATCTGTGCCATCTTCGTGTGCTTCACCTATGTGGCCGGACAGATGCGCGGCGTGGGCGTGGTGTTCTCCCGCTTCCTGGAAGTGGATATCACCACCGGCGTTATCATCGGCATGGGGGTCGTGTTCTTCTATGCGGTACTCGGCGGCATGAAGGGTATTACCTACACCCAGGTGGCGCAGTACTGTGTACTGATTTTTGCCTACATGGTGCCGGCGATTTTCATTTCCATCATGATGACCGGCAACGTGCTGCCGCAACTGGGCTTCGGTTCCACCCTGTCCGATGGCACCTATCTGCTGGATAAGCTCGACGGTCTCTCCACTGAGCTTGGGTTTGCGGAATACACCTCGGGAACAAAAAGCACCATTGATGTGTTCTTTATCACCGCCGCGCTGATGGTGGGCACCGCCGGTCTGCCGCACGTGATCGTGCGTTTCTTCACCGTGCCGAAAGTGCGCGACGCGCGTAAATCCGCCGGCTGGGCGCTGCTGTTTATCGCGCTGCTGTATACCACAGCACCGGCCATTGCCACCTTTGCGCGTGTGAACATGATCGATACCATCAACGGCCCCGACGGCCAGGGTACCCCTCACGCAGAAGCGCCCAGCTGGGTGTCCAACTGGGAAGAAACCGGCCTGATTCAGTGGAACGACAAGAATGCCGACGGCAACATGTTCTACTCCGGTGACGAGCGCAACGAGATGACCGTCGACCGCGACATCATGGTGCTGGCGAATCCTGAAATCGCCAATCTGCCGGCCTGGGTGATTGCACTGGTGGCCGCCGGCGGTGTGGCTGCGGCACTGTCTACCTCTGCGGGGCTGCTGCTGGTGATCTCGACGTCGATTTCCCACGATCTGCTGAAGCGGAACCTGATGCCGAATATCAGTGAGAAAAAGGAATTGCTCTATGCCCGTTCCGCGGCGGCGGTGGCTATCTGTATCGCCGGTTACCTCGGTATTAACCCACCGGGCTTTGTGGCGCAGGTGGTGGCGTTTGCCTTCGGGCTCGCGGCCTCGTCCTTCTTCCCGGCGATTATCATGGGGATCTTCTCCAAGCGTATGAACAAAGAAGGGGCAATCGCCGGTATGCTTTCGGGCATCCTGTTTACGGCGGCCTATATCTGCTACTTCAAGTTCATCAATCCAACGGCCAATACTCCGGATAACTGGTGGTTCGGGATTTCCCCGGAAGGCATCGGCACTCTGGGGATGATCATCAACTTCGCTGTTGCCATTGGTGTGGCCAAGGTGACCCGCGAAGCGCCGGAAGAGGTTCAGGAGATGGTGGAAAGTATCCGCTTCCCACAGGGCGCCGGCCAGGCCAGCGCGCACTGACACGACTGGTAAAAAAGAGCGAAGGACTCTGAGTCCTTCGCTCTCCAGTTTTTATCGATGCACCTGCGAGAGCCAATGTACCTGCGAGAAAAATAGTTCTCGCAGGTTTTTTCTTTGTCAGGCGGGTGTAAAAAGCCCTGATCAGGGCGTCACGATGTTGAACCAGAACGGGAAGCTGTCCAGCAACCCGGTGAACAGGGTAAAGCTTTCCGCATTGCCGTCAATTTTGACTTTCCCTTCGCTGACGGCGGTATCCAGGTCTGATTCCCCCAGCTGAATCGAATCCAGTACGGTTTTCGGAATTGTCACGGTGGCATCCGGTTTCTCCAGGGGGGTAGTGAAATAATTCAGAACCCCGTTCTCCACTACCAGTGCGTATTTCTTTTTCAAATCCGGAAAATTGATATTGAGGGCAATCTTTTTACCAGTGGCTTTGGGGCCGTTGAGCCTGACTGCCAGATAGTCGAACAGCATTTCGGGCGACATGGCGCGGATGGTGTCCGGGCTGGCGGAACTGACGCCGCCGGATGACGGCGTGCCATTGCGCAGTTCGAATGCCGCCTGCAGATATTCCGAGCGCCAGCTGCCAGCCTCGGCTTGGTAACCCAGTTGTTCATAGGTATCGGCCAGCAGATTTTTGGCGGCGGTATTGTTGGGCTCGGCAAAAACCAGCTGGTTCAGTGCTTCCGCGACCCAGCGGTAATCGCCTTTGTCGAAGTCCGCTTTGGCGCGTTTCATGATCGCCGCGGAACCACCCATATACTCCACATATTTTTTCGATGCCTTTTCCGGTGGCAGCCGATTCAGGTGTGCCGGATTGCTGTCGTACCAGCCCATATAGCGCTGGTATACGGCGCGGGCATTGTGGCGAAGGGTTCCGTAGTAACCGCGGTTCGGCCAGAAATTGTTGAGCTCCGGCGGCAGTTCGATCATGTCGGCAATTTCAGGCCCGGTGTAGCCTTTGTTCAGCAGGTTTACGGACTGGTCATGGATGTATTTGTACAGGTCCCGTTGCTTCTTCCAGTAATCCAAAATTTCCTTATTGCCCCACATGGGCCAGTGGTGGCTCTGGAATTTCACCTGGACCTTGTTGCCGTAAAGGGCGATGGTCTCGTTCAGGTATTTAGCCCAGATCAGTGGATCCCTTACCTCCGCTCCGCGCAACGTCAGAATATTGTGCATGGTGTTGGTGGTGTTTTCGGCCATCCACATGGCATCCCATTGGGGAAACCACGTATTCATTTCCGCTGGCGCCTCGGTACCGGGTGTCATCTGGAACACCATCTTTACGCCGTCTACGGTGATTTCGGTCCCGGTTTTGGAGACGATTTCCGTCGGCGGAATAAGCGTGACGGTGCCGGTGGAGTTGGACTGGCCGAGGCCTGCATTCACGCTGCCCTGGGCATTGCGGGGCAGCACAGCGCCGTACATGAGTACCGCGCGCCGCGACATGGCATTGCCAGCGAGGATCATTTCGCTGACGGCATGTTCCATAAAGCCTTCCGGGGCAATGATTTTCACCTTGCCGGAATCGACGTCCGCCTGCTTCACGATGCCTTTGATCCCGGCGTAGTGGTCAACGTGGGAGTGGCTGTATACCACGGCCTTGATGGGCCGTTCTCCCAGCTCCTTGGTCACCAGCTCGTGGGCGGCTTTGGCGGTTTCTGTGGAAATCAACGGGTCGAAGACAATCCAGCCGCTGTCGGTTTTCACATAAGTGATATTGGTGATGTCGTAGCCGCGCACCTGGAAAATGTTGTCGGTGACCTTGAACAGACCGTACAGCATGTTCAGTTGCGCATTGCGCCACAGGCTCGGGTTTACCGTGTCCGGGGCCGGCTTGTCGAGGTCGATAAATTTTTTGTAGGCCTCCATATCCCACACCACATTGCCCTTGGCATCTTTTACCGTCAGGGTTTCCGGGCGTGCGATGAATCCTCGCTGGGCATTTTCAAAGTCGGCCTTGTCATTGAAAGGCAGAGTTTTCTGCACCTCGGCATTGGCTGCCTTGGTGGCAGCCGACGCCGGTTTGGGTTCTTGCGCGAAGGTCGTAGCGGACTGAGAAAGAAGAACGGCACCGAAGAAGGTGCACATTGCAGTTTTGATCAGGCGGAATTTTTCCATAAGGCGTCAGCCATCCCATTGACCATTTCGTGGATATGCAAAAAGCCTAGATCAAATTTTTTTACCCCGGCACAGATGGAAGCGCACGCGACGTTTTATGCAGCGGCAGTGAGGTGAGTGACGACGCATTTCTGAGGCAAAAATGTCGGAAAAATTATCGAAGGAAATGTTGGTTTAGATGAAAACACTATCGGCAGCAGGAGAGTGCTTTTGAGCGCCCGGAATGCCAACCTAGCAGAACAAGGTTCTCGTTACTGCCGGGAAGCCGGATCATTCTTTCCCTTTTCATGCCAAGCGTCTCCAGCAGGTGGAGGGAAGCCCTGTTTTCCGGCGTGGCGATGGCGACGATTCGGCGGAAGCCGAGGCATGTTTCGCCCCACTTTAACATCGCCTGCGCCGCTTCCAGCGCATAACCCCGGCCGCGGTACTCCGGCAGGAACGCGAAGCCGATGTCCACATCGTCGAGCCCATCCCGTTTCAACAGTCCGCACTGACCGATGGCGGTGCCGTCTTTTAATTCCACCCGCAACATACCAAAGCCGTGGTCGCGGTACATGGCGATGGGCCCTCGCAGATTATAGTTGCGCGCATCTTCCACAGTGCGTACACCGCGGTCACCGATGTAGCGATGGAAGTCCGGGTCGCTCATCAATGCCAGGGTGAAACGTGCATCTTCGTCACTTTCCGTGAGTTCGCGCAGTTGCAGGCGTTCGGTGCTCAACAGGTACATGGGGATATCCAGAAAATCAGTCGGCGTGAGAATGACAGAATTTTGCCAGCTACAAAAGAAAACGCCCTCGGAAGAGGGCGTTTTCACCGGGCGCGACGGAAAAAATCAGAAGCGGTAACGCACACTGATCGAGCCGTGCTCCGAGGTCGGGCGGGCGGTGAGGTTGGTGCTGATGGCAATGGCTTCCGCCGCCTGCCAGCGTAGGCCGAGGAGGGCGCCGGCACCGCTTTCGAACAGACCGGTATCCGCACTGGCATAGCTGGGCATGGCATTCATATTGCCCCCCATGGATTTGATACCCACTTCCAACGCGTCGTTTTCAGTACCTGTCGTGTCCTCATACCACAGTTGGCCATAGGCGCTGATGTTGTCCCAGGTTTTGTCCACAAATGCGCCCACCCGCAGGGTGGTATAGCGCCGCTGTTGTTCGCCAAACTGCATGCCCAGCGGGTCCTGTTCGGCTCCGTTGGCGTCGGTGTAGGTAAAACCCGCGAGGGCATTTTCGGTGTAGCCATCCACGTCCGCGGTGACCTTGGTGACACCGGCAAACGGGCCGTAATGGGCAACGCCGCCGGACATGTTGATACCGCCCATCAGGTCGAGTGTCAGGTTTTCGCCGCTGGTGCTCGCTTCCAGGGTGCCGTCAAATTGGCTGCCGAGGGCAATATGACGGCCGACGCGATCGTAATCCACGTCGGTTGTGGTCGCGCTCGCGTCCACGAAAAACTCGTTGTAGTGGAAGCGAGCGAACAGACTGTAATTGGTGGAAGTGGAATCCACGGTAGACAGCGCACTGTCCAGCTCCGCTTCAGAGCGGCTGACGGCGAATCCGAGCTCGGTGTTGTCGCGCAGTGCATAGCTGGCGCCGATCACGCTGGCATTGCGGTCGCCACTGGCGGAGGGAGCGCCGCTAGCGGAAGGCGCGAAGTTACTGTCATAGTCACTGCTGCCAAATACGCCGCTGACAAACACGCCGGTTTGCGCGGGGTGGTAGCGGGCGCTAACCAGGTTTTCCTCCAGGGCGTAGACGTGGCTGCGCGCCGCCTGCACACCGATGTCTGGCAGTTGCCCCGCAGCCTGCGCGGCATTCACCACGCCGGTGTAGTAGTCGGCCAGCACCTGTTGTGCGGCCTGGGTCGGGTGTACCGCATCATTGAAAATCAGCCGGTCCGCATCCGGGGCCGTGCCATTTTTGCCATACACCGGGTGCTCGATGCAGCTGCCGCTGCCGTCGTAGCAGAACCGGGTGTGATCGGTCTCGGCATCAAAGCCCAATGCCGCGGCGTTGGCGATCGACACCTGCAGCACGCCGTTCTGATCCACCAGCAGCACGCCATCGATATTTCCGGCGTCGGCAATCAGTGTGCTGTTGAAAATATTCACCCCTGCGCTCGCCTGTGCCAGGGTGGTGTCGATGGCGGCATTCAGCTGGGCATCGGCCTCGTCCTGGGTTATCAGGCCGGCGTTCACTGCATCCGCCAGTTGTGCCGCTTGCGAACTCCCGGCAACGGCCTGGCTGACGGCGGCATACATGCCCGGGGTCTTGCCGATGTCCGGCGCGTTGGACAGCAGGATGTAATTGGCTCCGGCATCGGCCAGCGCCTGGGCGCCGTCGGCCAGCATCGTCGCGGCGACGCCGACACGGTCGCCGAACTGCTCGGCGCTCATCACGCCAGTGAGCGAAGCGCTGAAACCGCTCAACAGATCGTTGCCACCACCGTTGATCCAGTACAGTGCCTTGCCGTCGGCGCGGCCATTGCTGGCTTCCAGGTAGCCGAGGCCGAGCGGGTGCGGATTACCGGTAATACCGGAATTGGCAACGGTGGCTGCGGGCGCGGCGTCGATTTGCGCCTGTAACGCATCCGCCTGGGCGGTGAGTGCGGCAGCGGTATCGCTGTCTCCGGCCGCTTCCGCCTGCGCGGCACCGGCGCGCAGCTGGGCGACGGCATCGGGGCCCTGCAACAACAGGCCGAGCAGATTCAGGTCTGCGTAGAGACCGGTGCTGGTGTCGCGGGTGGGGTCGGGAAGCAGTGCGCTGGCAAAATTGTGGGCGACCCCATTCAGAGTGAGGCCCTGCGCGCTCAGGTACTCCATATAACCTTCGGTGCCAAGGATATTCAGCAGCACGTCGGCGGCGCGGTGACCGCCCACGGCCCAGCCTCCGCCCACACTCGACAGGGAGCCGCGCACCTGGGCCTGGGCCGCAGCCAGCATTTCATCCTCGGGCAGGCTCGTGTCCACATCCGGCAGGCACAAGTACATGCCGGCGCAGGATGGCGTCACCGGCCCCAGCCCCAGTTGTTGCGACAGCAGGCTGATCGCCGCCTGTTTGTTATCGCCGCTGGTGAAGACACCGGCGTTGCCCACATCGCTGAGACTGTCGCCGAAGGCAATGACTTGTGAAAAGGGCGACTCGCCGGCGGAAGCGCTGGTGGCAAAGGCAGGTGCAAGGGTGAGACAGGCGATGGCCGCCGCAAGGCGGTGTTGCGCGATAGGCATGACGTATTCCTTTCAACAGCACACTGATCGGAAGTTCCAGCAGACGGAATGCGGTGATCAGGCGCTCATCATTATTGTTTTTTGATATTTTTTTGTTGGATGTTTCCGGTGGCCGGAAACGCTTTGATAGTAACCAAGCCGAATGGGTATGACCAGTGGTTCACCTGCAGTCACCGGAAGTTTGTGTGACCGGGCAGTTTTTCGGTTTATGGGAGGCATCTGGCACCGTCAGCCCGACGTTACGCCAGTATCAGCGCAGTGAATGCAGAAACTGCAGGTGTCGCTCGTACTGGGAGAGGATGTCGGTAAGCAACTGGTCGCTGGTCCAACCCATCACATCGTAGTCCTGTCCCCCCTCTGCAAGATGGACCTCCGCGCGGAAATATTTATCGGGGGAGCCGTCGTCGAAGGTGTCGTCGAGCACCGTGTCGGCGTTACTGGCATTGGGTTTCAAGTGTGCTCTGGGGTGGATGCTGTAGACGAAGTCCACTTCCTCTCCTTGATACACCGTCAGGTAGATCCGGGCATTTTGTTCCCGCCGGACTTCAGCCACAAAACCATTTTTTTGCATTTGCGCGGCGAAATTCGTCATCGCCGGCTCCGCAATCTCGTCGATGTATTCGTGCACTTCCGTGAGCGACGGGAGTTGCACCAGATTGCGCAGACGGCGCTCCCAGGAAACGGGGTTGCGGGCGCTGATCGGCGCAACTGGCGCGGACTGTGCGTCCCGTTTGGCCGAGTCCATACGCAGTGCTTTTACCAGGCCGTAGATCGCCACCAGCAGGATGACAGAAAACGGCAGCGCGCTGGCAATGGCGGCGGTCTGCAGCGAGGCGAGACCGCCCGCGAGCAGCAGCGCTATGGCAACCACGCCGATAATGGCCGACCAGAATATCCGTTGCCACACCGGTGTGTCGTCGCGACCGTGGGACGACAGCATGTTCATGACCATGGCTCCGGAATCCGCCGAAGTAATGAAAAATATCACCACCAGAACGATGGCAAGCCCGGATAAAACCTGTGAAAACGGAAACTGCTCAAGAAACTGGAACAGGGCGAGGGACTGATCCTTTTCGATGATGTCCGCGAGCGATTGCAGACCCTCCTCGCGAATCATGCGGATGGCGGAATTGCCGAATACCGTCAGCCAGAGAATGGTGATGAGCGTCGGCATCAACAGTGTGCCCACGGCAAATTCGCGAATGGTGCGCCCGCGCGAGATGCGCGCAATAAACAGGCCCACAAACGGTGACCAGCTGAGGCACCAGCCCCAGTAAAAAATGGTCCAGCCGCCGATCCAGTCGGTGGGCGCATAGGCGTAAAGGTTGAAGGTGCGGTTGACCAGTACGGAAAGATAACTCCCCAGATTCTGGACAAACGCCTGAAACAGAAACACGGTGCTGCCGAGAATCAACACGGTGAAGCAAAGCAGCGCCGCGAGCCCCATGTTCAATTGCGACAGGCGTTTGATGCCCGCATCCAGCCCGGCCACCACCGAGACGGTAGCGAGTGCGGTGGTGACGACAATGAGAACGACCTGGGTGGTCTCACCCACCGGAATGCCGAACAGGTGATTCAACCCGGAATTCATCTGCAACACACCGAAGCCGAGCGTAGTGGCGACACCGCACACGGTACTGACGATGGCGAATACGTCGATAGCGTGGCCGATAGGCCCGTGAATACGCTCGCCGATCAGCGGGTAGAGGGCGGAGCGCAGGGTCAGCGGCAGATTGTGGCGATAACTGAAATAACCGAGGATCAGCGCCACCCCGGCGAATATTGCCCAGACGTGGAACCCCCAGTGGAAAATACTCAGAACCATCGCATCCCGCGCGGCCTGCACGCTGCCCGCGCTGGCGTCCGGAGGGTTCAGGTAGTGCATCACCGGCTCCGCCACCCCGAAAAACAGCAGGCCAATGCCAATGCCCGCGGAAAACAGCATGGCGAGCCAGGACCAGAATCCGTATTCGGGCTTTTCATGCTCCGGGCCCAGTTTTATGTCGCCGAGCCTCGACATACTGATGATAACGACGGTAACCAGCAGGATGGCGACAATCAGAACGTAGTACCAGCCCATGTAGGTGACGATGGTTTCCTGCATGCTCTGGAAACGCGCGGTGGCATCTTTCGGGAACAGCACCGCGTAGACAACCAGTATCAATAGAATACCGGTGGCGGTATAAAACACCGGTGGATCGAATCGGGCTTTACCTTCTTTCGTCATGCGCAGTTACATTGGTTCATTCATCTTCTCTGCCGGTGGAGGGCTAGCGCACCGTGTGTAAAAACTGCAGGTGGCGCTCGTATTGGGCCAGGATGTCTGTGAGCAGCTGGTCTCTGGTCCAGCCCATCACGTCGTAATCCTGGCCGCCCTCCATCAGATAGACTTCCGCACGGAAATATTTTTCCGGGTCGCCGTCGTCGACGGTATCGTCCAGCTCTTCGTCACGCGGCGCGGCATCTGGTTTCAGGTGGGCCTTGGGGTGCAGACCGTAGAGAAAATCCACTTCTTCCCCGTGAAATACCTCCAGGTAAACATAATGGTTGCTTCCGCGGGAGACCCGCGCGGAGGAGCCGTTCTTTTCCAGCTCGCTGGCAAATTCCCGCAACGCCGGTTCGCCGGTGTCGCGGATATAGTCGTGAACTTCCACCAGCGAGGGCAATCGCAACAGATTTTTCAAGCGTCGCTGCCAGGACACGGGGTTGCGCGCGCTGATCGGCGCAATGACGGCACTTTGCGCGTCGCGTTTGGCGGTTTCCGTGCGCAGCGCGCTGAGCAGACCGTAGATAGACGCAAGCAGGATGAGCGAAAAGGGGAGGGCGCTGGCGATGGTGGCGGTCTGCAGGGAACTGAGGCCTCCCGCCAGCAGCAGGGCAATTGCCACTGCGCCAATGATGCCCGCCCAGAAAATCCTTTGCCACAGCGGAGTATCGTCGCGGCCATGGGAAGACAGCATATTGACCACCATGGCACCGGAGTCGGCGGAGGTCACAAAAAACACCACCACCATGACGACCGCCACCAGCGAGAAGACACCGGAAAAAGGAAACTGCTCAAGGAACTGGAACAGAGCCAGTGACTGGTCTCTGCTCACCACTTCCCCCAGTGACGTGAGGCCTTCGTCGAGAATCATGTGAATCGCGGAGTTGCCGAAAATGGTCATCCACAACAGGGTGACCATGGCCGGCACCAGCATGGCGCCGATGACGAATTCGCGAATGGTGCGACCGCGCGAAATCCGTGCGATAAACAATCCCACAAACGGCGACCAGGACATCCACCAGCCCCAGTACAGAATCGTCCAGCCGCCAAGCCAGTCGGTGGGCGCGTACGCGTAGAGATTGAACGTGCGGCTGACGAGCACCGAAACGTAGCTGCCAAAGTTCTGCACAAATGTCTGCAACAAATACACCGTGCTGCCGAGGAACAGCACCATCAGCAGCAACAGTGCGGCGAGCGCCATGTTGAGCTGCGACAGCCGCTTGATGCCGGCGTCGAGCCCGGCAACCACGGAGACGGTGGCGAGCAGCGTAGTGACAACGATGAGTATCACCTGTGCTGTTTCGTTCACGGGCACGCCGAACAGGTGATTGAGCCCCGAGTTGATCTGCAGCACGCCGTAACCCAGAGTGGTGGCGACGCCGCACACGGTGCCGAGGATGGCAAACACATCCACGGCGTGGCCAATGGGGCCGTAAATGCGGTCGCCGATCACCGGGTAGAGTGCGGAGCGCAGGGTGAGCGGCAGTTTGTGGCGATAACTGAAATAAGCGAGGATGAGCGCCACAATGGCGTAGATAGCCCAGGCGTGGAATCCCCAGTGAAAAAACGTCAGCACCATGGCGTGGCGCGCCGCTTCCACGGTGCCGGTTTCACCTTCCGGAGGGTTCAGGTAGTGCATGACCGGCTCGGCAACGCCGAAAAACAGCAGCCCGATGCCCATGCCGGCGGAAAACAACATGGCGAACCAGCTGGCGAAATCGTAATCCGGTCTGGAGTGTTCCGGCCCGAGCTTGATATCGCCAAACCGGGATATGGCAATGCCAATCACACTGATGAGTATCAGCGCGACCACCAGCACGTAGTACCAGCTCAGGTTGAGCACGATAAAATTCTGCACGCCCTTGAAGCGCGCGGTCGCGTCATTGGCAAACAGGACCGCGTAGGCGACTACCAGAATGAGTACCGCGGTAGCACTGTAGAATACCGGCGGATTGAAGTGGGCTTTGTGGGTGGTTAACGGTTTATCCATCTAGGGATATCCCCTGGTCTGATCGCGCGTGTGGCTCGACATCGTCACTGGCATCGTCTGCCACCGGACCCTTTGAGCATAGTTGATTGCGCAGGTTAGTCTGTGAGTGAATATGCAGAGTATTTTACATGTTGATTATTTCTAACCATATACGCCTGCCAGACGCGGAAATCGAGTTCCACGCGGTGCGTGCCCAGGGGGCTGGCGGGCAGAATGTCAATAAGGTGTCGAGCGCGATTCACCTGCGCTTTGACGTAATGGCATCGAGCCTGCCAGAAGAGGTCAAGCAGCGTGTGCTAGCTTTGCGGGACCAGCGGATTTCCTCCGATGGTGTTGTGGTCATCAAGGCGCAGCGCTTTCGCACCCAGGAAAAAAATCGCGAGGATGCGCTCGCGCGCTTGCAGGCGCTGATTGCGGGTGTTTTGAAAACGCCGAAAAAACGTGTCGCCACCAAGCCGACCAAAGGCTCGCGCGAGCGCCGCCTGCAGCACAAGTCACAGCGCGGTAAGGTAAAGTCCTTGCGCGGAAAAGTAACCGATCATTGATTGATACATTGAAAAGAAAAGGGGAGACACCATGTCCCAGCGCTACCGAGCGGAAGATCTCAGACAGTTTGCCTGCGCCCTGTTTACTTCCGCAGGGTTGGACGCGTCGCGCGCGGAAGTCGTGGCCGACACGTTTCTGCAGGCGGATCTGCTGGGGTTCACCACCCACGGTCTGCACCGGGTAACCACCAATCTGCAGTGGTTGCAGTCCGGTGCTTCGCGCTTGCAGGGGGAGCCCCATGTGCTGGCGGACCGCGGCAATGTGTTTAACTGGGATGCAGAATTTCTGCCGGGCCCCTGGGTGGTGCACCGGGCCATTGATCAGGCATTGGCGCGGGTGCGCGAACACGGCGTGGTGACTGCCACCGTGCGTCGCAGTCAGCATATTGCCTGCCTTGCGGCCTATCTACCGAAAATTGTCGAACAAAATTGTGTGGGTATCCTCACCTGCTCCACGCCGGCCGAACACACGGTATCCCCACAGGGCAGTAAGACCCCGCTGTTTTCCGCCAACCCCATCGCCTTCTGCGCGCCGGCCGGAGATTATCCCCTGTTGTTCGACATCAGCATGTCTGTCACCGCCGGCGGTTATGTGTCGCGCGCCGCGCGCGAGGGCAAAAAACTGCCCGGGAAGTATCTCAAGGACCGCGACGGGCAACTTTCCGATGATCCGCGCGCGTTCGCTGATGGCGGCAGCATTCTGCCGGTGGGCGGCGCGGATCACGGCTATAAGGGCGCGGCGCTTTCCGCCATGCTCGAGGTGTTGTCGATGGCGTTAGCCGGCTATGGTCGCGCGGACGATGTGAGCGAGGATGACGAAGCGAACTCGGTGTTCCTGCAGATCATCGACCCCGGCGCATTTGGCAGTGAACAGAGTTTTTTACGGCAGACCGCGGCGCTGCTGGAAATGTGGGAACAGTGCGAGCGCGAGGGTCATATCAACACTCCGCTGCGCATCCCAGGAAAACGCGCCTGGCACCTGCGAAACAGGCAGTTGGAAAAGGGGGTAGAGCTTTATCCCAGTATCGTTGACGACCTGAAAAAGCTTGCGGAGAAGTCGGGAATTGCCATGCCCGAAGCTATTTCCTGAGAGATAACACGCATCGGGGCGGGTTGTTCCACCCGCATTTGACGAATTCGGCGCGAAATGGGTCTAGGCTGGGAGAGAGCGAAAACCGAATACCCATATAACAAAGGAGTGCAGCGCGCGTGAATGATCTGGCTCGGAAAACGGCACTGGAACTGCTGCAGGGCTACCGGGAAAAATCCTTTTCTCCGGTTGAGGTGGTAAAGGCGATGCTGGCGCAGATCAGACGTTGCAATCCGGTCGTGAATGCATTCAACCTGATCGACGAAGAAACAACGCTGCGATTCGCGCGCGAATCTGAACAGCGTTATCAGTCTGCGAATCCGCGGGGACGACTGGACGGAGTACCCATTGCCATCAAGGATGTTTTTCTCACACCCCAGTGGCCCACCATCAAGGGGTCCAGAACCATCGACCCGAAATCTACTGTGGGCAAGGAGGCCCCCTGCGCGGCCGCATTGCGCCGCAACGGTGCGGTCCCGCTGGGTAAAACCACCACGCCGGAATTTGGCTGGAAGGGTGTTACCGACAACCCGGTAGACGGCATCACCCGCAACCCCTGGAATCCGGAGAAAACCGCCGGTGGTTCCAGTGGCGGCAGCGCCGCGGCGGTACCGCTCGGTATGGGGCCACTGGCGCTCGGCACCGATGCGGGCGGTTCCATCCGTATTCCCGCGGGTTTCTGTGGTTTGGTGGGTTTGAAGCCGAGTTTCGGCGAGGTGCCGCACTGGCCCGCGAGCCCCTTTGGTACCCTCGCGCACGCCGGCCCCATGACCTGGACGGTGGCAGACTGTGCGTTAATGATGAATGTCCTCACGGAAGCAGACAGCCGCGATACCCATGCCATTCCCCGCCGCAATATCAATTATCTCGCGGCGATCGATGGCGAGCCGACAGACCTGCTGCGCGGAGTGCGCATTGCCTACAGTGGCACACTCGGGTATGTGGATGTGGCTAGCGAGGTCGCGGATGCGGTGCGTGCGGCCGCGGAGTTGCTGGCGTCTCTGGGGGCGGAAATTACCGAGGTGGCGCCGGGCTTCGACGATCCCATCGCCGCGTTCGGCCACCTGTTTTACGGTGGTGCCGCCAATGCGCTGAGGAATCTCGGCAAAAAACAGCGCGCACTGATGGACCCGCAACTGGTGGCGGTCTCGGAAAAGGCCGCACAGCTGTCCATGCTGGATTACCTGGAAGCGGTGAACGAGCGCATGGCGCTGTGCGAGCGCATGGCCGCATTCCACACCAAATACGACTTGCTGCTCACACCCACGCTGCCGATTACCGCATTTAAGGCGGGGCGCGAGGTGCCGGAGGACTGGCCCAGTACCCGCTGGCCGTCGTGGACGCCATTTACCTATCCCTTCAACATGACCGGGCAACCGGCCATCTCCGTACCCTGTGGCTTTGACCGCGCGGGCCTGCCCATCGGCCTGCAGTTTGTGGCGGCGCGCTTCAACGACAGCGCCGTGCTGCGCGCGGCACAGGCCTACCAGCTGGCGGCACCACTCACGGATAAACGCCCGGATTTGTTCTTTGAACACTCGACACAGAGTGCGGCTGAGAGGATGAGCCCGTGAGTCGGCTGGATTTCGATTTTTACGAGTCGGAAGATCCGATCTGGAATCCGGCGCTGCTCACAATCCCAGTGCCCGGTATTCGCAAAATGGTCAATCTGGCGGCCACCATGGAGGATGTAATCCACCTGTCCATTGGCCAGCCGGATGCGCCCACACCAGCCCACGTGGTGCAGGCGGCAGTGGATGCACTGAACGCGGGGCAGACCGGTTACACCATGGATGCCGGGTTGCCGGAGCTGCTGGATGCATTGGCGGATTATTACAGTGAGCGCTCCGGCCGCGGGATTACGCCGGAAAATATTTTGGTCACCACTGGCGCCACCGAGGCGATCTACCTGGCGTTGACGGCGGTCTCCGCGCCGGGTCGGGAATTTATCGTGCCCGATCCCTCCTTCATGCTCTACGCGCCGCTGATCCGCATGAATGGCGGTACCGTGAAATACATCCCGACCCGTGCGGAAAACCACCATCAGCTCGACCCGCAGGAAGTGATCGACGCAATCGACAGCAACACCCACGCGATTGTCCTGAATTCACCCAGCAATCCCACCGGCACGGTATATCCGCGGGAGACGGTTGAAACCATCGTGCAGGAGGCGGCGTACCGCGGTATCTATGTGATCAGCGATGAGGTGTACGACCACCTGATTTACGACGAACGCGGCTATCACAATTATGCGAGCGTGTTGTCCTGCTGCTCTGACTTGGATCATGTGATGGTGATGAGCAGTTTTTCCAAGACATTCAGCATGGCGGGCATGCGCATTGGCTGGCTGATTGCGAGCCAGGGCGCCATCCGCAAACTGCGTCGCTACCATATGTTTACCACCACCGTGGCAAACACACCCTGCCAGTGGGCCGGGGTGGCCGCGCTCAAAGGTGACCGCAGTTTTATTGCCGATGTAGTGGACACCTACCGCAAGCGCCGCAACCGTCTGGTGGAACTGGTGGATCAGACCCCGTTTCTGGAAGGGTATGTGCCGGATGGTGCGTTCTATATGTTTCCCGCACTGCCGGAGGGGGTGAACGGCAATAATGTTGCGTTGCGATTGTTGCGGGAAACCGGCGTGTGCACTATCGCCGGTGATACTTTCGGTGAGAGCAGCCGCAATGCGTTGCGTTTCAGCTACGCGACATCCATCGAGAATATCGAGCGCGCCTTCGAACGCATTATTCCGTGGATGGAAAAGCAGGATTTCGGCTGAGTAATTCTGCGGTTGTAGGAGCCTGCTTGCAGGCGAACGGTTCGGAGCACTGCCGTGTTCGCCTGCAGGCAGGCTCCTACAGCAAGTCGGTGGTCATCTGCGGATGTTTTTTTGCGTTTGTCTGTAGGAGCCTGCCTGCAGGCGATTGGTTCGGAGCTCTGCCCGTTTCGCCTGCAGGCAAGCTCCTACAAAAGCGTACGTCGTATCTGTGTGTAGGTTGGGCAAAGCGCGGCTTGCCCAACAGCGGAATCAGATGCTGCGTTTGCCGGAGAGATTCAGGGTGAGCTCCAGCAGTCCCGCCCAGGGGTCCATGTCCCTGCCGCCCTTGATGGCGTTGTCGACCGCGCGTGCGCGCAGCAGGAAGTTTTCCAGCTGGCGCGGGCGCAGGCGCTGGCAGGCGGCCTGGATCAATGGCTGGCGCTTTTGGATGCGGACCAGGCGGTTGATCGGCTGGCCCTGATCCAGCTTTTGTTGCGCCTCCAGCAGCGTGCGGATTTCCCGGGCGATGGCCCACAACACTACCGCGGCCTCGACGCCTTCGGCGCGCAGGCCCTGGAGTGTACGCACGGCGCCGGCCGCGTCGGCGGCGAGCGCCTTGTCGATGAGGCCGAACACATCGTAGCGCGCGGAGCTGGCCACGGCGTTGCTCATGGTGTCGGCCGTAATGACGCTGTCCCGGGCCAGCAGTTTCAGTTTTTCAATTTCCTGACTGGCGGCGAGCAGGTTGCCCTCAGCGCGTTCGGCGAGAATCTGGATGGCTTCCGGTTCGGCGTCGAGGCCGGCGCTGCGCAGGCGTTCGTGTATCCAGCGCGGCATTTCGCTGGCGTCCACCGGCCAGATCTGGATGAGCACGCCCCGTTCTTCCAGTGCCTTGACCCATTTGCTGTTGAGCTGGGCGCGGTCGAGCCGCGGCAGTACCAGCAGCAATAGGGTTTCGTCGTTTGCCATGCTGGCGAATTCCTGCAGGGCTTTGCTGCCCTTGTCGCCGGGTTTGCCGCCGGGCAGGCGCAGTTCGATGATTTTTTTGTCGGCGAACAGGGAGAGGCTGCCGGCGGCGGAGAGGAGTTGCCCCCAGTCGAAATTGTTTTCGCCGTGCAGCAGGTCGCGCTCGTTGAAGCCGTGTTTGCGGGCGGCGTCGCGGATGCTGTCGCAGCATTCTTGCACCAGCAGGGGTTCGTCGCCGGTGACGACGTAGATGGGGGCGATGCTCTGGCGCAGGTTTTGGCCGAGTTGCCTGGGGGTGATGCGAGCCATGCTGTTCTGTTGCCCTTGTGTCTTTTTGGTCCCGCCGTTAGGGGGTGGCGGGGTTGTCGGTGACGGGGGCGCTGATGTCGAGGCGGCGCAGGCGGTCGATGATGCGGCCGATGAGTTCGCGGCGCATTTCTTCCCGTTGCAGGCGCTCTTCTTCGCCTTTGCTGACGACTTCGTCGTCGTCCCATTCGAGGGTGCGGTAGATGTCGGCTTTGGCGTTGGTGAGTAGGTCGCGTCCGGTGTTGTCGCGTACGCTGTATTCGGCGCTGGTGATGAGTTCGTATTCGGAGGCGCGGCCTTGGGCATCCACGGAGACGGTGCGTTTCCGTTCGATTTCTTTGTGGATGGTGAGGGTGAAGTCGGCTTCGATCGGACTTTCTGCCAGGGGCAGGCCGCTGGTCTGCAGCAGGCGGGTGATGCTTTCGGCCAGTTCGCTTCTGGGGTCTTCGGTGGCGATGTAAAGCTTGCTGCCGGGAGGGAAGTTTTTCGGTGCGCCGCGGAGGTGCCAGCCGCAGGCAGAGATAGTGACGGCCAGGATTATTGTGAGAGTCCGGAGTATTGCGTGTTTCATCTAGGTCCGCTGAGTTTTTTAGCTGGTGCGGTGGCGGCCGGGCACCGGGGGTGGGTTTTCAGGACCGCTGTGAATACATCCCTGTACGCTGCGTCGGCAACATCCCTGTTGCCGACGCTCCTGAAAACCCACCCCCGGCACCCGGCCTTCGCATCTGATTTTTGTGCTTCGATGGCGAGAGCGTTTACGGCTTAGTTGGCGACGACGTTGACCAATTTGCCGGGCACCACAATCACCTTGCGCACGGTGAGGCCGTCGGTGAACTTCACCACGTTTTCGTCTTCCAGCGCCATTTTTTCCAGGGTGGCCTTGTCGGTGTCCGCCGGTACTTCCAGCTTCGCACGCAGCTTGCCGTTGACCTGTACCACGAGGGTGATGGTGGAGCGCACCAGGGCGTTTTCATCCACTTGCGGCCACTGGGCGTCGACCAGCTCGCTGTCGTTGCCGATCAGTTTCCACAGCGCGTGGCAGATGTGCGGAGTGATTGGGGCGAGCAGCATGATGGCGACTTGCAGGGCTTCGCGTTCTACCGCGAGGCCGTTGGCGGAGTCGCGTTCTGCAATCCTGGTGACTTCGTTCAGCAGTTCCATCACCGCGGCCACGGCGGTGTTGAAGGTCTGGCGGCGGCCGTAGTCGTCGCTGACTTTCTGGATGGTTTCGTGGGTTTTGCGGCGCAGTTGCTGTTGTTTGTCGGACAGCGCACTGGTGTCGATGGCGCTGCTGCTGTTGCCGGCTTCGATGTGGCCGTGCACGGTTTTCCACAGTTTGCGCAGGAAGCGGCTGGCGCCTTCCACGCCGGAGTCGTGCCACTCGAGGGTCTGCTCGGGCGGTGCGGCGAACATGGTGAACAGGCGCACGGTGTCGGCGCCGTATTCCTGCACGGCGGCGTGGGGGTCGATGCCGTTGTTCTTGGACTTGGACATCTTGACCACGCCTCCGGCAACCACTTCTTCACCGGTGGCGCGCTCGATGGCTTTGATCGGCTTGCCTTTGTCGTCGCGCTCTACGTCGACGGCGGTGGGGGCGATCCAGGTTTTGTGGCCGTCGACTTCTTTGTAGAAGGACTCCGCCAATACCATGCCCTGGCACAGCAGGCGTTTGAAGGGTTCGTCGCTGCTGACGAGGCCTTCGTCGCGCATCAGTTTGTGGAAGAAGCGCGCGTACAACAGGTGCAGGATGGCGTGTTCGATGCCTCCCACATACTGGTCCACGGGCAGCCAGTAGTTGGCGCGCTCGGGATCGAGCATGCCTTGTTCAAAGTCGGGGCAGGTGTAGCGGGCGTAGTACCAGCTGGACTCCATAAAGGTGTCGAAGGTGTCGGTTTCGCGCTCGACCGCTTCGCCGTTGTATTCGTCCTTGCGCCATTCCGGGTCGGCCTTGATCGGCGAGGTGATGCCGTCGAGTTCCACGTTTTCCGGCAGCAGGATCGGCAGTTTTTCCGCGGGTACCGGTATTTCGGTGCCGTCGGCCAGGTTGAACATGGGGATGGGAGCTCCCCAGTAGCGCTGGCGGGAGACACCCCAGTCGCGCAGGCGGTAGTTGGTGGTGACGCGGCCCTTGCCGGCGGCCTTGAGGCCGTCGGCGATGGCGTTGAAGGCGGCGTCGAAGTCGAGGCCGTCGAAACCGCCGGAATTGGTCAGTACGCCTTTTTCGGTGAAGGCCTCTTTGTCCAGGTCGATGGCTTCGCCCGCGGCGGGGGCGATGACCTGTTTGATCGGCAGGTTGTATTTTTTGGCAAACTCCCAGTCGCGCTGGTCGTGGGCGGGCACGGCCATGACGGCGCCGGAGCCGTAGTCCATCAGTACATAATTGGCGATCCACACGGGCACTTCTTCGCCGGTGAGCGGGTGGATGGCCACAAGGCCAGTATCCATGCCTTTCTTTTCCATGGTGGCCATGTCGGCTTCGGCCATGGACTGCTTCTTGCACTCGGCGATGAAGGTTTTGAGCTCGGGACTGGATTCCGCCAAGGCAAGGGCGATGGGGTGCTCGGCGGCGAGTGACACGTAGGTCACGCCCATCAGGGTGTCCGGGCGGGTGGTGTAGACATCAAAGTGGTCGACGCCGGCAATGGTCTTGGGCAGCGCGAACGCGAGCTCGACGCCTTTGGATTTGCCGATCCAGTTGCGCTGCATGGTGCGCACCTGCTCCGGCCAGTCGGGCAGCTGGTCCAGGTCTTTCAGCAGTTCTTCGGCGTAGTCGGTGATCTTGATGAACCACTGCGCCAGCTCGCGGCGCTCGACGGTGGTGCCGCAGCGCCAGCAGGCGCCGTCTTCCACCTGCTCGTTGGCGAGCACGGTGGCGTCGTGGGGGCACCAGTTCACCGCGGAGTTTTTCTTGTACACCAGGCCTTTCTTGTACAGGCGGGTGAAGAACCACTGCTCCCAGCGGTAGTAGGAGGGCTTGCAGGTGGCCAGTTCGCGGGACCAGTCAAAACCGAAGCCCAGCGCTTTCAACTGGCCCTTCATGTAGTCGATATTGGAGTAGGTCCATTTGGCCGGCGCGGTTTTGTTCTGGATTGCGGCATTCTCCGCCGGCAGACCGAAGGCGTCCCAGCCCATGGGGTGCAGCACGTTCCTGCCCTGCATGCGCTGGTAGCGGGAGATCACGTCGGTGATGGTGTAGTTGCGCACGTGCCCCATGTGCAGCTTGCCGCTGGGGTAGGGGAACATCGACAGGCAGTAGAACTTTTCCTTGCTGTGGTCTTCCTTCACCTCGAAGCTTTTGTTGCTCTCCCAGTGGGCCTGGGCGGCGGCTTCGACTGCGGAGGGGTTGTACTGCTCTTCCATCTGTGGGGAACCTATACTCTGTGACTCAATCTATTGGGATATTCCGGCCGTGAACGGCGCTGGCCTTTCGGCCAGAAAACGGCGAATTATAGGAGGGATGGGGTGAGTAAGAAACCTGTAGCGGGCAAACCCGATCTGCCATCGGAAGATGAGGACCTGACGGCGGAGTTGCGGCGGGACCTGGAAAAGCTGGTGGAGGGCGAGCTGGCGGTGGAAAAACTCACGGCCAGCAAGGCGGCCTTCCTGCGCGCCTGGCTGAAAGACGACGCGCATCGGGCGGAAGATTACCTGAAGGATCTCGGTGGTGAACTGAAAACCCTTGAGGAGCGCACCGGTGATTGGCTGTTGGAGGCAGCCGACCCCACCAAGTCCGCCTGGCCAGCGCTGATGTACTGTATCCGTCGCGGCGAACCCTGGGCGCTGGCGGGAGAAACTGCCGGCGAGGGCGAGGAGCTGCAGTGCATCGGCTGCGGCTACCGCGCGCTGCCGGACGCTGGTAGTCAGATTACGCCCTGCCATCGCTGCGGCTACGGCTGCTTCCGCCAGATCAGTGGTGGACTCACATCGGACTGAAGAACACCCGCACCACGATGGCGCGGAGACCACTCGCGCATACACCGAAAATGGAGCCACCCTGGCCAAGATGGAACTGCAGACTGCCCTTACTACCCTGATCATGCCGCCTTTCGCCCCGCTGGTGGGGTTGCTGTTGGCGTTTGTGTTCTGGTTTTTCCCCTCGTCTACCCCTGTCGCCAAATTGTCACTGCCGCTGGCTATTCTCTGCTTCCTCACTTTGTGGATTTGCGCGACACCCGCGTTCTCCGGCTGGCTGGGCCAGCGCCTGGTAAGCCAGCAGCCGGAGGCTCCCAAAGTGGAGCCGGGCGCAGTAGTGATTCTTGGCGGTGGCCGCTACCGCAACGAGGACACTGGCAGCGAGCGGCTTTCGGCAGAAACGCTTGAGCGAGTGGCCTGGGCTGTCGCGCGGGCGCCGGCGGACTTGCCGTTACTGGTCTCCGGTGGGCGGGTCTACGCGGAAGAAAAGGCGCCGGAATCAGATCTGATGGCCGACGCGCTGGAGAAGCTGTTTCAGCGTTCGGTGACATGGCGCGAGAATTGCAGTCGCAATACGGCGGAGAATGCCGTGAATTCGGCGGCACTTCTGCACGATTCCGGAGTCGAAAGCGTACTGTTGGTAACGCATTGGTGGCACATGCCGCGCGCGGCGGAAAGCTTTGCCCGCGCCGGCCTGCAGGTCCGGCCACTGCCGGTGGGCAGCCCGGGGGAACTGGTGCCGAGAGCGGAGAACCACCTGTTGCGCTGGCTCCCTAGTGCGGCGGCACTGCTGCGCAGCCAGGTTTACTGGCGCGAGCTTTTGGGAAATCAGTGGTACCGCTGGCGTGCGCTGCCAGGCAGGCGCAATTGCTGACCGGCTTGCTCCGGAGGTTCCGGATCAACGCTTGATGCGATAGCCCTGAGTAACTAGTATGGGCGCCCTGATCGAAGGTTTCTTATGAAACCATCCGGGTGCCGGATGGACCCGGCCAGGTACCGGAGCGATCAGGAGTGAACCTCAGATGGCCGAATTACGCGCAATAACAAGATAAAAAACGAGGTAATGTTCACATGATGGGTATCCCACCTTCCCTTTCCCCTATTCAATTGCACAACCGCCTGAACCGTCCGGTGTGGATTGGTTTCAAGTTGACCCGGCGCGGTAAGCGCCAGCTGGTTCTGTTGGCTGCTGGCAGTGAAAGTGGAGCTCAGTTGAGCAAGAACTTCGAAACCTTCGTAGGCCAGATAGTGCGGGAATTCAAACTGGATCCGCAGCAGACGGATTTTGTGGAGCTGCGGCAGGAGCAGCGCGAAGAGGGGATATCCAACAACTGGCTCCGCTGGCACGCCCACTGGGTCGGCTCAGCGCCCATGGAATGCAGGGCTGATCCCGTAACCTCGGAATCGGCGCGTACCTATCTCGACGAGGTATTGATCCGCAGCAGTGCGGCAGCCTAGGAAATTTTCCAGAGTAACAAATCCGTTAACCGAGCCCGCCCTGTGCGGGCTCGGTCCGTTTTGGACGGGGACATTCGACCAATCAGCGGGGACGCGACGAGGCGTGCGCCCTGCCTTTTGCCCTCTCCGGGCCAAACAAGTCGGCCAGGGCTTTCTCCAGAGTGGGAAACTGGAAACTGTAGTCGCTGTCGAGCACTACGCGGGGCTCCATTCGCTGGCTCGCCAACAGCAGTTCTGTGGCCATCTCCCCAAATATCAGCTTGAGCATCCACGCGGGTGTGCGCAGCAGACAGGGCCGGTGCAGCTGTTTTGCCAGCAGGCGGGAAAAGCTGTTGTTGGTGACTGGCTCAGGTGCGCAGGCGTTAAAGGGGGTGCAGAGATGCCGGTCGATGGCGTGCAGCATCAGGCCGACAATATCTTCCTCGTGAATCCAGCTCATCCAGTGCTCGCCGCTGCCCATCGGACCGCCAACACCAAGGCGGAACGCGGGCAGCATTTCCGGCAGGGCGCCGCCGCGGGTGGAAAGTACGATGGCGGTGCGCATGATGCCGACGCAGATACCCGCCTGTTGCAGCGGAAGGGTCGCCGCTTCCCAATCGCGGCAGAGTTCCGCGGCAAAGCCGCCACCGGGGCCGCTGGTTTCTTTCAACAGATCTCCGCCGCGATCGCCGTAATAACCCACGGCGGAACCTGAGAGGACGTATTTGGGGCGTTGTGGGAGGCTGAGAATCCACTGCGCCAAGCGCGCGGTTATTTCCAGGCGCGAGCGGCGGATTTCCTGCTTGCGGGCGTCGGTCCAGCGCTGGGCGATGGTTTCGCCCGCCAGATTGACGACAATATCGACAGGCCCTTCCACCTGTTGCAGGTCGCGCACGCCCACGGCGGTTTCTCCGCAGCGCTCGCGCACCTTGTCCGGATCGCGGCTGAGCACCGTGAGGCGGTATCCTCGCGCCAGCCATTTCGCGCAAAAAAGACGGCCTATCAATCCAGTGCCGCCGGTGATTAAACAATGCATAAATCTGGCATCCGTGCCGCACATTGTCGGGCGTGTGCAGAAAAAAGGGTTCCGGTTGCGGGGTGGCAGTGTCTTCCGGCTCATCCCTGCAAAGAGCGCAGCCCGCTGCTGTCAGGGGCTGCAAATATCACAGCATAATAGCAGCCGTATTTTACCGGCGCGGCAGAATGCGGCGATATTCCGGGGGGGCAGGGCATTGGAGGTGAAAGTGGGCGGCAAACCGAGGCAAGGGGCGCCCCGTTTTGGGGCGAGCCAGGAAGGACACTGATCTCGCCCGCGCGCGCGTTGCGCAACTCAGTCCGCAATTTCACGGGCGAAGACGGTTTCGGTTCCTCTGGCCGGGCGGCGCTGCAGCAGAGCGGCCGCTGCCAGCATCAGGGCAGCCAGTGCCACCAGAGCCCACACGCCGATCACCATGAAGGGGGTAAAGCCGCTGCGCGACTCTACCTTGCCAATCAGGGTCGCCTGCTCGAACTGCGGCAGCTGCTCGATAATGTGACCGTTCGGCGCGACGATAGCGGTTACACCGGTATTGGTACTCCGTACCAGATAGCGCCCGGTTTCCAGTGCGCGCATCTGTGCCATTTGCATGTGCTGCAGTGGGCCGATGGAGCGGCCAAACCAGGCATCATTGCTCAGGGTCAATAGAACCTGGGCTTCGCCGCTGCTCTTTGCCACCAGTTGCGGGTAGACGATCTCGTAGCAGATCAGAGGCGCCCAGCTCAGGCTGCCGGCCTCCAGTGGGGGCTGGCCTTCAGGTCCGGGGCGGATAAACGAGGTGGGCAGGTTGAAGAATTCGATGGTGCCGCGAATCCAGTCTTCCAGCGGCACATACTCGCCGAACGGCACCAGGTGGCGTTTGTGGTAGAGCTGCTGCTCGCGGCCAAAGACCGCCGCCGAGTTGTGCACCACGCGACGGTAATCCTGCTCCGTGTCGTAGAGGATACCGGTGATGAGATCTATACCGATTGACTCTGTATTGTCCTGCAGCGCCTGCATCAGGTTCGGCGAATGATGGTACAGCAGTGGCAGCGCTGCTTCCGGCCAGATCACCAGATCGACCCCCTGGCGGTGCAGTTCTTCTGTGGCGCTCTGGTAGCGCTTGATGGTCTCGCCGCGAAATTCCGGCAGCCACTTTTTTTCCTGGGGAATATTCGCCTGCACCAGCCCCACGCGCACGCTGCGCGCATCGGCCCGGGTCCATTCGATGTTGCCGAGCAGCAGGCCGGCGGGCCAAAGCAACACCGCGGCGAGCACCAGGGACAGGGCGCTGCTCGATTTCCATGAGTCGAAGGCACGGCGCGCGCACAGCGCGCACACCGCGGTGGAAAATGCCAGCAGCAGGCCAATGCCGTACACGCTCAGTATCGGCGCCCAGCCCGCCAGCCAGGTGTGGATATGCCCATAGCCGGCAAAGAGCCACGGAAAACCGGTAAATATCCAGGTGCGAAACCACTCACTCACAAACCACAGTGCGGCAAACGCGAGTGCGAAGGAGGCAGGGTGTGCGCGGAAGCGCGCGAGGACCGCGAACGGCAGCGCAAACAGTACCGCCATGATGCCGACAAAACCGCCAGTGAGAATCACCCCGAGCAGCGGTGAGGAATTGCCGAAGTCGGTAATGGAGACGTATACCCAGGAGCCGCCGCTACCGAACAGACCGAGGCCGTAACACAGTGCCAGCCCGAAGCAGCGCCTGCCGCTCAACACCGCAGCGTTGCGACCGGGCGCCAGCAGCCAGGCGAACAGCCCGAGGGAGAGCGGGCTGCACCACCAGTAATCGAACGGGGCAAAGGAGAGGGTCAGCAGGCCGCCTGCGATCAGTGCGGCCAGCGGATACAGGAACATGGTCAGTGAAGAAAAGGGATTGCGCATCAGCCGTCTTCTTCAGTGGGCTTGTCGGTGCGACTGACCCGCAGCAGGTGAATCTGCCGATTATCGGCGTAGAGCACGCGGAATTGGAAATTCCCGAGTCTGGTGGTCTCATCCCGTCCCGGCAGATGGCCGAAGGACTGCATCACCAGGCCGCCAATGGTGTCGAACTCCTCATCGCTGAATCCGCAATCGAAGTACTCGTTGAAGTCTTCAATGGGGGTGAGCGCCTTGACCACGTAATCATTGTCGCTCACCTTGCGGATATAGCTGTCTTCCTCGTCCTCATCGGTTTCGTCTTCAATATCGCCGACGATTTCTTCGAGAATATCTTCAATGGTGACCACGCCGGAAACGCCACCATACTCATCGATGACGACAGCCATGTGATAGCGGTTTTCGCGGAACTCCCGCAGCAGAATATTCAGGCGCTTGCTTTCCGGGATGATATTCGCCGGGCGGATGATGTCTTCCAGGCGGAATTCGTCCACGCCTTTCAACACCAGCGGCAGCAGGTCTTTGGCCAGCAGGATGCCGCGGATGTCGTCGATGCTTTCGCCCACCACCGGGAAGCGGGAGTGACCGGATTCGATGATCTTGGGCAGAAAATCCTTGGGGCAGTCCTCAATGCTGACCACCACCATCTGCGAGCGCGGAATCATGATCTCCCGCACCTGCTGGCTGGACACATCCAGCGCGCCCTGAATGATGGACAGGGCTTCGGCGTCCACTACCTTGTTTTCGGCAGCGTCCTTGATGATATCCAGCAGTTCATCGCGGGATCTGGGTTCTTGGGAAAAGGCGCCCAGTAATTTCTCCAACCAGTTTTTCTCTCCCGATCGGGGGCGGTTGGAGGAGGAGCTACTTGGGGGTTCGTCGGTGGTCATGGATGTGGCCATACTCCGCGTTACTCGTCGGTTCCGTCTGAAAGTTCATCCGCCGGCACACCTTGCGCCGGCTCATCAATAGGGGCGTAGGGATCACTGAATCCCAACTGCGCCAGAATGCGGGTTTCGAGATTTTCCATGATCTCGGCTTCATCGTCCTCGATATGGTCATAACCCAGCAGGTGTAGTGTGCCATGGACAACCATATGCGCCCAGTGTGCGGTCGGAGCTTTGCGCTGCTGTTCCGCCTCCACGGCTACCACCGGGGCGCAGATCACCAGGTCACCGAGCAGTGGCAGGCCCAGTTCCTCGGGGATGTCCGCGGGGAAAGAGAGTACATTGGTGGGCTTGTCCTTGCCGCGGTACTGGCTGTTTAGCGCCTGGCTCTCGTCTTCGTCGACGATGCGCAGTGCGATTTCGGCCTCAGGGCGACAATTGCCCACCGCGGCGGCGGCCCAGCGTGTGAGGTCGTCGTCGCTGGGCAGATCGGTCTGGCTCGTGGCCCGCTGGACATCAATAAATACGTCCGCGGGCACAAGCTGCGAGGGTTCGGGTTGACTTTTGTTCATGGGCGCGGCGTCAGGCCGCATCTTCTCCGGCTGCGCGCAGGGCCCGGCGGGCTTCGCGCTCCGCCTGCTGCTTTGCCTCCACTTCCGCCTCGTGCACATCGTAGGCTTCGACGATGCGCTGGACCAGCGGGTGGCGCACCACGTCTTTGGCGCCGAAGTGGGTAAAGCTGATGCCGTTGACGTTATCCAGCACCTCGATGGCGTGTCGCAGACCGGAGGCGGCACCGCGAGGCAGGTCGATCTGGCTGGGGTCGCCGGTGATGACCGCAGTGGAGCCGAAGCCGATGCGGGTCAGGAACATCTTCATCTGTTCGCGGGTGGTGTTCTGGCTCTCGTCGAGGATCACGAAGGCGTTGTTCAAAGTGCGCCCGCGCATGTAGGCGAGCGGCGCCACCTCGATCACATTGCGCTCGATGAGCTTGCCCACGGTCTCAAAACCGAGCATTTCATAGAGGGCGTCGTAGAGAGGGCGCAGGTAGGGGTCGACCTTCTGGCTCAGGTCACCGGGCAGGAAGCCCAGTTTCTCACCGGCTTCCACCGCCGGGCGCACCAACAGGATGCGCTCGACCTCGTCTTTCAGCAGCGCCTCTACCGCGCAGGCTACCGCCAGGTAGGTTTTGCCGGTGCCGGCCGGGCCGATGCCGAAGTTGATATCGTGGGTCTGAACGGCGCGCACGTATTTGCGCTGGTTGACACCGCGCGGTCGCACACTGCACTTCTTGGTGCGGATCAGGACAACCTGATCCCCTTCGCCTTCCGCGGCAGTCTGACGCGCATCCACCAGTTCTTCGACCCCCGACTGTTGCAGGGCGAGGTGAATCTCGTCCGGAGTGAGGCTGTCTTTCGCTCCGGTTTCCTTGTACAGGTTGCTCAGGATCTCGCCGGCGGCGCGGGCGGAGCTGGCATTGCCGTAAATGGCAAACTCATTGCCGCGATTGCGGATTTCAATATCCAATCGCTGTTCAATCTGGCGCAGGTGTTGATCGAATTGGCCACAGAGATTGGCCAGGCGGCGGGCGTCGTTGGGCTCAAGAGTGATGCTGTGAGCGAGAGCTTGTGTTTCCAAATTGGTTTCCGTTCACCTTTCGTCTATGGGTTCTGTCTGTAGGTTATACCCATTTCGCCGATATGGGAAAGGTTGGATTGTGACGATTGGGTTCTAACCGGTCTCGCGGCTTATAACAGGTGAGTATGACGAATCAATGTGTTTAGGATCTGCGGACGTCGGAATTGAAGGTTCTGATACTGATTGCCCTTCGCGAGACCTTCCGCGAGAGGGACCTCGCGGAAGAGCCCCCATGGATGGGTTCACGGCGTGTCTCGCGAAGGGCAATCGGTAGCAGGACCGCCACGGGACCTTCCGAATAGGGACCCCGAAATCAGTTCAGTGGACCATCAAGTTCGGATGACAGAAGAGTTCCACGCAACGAATTCGGCAGCGCCTCCTCAATCAACACATCCGCGAATTTTCCAATCAGATCCAGCTGGTCACAGCGGAAATTGACCACACGGTTATTCTCGGTCCGACCCTGCAGTTGCCCCGGGTCTTTCTTGGACACACCGCTCACCAGAACCCGCTCCACATTGCCCACCATGCGGCGCGCGATCTCCGCGGCCTGCTGGTTGATGCGGTGCTGCAGCAGTTGCAGGCGCTGTTTCTTGACCTCTTCCGGGGTGTCATCCGGCAGGTCCGCCGCCGGGGTGCCCGGGCGCGGAGAATAGATGAAGCTGAAAGACAGATCGAAACCCACGTCCTGGATCAGCTTCATGGTGGCTTCGAAGTCTTTTTCGGTCTCGCCCGGGAAGCCGACAATAAAGTCGGAAGACAGGCAGATATCCGGGCGGATGGCCTTGAGGCGGCGGATCTTCGACTTGTATTCCAGCGCGGTGTGGCCGCGCTTCATGGCCATCAGGATACGATCGGAACCGCTCTGGACCGGCAGGTGCAGGTGGCTGACCAGTTCCGGTACCTCTGCGTACACGTCGATCAACGCATCGGAAAATTCCACCGGGTGTGAGGTGGTGTAGCGGATACGGTCGATGCCGTCGATAGCGGCCACGTAGGTGATCAGCTCGGCGAAATCGACGATCTGGCCATCTTCACCTGCTGCGCGGTAGGCGTTTACGTTCTGGCCCAGCAGGTTCACTTCACGCACACCCTGAGCGGCCAGGTGGGCCACTTCTTCCAGCACATCCGCCACCGGGCGGCTAACTTCCTCACCGCGGGTGTAGGGCACTACGCAAAAAGTGCAGTATTTGGAACAGCCTTCCATGATGGAGACGAATGCGCTCACACCGTCCGCTTCCGGCTGGGGCAGGCGGTCGAATTTTTCGATTTCCGGGAAGGACACGTCCACCACGATGGCGCCGGTGTTCTGTTTACGGGTTTCCATCATCTCCGGCAGGCGGTGCAGGGTCTGGGGGCCGAATACCAGGTCCACATAGGGCGCGCGCTTGGCGATTGCCTCGCCTTCCTGGCTCGCCACACAGCCGCCGACACCGATGACCAGGTCGGGATTCTTTTCTTTCAGGTGCCGCCAGCGGCCCAGCTGGTGGAACAATTTTTCCTGTGCCTTCTCGCGGATAGAACAGGTATTCACCAGCAGTACGTCTGCCTCCTCCGGATCGTCCGTGGGCACCATCTGGTGGGATTCGCCCAGCAGGTCCCGCATGCGCGCAGAGTCGTACTCATTCATCTGGCAGCCGTGGGTCTTGATGAAGAGCTTTTTCACCGGTTTTTCGGACGCTGGAGAAGACATAGTGAGCCTGGTTAAAAACTGGTCAGTTTAGAAGGTGGGGCATTATACCGGCCGCCCCGGGGGCTGCATAGACGGGGGCTGGTTACAGTGATAACCTTCCGCGCTTTTTCGGGGGCCGGGCCCGCCCAGCGGCTGGTTCCGAATCTATCCCGACCTTAGAATTCAGCGGCGCTTTCCGACTCCTGCGCACTCTTTCAGAGATATTCATGGCCAACCCAATCTACAAAGTTATTTTTCTCAATCAGAATCAGGTATTCGAGCTCTACGCCCGCGCCATCTACCAGAGCGAGATGTATGGCTTTATCGAGGTGGAAGAGTTTGTATTCGGGGAGAAGTCGCAGCTGGTGGTGGACCCCAGCGAGGAAAAGCTGAAAAGCGAGTTCGCGTCGGTGAAGCGTTCCTACATTCCTCTGCACAGCATCGTGCGGATCGATGAGGTGGAGAAAGAGGGCGTCGGCAAGGTGCATGAAGTGAAGGGCGACAAGATTGCCCATTTCCCATTTCCCGCCCCTTTGCGCCCCCCCGTCGACTCCGAGTGACGGTCCGACGAGCCGGACGTCACCAGCCACCCTCAGAAAACGGGCCTCAACGGCCCGTTTTTTTGTTTTCCAATCCCTGCTGATCTCCGGCCGCTGCGTCTGATTCCACACTATTCATGGGGAGCCGTGGCGTAGAGTGGAATTTCTGGCACGGCGTTTTGCATTTTGGTAACGGTTTGTCGCAATGGCGCTGACGACGACCGGCGGCGAACTAATCTGATTAGAGGAATGTGTCGATCGCCCATTCGCGATCCGGGCTGTGGGAGGAATCGCGCGGCGGGCGTGGAAATTTCCGAAACCTAAAATGTCGTGGAAGTTTTTAGGTGATTGCATGAATTCAATACCGGCCATCAGAACCGCTATCTCCGATCTCAAGATCGAACAACGTGTTGAGCGCGACGTCAAAGCGGGTATCCCGGAGGTAGACCGCCGCAACCACACAGAGAGCGAAGAGAGCCTGCGCGCTTATGTGGTGCGTGAGGTCATTGGCAGAGTGCATGAAAACCGACAGTCGGAACTGGACCGGGAACTGGCGGACCGAAGCGGGGTAGAAATTCGCCAGCTCTATCAGGAGCTGAAAAATGCAGAATCCCTGGTGGAGAAGAAAATCGGCGGCCGCCTGGCAAGTCTGATCAGCGGGCTCAAGTGCGGCGCGCAGGATTACTCCGCGTTGCGTATGGACCTGGAGATCTTTCGCCATCGCAACGGGCTCACCCGCGAAGCGGAGTATCGTGAGTCGAAGCTGATGCACTACTCCGTCATCTTTTTTATCGTCATTCTCGAAACAATGCTGAATGCCTTTTTTCTCTCCCGGGGAAGTGAGCTTGGGTTGGTGGGAGGATTCTTTCAGGCATTCATCATTTCCCTGATTAACCTCGGATTTGCCGCGATTCTGGCGGTTTCACTCAGGAACTGCTTCCATGTAAACCTGGCGAGAAAAACGATTGCCGCGGTGATGCTTGCGGCCGTGGTTACACTTGCGGTCGTTTTCGTGCTGGGGGTCGGGCACTACCGCGAGGCACTGGAGCAGGACCCCTTTACCGCCTCGCAGCTCGCCATCCAACATCTGCGTGCGCAGCCACTTGCGATCGACGATTTCAATTCCTGGATCATGGTGGTAGTCAGCGGTATTGCGCTGATGCTGCTGTGCGCCAAGTTGTTTGTGGTGGATGACCGCTACCCCGGATACACCGCGATCACGCGAAGGGTGCGCCGCCTGCAGCAGGCCTGGGCCGAGGCCCACGAGGACGCGATCGAAAGCGTCAATGAGATGGCCGACGAACTGCATGAAATGCTGGCGGAAAAAGAGAAGGCCCTGCGCGCGCAGTTTATCCAGTTCAAAGCCAGTATTGAGCGCAGTGAGGAAATTCATCGCCACTATCAGGAAGACATTGTCAAAGCGCAGGGGTTGCTGGATGAGTTGGTGCGCTACTACCAGTCTTACTCCACACGCATGCTCAACCGTCGCGCCGCCTATTTCGGTGAACTGTTGCGCTTTGAGCTGGACAAGCTGCCGCGCCTCAATACCACGGGCCTGGAACAGCACCAACGGGATCTCGCGACCTTTGAAGAATTGATGGCGGAACTGGATCAGGTATACGACCGAGGTATCGCGACCGTCAATCAGCGCTGTGAAGCAATCCAGTACACCCTTTCTGTACTGGTGGACAAGCTCGAGCTGGATCACGGCCTGCGGAGAGCGTGACACCATGGCAGCAGCAAGAAGCCGCGCGCGGCACAGAAGCCGTTTTTCAGCGGAGGATCGCAAAGGCCTCGCTGTGATAGCCGTAAGCCTTGCCATTCTCGCGCTGCTGGCGGTGTTTGCGCTGACGGTATTGCGCGCCCCGGAGCGGAATTACGACCCGGTATCGCTGTGCAACCCCAGCCTGCCGCGATTTGCACAGTACATCGTCGTGATCGACGCTTCGGATACCCTGTCTGCCCATCAGGCACACTTCCTGAAAACCCATCTGGCGGGGCTACTGGACAAGGCTGCGGTCAATGATCGCTTTTCGGTCTTTGTACTGGACGATCACTACAACGGTCTTTCGGAACCGGTGGTCGATCTGTGCAAACCCAACGCGGGCCGGGATGTGAGCGCACTGACCGCGAACCGGCAATTCGTACAGGCGCTGTACCGCGAGCGTTTCGAGCTGCCGCTGGACCGGGCGATTGCCAGTGCGGTTGCCCGCGGGGACCAGCCGGTATCTCCCATATTCGAAGCGTTGTCGGATGTGGCGGCGCTGAACCACTTCGATCCCGCGGCGGAGAATGTGCATCTCACCATCGTCAGCGACATGATCCAGAACTCGCGTGCGGGCTCCGTGTTCAAACTGGGCCCGGCGGCCGTTGACGGGCTGCCATTGATCGACCTGCGCCGGGCGCGCACCCGGGTATTGTGGCTGGACCGCGAGAAGTATCAGCAATACCAGACCGCCGAGCTGCAGGCCAGCTGGAAAGATTATCTCGACAGTGTTTCCCGCCTGGAGGCCATTCAGCGGGTGCGAAATTAGACTTGTATTCCCCGACCTGAGCATTTTTGTCACCGGTTTTCTCCAATCTGCCCGGTTGACATAGAAGCTTCAAGAAACAGCCGCCGATTTGTAAGAAAACTCAAGCAAAGTTTCCGTCATCAGGATTTCCCAAAACGATCTCCTTAACTGACGACGGGACATGCCAATGAGTAATCGATATCGCGCCCTGTGGATCTCCGATGTTCACCTGGGCAGCCGCGACAGCGAGCCGCAGCGACTGGCGGATTTTCTCGCGCAGAACTCCGCGGACACGGTGTACCTGGTGGGCGATATTTTCGATATGAAGGCGGTGTCACAGGGCAGGGGAAGCTGGTGCCATGCCTCCAGCCTGCTGCTGGAAATGCTGTCTGACCTGAGCACCCGCGTTCCTGAAATCATCTACGTCCCCGGCAACCACGACGCCCCCATGCGCAGCTGGGCGGGCAAGCGCCTGGGCAACATCCGCATAGAGCGCGAGTGGACCCATACCGCCGCTGACGGCAAACGCTATTGGGTGACTCACGGCGACCAGTTTGAGCACCACATCGAAATACATCCGGTCAGCTACCACATTGGTGACCATAGCTATTACCTGATGCTGCGAATCAACCGCTGGATCAACTACTGGCGCGGCCGCTTCGACAAGCCGTGGTGGTCGCTCGCCAACCACGTGAAAAACCGCGTGAACGCGGCGCGTCGCATGATGAACAAGTTCGAGGAAGTGGCGATTCGCGAGACTGGCCGCCGCGGATTCGACGGCGTTATTTGCGGGCACATCCACCGCGCAGGTATCCGCCACAGCGCCGCCCGCGACCAGGCCATCACCTATGCCAACTGCGGCGACTGGGTCGACTCCATGACCGCGGTAGTGGAGGAAAAGGATGGTGCCCTGAACATTCTGCACTGGCACCGCGCGCCCAAGATTGCCCGCATCATGACCGAGGCTGTCGCCGCATGATTCATCTTGAAAATCTGTTACAGCAAAACCCCTGGTACAGCGCCGCGCCGAAAAGTCCCGCGCGGCGTCTGGTTTCCGCCACGGTTAAAAAAATCTGCTGCGAACAGCAGATTCAGCAGTTCGGCAAACACTTTCCGCACCTGGGGGGGCTCGATTTTATCCGCCAGGTATTTCGCTCCTTCGATTTCCGTTACGACGTCAATCTGGCGGAACTGGAGCGAATTCCCGCCAGCGGACCGCTGGTGATTGTATCCAACCATCCGCTGGGCAGTCTCGATGGGCTCGCGCTGATCGACCTGGTGGCCAGGGTGCGAAAAGATGTAAAAGCAGTTGCCAGCCAGCTGCTGTGGAATATCGAACCCCTGCGCAGCTACTTGTTGCCGGTGGACAACTTCAATGGCCGCACCCGCCGCGAAGACGTGGAAGGCATCTACAGCCACCTGCGCGCCGGCGGTGCCATCATCGTCTTCCCCGCCGGGGAGGTATCCCGCCTGACCCCGCAGGGAGTGCGCGATGGCCACTGGAACCCGGGCTTTATTCGCTTTGCGGACAAAACCGGTGCACCGATATTGCCGGTGCAGGTGCGCGGCAGGAACTCGCTGTGGTGGTACGGCCTGTCCATGGTCAACAAGCCGCTGTCGACGCTGTGGCTGGTGCGGGAGATGTTTAAGCAGGTGCGCCGCGGAATCGACATTCGCATCGGCACTCCGGTGTCGCCTGAGCACTACCGCAACTGGCCCATGGCGCCGCGGGCACAGGCCAAGCTTTGGAAAAAACAGGTCTATCGTCTGCACAGAAATCCCCAGGGGTTGGCACCGGAGCCGATTGCCGCGGCGGAAGCGGTTGCGGACGTAGCGGCAGTACTGGCGCGCTGCGAAACTCTGGTGGCGCAGGGAGAGTTCGAGGTGAAACTCTACCGGCAGCAACCGGACTGTGTGGTAATGCGCGAGCTGTCGCGGCTGCGGGAAATTGCCTTCCGCGCCGTGGGCGAGGGCACCGGCAACAGCCGCGACTGGGATGCGTTTGACGCCTGGTACGATCACTTGCTGCTGTGGGACAAAGACAACCAGCGTCTCGCCGGCGCCTACCGCCTGGTGAGCACCGATGGTCTTGATGCCGACAGGATCTACAGTACCACCCTGTTCAGTTATGCGCGCTCACCAGACGAATGCCTGCCGGCGTCTGCCGAGTTGGGCCGCAGCTTTCTGCTGCCGGACTATTGGCGCGGCCGTGGGCTCGATTTATTGTGGTGTGGTATCGGGCAGTGGATTCAACGCAACAACCGCCGCTATCTGTTCGGCCCTGTGTCCATGCCCGGTAATTTCTCGCGCCGCGCCAAATCCGCCATCGTGCGCTACTTTCTGCATCACTTTGCGACCGAAGCGCCAATGGGCAATGCGCGCCTGCCATTTGTGGAAGCGCGCGCGGATCTGCCGGCACTAACCGGTGATGCCGACGACGACATGCGGCAGCTGAAGCAGATCCTGAAAGATGAAGGTGTGGTACTGCCCCCGCTTTTCAAAAAATATACCGCCGTGACCGTTCCCGGTGGCACCAGCTTTCACGCGTTCAATATCGATCCGGACTTTTGCGATTCGGTGGATGGCCTGGTGGTGGTGGATCTGGAAAAAGTGGATCCCAAGTTTGCCCGACGCTATCTGACCGCAGATTGATCTGCGGCAACGCCGTTCCCGGATACGGGCAATCTTCGTCTGTATCCGGCGCCTTTTCCCCTTTGCCTTTCTGCGATTCTGTTACGCTTGTGATTCTTCGGCCTTTTCGCATCCCGGATCACGGACATGAACAAGTGGTTGTCGAAAGGAGTGCTCGCCTGTTTGCTGCTGCTGGCGCAGCTTTGCTTTACCTATTGCGTAGCGCAGGAGCCGCAGTCGCAGGGGGAGGGCAATGAGCCGGCCGCCGAGCGGCGGGGCCCACATATCGCGCAGCTCTCAATCAGCGGCCCCATTGGTCCCGCGACCACGGATTATTTGATTCGCACCAGCGACAAGGCACGCAAGGGCGGTGCGCGACTTTTTATCGTGAATATGGATACCCCGGGAGGGCTGGACGCGGCCACCCGGGACATCATCCAGCATATCCTCGCCTCAGACATTCCCTACGTTACCTACGTCACCCCCGCCGGAGCCCGCGCTGCCAGCGCCGGAACCTATATTCTCTACGCCAGCCATGTGGCGGCGATGACGCCTTCAACCACTCTCGGTGCCGCCACTCCGGTACAGATCGGCGGTATGCCAGGCCAACAGGAGCCGCCGGCGAAAGCGCCGGAGATGTCCGAGGACAAGGCGGGCGAAGAAGGCGAGCAGAACGGCGAACCGAAAAAACGCGAACGCGATCCGAGGAGCGCGATGGAGCGCAAGGTCGTCAATGATTCCGTCGCCTATATCCGCGGGCTCGCCCACCGCAACGGGCGCAACGCCGACTGGGCTGAAAAAGCTGTGCGAGACGCCGCGACCCTGACCGCGAGAGAAGCGCGTGCCGAAAACGTGGTGGATATTGTGGCGGACAATCAGCAGCAGCTGCTGCAGCAGCTAGCCGATCGGGATGTGATATTGCCTTCCGGGAAACAGAAAATTTCCGGAACCATCGCCGAGTTGCCTGTGGTGTCCTACGAGCCGGACTGGCGCAACGAACTGCTGTCCCTCATCACTAACCCACAGGTGGCCTACATTCTGTTGCTGATCGGCATTTACGGGCTGATTTTCGAAGGCTACAGCCCTGGCGCGATTGTACCTGGCGTGGTGGGTATTATTTGTCTGTTACTGGCGTTTTATGCGCTGCAGGTTCTGCCGATCAATTACGCCGGTCTGGCACTGATTATCGTGGGGGCCCTGTTGATCGCGGCGGAACTGTTTGTGCCGAGTTTCGGTGCGCTGGGTATTGGCGGGGTTGTTGCGCTGGTGATCGGTTCGGTCATGTTGATCGACAGTGATGTGCCGGGGATGCGGATTTCCAAGACGATGATCGGCTCCATTGCTGCAATTAGTGGGCTGGCGCTGCTGGGATTTCTGTACGCGGTCGGCCGCAGCCTGCGCAAGCCGATTGTCGCCGCCAATCAGGCGATGGTTGGGCGCACAGCGGTGGTGTCGGTGGTGGAACCGGAATTGTTGGTGAAAATCGACGGTGAGATCTGGCGTGCACGCTGTGACAATCTGCTGACAGAAGGTCAGCTGGTGAAGGTGACGGCGGAGCAGGGATTGCTGTTGCAGGTAGTGCCGGAATAATCAAACAAGGAGACGTTTATGCTCAGTTACTTTGCCGGTCTGGCGTTTCTCGCGGTTGTCCTGGTGGTGATGTACGCGATCCGCATCCTGCGCGAGTACGAGCGCGCGGTGGTATTTTTTCTCGGCCGCTTCCAGGCGGTGAAGGGACCGGGGCTGATTATCATCATTCCCGTCATCCAGACCATGGAACGGGTGGACCTGCGTGTAGTGGTAATGGATGTTCCCACCCAGGACGTGATCAGCCGGGACAATGTGTCGGTAAAGGTCAACGCGGTAGTGTATTACCGGGTTGTCGACCCGCAGTCGGCGATCATCAATGTGGAAAACTATCACGAAGCGGTGAGCCAGCTATCGCAGACCACGTTGCGCTCTGTGCTGGGCAAACACGAGCTCGACGAGATGCTTTCGGAGCGCGACAAGCTCAACATTGATATCCAGAAAATTCTCGACGAGCAGACGGACGCCTGGGGAGTAAAGGTGACCAATGTGGAAATCAAACACATCGATCTCGACGAGAGTATGATCCGCGCCATTGCACAGCAGGCAGAGGCAGAACGCGCACGGCGGGCGAAAGTGATCCATGCGGAGGGGGAGGCTCAGGCCGCGGCGAAGCTTACTGAAGCGGCGGACCAGCTCTCCAAAAATTCGAATGCGATTACGTTGCGGTATATGCAGACGCTGATCGATATCGCGGGGGATCAGAACTCAACGATTGTGTTTCCCCTGCCGCTGGATCTGGTCAAGCCATTGTTAAAAGCGGATAAAGGGTGAAGGGAAGAATAAAAAGGGCTCCCGGCATGCCGGGAGCCAATCTCCTGCGAGATGATTGCGGTAGGAGAAAAGGGAAAAAAATTGGGAAATCCGTGGGCCCGTTACCACCAGGCCCAGTAAAGCGCGACCAGAATCAGGCTGATACACACCGCGGAGATATTGAATCCACTGCTAGTGGAATAATCCACCTGTTCTGCGTGAATGGCCTTCTCGCAGTGCTCTTTGCCGGCAAACAGCATGCCGAGAACCAGGCAGGCCACAAACACCAGCCCCACCCGATCCATAAATGGCAGCTCGGGCCAATAGATGCGCGCCAGTGCGGACAGCACCACCGAGCTGATGCCGGCTACCAGTGCCGAGGTGGCGTTGGCTTTTTTATAGAAGAAACCCAGCAGGAAAATGGCCACGACCCCGGGGGTGAAGAAGCCGGTGAATTCCTGGATATACTGGAATGCCTGCTCCATCTGGCCGAGCAGCGGCTGGGCGATAATCATCGCAATCACCATTGCGACCAGGGCAGCAATGCGGCCAATGGTAACCAGGTGTTTTTCACTGGGCGGTTGGCGTACCAGCTGGCGGTAGATGTCCATGGTGAAAATGGTCGATATGCTGTTGGCCATGGAACCGAGGGATGAGGCAATGGCGGCGACCAGCGCGGCGAAGGTCAGGCCCAGCAGGCCGGCGGGAACGAGTTTCATCATTTCCGGGTAGGCCTGGTCCGGGCGCTCCAGGTTTGGCGCCAGTACCAGGGCGGCAATGCCAGGCAGCACCACGAGCACCGGCATCAGCAGTTTCAGAAAGGCCGCCAGCGTAATCCCCTTTTGTGCTTCGCGCAGGCTTTTAGCCGCGAGGGTGCGCTGGGTTATGTACTGGTTGAAGCCCCAGTAAGAGAGATTCATTACCCACAGGCCGCCAACCAGAACAGAAATACCCGGCAGGCTCACGTAGTCTTCATGCTCCGGCGACAGAATCATGTCGAAGCTCTGCGGAACCCGATCCAACAGCATGCCGAACCCGGTGATCACGCCATTGCCCTCGGCAATGGTGTCGAGGGCCAGGTAAGTCACCAGCAGACCGCCAAACACCAACAGTGCCACCTGCAGGATATCGGTGAATGCCACTGCCTTAAGGCCGCCATACAGAGAGTAGGCTACGGAGAACAATGCCAGGAACAGCATACCGTACAGCATATCGATACCGGCGATGGTTTTGATCGCCAGCGCCCCCAGGTACAGCACCGCAGTGAGATTCACAAAGGTGTACACCGCCAGCCAGAAAAACGCCATCACCAGCTGTACCCGCTGGTCGAAGCGCTGCGCCAGAAACTGGGGCATGGTGTAGATTTTTTTGTCGAGAAACGTAGGCAGGAAATATTTGCCGATAATGATCAGCGTGATCGCACCCATCCATTCATAGGAGGCGATGGCGAGACCGATGGCGTAGCCGGAGCCCGACATGCCGATGATCTGCTCGGCGGAAATATTCGAGGCGATCAGCGAAGTACCGATGGCCCACCACGGCAGGGTATTGCCCGCGAGAAAATAGTCGGAGCTGTCGCGCTGGTGGCCGGCTTTTTCCCGCGAGACCCACCAGGCTATGCCCATTAATAAAATGCAGTATGCCGCGAATACGGTTATATCCAGACTCGTCAACGCCATGTGTTACCTCACCGGAATCGGTTCGTTATTGTTGTGAAATGGAGTGATATTTTTCGATATATTGCTGTGCCACCTGCGCGGCCTCTTCCGGTGTTCTCCCCGGCTTGTACAGATCGCTGCCGATACCAAAGCCGCGGGTACCCGCGAGGAAGAATTCGCGCATGCTGTCCAGATTGACACCGCCTACCGCGAGCAGATCTATGTCACCCGGCAGTACCGCTTTCAGGTTTTTTACATAGCCAGGGCCGAGGTTGACCGCGGGAAACAGTTTCAGGTATCGGGCACCGGCGGCAATCGCCGAGAAGGCTTCGGTGGGGGTCTGGATACCGGGCATACTCACCATCTTGAGTGCGATGGTGCGGCGGATCACGTCCTGATCGCAGTTGGGGGAGACAATCAACCTGGCCCCGGTCTCGGCCACGGCTTCGACCTGCGCCGTCGCGGTTACCGTGCCGGCGCCACAGCAGGCCCGGTCTCCGAAATGTTCAACCAGCCTGGCGATACTCTCAAGCGGGCGCGGGGAGTTGAGCGGCACTTCGATATAGTGGAAGCCGGCTTGATAAATGGCGTCCGCTACAGGAATCACTTCTTCCGGTGTAATGCCTCTCAGAATGGCCACCAGCGGCAGTATTTTTTTCTCGCTCATCGGTTGTTGTCCTTATGGTTTTCTTTTCCCGTCTATGCGGGAGCGGTTTGTCGGGGGGCGAGCTGGCGTGCAAAAAAAGCGAGACCCGCGAGCGCCAGGGACTCCCCGTCGTGGCAGTGGCACTCTATTTCCATACTTTGCAGCGCCTGGCGGTACAGCCGGGTAATCCGCTCCGAACCGATCAGCTGCACTGCAGGGGGATGATTTTCTCCGGCGACGGCGTGGCGGATCTCGCTGCCGATCAACAACCCGGATAGATAGGCTGCGCTGTGTTGCGGATGCAGTTTGTTGTCCAGTACGCGGGTGCGCGCGCTGAACAACTGCTGCAGCAGGGCGCCACTGCTTGTTGAGTCACTGCGGCTGGCTTCTACACCGGCAAGGAATGCGGTGTCGTCGAATTGCTGTTCGCCCTGCACCAGCACACTGTGTTCACTCAGCAGTGCATAGAGCTCGCCGGTCATGGCGGTGGTAAATGCGTGTATCTGGCCATCGCGGATTTGTACCCACTTTGCGTGGGTGCCCGGCAGGCACAACAGGCTTCGCTGTTTCTGCGCTGCATCTGCTTGCTGCAACCAGCCGATGATCTGGGTTTCCTCACCGCGCATGACTTCCAGCTCGCCGGTTGCGCCGCGCGCGCAGACGCCGGGCACGATGTGCATCCGGGGGGACTCGTCCTGAGTTGCGGAAATTGACGCCATCTGGTCTGCCAGCGTGGCCGGGTCCAGCGGGCACTGCGCATAGGGCACAGCCCGCAGGCCGATATTGGAGCCGATCATGCCGCACAGAATGACGGGATAGGCACGCGCCGCATCGGGCAGCCGGGCGATTTCCGCCTGTAAAAAGGGCAGCAGGCCGTCGCGGCCGAGGCGGGAGACGCCGTTGGCGGAATCCGACTGCGCCACCAGCGTACCCCGTTCGTCAAGCGCCCGCAGGCGGAAGCTGCTGGTGCCCCAGTCGATGGCGATAAACCCCTGCCTGACGCCCGCGGTGATGTCGGTATTGACCGCAGACATCAGTGGGATTCCCGCGAGACTTCGTCACCGGAACCGCCCACCAGGAAATCCAGGTCTGCGCCCTGGTCCGCCTGCAGCACCGTGTCGACATACAGTTTGGCGTAGCCGCGGTGATAGGTGGGAGCCGGTTTGTTGGCGTGCCACACTTCGAGGCGCGCCTGCAGTTCATCGTCGGAAATTTTCAGGTTGAGGCTGCGGGCTTCGCCATTGAACTCAATCAGATCACCGTCGCGCACCACCGCCAGCGGGCCACCGGCGCTGGCTTCCGGGGCCACGTGCAGGATTACCGAACCGAAGGCGGTACCGCTCATGCGCGCATCAGAAATACGCAGCATGTCCTTGATGCCTTTTTCCAGCAGTTTTTTCGGCAGCGCCATGTTGCCCACTTCCGGCATGCCCGGATAGCCCTTGGGACCGCACCCCTTCAGCACCATGATGCAATGCTCGTCGATATCCAGTTCCGGCAGGTCCTTGCGCGCGTGGTAATCCTCAATGGACTCAAACACCACAGCGCGACCGGTGTGGTTCAACAGCTCGGGAGAGGCTGCGTTTGGTTTGATGATGGCACCCTGAGGGCAAAGGTTGCCGCGCAGTACCCAGATGCCGGAGTTTTCCTTCACCGGGTTGTCGATATCGCGGATCACGTCGTCGTTGTAGCACTCGGCGTGTTCGATCTGTTCGCCGAGGGAGACACCGCTGACGGTCGCTGCGCTCAGCTCCAGAAAGCCGGCGATTTTTTTCATCACCGCAGGCAGGCCGCCCGCGTAGTGGTAGTCCTCCATCAGGAAGCGCCCCGACGGCATCAGGTCTACCAGCAACGGCAGGTCGCGGCTGTAGCGGTCGAAGTCTTCCAGTTGCAGGTCGATTTCCAGGCGTCCGGCCAGCGCCAGCAGGTGCATCACGGTGTTGGTGGAACCACCCACGGCGGCGTTCACCTTGATCGCGTTGATCAGAGAGTCCTTGGTAACGATGTCTTTCATACGCACATCGTCGCGCACCAGTCGCACAATCTCGCGGCCGCTCATATGCGCCATAGCCTGGCGGCGGGCATCCACGGCGGGGATGGAGCCGTTGTAGGGCAGGCACAGGCCCATGGCCTCCACCAGGTTGGAGACGGTAGAGGCGGTGCCCATGGTCATGCACACGCCGCGGGAGCGGGACATGCCGCTTTCAGCGGCGATGAAGTCTTCCTGGCTCATTTCGCCGGCGCGCACCGCTTCGGAGAATTTCCACACGTCGGTGCCGGAGCCGATATCGCGACCGCGGAACTTGCCGTTCAGCATGGGGCCGGAGGAGACCACGATAGTGGGCAGGTTGACGCTGGCAGCACCCATCAGCTGGCCCGGGGTGGTCTTGTCGCAGCCGCCCAGAAGCACCACGCCGTCGATGGGGTTTCCGCGAATGGATTCTTCCACGTCCATCGCCAGCAGGTTGCGGAACAGCATTGCGGTGGGGCGCATCTGGGTTTCGCCGAGGCTGGTGACCGGGAACTCCAGAGGCACGCCACCGGCTTCCCAGATACCGCGCTTCACGTATTCGGCGATTTCCCGAAGGCCAGAGTTGCAGGGAGTGATTTCAGACCAGGTGTTGCAGATGCCGATAATCGGGCGGCCGTCGAAGACGTGGTCGGGGTAGCCCTGGGCTTTCATCCAGGAGCGGTGGATAAATCCGTCTTTATCCAGCTTGCCGTAGCTCAGCTGGCTGCGGCGTGGCTTTTCTGCCTTGTTATTGGGCTTGTCGCTATCGTTGCTCATTCAATTGCCATTCCTGATCGCAGGGTGAATGTCACCCTATCACTCAAAGTTGTTTTATATGATAAATATGTCTTATTTGTGAGGCAAGCCGTTTTGTGGGATTCCCTCCTGGCATTGGCAACAGGAACGCGCCCGTTCGTGGCCTCAGACGGATTACTGTATGATTTGTCATATTAAATCAAGTGGTGGGAGTATGTAATGGCAATGGATTCCGGTCGCAACCTGACCCAGCAGGTGGTGCACAGTCTGGGGATGGATATTCTGAACGGTCGCTATCCCCCGAATGCCGCCCTGCCCTCGGAGGCGGAACTGTCGGAGATGTTCGGGGTTTCCCGCAGTGCTACCCGCGAGGCGGTAAAAATGCTCGCGGCCAAGGGCCTGCTCTCCTCCCGTCCCCGCCAGGGCATTCGCATTCTGCCGGAGAGTGAGTGGAACCTGTTTGATACCGATGTGCTGCACTGGCTGTTGGCGAGCCGCCCGAACCTGTTGTTGTTGCGGGATTTCATTCAGATGCGTATTTCCATTGAACCGGAAGCGGCGGCGTTGGCGGCGCAGCTGGGGGATGAGGAGCGGATCGCGGGGATCGGTGCGGCACTGGAGCGGATGAGGCTGGCGGAGCAGGGAATGGAAGACCCGCTGGAGGCGGATATCGCGTTTCACACGGCAATTCTGTCGGCCAGCGGAAATCGCTTCCTGACCCAGTTGCGCGCCTTCTGTGCCACCGCGCTGCGGTTCAGCATTCGCCATACCAACCAGATCAAGGGCGTAACGGCGGCGGATGTGAGCGATCACCAGGCCATCTATGTTGCCATCCGCGAAGGGCAGAGCGAAAAGGCGCGAGTGATGATGCGCGATATGCTGGAAGAGGCGCTGTCGCTGCTGGAAGCGAAGATTACGAAAGTTGCAGCGTGATCGTTTGACGCATACAAGAGCGCCGGGTTACCCCGGCGCTATTCAGCATCACTTCAGTGGCAGTTTTACCGTCGCCGCTTCCAGCTGCGGAGCGTTGGCGGTAATGGCGATACCGTCCAGCTTCTCACCCACCCGGATCAGCGCGCTGGCTACACCGTCTTCACTGTTCAGTGCGGCCGGCGATACCAGTTCCGCATCGCCGCTAACGGAGAAGGTTACCGGGATACCGTTGGTGTGGGTGCGGTTGCCGTTTTTGTCCAGCAGGGCGGCGTGCACGAACAAAAGGTCTTTGCCGCCGGCCACCGGAGCGATGCCGGCGGTGTCGACGTTCAGCGCCAGCTGCCGAGCTTCGCCGGCGGTGGCCAGGCGATGCCTGGCAACTTCCCTGCCGCCTGCATAGGCCACGGCTTCCAGAGTGCCCGGTACAAATTCCGGCAGTTCAAAGTGAAATGGCGGGTGCCTGAGGTTGCTGAAGCGGCTGTCCGGTGTGGTGCGCGCAATGGCGTTGCCGTTCAACAGAATTTCCACTTCGTCCGCGTTGCTGAAGACATAGAAGCTGCTGCTGGAGTCCGCCTGCCAGTGGCTGGCGATATGCACCATGTAACCACCTGCCAGCGGGCCGGCAAAATCGTCGGCGTCGCGTTGGCTCTGGTAGAAGTAGTAGCTGAACTTGGGTCTGCGTTCGATGCTCATGATGCCGGAGGCTTCCAGGTCATCGGCGTAGCCGCGGTTGTAGTCGAACATCACCCAGTAGCCGTCGGCGAAGGCGGGCGTGTTGAAGTTGTCGTTGTGCGCTTCCATGATATTGAGCGCCTGCTGCTGCAAACGTTTTTCGCCGTCGCCCAGCAGCTGGCGGCTGGAGCGGTCGGACTGCATCAGGTCGCCCCAGCTGTCCTGGTTCAGGCCTGCGTTCATGGCGTAGTATTCCCAGTCCCCATACTCGGACACGATGTAGGGTTTGGTGGGCTCTTCATAGTGATCCAGGCGATGCTGGCGGGCCTGCAGGTAGATGTCGTAGCCGTAGCTCTGCCAGCCGCCGGAGTAGACATTCTCGCCGGGGAATTCCTCGTGTACCGCGGCGTGCAGACGGTCGATAAACGGCTCGGGCATCCAGGATTCATTCAGCGAGCACTCCCAGGCCAATACCGAGGGGTGGTTGCGGTCGCGGCGGATAAGATCGCGGCAGGTCTGTACCACGTGGTCCTGAAAGGCGGGATTGTCGCTGTAATACTGCCAGCCGAGCACCGCGTCCAGCAGTACCAGACCCAGCTCGTCAGCGGCACGCATAAATGCCTTGGCGTGGGGGTAGTGGGACAGGCGCACATAGTCGAAACCCGCGGCCTTGATCAGCGCCGCATCGCGGTACTGCGCCGCATCGGACAGGGCATAACCCACATAGGGGTATTCCTGATGGCGATTGACGCCGCGCAGGAACGTTTTTTCCCCGTTGATAAACAGCTCGCCATTTTCCAGACGGAACTCGCGAATACCGATGCGGGTGTGCTCTTCGTCCACCAGTGCGTCGCCCGCGTAGACACGGGTGTGCAGGTCATAGAGGTTTGGGGAAGACGGCGACCACAGCTTGGGGGCATCGACGGACAGCGTCTGTCTGTCGGTGACCGCAGCTTCTGCGCTGCTCGGGATCTGCTGCTGCGCGCTGGCGACTACTTTGTCTCCGTCCAGCAGGCGGTGCTCTATGCGCAGTGCGCCGGTGTGCTCACCGTTGCGCAGGTGGGTCTGTACCTGCACCTGCGCGGATTGTTCGGAGACCAGGGAATAGCGCACGAACAGGCCGCCGGAGGCCACTTCACCGGCGTGTACCGGGTCGCTGATATGCACTGGATTCTCTACCCGCAGCCAGGCGTTGCGGTAGAGGCCGCCGTACATATTGAAATCGAGTTTTTCCAGTGGCTTGGGACCGGTGGTTTCGTTATCGCGATTGTCCAGACGCACCAGCAGCTGATTTTTTCCGGGCTTCAGGTGATCGCTGAGATCGACAGTAAACGGCAGGTAGCCCCCCAGATGGGACGCGATTTTTTCGCCGTTCAGCCATACTTCCGCGGCGTTCATTGCCCCTTCAAAATCGATGTACACCCGTTTGCCAGCCCAGCCGCCACTGCTGTCTATGGCATCAGTGTCGATGGTGCGCCGATACCAGGCATCGCCCTGCCACTGGTCGTTGACAATACGCGGTTCGATACGCGGGGTGTGGGGCAGGGCGACCTTCTGCCAGTCTGCGGATTGCCGCACCTGTTCCTTGGTGAGTACCTCGTCGGCACGGGTGAACTCCCAGCCCTTGTTCAGACTGATCGGCTGGCCTACCCCGTGTTGCGCGGCACTGATGGTAAGGGCAGTACGATTTTGCTCCGGTTTCTGCTCCGGACCGGACTGGCCGCAGGCGGCGAGAGCGAGCGCGCTGGCGAGCAGGCCACTTTTTATGGCAAGGGATTTCATTGTTTGTCCTCGGTGTTCTTCATCGCGGATTTTTTATCGGTACCCATTTCCGCGGCAGGGGTTGCGGCGTGACGCTTGAAAAATGCCAGGGACGGCAGCGGTGCATTGTGCCTTGCCGGGTCGAACATCCCGGCATTTTCCCAGTGGGAGCCCTGGCCCCACAGGGTTTTGCACTGCGTGCTGACCCAGGCGGGCTCCCAGTAGACCACGCCGATGCCCCCGGCATTTTTTACCGTGTTGGCGAGGTCGTCCAGGTAGCGCAGTTGGCCCTCCGCCGTGGCGGGATACCCGGGCACCAGGCTGTCACTGCCGAGCACGTTTTCCGCCTGGTCGTAATTCTTCAGTGTCCAGGGATAGGAGGTTTCGACGATGATCACGTCTTTGCCGAATTTCTCCCGCAGTTCGACGATGGCCTCACCCACGGAAGACACACTGTACTCGGACCATTTGCCGTAATAGCTGAGACCGATCAGCTCGTAATCCTGTTGCAGGTATTTTTCCGCATCCGCAAACCAGTTGAGGGCATTCTCCGGCTGCGCGATGTGCAGCATACGCTGGATGTCGGTGTTGTGTTGCCGGTTGAAATCCGCCACCGCCTGCAAGCCGCGGTCCAGCAGGGCGGCGTTTCTGTGCCAGTCAATGGTTTCGTGCTGCATGGATTCCGCGGTTTGCAGAATCTCGTTATTGGTTTCGTTGCCAACCTGCACCATGTCTGGCACCAGGCCGCGGCGCTCAAGCTCGGCGAGGGAATCAAAGGTGTAGCGGTAGAGGGCGTCGCCCAGTGCCGCGGTATCGCCCACGATGTGTTCCCAGGCGGCGGGCACAATCTGCTTTTCGGGATCGGCCCAGGTGTCGGAGTAGTGGAAGTCCAGCAGTACCGGCAGGCCGGCCTGTTTGGCGCGGGCCAGCATTTTGGCGGCGTCTTCAAAGTTGGAATAGTTGGTCCATTGCGGGTTGTGCCACAGGCGTACTCTCACCAGGTTGGTGCCGGCATCCGCAAAGATCTGTACCGGGTCGCGGGCTTCGCCGTTGACCAGAAAGCGGGCGCCGCAATCTTCCATTTCATTGACGTAGGAGAGGTCCGCGCCGGCGTAAAACAGAGGGGCTTCCGCTGCAACGGTGGAACTGGTGGGGGTGGAGTTAATCGTGGGGGTGGATTGGCATCCGGCCAGCGCTGCGGCGAGGCCGAGCAAAAAAATCTGATTTCGCATGGGATTCCAGTCAGAAACTCAGTAGGCATCGGCGAGATGGAAAGGACCGGGCGGCGGGGCGCCCGGTCCAGTGACGAAGAGTCCAGCAACCGGAAACTTACAGTTTCCAGTTGAAGCCGACGCTGAAGCGGCGGCCAAATTCTTCGTACTTGTTGATGTGATACGGGTTGTTGGATTCCAGTCCGTACACCTCGTAGGGCTCGTCCGTGAGGTTCTGTACCTGGAATAGCAGTTTCAGGTTCTCCGTCGCCTCGTACGACATGCTGAGATCCACATATCCCTCGTCGGCGTTGACCCCTTCCTCGCCGGAGACGCGGTTGATGTCCCGCTGGAATTCACTGCGGTAGTTGTAGGAAACGCGGGTTTCAAAGCCGTTCATGTAGTACCACAGGGTGGCGGTGCCCACGTGTTCAGACAGTCCGGTGAGGCCGAACGGTGTGGCATTCAGCGGGGTGCCCTGCTTGATGTTGGATTCGGTAAAGGCGTAGTTCGCGTAAATACCGAGGCCACTGAGGTAACCGGGCAGGAAGGTGAGGGGCTGCTGGTACATCAACTCGTAACCACGGATATAGCCGCCACTGCCGTTGACCGGCAGCGACACGCTGTATTCGGTGCCTTCGTATTCCACGGTTTCGGCGCCCGCTTCGCGAGAAATGAACGATTCCATGTCCTTGTAGAACAGGGTGGCGGCGACGCTGCTGTTCTCCGCGAAGTACCACTCGTAGCTGAGGTCCGTCTGATTGGCGCGGAAGGGCTCAAGGTAGGGGTTGCCGGAGCCGGACTCTCCGGGGTTGGCGCCCCACTGGTCCTGTCCCAGATCCAGCGCCGGGCTCAGCCAGTCCAGCGGTGCGCGGGCGATGGTCTTCGCCACCGCGAGGCGTACCTGGCTGTCTTCGGTTACGCCAAAATTGAGGTTCAGGCTGGGCAGTACATCGGTGTAGCGGTTGTCGGTGCTGACCGCGATGGCTTCTGCGGGAATCTCGGCCCAGCTACCGTCGGCGTTTTCAACCCATACGGCCGGGGTGATCTGGTGGCTGCTGGTGGCGGTGTCGGTGCGCGCCCAGCGGACACCCACGTTACCGGTGACCGGGATGCCGGCGATGGCAGTGTCGAGATTCAGTTGTACAAACGCCGCGGTGATGTCTTCGTTCACCTCCCAGCTGCCCATCAGATCGTTGTGATCGCCCGGTGTGGGGTTTGTGAGGCCGTTGAAGTAATCGGCAATCACCGTTTCGCGGTCGAGCGCCAGGTATTCCGGCAGATCGCTCCAGTAGTCCTCGCCGGCGGCATCAATCACCAGGTCGGAGGTAATCGTGTTGCCGTCCACGGCGAATTGCTCCCAGCGCTGGGCGTCGACGCTCTTTTCCCGCTGCGATACGCGGGTGCCAAAAGACACCGAGGAGAAAATACCGTCGCTGAACAGGTAATCCGCGTTCAGGGCGACTGCGCTGATGGTGTCGGAACCGGATGCCAGCGGGCGCACTTCGATATTATCGATGACATTCTGGTTGAGATCGGTGAGGCTGACACCCGGGTCGAGCACAAAGGTCATGCGGTTGTCGCCGGTCGCACCGAAGGTGGCGTACATGTCTTCGCTGGTATTGACGGTGCGCAGAGAGGCCCAGCGGCGGTCGCGATCGGCGGAAGAGTAGGAGAGGTCGGCACCGAATACCCAGGACTCGGTATTCCACTCCAGCGCCAGGCCGTGGCTCTGGAGGGAATCTTTCTGGGTAAACTCTTCGTTCAGGTTGCGCAGGGAACTCAGGCCCACGCGACCGCTGAGCAGGTCGACAGTGCCGGCGTCCGAGTTGGCGTACTGGCTGTCGATACTTTTGATGATATCCCACTGGCGTGCGTACGCCGGGTCTATCTCGAAGTCGAAGCCGCGTTGGGTCTCGTCGATCTCCAGACGGGAATAGAAAAAGTCGTAGCTCAGGCTGAAGGCGTCGCTCGGCTCCCAGGCGACCACCGCCATGGTGCCGAGGCGCTTGTCGCTGCCGCCGCGCACCAGTGCAGAACCACCCCACGGGGCGTTGACGTTCTTGCCCTCTTCGTCATTCCACTGCGTGTTGTGCCAGGTGTCGCCGTAGTTCCAGAGCTCCGCGCGTTGGGTGCCGATCGGCTGCTCCTGGCCGGAGATACCGATGGCTACCCCCAGAGTGTCGTCGGCGAACTTGTCGATAAAGGCGACACTGTAGCGGGTGCCAATACCACTGTTGATGGCGTCGTCAATGCCGCTCGCCAGTTCTTGTTGCGAGCCGCGAAAATTGATCGAAACCACGCGCTCATCGTAGTCCAGGGGCGCCACCGTTTTCAGGTTGACGGTGCCGGATACGCCGCCCTCGGTGAGGCTGGCGGTGGGGGATTTGTATACCTGTGCGGCGTTGATCAGCTCTGACGGGAACTGGTCGTAGCGGATATTGCGGTCTTCTTCGACGGTGGCAACCTCGCGGCCGTTCAGGGTGGTAAGGCCGAGCTGGCCGCCCATGCCGCGGATGGAAATCTGGCTGCCGTTGCCGCGGTCGCGGTCCTGTGCCAGGCCCGGCAGGCGCGCCAGTGTCTCGGTAATGGAGACGTCCGGCAGCTGGCCGATGTCTTCGGCGGAGATCGCTTCAACAATACTGTTGGCGTCGCGCTTCTGGTTCAGTGCTGACTGCAGGCTCTTCTGGTAGGTGCCGGTAACAACGATCTCTTCCAGTACTGCGTCACTGTCCTCCTGCGCCACGGTGATGGAGGTGGTGAGTCCCAGTGCCAGCATCAAGGCGGCCTGGCTGACGGCGGACTGAGGGTGGTGGATCTTTATCATTGTCGCTCTCATCCTTATGGTGTTCTGTCGGTCTATTTTTGTGACTTCGCTTCGTACAAAACGTCAATTCTCGTGTACTGCTGGTCAAATATATATGATAAATACTATCAAAAGCAACGAGGTTGTCCCGTCCTATTTGTCTTAATAATAATATAAATCGACTTGCAGGCGGGGATTCAGTATCTTTGGCCCTGGCAACCAGAGCCCGAATGTTTAAACCCGACCGAAAATAAGAGAGGTGATGAGTTATGTCCCATGACGATCTGCAAATGGATGATTTCGACCAGGTGTTTGCCAGTGGTGAGCTGGAGAAAATTACCCCTTACTGGGACCTTGAAGGCAAGCGGGTGTTTATTACCGGCGGCGGCTCGGGTATTGGCGCCTATCTCACCGCGGCGTTTGCTCTGCAGGGCGCGCGGGTGAGCTTTGTTTCCCTGCGCGATGCGCCAGCGGCGCAGTTATGCGCTCAGATTGAGGCCAAGACCGGCCAGCGCCCTCATTACAGCCTCTGTGATATTCGCGACCTCGCTGCGCTTGAACAGGCGATGGCGGATGCGGTGGCGGCAATGGGCGGGCTCGACGTATTGGTGAACAACGCCGCCCGCGACACGCGCCACTCAATCGACAGCCTGACACCGGAACAGTGGGACGACTCCCTCAATACCAACCTGCGCCCGCAGTTTTTCGCCATGCAGTGGGCGGCGCGGGCGATGGAGAAATCCGGCGCTGGCAGTATCGTCAACCTGGGGTCCAACTCGGCCAACCTGGCGCTGGCTGGTTATCCCGCCTATGTCACCGCGAAAACCGCCATTGTCGGCCTGACCCGCGCGGCGGCGCGGGAACTGGGTGAAAAGGGTATTCGCGTCAATGCATTGATCCCCGGCTGGATCATGACCGAGCGTCAGAAACGTCTGTGGGTTACTGAAGAGGCGTTGCAGGAGTGCCTGGCGGAACAGAGCCTGAAGTTCCCGATCCAGGGCGAAGATCTGGTGGAGTCGGCATTGTTTCTCGCCTCCCGCGCGTCGCGCGCGATTACCGGCCAGCAACTGATTGTGGATGGCGGTCGTGTCTGAAATCGCAACCGGTATGCAGGGAAAGGTAGAGCTGGAGCTGGTCAACATTCTGCCAGTGGCGAACCAGTTGGGTGAATGCCCGCTGTGGCACCCCGAGCGCCAGCAGCTGTACTGGACGGATATTCTCGGCTGCAGGCTTTACCGCTATACCCCGACCACGGATGCGCTCGAGGTGTTCGATACCGAAGAGCGGCTGGCATCTTTCGGGTTTATCCGGGGCAGCGACTGGCTCATCTGCGGCTTCGCCAGCGGCATCGCGCGCTACCAGCCGCAAAGCGGCGAAGTGGAATGGCTGTACCGCCTGCCGGACCAGCGCGAGCTGCGCCTCAATGATGGTCGGGTAGATCCGCAGGGTCGGTTCTGGGTGGGGGCGATGATTGAAAACGGCGACCATGTTGCGCGGTCCGGTTTTCCCGAGGCACACCTGTACTGCTGTGACCCTGATGGCCGGGTCACCGAGCACTTGGGGGATATCCGCATCAGCAACAGCCTGAGTTGGTCGTCCGCAGGGGATAGGCTGTACTTCGCAGACTCACCCCGCCATGAAATCTATTCATATGAATTTGACGCCGTGAGCGGGCAATTGGGGGAGAAAATCCTATTTGCGCGGACACCGGCCGGGGTTCACCCGGATGGCTCTACGGTAGATGCCGAAGGTCACCTGTGGAATGCGCATTGGGGGGCTTCGCAGCTGGTGCGTTATGGCGCCGACGGAGCGATATCCGAGACCTTCCCGTTACCGGCGAGCCAGCCTACCTGCTGCGCGTTCGGCGGAGCCGACTTCGATACGCTGTTTGTGACCAGCGCCTGCTGTGGGCTCGACGATACGCAACTGGTGCGAGAGCCGGAAGCGGGAAATCTGCTGATCTACCGTGTGCATAACGCGCGCGGTAGAGCCGAAGCCCTGTTTGCCTCATAGCGCGATTCGGCTGCCCACAGGGCGGTGCCGGCCTCCTCGGGAGGAGGCACGGCGTCTTTCCGGCGTTGGCTTCCGTGCCTGGCACCGTCCGATTTATTTGAGCAGGCGCTGCAACAGTAAGGCGGTAGAGCCGTCCCAGTCGTCTGGAATCTCTCCGGCAATGGCGGAGTGCACCGCAGTACCCAGCACCTTGCCCAGCTCCACACCCCACTGATCAAACGGATTGATGTCCAGCAGCATGCCGAAGGTAAACACCTTGTGCTCATACAGGGCCAGCAGACTGCCCAAGTGGAACGGATCGAGCTTCTCGACAATCAGCGTATTGCTTGGGCGATTGCCGGGAATCACCTTGTGTGGCGCCAGCTGATGCACTTCTTTGTGCGTGTGGCCTGAGTCCTCCAGTTCTTTGCGTGCCTCCGCCAGCGACTTGCCGCGCAGCAGTGCCTGGCTCTGGCTCAGGCAGCAGGCCAGCAGCCACTGATGCTGTTCCTCCAATTCGGAAGTAGGCTGTTTGATCGCTACAAAATCCGCAGGAATCATGTCGGTGCCCTGATGCAGCAGCTGGTGGAAGGAGTGTTGGCCATTGCTGCCTTCCGCCCCCCAAATCACTGCGCCGGCGGCGTAGGGCAGGGGCTGACCTTCGCGCGTTACGCTCTTACCCAGGCTCTCCATATCCAGTTGCTGCAGCCATGCGGGGAACTTGGCCAGACGCTGCGCGTAAGGCAGGACGGCAAGGCTGCCGGCGCCCCAGCACTGCCGGTACCAGAAGTGGATCAGCGCCATCAGCACCGGAAGATTCTGCGCGAACGCCGCTTCCGCAAAGTGGCGGTCCATGGCGTTGGCGCCTTTCAGCAGATCGCTGTATACCTCGAAACTGCAGGCCAGAGCGATGGGCAGTCCAATGGCTGACCACAGCGAGTAGCGGCCACCAACCCAGTCCCACATGGGGAAAATATTCTGCGCGGCGATACCGAAGTCCTGCGCCGCCACGATATTGCTGCTCACGGCAACGAAATGCTTCTCCAGATCGGACTCCGCACAGCCCGCATCAAGCACCCACTGGCGTGCGGAAAGCGCATTTTGGCGGGTTTCGAGCGTGGAGAAAGACTTTGAGGCGACGATGAACAGCGTTTCATCCGCCGGCAGGGCCGCGATGGTATCGCTGAGGTCGGCTCCATCGACATTCGCGACAAAATGCACGGTGAGATCTTGGTTGTGCCAGGGGCGCAGGGCTTCGCACACCATGCGCGGGCCGAGGTCGGAGCCGCCGATACCGATGTTCACCACATGGCGGATGCGCTTGCCGGTGAATCCGGTCCAGGCGCCGCTGTGCACCTGTTCAACAAAGCTGGCCATCTGCGCGCGGCAATCCGCCACGGCCTGCTCGTGCTCAGTTTTGGGTTCACCCTGAAAGCGCAGCGCGGTGTGCAGGGCGGGGCGGTGTTCGGTGTTGTTGATGTTGGTACCGGAGAGCAGGGCACCAATACGCTCTTTCAATCCGGCGGTGTCAGCGTAGGCCAGCAGCTGCTGCAGGGTCTCCGCATTCAACAGATTCTTGCTGTAATCCAGATAGAGTCCGGCCGCCTCGGCGCTGAAGGCCTGCGCGCGATCCGGGTCGGACGCGAACAGATCTCGCAGAGACCAGCGCTGCTGGTCCTTGTGCTGTTGCAATTGGGCGATGGCGGCGGACAGGGGGAGAGCATCCATGGTCAATAATTCTTCGTTAAAGGGAATAATCGTGAGAAAGGCGCAAATATTAGCGACAAATGTGCGGTGCGGCCAGTTTGCCGTAAAGACGCATGGATGAGAAGAAGGCGCATGGAGGGGGAGCGCTCAATCGCGCGGTCGCGGAATACCGCGGTGCACGCTGGTGGCGCGGATACCATGGATGATTTAAAGCGCAGGGCTTTGGCGGTTCAGTTTGAGCGGTGAAGTGGGCGGAGATAGGTTGTGCCCGTCGGATCGTCTGCCTGATGCATTTGGACGGACCACAACTGGGCGGGGGTGGAAATGCAAAATGCCGCTCCGAGAAGCGGCATTTGCATGTTCCTGTATGTTGGTGGTTACTTGACCACCTTCATGCAACGAACGTTGTCGGATGCCATCCAGCAATCCGCGTCCGCAGGACAGGCCATTGAAGTCGGAATCTGTTCAGAGCCCGGAGGGCAGGCGGCCGGCATCGGAGCCGGTGCACAGCAACCTGCGAGAACCAGTGCACAAATAATTCCGGTTAAGTACTTGGCTGGAGTGAAATTCATCCCCTAACTCCTTTCCGTTGATGTTAGTCAATAGCATAGACAATAAAACGTCACCTGTTTGGTGTGCTTTGTAAAAATCTTTTCTACAAACATACCGCCCAATGGAGTGTAATAGGCGCGCGGTAAAAATAGCCGCCACCGTTGAATTCAGGATAAAACAGCTGCCAGTTTGTCGTATCAGTAGGCGATAAACAGCGGGTTATTCCGCCAAATCGCACTGTCAATCATTGCGGGGCGCGGAAGGTTTTTTTTGAGTAAAGCGAAAATTTTTTTATTTTTTTGCGTTGCGCTAAATTCCCGCGGGAATTCGCGTCAGATATTCGGCATCGCTCGTTCCGAGTGGCGACCATTTCGGCAGATGAATTGCGCGTATATTTTTTCTGCGCACGCCAGATAAGGATGGTAGACAGTCAGGCCGGGAGATTGCCAGTGCACGGACCTTCCGGAAAGTATTAACCCGGCAATATTTTATTCTCGGGTTAATGCTTTCCGGAGGGTTGTAGAAACGCACCGAACGCGCGGGCGACGGACTCCGGACGCTCCGGGTTGCGCAGTATGCCCAGCAACACGTTGCGCACCGGCGGCAGAAACAGCAGATCTGTCAGCAACAGATTGAAGGTTTGCTGCGGCTGGTTGGTGCTCAGCCTTTCAAGCCAGGTGCTGGCGAGTTCCGGCTGTTGCAGATCATCTATGCAGCGGCTGCCGACCGCTGCCAGCACGTCGCCGTGCGCGCCCGCATCACCCAGTAGCAGCCGCAACAGGAACTGTTGGCGCATACCCGAGGCGACGCTGTGGGACAGTCCCCGCACTACCGCGGTAACCAGGGTGAAATCTGGGGTGTTGCTCGCCAGCGATTGCTCTGCGCGTTGGATCAGCGGCTCGGCGATCTGGTGGTCGATCGCTTCACTTTCCAGGCATTGGCAAAGGGAGATCAATGCCGGGGTGGCGAAGCGCGGGAGCGTTTTCACCAGTTGCGCCTTTTCCTCTTCCCAGCGCACGGCGAGGTCGGCAAGCCCCTGAAGGGCCAGCTGTTCCCAGGGAAAAGAAGCTGGATCTTTGGCGTAGGCTCGCGCGGCCGGGAAGTGGTCGCTGGCTTCCCGGCCGAGCAGACGAGCGGATTTTGCGTGGAACACCGCGCGCTTTTCCGCCGGGGGAGCAAACATCAGACCGCTGTCGTCCAATGAGCGCTGGAGATTTTTGTGCAGATCGCCCGCTTGATTGCTGTAGAGCGCCTGCTGCAATTGCTTGAGGAAGCGATCGCGAACCGGCAGCAGGAGTTTTCCCTGTTCGTCCAGTGGCAGGCGAAGAAACCATACTACTGGTGCGCCGGCATCTTCCTGCCCGCTCTCGGCGTTATTCCCTTTCGGCCACAGCAGTAATCCACACCAGGCCTGCCGCAGGTAGGGGTATGGCCAGGGCGCGATGCCCGCCTCAAAGTCTTCCGCGTTTTTTTTACCGATGAGTCGCACTCTGCGACCCATATCGAACCAGCGCAGGTTGAAATCCGCGGCGGCGATCAGCTCGCTCAACGAGGTGGGCAGTGGGTTTGAAGACGAATTCGGCATCAGCTGTGGACTTCTTCGGCGAGCGGTAGCGTATTCTCTTTGCCAAGCGGCATTTGCTTGAAGTGCAACCAACCATAGGCAATGGCCAGCAGCGGACAAAGAATATTGAACAGTGCGAAGGGTGCATAGGTGAAGGTGGCGACACCCAGAGTGGCACTCATATACGCGCCGCAGGTATTCCACGGTATCAGCACCGAGGTGATGGTGCCGGAGTCCTCAAGCGTGCGGGACAGGTTCAAGCGATGCAGTCCTTTGTCGGTGAAGGCATCGCGAAACATGCGTCCGGGAATGATGATGGCCATGTACTGGTCGCCTGCGGCGGCGTTCATGCCAAAGCAGGTAAGCACCGTGGAGGTGATGAGCCCGCCTACGGTTTTTACGCCGGACAGCGCCCAGTTGACGATGCATTCGAGGAAGCCGGCGCGCTCCATCACGCCGCCAAAGGCCATGGCGGAAATAATCAGCCAGATGGTATTGAGCATGCTGCTCATGCCACCCTTTGACAACAGCGAGGCAACGGCCTCATTGCTGGACGTGGATTTGTAGCCATCGAACAGACTGTGCCATGCGCCTTTCAGCAGGCTCAGGGCGCCTTCGCCACCTGCCAGCTGGCGGGTGGCGTTGGGCTCGAAAACTATTGCAATCATGCAGCCCACCAAGGCGCCAATGATCAGCGTGGGGTACGCCGGAATTTTGCGCCACGCCATAAACAGCAGCAGCGCCAGTGGCAGCAGGCTGACGATGGAAATGCTGAATTCCTCCCGCAGCGCATTCAGCAGCAACTGGATATCTTGGGCGGAAGCGCTACCGGTATCGGCGCTGAGGCCGATAACCGCAAAGATAGTGATGGCCATGACAAATGCGGGGATGGTGGTCCACAGCATATGGCGGATATGCAGAAACAGGTCGTTGGAGGTCACCGCCGCGGCCACGTTGGTGGTGTCGGACAGGGGGGACATCTTGTCCCCGAAATAGGCGCCGGAAATGACCGCACCGGCGGTGATAGCCGGGTTCAGCCCCAGGGCTGCGGCAATGCCCATCAGCGCAACACCCAGCGTACCTGCGGTGGTCCAGCTGGAACCGATGCTGAGGCCGACCACGGCGCAGATGAGGCAGCTGGCGGCGTAGAACCACTGGGGTGACAACATTTGTACGCCGTAATAGATCATCGACGGTACAGTGCCAGCCAGAATCCAGCTGCCGATCAATGCGCCGACTGCCAGCAGAATCAGGATCGCACCAAACACCAGGCTCATGCCATGCAGCATGCCGCCTTCCATTTCCTTCCAGGTAAACCCATTTTTCATACCCACCAGCGCCGCGACGCCGGCGCACAGCAGCAGGGCAATCTGGTTGGGTCCGTAGGAGGAATCGGCACCGTAGAAAAATACCGACAGGGAAAGCAAGGCGATAAGGATCAGTAGGGGGGTCAATGCATCCAGCAGGCTGGGTTTGCGGTGAGACTCACTGGTTTTGCTGGAGCTGCTCGGATTCAAGGGGTTCTCCTTATCACAGACAAACAGCATCAGCTACCCGCTGCGAAACCCCGCTTGTGGCCGGGTCGCCGGGAAGTTTTCTGTTGTCTGTATCTTGTTATAGGCGCAAAACGCCCTATTCTCGGGGCGGGACCAGCATATGTCCATAGGGCCCAACCGGCGTCCGGTGTTGCCCGGTGGCTCAGTGCGCGCCGATTCCGGTGTAGCGCTGTTGTACCGCCGGGTCCGCCGCGGCACTGGCAGTTCTCTTCGGCATCCGGTATGTTCTGCGCCGGTTTTGGCCGGCCCGCCTTGTGTTACCGGGGTTGGGCCACAATAAGAACGAGCCAGAGCGCAGAATCCCGGGGGGACGCGCTGCAGTTGGCAGGTAGAAAATTTTCATGAATGCGAGAAATCTGGATCTGAGTCAATTCGATGATATCCGCCCGTACCGGGACGATGAGGTGCGGCCGGTGCTGCGGCGATTGGTCGAAGACCCCGAAATGTCCCGGGTGGTGGCGCATTTCCTGTTGCCCGGCGCCGCCAGTAAATTAGAGCGGCCGTTGGCATGGCTGGTGCGCCAGTTTGTGCGCTTTGAGTTCCGCAAGGCGAACAACCTGCGGGGGGTGCAAGAGGTGATCGCCCGCTATCTGGAAAAAGCGGTCAACCGCACCAGTTGCGGACTCACCATCTCCGGGCTGGATACACTGCCCAGGAACCGCGCCTGCCTGTTCGTCAGCAACCATCGCGATATCGCCATGGACCCGGCACTGGCCATTCTCGCCATGTTCAAGGAGGGCCACGAGACCTCGCGCATCGCCATCGGCGACAACCTGCTGTCCAAGCAGTTTGCGACGGACATGATGAAACTCAACAAGTGCTTCGTGGTGAAGCGCAGCTCCGGCAGCCGCCGCGAGAAGCTGAACGCGGCCACCACCCTTTCCCGCTACATCCATCACTCTATCGTGAATGACAACGAGCATGTGTGGATTGCCCAGCGCGCGGGCCGCGCCAAAGACGGGCTCGACCGCACTAACCCCGCGCTGGCGGCGATGTTTGCGATGGCTAAGCCGAAAGAGCAGTCGTTTGCGGATTTCTGGCGCGAGCTGCACATTGTGCCGCTGTCGATTTCCTACGAGTGGGACCCCTGCGACCGCTACAAAGCGCGCGAGCTCTATATCAAGGAGCACCAGGACGAGTATCAGAAAGAGGCCCACGAGGATCTGGGCAGCATTGGCAAAGGTGTGGTAGGCAAGAAGGGCCACATTCACGCGGCGTTCGGTACCCCGATCGAGGGCGATTTTAACGATGTCGCTGCGCTGGCGGACGAGATCGACCGCCAGATCATCGGCAACTATGTACTGCACCCGACCAATCTGATCGCCTACCAGATGATCTACGGCGTAGCGCCGGATCTGCCGGTTGGCTACCCCGCCAAACCCTGGCATCCGGACGAGCACCAGGCCATCCGCGAGCAGTTCGAGCAGCGCATGGCGGCGATTGACGAGCGCTGGCGGGACAAGGCCATTCAGGCCTATGCCAATCCGGTGGTCTCCCGATTGGCGTTTGAGCAGTAATTATTCTGAGCCTCGTTCCTTTTTCGACTTCTGAAGCTGGTCTTGTGGCGGCGAAGTGCTGGGCAGTATCTTGTTAGCGATCTTCCTTCCGGGCAATCCAGTTGGCTCAGTACTTGATGAGAAGGCAAAGTGCTGGGTATCCGTTTTCGGAAGCGTCGGCGACATGGACGTCGCCGACGCAGCGTACAGGGATGTATTCACAGCGGTTCCGAAAACGGATACCCAGTGCTTTGCCGCCACCGGACTTTCCAGGGCCAAAAGAATCCAGGTTGGCTAAACCCTGAGCAACCGTGGATAATGCGCGGCTGATTTAACCACTACTGCAGATTATTCCGTCGGTCCCCAGTGCTCAGCGAAAAAGACAAAGAATCCATCCAGAATGCCTACCGTCAGTTCCTGAACGGGCGCGAGCTCAAGGCTCGCTATGGTCAGAAGCTGATGATCGCAGCCATCGCCCGTACCCTCGGTGGCATCCAGCGCAACGGCGCCGGCGAGCGGGATCACGGCAAGACCGACGGCGAGCATATCTGCGTGGTGGAAGCGGGCACCGGCACCGGCAAGACCGTCTCTTACCTGCTCGCCGCCATCCCCATGGCCATCGCCCACGACAAAACCCTCGTGGTTTCCACCGCCACGGTGGCCCTGCAGGAACAGATCATCAACAAGGATCTGCCCGAACTTATCCGCCACTCCGGCCTCAAGTTTGAAGTGTCCCTGGCCAAGGGCCGCGGTCGCTATCTGTGCCTGTCCAAACTCGATCAGCTGCTCACCGAACTCACCTCCAGCGGCGTCGGCGCCTCTCTCGCCTTATACGAAGATGAAAAACCCCAAGTGGACGAAGTGGGGATCAAGCTTTACCGCGATATGGCCGACGAACTGGCCAGCGGCCGCTGGGATGGCGACCGCGATAACTGGAAAGACACCATCGAAGGCGATGACTGGAGCCGGGTCACCACCGACCACCGCCAGTGCAGCGGCCGTCGCTGCCCGCATGTGAGCAGCTGCAGCTTCTTCCGCGCCCGCGAGAGCCTGGGCAAGAGCCGGGTCATCGTCGCCAACCACGACCTGCTACTGGCGGACCTGGCCCTCGGTGGCGGCGCGATCCTGCCTCCACCGGAAGACACCATCTACGTGCTGGACGAAGCGCACCATCTGCCGGACAAGGCATTGAACCATTTCGCCCACCACAGCCGCGTGGGCGCCACCACCGGCTGGCTGGACCAGGCGAACAAAAACCTCGGTCAACTGCTTGGTGATATCGGTGATGGCGGGGAGCTGGAGCGCGCCGGGGAAGAGCTGCCGGCGTTGTTCACCGCCGCCAAACAGAAAATGGAGATGGCCTGGCCGCTGTTGGAAGATCTGTGCGAGTTCGAGGAAGAGCGCGGTAAGAACAGTGGTGCTTTTGCCGGCCGCAGCGCCCGCCACCGCTTTGAGGGCGGCGTGGTTCCGGAATCCCTGATGCACCTGGCGGAGCAGCTGCGGGAGGATTTCGACGAGATCGAGGGCCTGCTCAGCAAAATGGTGCAGTCCGCCCAGCGCATGATGGAAGACGCCCACAGCCCGGTGCCGATTGTCGATCTGGAGCGCTGGTATCCGGTGCTCGGCAGCTGGCACGGCCGCGCCGAGGCGAACCTGGAATTGTGGGCAAACTATTCCCGTATTGATGAGGGCGCCGTGCCCCAGGCGCGCTGGGTAACCCTGGTAGAGTGGGGCGGTTCGTTTGATTTTGAGGTGTGCAGCTCGCCAATTCTCGCCGGCAAGACCCTGGAATTCAGCCTGTGGCGCCGCTGTTACGGCGCGGTGCTGACCTCCGCGACCCTCACCGCGCTCGGGCGCTTCGACCGCCTGAAGATGCGCGCCGGTACCCCGGACAACGCCAGTTACGAAATCGTCCCCAGCCCGTTTGATTTCTCCCGCGCCGAGCTGCGGGTGCCGAAAGACGCGGTGGAGGCGAACAACGCCGACCTGCACACCGACGCGGTGATCGAGGCTCTGCCGGACCTGCTTGAGGGGCCAGGTGGCTCACTGGTGCTGTTCGCCTCCCGCCGGCAGATGGAAACCGTGTACGAATCGCTGCCCGGTACCTGGCGCAACCGCATCCTGATGCAGGGCCAGCAGTCGCGACAGCAACTGCTCGACAGTCACAAGAAGAGCGTCGACAGCGGTGGTCACAGCGTGCTGTTCGGACTCGCCAGTTTCGCCGAGGGCCTGGACCTGCCGGGGGATTATTGTCGCCATGTGGTCATCGCGAAATTACCCTTTGCGGTACCGGATGACCCTATTGAGGCAGCGTTGGCGGAGTGGATAGAGGCCAAGGGCGGTAATGCATTTATGCAGATCACGGTGCCCGACGCAGCCCTGAAACTAGTGCAGGCCTGCGGCCGGCTGCTGCGCACGGAGCGGGACAGCGGCACCATTACCCTGTTGGACCGGCGCATCGTTACCAAACGCTATGGGCGCGCCATGCTGGATTCCCTGCCGCCGTTCAGGCGCGCGATAAACTGAACCAACGTAGTTTTATAACGTAGTTTTATGAAGTCGATCTACTCCGATATTGCGACGCTGATGCTGGAACTCGAAGCTGAGCTTCGCCGACTGGATCTGTGGGAACCCGAGCCGCCCTCGGCGTCGGCGCTGGCGAGTACCGAACCCTTCTGTGTGGATACGCTGACGCTGCCGCAGTGGTTGCAGTTCGTTTTTCTACCGCGTATGAGCCAGATGGTGGAAGTGGAAACGCCACTGCCGCAGGCGTGCGGTATTGCCCCCATGGCGGAGGAATTTTTTCGTGGCAGCGATCTCAAAGTGGCGGGGCTTACCCGCAAGCTGGAAGAGATAGATGCCCGCTTGGCAAAGGGGTGATCGCTGCGACCCGGTCCCGGTTGTTTGTTGCCAACCGTCTTTGGATGCCGGGAATTGGCGCTTGAATGATTGTGACCAGTTGGTACCATCTCGTCTCGCACATTGCCGGAGACTATCCTTCACCGATTCCGGTCGGTTAGCGGCAGTTGTCCGCCAGAAATGTGCTCTGCGTCGCAGTCGCGATGCAGAGACAAAGTGGATACGGTAGTATGCGCAGTTTGCAAAAAACGGGTTCCACGGACGGCCCGGATTTCATGCCGCCAGGATAAATGCCCGATAACAAGCTCAGGGCCGGTCGCCCCGCCCCTAAGGTAGTAATAAACAGATGCGGTTTTTACCCATATTTTCCTATTTATTGGTCGCGCAACTGCTGACTGGTTGTGAGGTCTTGGCTCCTAATGCCACTCCCGAGCCCGCGGCGGAGGAAGTGCCGCCGTCGCCGACGCCCGCTTCCTTTGATCCCAGCCTCTGCCCCTCCGTCGAGGCCGTCGTGTGTGCCGAGCCCGAGGTGCAGGTGGTCGAGCGGGTTGTCGAGCGCAAGCTGGAGCGCGTGATCGAAGTGCCGGTCGCTAAGGGCAAACTGGTACTGGGCTCAGAAGAGGTCTTTACTGTTGAACCGGGTGGTGTTCGCCTGAAGGCGCTGGTGGATACCGGTGCTGCCACCTGCGCCCTCAATGTACAGGAGCTGACCCGGTTTGAGCGTGATGGCAGCGAGTGGGTGCGCTTCAGCCTGGCGGATGGCACCGAAGGTGAGCCACAGCAGATCGAGCTCCCTATCAAGCGCCACGTGCGCGTTGCGCGCCCTGGCTTTGACCGGCAGCGCCGCCCCATCGTCGATATGAGTCTGACGGTGGGCGAGGTCACGCATATGGTGGAAGTGAATCTGGTTGAGGGTGGCGAGTTTGAATTCCCATTGCTGGTGGGACGCAACTTTCTCAAAGATGCTGCGGTTGTGGATGTGAGCCGCAAGCAGGTGCAAGGGCAGCCGACAGCTCCATCAGTGAGTAAGTAAATCTTTTTTTATTGCCCGAAAATGTGGGCGGAGTACTGGCGCAAGTACTGGTACTCGGCAAGAATACGCGGCCATTAGTGTACTGCTGCGCGTTTAACGGCACAGTACACTTGCTGCATCCAACAACAATCGGGGAATGGCGAATGTCGCCACGGGCTCAGGTCTATATTCTCGCCGCGCTGCTCACCGTGCTGGGCGCCGGTCTCACCATCTACAAACACTTCGCACTGGGTTTTCCTCTGTTGCCCGGTGAATACCGCACCGTGTGGACCATCGAGGCCAAAGTCGGATTTGATGCCGACGGCGGGCCGGTCAAGGCCGCACTCACGCTGCCGCGCTCACAGCGCAATATGGCCGTGCTGGGAGAAACGTTCAGCTCTTCCGGTTACGGCTTCAACATCATTCACGAAGACGATGAGCACCGTGCGGTTTGGTCCAAGCGGCAGGCATCCGGCCCGCAGTCGCTGTTCTATCAGCTGGATGTCCACCAGACACCGGGTGCTGCGCTGGAGCAGTCCCTGGATCTCAGTACCGAAGTAGAGAAGCCGCTGCTGGGCGCGCGCGAGCAGGAAGCGGTGCGCCAGGCGATTTACTCTCTGGTGGAGGCCGGCCGCGCGCGCTCATCCGATGTTTCCACCTTTACCTCCGAGCTGCTGCTGGCGCTGGCGGACACCCGCAACCAGGACCGCAACCTGATTTTTGGCTACTACAAAGACAGCAACTTTGTGGATGTCGCGTTGTTGGTGCTGGCGGCGGCGGATATCCCGGCGCACCGGATTCGCGGGCTGTATCTTGAAGATGACCGCCGCCGTCTCGACCCGGAAGAACTGTTGGAAATCTACGATGGCGAGCGCTGGGTGGTGTTCGAACCTACCAGTGGCGCCCCCGGAGTCCCGAAGAACTTTTTCATCTGGCAGCGCGGCGGCAAGAGCCTGCTGGACGTGGAAGGTGGGCGCAACTCCGGCGTGACCTTCTCAGTGATTTCCAATGACGTGCCTGCGCGGGATGTCGCCATGCTCAGCACCAGCCAGGAAAAAGAAGCGCTGGTGGATTTCTCCATCTACAGTCTGCCCATTGAGCAGCAGAGTATCTTCAAACTGATCCTGCTGGTGCCGGTGGGCGCTCTGGTGGTGGTGTTGCTGCGGGTTTTCGTCGGCCTGCGCACATCCGGTACCTTCATGCCGGTGCTGCTCGCCATCGCCTTTATCGAAACCCAGCTGATCACCGGTTTGTCCATCTTCGTGCTGATTCTGATTCTCGGCCTGTGGGTGCGCTTCTATCTCAGCCGGCTCAATCTGCTGCTTGTGGCGAGGATCGCCGCGGTGGTGATCACGGTGGTGATATTGATGGGCGCCATCAGTGTGGTCAGTTTCAAACTCGGCATTGAGCAGGCACTGACGGTGACCTTCTTCCCGATGATCATTCTCGCCTGGACGATCGAACGCATGTCCATCCTGTGGGAAGAGGACGGCCCCTACGAAGTGGTGATACAGGCCGGTGGCAGCCTCCTGGTGGCGGTGCTCGCGTGGTGGGTGATGACCAACCGCTACGTCGAGCACTGGACCTTCAATTTCCCGGAGCTGCTGCTGGTACTGCTCGCCTTGGTGATGATCATCGGTAACTACACCGGTTACCGCCTGGGTGAACTGGCGCGCTTCCGCCAGCTGGTGCGCTGATGCAATTCCGATTGCCCGCTTTGCGGATACCGCCATTTTTTCGCGGCGGCCTGGTGTCGCCGTTCAGATTGCGTAAGCTCGGGGTGCTGGGCATGAACGCGCGCAATGTGCGTTACATCGCCCGCTATAACGACCGCGATAAATACCCGATTGTCGACGACAAACTCAACACCAAGCGCGCTGCGCGCCGCTATCGCATTCCGGTGCCGGACCTGATCGCCGCGTTTGAAACCCAACCTACCCGCAAACGTATTATGCAGGTGATCGAGCCGCTGCAGCAGTTCGTGATCAAGCCGGCGCGCGGCTCCGGTGGCAAGGGTATTCTGGTGATTGTCGGGCGCGACGGTGAAGACTATGTCAAACCCTCCGGCAGCAAAGTGACTGCCCTGGATATCCAGCGCCATATCAGCAACATCCACAGCGGCCTGTATAGTCTCGGCGGTAAACCGGACCGGGTCATGATCGAGGCACTGGTGGACTTCGATCCGGTATTCGACAAATACTCCTTCGAGGGTGTGCCGGATATTCGCGTTATCGTGTTTCGCGGCTTTCCGGTGATGGCCATGCTGCGCTGTTCCACCCACGACTCCGATGGCAAAGCCAATCTGCACCAGGGCGCTGTGGGGGTGGGTATTGATCTCGCCACCGGCAAGGCCTCCCATGCGGTGCAGCGCGGTTTGCGGGTGGATATTCACCCTGATACCCAAATGCCGTTTTCAGATCTTGAAGTGCCGGGCTGGAAGGATCTCGTCAGCCTGGCCGCGAGCTGTTATGAAATGACGGGTCTCGGTTATTTGGGCTGCGATATTGTGCTCGACCGCAAGCGCGGTCCGCTGTTGCTGGAAGCCAATGCGCGCCCCGGCCTCGCTATCCAGATTGCCAACGGCATCGGCCTGCGCACCCGCCTGGAACATATCGAATCGATGACCCTGGAGCAGCTGGAAAAAAACGTGGAGGAGCGCGTCAACTATTCCATGGACTACTTCGCCGCGCCCACCACACTGTGAAGATTTATCGGAAGCGGCGGCGGAGCATCGCCAAGCAGTCGGCAACCCTGTGCTGGTTTGGCGCGATTTCGGGTTTATTTTCCAGTGCATTATCACTCCCTGCCTTTTCAAGCACCTCGCAGGAAACCCGCCGGCAAGTTCCGGCAATTGGGGTGGAGTCGGTGGAGGTAACCGGCACGCCGACACACAAAGCCGCAACTGCGGACGAAACAGCACTGTCCGCGCTTACTGCGAGCGTCATCGTACAGCGAGCGCCCACTCACCCGTCCGAATTGCTCAACGGTCTTCCCGGTATCTGGATCAGCCGCGGTAACGGTCAGGAACACCTCACCGCGATCCGTTCACCGGTACTGAGCGGCGCCGGCAGTTGCGGTGCTTTCGCGGTACTGGAAGGGGATATTCCAGTGCGCGGTACCGGATTCTGCAACGTCAATCAGCTGTCTGATCTGCCACTTTCCCAGGCGGGCAGCGTACAGGTACTGCGTGGACCCGCCAGCGTGCTGTACGGCTCCGATGCCCAGCACGGTGTCATCCGTCTGCTGAGCGCCGCCCCCGCAGACCGTGGTGAGCGAACACTCAGTATTGAACACGGTGCCAATGACTACCGCCGTATCTTCACAGGCTTCAGCGACACCGTTGGGCGCAGCGGCATCCGAGTCGGATTCACTGGCAGCCGCGACGGTGGTTATAAAACCGATTCCGGTTACGACCAGCAGCAGTTCAGCGCCCGCCACGATTACCGCGGGCAACAATGGAATGCGCGTACGCTGTTAAACCTCAGCAATCTCAATCAGGAAACCGCCGGCTACGTCAGCGGACTGGATGCCTACAAAGACGCCGGTCGCAAACGCGAAAACCCGAACCCGGAAGCCTTCCGCGATAGCCGGTCCGCACGCATACAGTCGCGCCTTGAGTACACCACCTCCGGTGGCGATCACTGGCAGATCACCCCTTATGCCCGCTACACCGACATGACGTTTCTGATGCATTTCCTGCCGGGCACGCCGCTTGAGGAAAACGGCCAACGGGGCGTGGGTGTCCAGACCTCCTATGATCGCGCGCTGAATGAGCGTGTGAGTCTGCTGAGCGGTGTTGACCTGGAGCGGACCAATGGCTGGCTGCGGCAGACCCAGGCCGGTGGTTTTTCCTCCTTTCCCGCTGGGCGTCATTACGATTACGACGTGATCGCCCAGGTCTTTGCGGCATTCTCCAGCCTGGAATGGCAGCTTGCGGAGCGCAGTCGGTTCATGTTCGGCAGCCGCTGGGAATCCCTGCGCTACGATTACGACAATCACATGCGGGCCGGCGATACCGCGGAGGATGGCAGTCTGTGCATCAATGGATATACCGGTGCACCGGGTTGCCGCTACAGCCGCCCGGAGGACCGCAGGGACCGGTTTTCCAATTTCTCCTTTAATGCAGGCCTGATTCACGAAGTGGACAAAACCCTGTCCACCAGCCTGCGCCTCGCGCACGGTTTCCGCGCTCCGCAGGCGGCGGAATTGTACCGATTGCAGAGCGGGCAGACTGTCGCGGATCTGGATGCTGAATCCATCGACAGTGTTGAGCTGGGCCTTGTGAAGCAAAGTGAATACTCACGTTTCAGCCTGACCGGCTTTTTCATGGAAAAGTCCGATGTGATTTTCCAGTCGTCCGAGCGCCTGAACCTGAGTGACGGAAACACCCGGCATTACGGCGTGGAATACGAGTTGCAGTGGGCGCTCGCCCCGCAGTGGGCACTAACTTTGGCTGGAACCTATGCCCGCCACCTCTACACCAACAACGTCAGCGAACCCGGTAGTGACGCGCTGATTGAAACCCGCGGCAACGACATCGACACTGCACCGCGCAATATGCACGGCCTGACGCTGGAGTGGCATCCGCAGGAACAAACCCGGATTGAACTGCAGTTCCAGTCCATGGGCCGCTACTACACCGATATCGAAAATGCCCACCGTTACCGCGGCCACGACCTGCTGCATCTGCGGTTGCGGCATCGGGCTACACCGCGAATCCATCTGGGATTGCGGGTGAATAACCTGGCGAATGTGGACTACGCGGAGCGCGCGGATTATTCGAGTCTGGCGGGGGGCGACCGGTATTTTATCGGCGATCCGAGAAGCGTGTTTGGGGACGTTCACTTCAGGTTTTGAGGCTCGCCCGGCGGTAAGGGATTTCGCCGCAGCGAAGCCCCACGCGAGATCGTCTGGCTACCTTTTATGACTTTACCTGGCCCACAGGCAAGTTACATATCCCACAGGGAGTTCGTTGCTTTGGAGAGCGCAATTCTCTCCTTGTCCTGGATCTGCTTCAGATTCTTGAACACCTCTTTGACCTCTTCTGATTCGATACTTTCATAGACCGAGTCATAGAGCTTGGAAAAGTATTGGTCAATTTCCTGCCCGAGGCCGTTGATTTCCTCAATGCTGGGTTTTTCACTCAAGTGGAGACTGTCCACCAGGTGACTTGCGGATTCTTCCTGAGTGTACTGCAGCCAGGTCTGCATGACCTTATGCTGGGCGACCGCACCGTAATCTTTCAGATTATTGGCCATGCGCAGCTCGTGCTCGTGCAGGTGCTTGAGGAGCAACTGGGTGCGCTTGTCGTCGGTTTTGCTTAGAAGATTCCGATATATCCCTGCCATATCCAGATGAAATTTCTGGGCATCCCTGAGCACTTCGTGCGCCTGTTTGAATGTTTTCATCGCTACGCCTGTCTGGTTAACAATAGGATTATAGTTTTCTGAAAACCCCGGGGCGGAGATTCCGGGTTTGCCGGGGGTGACTGCGTGCTCACAGTGCGTTAATACCGTTGATCAACATCTGCGGATAAATGCCAAAAATCAACAACAGTGCGGTCAGTAGCAACAGTAGACCAAGGCCGGAGCGCGAGATAAGCAGTGGATTGTTCCGCGCGGCAGGTTCAGCAGAGGTATGTGGTTGATCGACAACCACCCTCACTCCTGCGGTCTGGCCTGACGCGATTGGCGGGGCTTCCACCAGTGTCAGCAACAGGCGCAAGTAGTAAAAAAGTCCCAGTGCACTGCCAACAATCAAAGCACCAAGCAGCCCCCATAATTGCCCATCCAGGGCCGCAGTAATCAGATAGAACTTGCCGATAAAGCCTACGGTGAACGGGATTCCTGCCAGAGAGAGCAGGGCGGCTGCAAGGCACAGCGACAGGGTGGGCGAGCGCCAGAACAGGCCCCGATAGAAGGACTGTTGAAAAGGATTGCGGTCGTCGCCAGTTGTGACTTGTGGGTTCGACACATCGCTAAGTGCCGCGTCGTCGATGAGGCTCACGGCGGAAAATGCGCACAGCGTCGTTACCGTGTAGGCAACCAGATAGTAGATCGTCGCCTCCCGGGCAATGCCCCGATCAATCACCAGGTAGACCACCAGAAAATACCCCATATGGGCAATGGCACTGTAGGCCAGCAGTCTCTTTACATTCCGCTGGCGCAGGGCCAGCAGATTGCCGCCGAGCATGCTGGCAACCGCCAGCAGGGAAATCATCGCCACCGATGTTTCCAGAATATGCACGGAGAATTCGCTGAACAGGCGCAACAGGATGGCCAGTAATGCCGTTTTCCCCAGTGTTGCAATAAATGCAGTTACTGGTGTCGGCGCGCCCTCGTAAACATCCGCGGTCCAGACGTGAAACGGAACCAGCGAGAGTTTGAACGCGACTCCGGCCAACAGCAGCGCAAAACCGCCGATAAGAAGCGCAGATTCGCCGCGGGAAAAATCCATGGAGGAGAACTGTAGATTGCCCGTTGCGGCATACATCAATGCGATACCAAACAGCGCGAGCGCCGTCGCCAGGGCAGAAGTGATCAGGTATTTGATGCCGGATTCCAGCGACAGCGCCGCTTCGCGATTGGATACATCGCGCCCCGCCCCCCACTTTGCCAATGGCACCGGAAAGGCGAGTAGCGGGTAGAGAGACAGGCTGATGAGTTCCAGTGCCAGAAAAAAGCTGGCGAAGTGCTGGCTGGAGACCAGCGTGCAGGCCCCCAGTGTTGCCAACAGCACAAAAAAATAGAATTCACCGCAAGACGAGCTAGACGGGCAAGAGGAGAGCGTTGTGGAAGTCCCGCGATTGCCGGTCAGTCGGGCGCGCAGATACCGGTACCCCAGCCCCCCGCAGACCGCAGAGGTGAAGAAAAACAGCAGGCAGAAAAACAGGCTGAAGCGGTCCACGCGCAGCAGCGTGGTAACTGCCGTCGCCTGCTCCACTGCGGGCAATCGGATCCAGCCGTCGACACTGGCGGCCGCAAGCGTCAGCAGGAATGTGGCGAACGCCGCCCTGTGGCTGCGTACAAATGCCAGTTGCAACAGCAGGACCAGGGCGCCGGTGGCAACGATCAGCAGTGGTGACAGGGCGATGAAGTCGCGCAGGCTCACGGCGCGGCTCCTTGTAAGGATGCGGCCTTGTCGCCATCCGCAGCAGGTGCTGTGAAGTAGGTGGCCAGCAGGTTGCTCCAGCCCGCGGACTGGCGCAGCAGCGGCTGTGGATACAGGCCAATCCATACCAGCAATAGCAACGGCAGCAGCAGGGCAAACAGCTCGCGACGCCTGAGATCCATTAACCCTGAAGACCCCATTGTCGCGTCGCTGGCTTCCCGGACCGCCGGTGGCGGACCGAACAGCACACGCACCACCAGTTTCAGACCATAGATTGCAGCGCCGATCAGGCCTACAGCTGCCAGCGCGCTGAACCACGGAAACCGCGCATAGGTGCCGATCAATACCAGTGATTCGCCAACGAAATTCGCCAGTCCCGGCAATCCCATCGCGGCCACAATAAAAAACAGGAACACGGCGGCGAGCGCGGGCATCGTTTGCCAGATGCCGCGCACGTCATTGATGTCGCGGCTGTGCAGGCGATGCTGCAGGCTGCCGGCAATACCGAACAGCGCCGCCGTGCTGAGCCCGTGGGCAACCATCTGCGCCACCGCGCCCTGCAGCGCGATGCTGTTGAGTGCGTAAATGCCGAGTAACACAAAGCCCATGTGGCTGACGCTGGAATAGGCAATCAGGCGTTTGATGTCGGTTTGCGAGAATGCCATCAGCGCGCCATAGAGAATGCCCGCCACACCCAGCGCCATGGCTACGGGCGAGAACGCGGTGCTGGCCGCGGGAAACAATGGCAGGGTAAAGCGAATGAGCCCGTAGGCGCCGGTTTTCAGCAGAATAGCGGCGAGCAGCACACTGCCTGCCGTCGGCGCCTGGGTATGCGCGTCCGGCAGCCAGGTATGAACGAGGATCGCCGGTAGCTTTACCGCAAATGCAATAAAAAAGCCCAGCATCAGCCAATAGGCGTAGGGGGTTTCCGCAAATTGCGTGTGGAGTGTTGCCGTGAGTTGCTGCGGCGAAAAACTGACGCTTCCCGACATCTGGTAATGCACGAGGGTGCTGCCAACGATGGCGGCCAGCAGCAGCAGGCTGCTGGCCTGGGTGAAGATGAAAAACTGGATGGCCGCACGGGTACGCTGCTCGTGCCCCCAGATGGCGATCAGTAACAACATGGGAACCAGCATGGTTTCCCAGAAGCAGAAGAACAGGAACAGGTCCTGGGCACAGAAAACACCGACCACGCCGGCAAGTGTCCACAGATAATTGGCGAGATAGCAGCCGGTCCGTCGGCGAATCTCTCGCCAGGTCATCACCAGCCCGAAAAGTCCACACAGTAACGTGAGTGCCAGCATCAGGAATCCGAGGCCGTCGATGGCGAGGGTAAACGAAATACCGAATCGCGGTATCCAGGGCACACGGATGTGATCCCACCACAGTGTCTGTGGCTTAGGTTCCGCGGCCAGAACATCCAGTGCCTGCGGCAGGTAGCGGCCCAGCAGGAGGATTGCGATCGCGAGTACAGTGAGCGCGATCCAATGGCCGCAGCCGCGCCGTAGATTCTCACCCGCCCAGGAAAGTCCGCCCCCCAGAATCAACAGAGCCAAAAGCCACAGCAGCGTCACGGGCCCGACACCCTGGCAAGTGCGTGGACCACAAGCAGTAACAGCAAGGTGGCGGCGAGCAGTGTCGCCATATACCAGCGCAAGGTCCCATTCTGCGCGCGTGACAGGAACTGGTTGGCGCCGAGGCTGAGTGCGCTGATACCGCGATAGATCTGGGTGACGATGTCGCCGCGATTGACGCGACTGATCCACAAAACCGGACGCACAAAAAGCCGTTGATACAACGCATCGAATCCCCAGCCTTGCCGTAAGAATTCCCGACACAGTCCAAGTGCTTGCGACCCGGGACGCCGCGCCAGAAACCACCAGCAGAGGGCGATACCCAACAGGGTCGCAAGCGTGCCGGCAATGCCAACCACAAGTGATGCTGGCTCGGCATGCGCATCAACGAAAATGCTCTCCAGCGGCGGTGCGATCCAGCCACCAGCCAGTGCCAGCAGGCCCAGTGCAACAAGCGGCACGCCCATCTGCCAGCGCGTCGCCGCTGGCGGCAATCGCGAAATATCGTTGGCTTTTACGGGCCCGAAAAAAATCCGATAGAAAATACGGAAGCTGTACATGCCCGTTATTGCCGCGCCAATGAGTGCGCACCACCACAGCCACGGCGGCTGGTTGTGCCAGATGGCCAGCAGCAGGTGTTCCTTGCTGAAATATCCCGCGGTCAGTGGCAGTGCCGCCAGATTGGCGCAGCCGACACCGAAACAGGCACACAGGAACGGCAGTCTGCGCGCCAGACCGCCCATGGCATCGAGGGACTGCTTGTGGCGTACGCGCAGGATAGTCGCACCCGCCGCCAGAAACAGCAGTGCCTTGAAGAATGCGTGGGTGACCAGGTGAAAGATGGCGGCGGAAAAAGCGCCGGCACCGAGCGCCGCGAACATGTATCCCAGTTGGCTGATGGTCGAATAGGCGAGCACACGCTTGATGTCGGTCTGCACCAGTGCGCTGCTTCCGGCCACCAGTAACGTGGCGGTGCCAATAATCGCCACGGTCTGCATGGCCATCGCCGAGCTTTGAAACAGCGCGTGGCAGCGCGCGATCAGATACACCCCGGCGGTAACCATGGTGGCAGCGTGGATCAGCGCGCTTACCGGTGTGGGGCCGGCCATGGCATCCGGCAACCAGGTCTGCAACGGAATCTGCGCGGATTTCCCCACCGCACCGGCAAGCAGCAAGAGTGCACAGATCGCCAGCATCCGGTCATTGTGGCCGGGGTCTTGCAGTGCGGCCATCGCGGCCTGGATGCCCAGCGTATTGGTTTGCCAGAAGAGGGCGATGATGCCGATCAACAGCGCGGTATCGCCGATACGGGTCATCAGAAACGCTTTGCCGGCGGCGCGGGCATTTTCCGGATTCCGGTACCAGAATCCGATCAGCAGGAAGCTGCACAGCCCCACCAGTTCCCAGCCCAGATAGAGCAGCACCAGATTGTCGGCCATGACCAACAGCGCCATGGCGCCGACAAACAGGTTCAGGTAGGCGAAGAAACGCCGATAGCCGTCATCGCCGCGCATGTAACCCGCGGCGAACAGGTGGATCAGCAAGCCCACGCCGGTGATCACGCCGAGCATGGTGATGGTCAGCGCATCCACATACAGCGCAAAGTCGACGCGCAGTGGCGGCAGCGAGACCCATTGCCACAAATGGACATAAGCCGGGGAAGCATGGTGTGTTGCGAGTATCGCCCACGCCACCGCGGACAAGGCCACAGAACCCACCCCGATGATTGCGCTCGCGCTTTCTGACAGCGGCCGGCGAATCAGCAGTGGCGCGCATGCCAGGCACAGGAAACCGAGCAGCGGAAACCCTGCGATGAGTACGGTCAGTGCGGACATGAAGGTTCCTGCATTTCAGTCTCTCATGGCGGCCAGCTGATCGATGTCCAGGGTGTGGTGGCGGCGGTAGAACAGCAGTACCAGCGCGAGAGCAATTGCCACCTCCGCGGCAGCGAGGGTAACTACAAAGACATACATCACCTGGCCGTCCGGATTGCCCCAGTGGGCGCCGGCGGCGACGAATGCCAGTGCCACGGCGTTGGTGCAGATTTCCAGGCTCATCAGCGTGAACAGGATATTGCGCCGGATCAGCATGCCCACCGCGCCGACACAGAACAGCGCCGCGGCGAGTGCCAGGCCATGGCTCAAGGGAATCTGCTGCAGGGATTCTGCAGACTGTGCCGCGATTGCTTGCGCATTCACCGGACACCCCGCGCACTTTTCACGCTCTCTGTGCTTGCCGCGTTATTTGTGCTTGCCGCGCTATCCGCAGTGTGCCGCCGGGCCAGATGAAATGCGCCGACCAGGCCCGCCAGCAATACGAAGGAGGCAAGCTCCACGACCAGCAGATATTTACTGTACATGGCGAGTCCCACCTCGGCGGCGGATACCGACCGGGCAGCAGCCCCGCGGCTAGCAGAATCCCAGAGCAAATACAGCATCATCACCAGCAGCGCACCGGCCAGTGACGCCGGGGCCAACCAGTTTTCCCTGGCCAGCCACTGGGTTTCCTGATCGACGGCGGCCTTGCCCTGGTTCAGCATCATGATCACGAAGACCATCAGCACCAGAATGGCGCCGGCATAGACGATGACCTGTAGCGCCGCCGCCAGGGGCGCGCCGATCTGATAAAAAATACACGCGACGGCCAGCAGTGACACAATCAGCATCAACAAGGCGTGCACCGCGTTTCTGCTGATGACCGCGAGCAGACTGGCCATCAGTGCAATCAATGCGGAAATATAAAAAGACACAAGTTCCATCTGGCCGCACCTTTGAGCTGTGTTTAAAGGTTGAGGCTTTTGACATTCACCGGCTTTGCTTCGCCTGCCGCCTCGCCCTTTGCTTTCCCCGATACTGTTTTGCCGGCATGCCGGTAAAAACTGTATTCGTGGTATTTTCCGGGGCCATTGATCAGCAGGTCTTCTTTTTCGTACACCATGTTCTGGCGATCGTATTCGCACATTTCAAAATCCGGTGTCAGCTGTATGGCGTAGGTGGGGCAGGCGTCCTCGCACAGGCCGCACATGATGCAGCGGGAGAAATTGATGCGAAAAAATTCCGGCCGCCAGCGGCCATCGGCATCCTCCATTTTTTGCAGGGAAATGCAGTCCGGTGGGCAGGCAACCGCACAGAGATTGCAGGCGACGCAGCGCTCGTCACCGTCCGGATCGCGGGTCAGCACAATACGCCCGCGGTAGCGCGGCGCCAGATACGGCATTTCCTCCGGATACTCCACCGTGACCCGACGCGTAAACAAATGACGGAAGACCAGCCACAGGCTGCGAAGAATACTGATCATTTCTATTTCATCCCCGCCATATCAGTACGCTTCCGGTGACGACCAGATTGAGCAGCGCCAGCGGCAGCATCACCTTCCAGCCGAATGCCATCAGTTGATCGTAACGGGGCCGCGGCAACGCCGCGCGCAGCAAAATAAACAGGCACACCAGTGCAAATGTCTTCAGTGCAAACCAGACCAAGGGTGGCAGCCACGGACCCAGCCATCCGCCCAGGAACAGGGTGGTGACCAGTGCGGAGATCAAAAGGATGGAAAGGTATTCGCCGACGAAGAACAGGCCGAATTTCATTCCCGAATACTCGGTATGAAATCCCGCGGTCAACTCATGCTCCGCCTCGGGCAGATCCAGCGGCAGCCGGTGACTTTCCGCGATGCCCGCCACCAGAAATATCGCGCAGCCGAGCATTTGCGGCAGCAGGAACCAGCCATTTTCCTGGGCCATCACGATGCTGCGCAGATCGAAACTGCCGGCGAGCATCACCACGCCCATCAATGACAGCCCCATAAACACTTCGTAGCTCACGGTCTGCGCCGCCGCGCGCAGACCGCCGAGCAGGGCATATTTGTTACCGGAGGCATAGGCGCCGAGTACAACGCTGTACACCGCCAGTGCACTCATCGCCAAAAAGAACAGCAATCCGATATGCATGTCGATGACGCCAACGGCGGGGCTGAAGGGCACCACCACAAACGCCAGTAGCGTGGTTGCCATAACAATGGTGGGTGCCAGTAGGAACACCGGTGCATCGGCGAAGCGCGGAATGAAATCCTCCTTGAAGAACAGCTTGATCATGTCCGCCACCACCTGCATCAGGCCGAACGGTCCCACCCGGTTGGGGCCCGGTCTGTCCTGCCAGAAGCCGAGCAGCCGGCGCTCTCCCCAGGTGAGCAGCGCCGTCAACAGCACCGCAGTGGTGAGCACGCCAAATATGTTCAGCAGTGTCATGGCGATATCTGCATGGCCGGTATTCACGCTCAGGCGTCTCCCGGCGCGATCTGTTCGCGCTCTATATACGCACCGGGAATGGAGGCCATTTGCGTAAAGCCTGTACTGACGCCGATGCAGTGCCGCGGAATGGTATCGGATACCTTGGCGAGCAATTGCCAGCGGTCACCGCTTTCGGTAATCGCAATCTGTTGTCCCGCAGTCAGCGACAGCAACTCTAGGTCTTGCGGGTGGAAGACCGCGAACGGCTCCTCGGTGACGGAGGCAATGGCGCCGGCGTAGTTACTCAGTTCGCCGGAGCCGAACATGCGATAGAGCGGCAAAATCCGGAAGCCGTCGCTTGGATCGGCAGTGGGCCGCGCTGCATCGCCAGCGGCCGAGTCGGAGTGGAACACCACCGCTTTGCGGGCGAGCGGTTGCCCGCTGCTGTGCCCCAGGCGCGCGGCCCCCGGTTTGGGCTGGTAGCAGTGGATTGCCTGATTGGAGTTCCAGCCGGGCGCCCAGTTGTTGGCTTGTAGCGGCGACTGGCAGGCGAACTGAATGCCCTCCATGGAAAACGCCATAGGGGCATCGTCGTCCGGCAATGGCTTGTACTCGGCGACCTGGCGCTCCGCCTGGATGGCGGTACGGCCGCTGTAGCGGTGAGGCTGGCGCGCTGTCTTCTGACCCTCAATGGTCTGGTCCCAGTCCGGTCCCAGCTCGGCCAGCGGTGCCAGTTCCGGGTACGATTCCGCCAGCGCCACACTCAGTTGGGTTACATGCCGCCACCGGGCCAGCGACTGCAGTCGCGCGTGTGTCTCCTCGTCTCCGGAAAGCTCCGCGCCAGCAAGTTCCCCGCTGGCTGCGGCGGCATCGGCGAGCCAACGCCAGCTGGCCTGAATCCATCCGGAACCCTCGTATACCGCATAGTGGCGCTGGGCGAGGCCGCCGCTGTTCACCAGCGTGCCCTCGTACTCCGGTGTGGCAGCGGCGGGCAGTATCAGGTCGGCGCGCGCACTGGTGCGGTTGTGCACGATTTCCAGCTGGATGATTTCATCGACACCGGCGCACAGCTGATCGGCGACAGACGCGGGTAGCTGCCGGTAGAGATCGGCTTCCATCACCAGCAGGGTCGTCGGCTGCGGCGTATGCTCTGATTGCCGTTCGCGGTGCAGCTGATTCAGGTTTTGCCGGGCATCGCAGAGTTGCGCCAGACCCAGGCTGTTGGCTTCGGGGCAGGCGAGATACAGTGCGGCACGGGCTTCGCGACTGTCTGTTTGGCGGTGATTTGCTTCTTTGTGGCCGGCGACGGCAAAGGCGAGTCGCGCCGCGGCCTGCAACAGCTCCTGCGACTGCAGTCCGCAGCCGGATACGATCACCGGGTGTCGGGCCTGTTTCAGCTGTTCGACCAGCGCAGTGAATTCGCCCGTGTCCAGTCCGGCGATATCCGGTGCGTGGATTTCTCCGGATTCCGCGGTGAGCGCCTGTGCCAGCACATCGGCCAGTGCCACCATCTGTTCGGGCGCCGCCCGTACACGGCAGCTGGCAATGTCGTCGAGATCGGTGCGCTCTGCGCTCGCGACCAGCAGCGGCGTGCGAATACCGGTGAGCTGGCGCACGGAATCGTCCTGCCATGCGGGTATTTTCAGTTCTCCGGCGCGCGCTATCTGTGCGCTGCGCGCGGCCTGCCGTACGGCGAGTGCAATGCGCGGCGCGGTGTCGGCAATGTCTTCACCCAGCACGATCACCATGTCGGCCCGTTCAATCTCCGGGGTGCCCGGCGAGTGAACACGCGGGTCGCGCTGGATACGGTCGACCAGCTTGAGCAGCGCGAGGCTGCGCTCATCCAGTCCCGCATAAAAATGTTCGCGACCCACCAGGGTCTGCAATGCAAAGTTGTTTTCGAGAGAGCTGCGGCTGGAACCTATGCCGATGACGCGCCGGTTGCCGCTGCGCATCTGCGCGATGGTCACCGCCAGTCGTGCCACCGCGTCCGCGGGTGACAGAGACTGATGAACCTTTGCTGAGCCGGCAGTGGTCTGAATCAGCGGCTGCGTAAGCGCCGCCTGCGGCGTGTAGATGCGCGCGGCACTGTTGGCGTATTCATAGCCGAAGCGTCCGCGGTCACACAGGAAATAGCCGTTGATCTGGCGATGGAAAAGGTTGGTCACCCGGCGCAGCTGGCGCGGATCCCCTTTGCCATCGCGGCGCGCTCCCGGCGCGGTGTTGCAGCCGACGGCGCAGTGTTCGCACACCGAGGGCGCGGTCTGCAGATCCCATTTGCGGACGTAGTGACGACTGTAGGTTTTATCCGTAAATACACCGGTGGGGCAGACCTCCACCAGGTTGCCGCTGAATCCGTTGTCCAAAAGGCCGTCCTCCTGACGTCCAAAATACACCTGATGATTGCGCCCCAGCGCTTGCAGGTCCGTGCCGCCGGCGTGATCGCGATAGAAGCGCACGCAGCGATAACAGGTGATGCAGCGGTTCATTTCATGGTTGATGAACGGGCCGAGATACTGATTGTTGTGCGTGCGCTTGCGACCTTGAAAGCGGCGTTGGGTATGTCCGCTCATCAGCGTCATGTCCTGCAGATGGCACTCGCCGCCTTCCTCGCACACCGGGCAGTCGTGGGGGTGGTTGGTCATCAGATTTTCGATGATGCCTGCACGGAAATCCTGCGCAGTGGGCGCGTCGATGGAATAGATAGCGCCATCCTTGACCGGCGTCATGCAGCTCATCACCAGCGTGCCGCGCTGGTCGTCGGCGTCTTTGAAGAGCACCACCGCGCACTGGCGGCAGGCGCCGACGGAACCCAGCGCCGGATGCCAGCAGAAATAGGGCAGATTTTTTTTCAGGCTCAGGCAGGCACTGAGCAGGTTCTGCCCGTCGTCTACCTCATACTGTCGATTATCTATTGTTATCGTTGCCATGGCTTGGGCATTCCCTGCCTTGAGCATTGCACCGGTGTGTCCGGTCCGTTCGAAGCTTGTTTACGATTCGCTTTGACGACTTCCTGTAACGACTTGCGCTTATTGTAAAAATGCCTGCCGCAGTGTCAGCGGCATTTCAGTGTTCGCACAGTGGCTCGGCAGCGGGCTTTGCGCTGTGTCGATAGGGACAGCCGCGCTGTACGATATGCGCGACATAATCCCGCAAAAATAATTTCAGGCTGCTCTGCAGCGGCTCGGCCGCACCGGGTGCCAGCGCGCAGAATGTGGTGCCCGGCCCCATACGTCGCGCCAGTTCCCGCAGCAGGACCAGGTCGCGTTTTTCGCCGAGTCCACTTTCGATACGCTGCAGAATTTCCACTACCCATGGCAGCCCGTCGCGACAGGGCGTGCACCAGCCACAGGACTCCCGCGCAAAAAAACGCTGCAGGTTCAACACCATGGCGACCGGACAGGTGTGGTCATCGAGCACGATCAGCGTGCCGGTGCCGAGGCGGCTGCCGGCCTCGCCTATCACATCGTAGTCCATCGCCAGATCCAGGTGGCGTGGAGACAGAAAATCCGTCGAGCCGCCCCCCGGTAAAAATCCGCGCAGTTGGTAGCCGGGCGCCATGCCACCCGCATGCTGCTCAATGATTTTGCGAATGGGTGTACCCATCGGCAATTCCCATAGGCCCGGATGTTTTACCCGTCCGCTCACACCGAACAGTTTGCTGCCTGTGTCTTTTTCTCGGCCGAGCCCGCGGTACCAGTCCTCCCCCAGCGCCAGCAGGCAGGGCAGGTTGCACAGGGTTTCCACGTTGTTCACCACGGTGGGCATTCCCCACAGACCACTCACCTGCGGAAACGGCGGCTTGGCTCTGGGAATGGCGCGACGGCCCTCGAGGGCATTGAGCAGCGCGGTTTCCTCGCCGCAGATGTAATTGCCGGCACTGCGGTGCAGGTGAATCCGCAGGGAGAATTCCCGCTGCATGATGCGCTGGCCGAGCAGGCCGGCGTTGACCGCTTCCTGAAGGGCATGGGCCAGGCGCTCGGCCGCCAGATGGTATTCGCCGCGGATAAAGATATAGGCGGTCTCGGCGCCGATGGCGCGGGCGGCGATCAACATCCCCTCGATAAGCAGATGCGGGTCCCGCTCCATCAGATAGCGATCCTTGAACGCTCCGGGTTCCATTTCATCCGCATTGCAGATCAGGTAGCGCGGCCCCGGGTGCTGGTCTGCGTCGGGGACAAAACTCCACTTGAGTCCGGTATTGAAGCCGGCGCCGCCGCGCCCCCGCAGTCCCGCGCTCTTGACTAGTTCGACGATATTTTTCGGCGCCATTTCCAGCGCTGCCTGCAGTCCGCTGTAGCCACCGCCTTTGCGGTACGCATCAAGAGACACCGCGTCGCCGCCGCGGATATTCCGGGTAAGTGGGGTGCGCAGGCCGGGGTCCAGTCCGGGCATCTTACTGTTCCCGGTGGTCGGACATGGGTTGTTGTCCATCGCGCGCGCGCAATTCACTGAGCATTGCGTCCAGGGTTTCCCGGGACAGTTGCCGATACATCTCCCTGCCCACCATCATCACCGGCGCCCTGTCGCAGTCGCCCAGGCACGGGGTTTCCAGCAGGGTAAACAATCCGTCGCGGCTGCTTTCGCCAGGGGAAATCTGCAGCCGGTTCTGCAAATGTGCTTGCAGTCCGTCGCCGCCCAGCATCCAGCAGCTGACGCTGTTGCAGCAGTAGATCACGTGCTTTCCCACCGGCTCGCGGAATATCAACTGGTAGTAGGTGGCCAGCGCTTCCAGCTCCGCGATGGGGCATTTGAGGTAGCTTGCCAGTGCCTGCAGGCTGCCGTCGGAAACCCAGCCCCTGTGCTGCTGGACGATGCGCAACGCTTCCAGTAGCACCGCACTTTTGTGCGGGTAGTGCCCGGCCTCGGCGTCGATATCGCGGATTTCTTCGGTACTGAGTTCGGGGGTAATCCGTTCCAAGGTCATCTCCTCAGCGGTCCACGTCGGCCATGACGAAGTCGATACTGGCGATGATGGCAATCAGGTCCGACACGCTGAGATCGCGGCACATTTGTGGAATCATCTGCAGGTGCGGGAACGAGGGCGTGCGAATGCGGTTGCGGTAGGCTGTGGTGTTGCCATCACTGATGATCTGATAACTGTTTAGGCCCTTGGTCGCTTCGACGGGTACGCAGCACTCACCGGCGGGCATCACCGGGCCCCAGCTGTTGTTGAGAAAATGCTGGATCAACGTCTCGATATCTTCCATGGTGCGCGCCTTGCGCGGTGGTGTGGTGAGCGGGTGATCCGATTTGTAATCGCCGGCGGGCATGTGCTGCAGGCACTGGCGGATAATGCGCAGGCTCTGGTGCATTTCCTCCACGCGCACGCGGCAGCGGTCGTAGCTGTCGCCGCCGTCGAAGGCGGGAATGTCGAACTCGAAATTTTCATAGCCGCTGTAGGGCCGGCGCTTGCGCAGGTCCCACGCCAGTCCGGTGGCGCGAAGCCCCGGGCCTGTTACGCCCCATTCCAGCGCCGCCGCCGTATCGTAAACACCGATGCCGCGGCAGCGCTTCCTGACAATGGCGTTGCGCAGCACCATGCCCTCGTATTCCTGCAGGCGGGCGGGCAGGTAGTCGATAAAGGCGCGCACCCGCTGCTCCCAGCCGTTGGGCAGGTCCTGCGCCAGGCCGCCAATGCGGAACCAGGACGGATGCATGCGCCCGCCGGTGATGGCCTCAATTACACCGAACAGTTTTTCCCGGTCTTCGAACATGTAAAACACCGGTGACATCTGCCCTAGGTCCTGGGCGAAGGTGCCGTAGAACACCAGATGGCTGGCAATGCGGAAAAATTCGCACAGCATGATGCGCACAGTCTGCGCGCGCTCGGGCACGTCAATGCCCGCCAGCTGTTCCAGCGCGAGCACATAGGGCAGGTTGTTCATCACCCCGCCGAGATAGTCGATGCGATCGGTGTAGGGCAGATAGCTATGCCACGCCTGGCGCTCCGCCATTTTTTCCGCGCCGCGGTGGTGGTAGCCGATATCCGGCACCGCATCCACAATGCGCTCCCCATCTAACTGCAGTGCCACACGGAACACACCGTGCACACTGGGGTGGTTGGGGCCGAGATTGAGAAACAGGAATTCACTTTCCTCGCTGGCGCGGGCCATGCCCCAGTCTTCGGGCCTGAAGCGCAGCGCTTCCTGCTCGACCTGTTGCTTGTGCGGAGACAGGCTGAACGGGTCCACTTCGGTGGCGCGGGCGTGATGATCCTTGCGCAGCGGATGCCCTTGCCAGGTCTGCGGCATCATGATGCGCGTAAGGTGGGGGTGGCCGGCGAAGTCGATGCCGAACAGGTCCCACACCTCGCGCTCATACCAGTTGGCGGCGGGCCACAGTGGCGTGATGGACGGCAACCGCAGGTCGGATTCTGACAGCGGGACTTTGACGCGAATGAACAGGTCGCGCTCAAACGAGAGCAGGTGATAGACGACGGTAAAATCACTCGCCGGCTGCGCCGCTTCGCGCTCGCCGCGCACAAGGCGCATGCGCTCATCGATGGCGCTGAGATCGTAGAGCATGGCGAAAGGCCGGTTGATTCCGTGTTTCAGCCATCGCAGAAATTCCAGCAGCTGTGCTTCGCCAATCCACAGCGTGGGCATATCCGGCGTATCCGGCTGCAGCCAATAGGCGAGCTCGGGCCGGGTGTCGCTTTCCCTGGCCAGGTCTTGCATAAATGCTACCGCCGCGTCGCGATAGGCGCTCGCTGGAAACCGGCTTTTTGCCCGCACCCCGATCATGGGCAACTCACACGTCGTCCGGCGCGCGGAGCCTGTCCGCTGCCATGCGCGTTTCGCGGTGCAGATCCCGCTGGCTGGGTTTGCCCAGGGTATTCAGCGGTTTTCGCGGTACTTCCTGCGCGCCGTGTTCGTCCACCAGCCAGCTCAGCGCCCGGCGCTCGCTGGCAATGGATTTTTGCAGCAGCATCAGGCCCTGCATCAGCGCTTCCGGGCGCGGCGGGCAACCCGGCACATACACGTCCACCGGCAGAAACCGGTCCACGCCCTGCACCACGCTGTAGATATCATACATGCCACCGGAGTTGGCGCAGGAGCCCATGGAAATAACCCAGCGCGGTTCCACCATCTGCTCATATAAACGCTGGATCACCGGCGCCATTTTGATGAACACAGTGCCGGAAATAACAATCAGGTCGGCCTGTCGCGGGGTTGCGCGAATGACTTCGGAGCCGAAGCGTGCGAGGTCGTGGCGACTGGTAAACGCGGTGGCCATTTCCACATAGCAGCAGGACAACCCAAAATTGAATGGCCACAGCGAGTTTGCGCGCCCCCACGCGACCATGTCTTGCAGCCTGGTGAGCAGTACATTTTTGCGAATGTCTTCGTCGAAGGCGTCGCTTTTGCTGTGGCTGTCTGTTGCTATGAGATTGTCACGGTCCGCTGGGTAACCGGCGCGGGTGAGCTGCCATCGCATGATTGCTGTTCGCGCCGTTGCGCGCTCCGCGTTGTGGTGTAAACCTGGAGAGGTTGATTATTTCTTTTGTCTGTCAGGCGGATTCTGGCGATGTGGGCCCCAGTCGAGAGCACCGAGGCGCCAGATATAGATCAGTCCGACAAGAAGTACTCCAATGAAAATAGACGCCTCGACGAGTCCCGGCAAACCGGCTTGGCGCACACAGATGGCCCAGGCAAATAAATACACTGCTTCGAGGTCGAATATGACGAACATGATGGCGACGAGGTAGTAGCCGACGGAGATACGAATATGCGCGTCGCCAGTGGGTACGATGCCGGATTCATAGGGTTCGTGGGTGGCGGGATCGCGGCGCTTTTGGCCGAGGGTGTGGGACAGGCCGAGCATCAGGGCGATCAGTCCCAATACGGCCAGGGCATAAACAAGTAGTGGCCAGTAATTTGACACGCTTTGAAGTGGCATGGAGATGGTGAGGAGGTTGATTGAGTCTCCGTAGTGTAGTTCGCTGGCTGTGGGGCGTATTTTGGGTTGAGGTCTTTAAGCGGGTCCGGTGGCGGTCCGGCACTGGGTGGGGCATTTCGGAACCGCTATGAATACATCCCTGTAAGCTGCGTCGCAAACGTCCCTGTTTGCGACGCTTCCGAAATGCCCCACCCAGCGCCGGCCCTTCGCGTTGGAACTTTGCACTTCGAAATTAAACAAAAAAGGCGCCCATTTCTGGGCGCCATTTCGGCTTACGAAGCTATGAACGTGATGCGAAGGTAAAGTGCCGGGGATCGGTTTTCAGAAGCGTCGGCGCCATGGACGGCGCCGACGCAGCCTACAGGGAAGTATTCATGGCGGTTCTGAAAACCGATCCCCGGTGCTTTGCCGCCACAGGTCCACCTTAAAAAGAATAAGCTCCGGAGGCGGCTAGCCCATCAGAGGTTTTTAAGAGACTCCAGTTGCTCAGCAAATCGAGCCCGGGCACTTTCCATTTCCGCCTGTCTGGCTTTTTCCTTGGCCACGACGTCTTCCGGCGCCTTGTCGACGAAGTTCGGGTTCTGCAGTTTGCCGGCAATGCGGGCGAGTTCCTTGTCGAGCTTGTCCAGCTCTTTCAGGACACGCGCGGATTCCGCTTCCACGTCGATCAACCCGGCCATCGGCACCAGCAGCTCCAGCTCGCCCACCAGCGCGGTAGAGGAAGCGGGCGCTTCGGCACCGGCTGGCAGCGAATCGATCGACTCGAGCTTTGCCAGCTTGATCAGCAGTGTGCGGGTCTGTTCCAGCAATTGTTGGTCGGCCGCAGAAACGTTGCGCAGAATCAGCGGAATGTTGATCGCCGGGGAAATGTTCATTTCACCGCGGATATTGCGCACACCCTCGATCACGCCCTTCAACCAGGCGATTGCCGCTTCCGCGTTCTCGTCGATGCGGTGTTCGTTCGCAACGGGGTAAGGCTGCAGCATGATGGTGTCGCCGGCCTGGCCCGCGAGATCTTTCACACGCTGCCAGATTTCCTCGGTGATAAACGGCATCAGTGGGTGCGCCAGGCGCAGGGTGGTTTCCAGCACGCGGATCAGGGTGCGGCGGGTGCCTTTCTTCACCGCGTCGGAGGCGTTGTCGTCCCACAGTACCGGCTTGGACAGTTCCAGGTACCAGCTGCAGTATTCGCCCCACACAAAGTCATACAGCGCCTGGGATGCCAGGTCGAAACGGTAACTGTCGATGGCTTCCTTCACCGCGATCTCGGTGCGCTGCAGCAGGGAGATGATCCAGCGGTCGGCGATGGAGAGTTCGAAGTCTTCACTGCCGTCCTGACTGCAGTCGTAGCCGTCGCAGTTCTGCAGTACATAGCGGGAGGCGTTCCAGATCTTGTTGCAGAAATTGCGGAAGCCCTCGATACGGCCCACGTCGAACTTGATATCGCGGCCGGTGGAAGCCAGCGAGTAGTAGGTGTAGCGCAGGGCGTCGGTGCCGTAGGCGGCGAGGCCTTCGGGGAATTCCTTGCGGGTCTGCTTCTCGATCTTGTCGCGCAGGTGCGGCTGCATCATGCCGGAGGTGCGCTTCTGCACCAGACTTTCCAGATCGATACCATCGATCAGGTCGATGGGGTCGAGTACGTTGCCCTTGGACTTGGACATCTTCTGGCCGTGGCTGTCGCGCACCAGGCCGTGCACGTACACGGTGTGGAACGGCACTTCCTTCTTGAAGTACAGGGTCAGCATCATCATGCGCGCGACCCAGAAGAAAATGATGTCGAAGCCGGTGACCAGCACGGACGTCGGGTGGAATGCCGCCAGCTCCGGGGTTTCTTCCGGCCAGCCGAGGGTGCCGAAGGTCCACAGGCCGGAGGAGAACCAGGTGTCGAGCACGTCGTCGTCCTGGCGCAGTTCGATGTCGCCGAGGTTGTGCTTCGCGCGCACTTCTTCCTCGCTGCGGCCGACGTAGACCTTGCCGTCGTTGTCGTACCAGGCCGGGATGCGGTGGCCCCACCACAGCTGGCGGGAGATACACCAGTCCTGGATGTCGCGCATCCAGGAGAAGTACATGTTCTCGTAGTTTTTCGGTACGAAATTGACGCGGCCGTCTTCCACCACCTTGATGGCTTCTTCCGCCAGCGGCTGGGTGCGGACATACCACTGGTCGGTGAGCCACGGCTCGATGACGACACCGGAGCGGTCGCCGCGCGGTACCTTCAAGGTATGCGGGTCGACTTTTTCCAGCAGGCCGAGTGCGTCGAGGTCGTCGACCACCTGTTTGCGCGCGGCAAAGCGCTCCATGCCGCGGTATTTCTCCGGCACGTTGTCATTCAGGTTGGCGTCGGCGTCGAGGATGTTGATCACCTCGAGGTTGTGGCGCTGGCCCATTTCGTAGTCGTTGAAGTCGTGCGCCGGGGTGATCTTCACACAGCCGGTGCCGAATTCGCGGTCGACGTAGTCGTCGCCGATGATCGGGATTTCGCGCTCGGCCAGCGGCAGCTTGATGGTTTTGCCGATCAGGTGCTTGTAGCGCTCGTCTTCCGGGTGCACCGCGACCGCGGTATCGCCGAGCATGGTTTCCGGACGGGTGGTGGCGACCACGAGGTGGCCGCTGCCATCGGCGAGCGGGTAGCGGAAGTGCCACAGGTGGCCCTGTTCTTCCTCGTTCAGCACTTCCAGGTCGGAAATTGCGGTGTGCAGTTTCGGGTCCCAGTTCACCAGGCGCTTGCCGCGGTAGATCAGGTCGTCTTCGTACAGGCGGATGAAGACTTCCTGCACCGCCTTGTAGAAGCCGTCGTCCATGGTGAAGCGCTCGCGGGACCAGTCCGGACTGGCGCCGAGGCGACGCAGCTGGCGGGTGATGTTGCCGCCGGACTCTTCCTTCCACTCCCACACCTTTTCGATGAACTTGTCGCGGCCCAGCTCGTGGCGATTCTTGCCTTCCGCGGCGAGCAAGCGCTCCACCACCATCTGGGTGGCGATACCGGCGTGATCGGTGCCCACCTGCCACAGGGTGTTGTCGCCCTTCATGCGGTGGTAGCGGATCAGGGCGTCCATGATGGATTCCTGGAAGCCGTGGCCCATATGCAGGCTGCCGGTGACGTTCGGCGGCGGGATCATGATGCAGTAGGGATCGGCGGCGGTGTCGCCGGAGGGCTTGAAGTAGCCGTTCTCTTCCCAGGTTTTGTACCACTGTTGTTCGATGGCGTTGGGCTGGTATGTCTTGTCCATGCGCGGGGGAGTGCCTTGCGTTGTATGGGCTGGCCGCCCGGCCGTTGGGACGCCGGCGGCAGTGAATAAATAAAAAGGGGCGGAATTATACCGCTGGGGCCACTGGGGGCAAAAGGCCGGCCGACCGGCCGGACACTGTCAGGATTTTTTCGGGTAGAGCTCGTCGAGCATCATGCCGATGCCGAGACGCAGATGCCGCTCCAGCTCCGGCAGTTGCTCCGCTACCAGCTGTTCCAGCAAGCGCGCGCGCTCGTCGTCAGACAATGTGCGGTGACTGGTCTGCGCTACCTCTGTTTTGGTCGGCGCAGCCGGCTGCACCACCGGCATCGGCTCCGGGCGCGGAATCCTGCCGCCGGTTAACCGCGCGCGAATGTGAGGTGGCAGAAAAGGGTTTTCTGTCATGGTGGCTGTGCTGACCTTGGGGCTCAATGGTGTCTGTGTGGCTGTCGGGACTGTCGTTTGCTCGGTTGTCGCCATCGGTTTTACTGCCGGTACCGCGGGGGCAGATTCGGCGAGCCCGGCACCCGCCGGCGCTTCCTCCTGTTCCGTCTCGAACAGCCCGGGCTGGTGTTCACCCTGAGGTGTCTCCGCTGGCTGCGCTTGGTCCTTCACTGACTCTTTCGAGTTGTCCGCGGGCGTTCGCCGCTCGGCGCCTTGGCTGTTACTTTTCGCCTCTTGGGTAGCGGCAGCATGCTGGTGGGGCTCTTGCCGGCCGGATTCGCTGTGTTGAGGCGCCCGGGGCGGCAGGTCCCGCAGTGGGCGGAGCAGTTCGAGATCCGCCTCACTCAGCGCCGATGTGTAATCGTCGAACTCGTCCAGTGGTTCTTCGTCGACCGGGGAGAACAGGATTGGCAAATCCTGTTCGGTCAGCGGGCGCTGGGGTGGTCGCGGCGTTTGGCCGGGAACGCTGATCGCTGCGTGTGAGGGGCCGTTTTGGTGTTGGGCGGTGCTGGTTTTCTGATTGGCGGACGCGTCGGCCACCTGGTCCAGCAGCGGGATGTCGGCTTCCATGTCACTGCCCAGCAGCTCCCGCAGGGAGTTGAGTTCCCGGAGGAGTTCATGGGGCGGCTGGCCGTGTTGGGGTCTTCTGTTCTTTTTGCGACCGGACATGGATTCGGGTTCGGGTTTTTATCAGTTGGTGATGTTGTGGGATTGTAACGGATATCCCCTGTCGCGAAAGTGACTGTATCGCGTTCTGGAGCGGGTGAGGGATTCGGGGTGCTGGCAGACGATTTCGGCGAGGCGCTCGAAGCGGCTGAACCAGGCGGGGATGTCGCTGCTGAGGTTGATGAGCAGGCCGTGATGGTGGCCGGGGTCTTCGCCACTGTTGATTTCGATGGCGGCCTGTTGGTCTTTGTTCTGCTGGGCGTGAGGCAGGAAGCTGTCTTCCCGGTAGGTCCACAGCAGGTCGTCCAGCTCTTGTGCCTGCTCGGCGTTGTCCACGGCGATCAGCACATGCAGTCCACTGCGGAAGGCTTTTTCCGCAAGACGGCAGGCGAAGGTCTGGATTTCACCAGGATTCTCAGAGGCCAGGACGTAGAAATCTATTCGAGTCATATTACTTGCGACTGTGCGATGAAATTCGATGCGAAGGCCCTGATGCCGATGGCTGTTCGCAGGACCGTCTGCGGCCTGGATGGCCGCAGCCGAGCCCCCATGGATGGGTTTACGGCGTGTCCTGCGAACAGCCATCGGCAGCAGGGCCGCCACTGCCGTAGTTTCAGAACTCCGAACTGACTTTAGTGGCGGCGCCGCTACCGGGTAGTGCCTTGCGAGACACGAGCTAGGCGCCCCCCCTCAACCCATCCATGGGGGCTCTTCCGCGAGGTCCCTCTCGCGGAAGGTCTCGCAAGGCACTACCCGGTATCAGCGCCTTCGCGTCTAACTAACCACTTCGCGGTCTGATTTATTTGGGGTTCAGAATGTACTGCAGCAACAGCGGCACCGGGCGGCCGGTCGCGCCTTTGGCGGCACCGGATGTCCAGGCGCTGCCGGCGATGTCCAGGTGCGCCCAATTGTATTCCTCGGCGAAACGCGCCAGGAAACAGGCGGCGGTTACGGAGCCGGCTTCGCGGCCGCCAATGTTCTGCATATCGGCAAAGTTGGAGCTGAGAGCAGACTGGTATTCCTCCCACAGCGGCATGCGCCAGGCGCGGTCGCCGGTAGTTTCGCCGGCGGCGATCAGGTCGTTCGCCAGCTGGTCCTGATTGGCGTAGAGACCGGTGGCGTGGTTGCCCAGGGCAATGACGCAGGCGCCGGTGAGGGTGGCGATGTCGATCACTACGCTCGGCTTGAACTTGCCCACCCAGGTCAGGGCGTCGCATAGCACCAGGCGGCCCTCGGCGTCGGTGTTAAGAATCTCGATGGTCTTGCCGCTCATGGAGGTAACGATGTCACCGGGCTTGCTGGCGCGGCCGCTGGGCATGTTTTCGGCGGCGGCAACCACGCCGACAACGTTCACCGGGGCGTTCATTTCCACCAGGGCGTTCATCACCCCAAACACGCTCGCCGCGCCGCACATGTCGAACTTCATCTCATCCATCTGCAGGCCCGGCTTGATGCTGATGCCGCCGGTGTCGAAGGTGATGCCCTTGCCCACGAGCACGATGGGCTTGTCACCGGTTTTTCCGCCCTTGTATTGCATCGCAATCATCGCCGCCGGCTCGTCGCTGCCCTTGGCAACGCTCATGAAGGCGCCCATGCCCAGGGATTCCATCTTTTTGTTATCGAGCACCGTAGTGGTGAGCTTCGGGTGTTTTTTCGCCAGCGCCTTCGCTTCACTGGCAAGGTAGGTAGGGGTGCACAGGTTGCCGGGCAGGTTGCCGAGTTCGCGGGCGATGTTGCTGCCGAGGGCCTGGGCGCTGCCGAGATCGGTGCCTTTCTGCACGGCGCTCAGCTGTTTTTTATCGGCCGCGTGCAGGGTGAATTTGGCAAGTGGATGGGGTTTTGCCTCGCTGTGGAAGCGGGTGAATTTGTAACCGGCGAGGCCTGCGGCCAGTGCCAGTTGCTGCGCCTGCCATTCGATATCCGCATCTCGCACCGAAACTTCAATGAGGTAGCTGGTGGCGTCTTTGAGCCCGGTGACGGCCTTGGCACTGGCGTTGGCAAGCTTGCGGAACTCCGTTTGGGATACCGGGGCCTTGCCGGTGCGCACCAGCAGTACTCGCTCGGCAGCGCCTTCCAGCAGGGACACCAGTTGGGTACTGCCGGCGGCTTTGCCCAGATCGCCGCGTTTCAGCAGGGTGCCGAGGCTGCCGTGACTCGCTTTGTCGAGGTCGCTGCCGCTCTGTGTGAGCTGGTCTTTATCGTCGACGGCGAGAATGACGCAGGCGCTGCGCTGTTTGCTGATGTCGGTGACCTTGGCGATAAACTGCATGAAATGGTTCCTTGATGTTCTATGTGCTTTGAGCCGGGTACTTGTCGTCTCGGTGCATCGGGGTGCGGCCACACGGGAGCGCCGGTGATCCCCATGCCGCGCTGGCGGATTCCGGCGATGGGAGCCAGACTCCTGATGGCGTTCGCTCGGGCGGGATACGTTGGCACCGGGCCGTACCAGGTCGAGACATGACCGGGCTTTTTGGTGATAATGCGCACCGCAAGTTTAACCCGGGAAGGATCGGATTGCTTGATCGGGTGTCCTATCCGTCACCTGAGTGTCCAGTCTTAGGATTCTCGAATCCATTTCGCCATTTCTTTCAATAAGTGCAATCAGGGAAGCTGTTCGTTCAGTGATAATTTTCCGCTACCTCTGCCGCGAGCTGCTCGGTGCAACCCTGGCTGTCAGCGCGGTCCTGCTGCTGATGGTGATGAGCGGCCGTTTTGTCAAATATCTGGCCGAGGCGGCTGCCGGCGATCTTTCCGCGAGCATCCTGTTTGCCCTGATGGGCTTTCGTTTGCCTGGCTTTCTCGAGCTGGTGATTCCGCTCGGGTTTTTCGTCGGTATCCTGCTGGCCTACGGGCGCCTCTATATTGAAAGCGAAATGACGGTACTGCACGCCTGCGGTTTCAGCGAGCGGCAACTGTTGCGCTACACCATGGTGCCGGCGCTGATGGTGGCGGCTTTTGTCGCGACCATGAGCCTGTACCTGACGCCTACGGGTATCGAGCGCACCTCTCACCTGCTGACTGCCGACAAGACGCGCAATGAATTCGACCATCTGGTGCCGAAGAAATTTGTCGGCACCGAGGGCGACCGCGCGGTGTACTACGCGGATTCCCTGAGCGACGACAAATCCACCATGCACGATGTGTTTCTCGCCGAGCTGGGTAACTCCCGCGGTGAAACCGAGACGGATCACCAGATCGTCACTGTCGCGCGAGAGGGTGTGCAGCGGATAGACCCGGAGACCGGGCTGCGCTATCTGGTATTGCGCGACGGTTACCGCTACGAGGGCATTCCCGGCCAGAGCGATTACCGACAGATGGCGTTTTCCAGTTATGAGGTACTGTTGGAGGTGCCGCGTCTGCGCACCAAGGCCAGCGAGCAGCTGCAGTCCATGTCCACCGCGGCATTGTGGAAGAGTCAAGACGCCCGCGAGCGCGTGAACCTCCACTGGCGCTTCAGTTTGCCAGTGCTGGTGCTGGTGGTGGCGGTTCTCGCTGTGCCGCTCAGCCGCACCAATCCGCGTCAGGGGCGCTATGCCAAGATGATCCCGGCGGTATTGCTGTATATCGTTTATCTGGTTGCGCTGCAGGGGGTACGCGGCGCTATCGAAGACGGCAAAATCGAGCACGCTTGGGCCATTTGGCTGGTGCACCCACCGTTCCTGATTCTTGGTCTGCTGCTATTGGGCGGGCGCAACCGCAAGCCCCGTCGGCGCAGGAATATAGCGAGTGGTGGTGGTGCGAAGGGTGGAAATGGAGGTGCCAATGTCCCTGCTTGATCGCTATATCGCCCGCACCGTCACCCTGGCGATTCTCGCGGTGTTGATGGTCATCCTTGGCCTGGACGTTATTTCCGCCATTGTGGATGAACTGGGTGAATTGGGAGGGGACTATCAGTTCGGCAACCTGCTGGAATACGTGTTGTGGACACTGCCAGAGCGCGTATACAGCCAGCTGGGTTTTTCCGCGCTGGTGGGTTGTATGGTTGGGCTCGGCACACTCGCTGGAACCAGCGAGCTCACCGTAATGCGGGCCTCCGGGGTATCCATCGCGCGCATTGCGTGGGCGGTGATGAAGCCGGTCATGGTATTGATCATACTCGGCCTGGTGTTGGCGGAGCTGGTGGTACCGGTCACCAACCAGACCGCGGAGAGCCGCCGCGCCATTGCCCAGGGGGAACTGGAGAGTGCGGGCTTGGGGCAGGGTTTGTGGTTTAACGAGAACGGAGAGTTCGTACACTTCAATGCGGCGCTGCCCGGCGGCACCCTGTTTGGCATCACCCGCTACCGGTTTGATGAAGACCGCCAATTGCAGCAGGTGGTGTTCTCCGAGCGCGGGTATTACGAGGGCGGCCGCTGGGAGCTGCAGAACAGTCGCCAGACCAGCCTGACGCCGGAGCGTGCCAGTAGCAGCCGGGAGGCGAGGTCGGTATGGGAATCGGATTTGTCGCCGGATCTGTTTTCGCTGGTAGTACCAATGCCGTCGGATCTGTCACCGCGCAATCTGTGGTCCTACGGCAAGTTCCTCGACCGCAAGGGTGAGGATTCCGCGCGCTACTGGCTGGCGTTCTGGAAAAAGGTGCTGCAGCCGCTGACCATTGCGGGGCTGGTGATGATGGCGATCTCGTTTATTTTTGGCCCGCTGCGGGAAGTAACCACTGGCCTGCGGGTGTTCACCGGGGTGATTGTAGGGATTGTGTTCCAGACCCTGCAGGACATGCTCGGGCCGTCGTCAGTGGTGTTCGGATTCCCGCCGTTTATTGCGGTGCTGGTACCGATTCTCGCCAGTTTTATGATTGGCTGGCTGCTGCTGAAGCGGGCGCGTTGAACGCCCGCTTCAAGATTAGCGTTTTTTCTCTTTCTTCTTCTTCGGCAATTGCCGCACTTCCGAGTCCGACGCCAGGTCGTGCCAGCTGGCGCGATCCTCCCTAAAGTAACCCCAGAAATATCCCAGCCCCAGGCAGGCCAGTGAGAGTGGGCCCACCAGCCCGCGGATTACGCACTGGTACCAGCTGAGCTGCATGCCGTTGTTATTCGCCACCATCAAGCGCCAGGCGCGCATGCCAATGGTCTGTCCGGCGGCGCGCCAGGACCAGAAAAAATATCCCGCTGTTACCAACAGCAGGCCGAGCTGATACAGCAGGCCGCCGACGCAGGGGGTGTAGTCCTGAAGTTCCGGTTGGCAGTGCAGCCCGCCAAAGGCGGAAACCACCAGCATGGCGAAGAAGCCGTACACCATCCACAGGCCCGCGACAATCAACAGGTCGTAAAGCAGTGCCACGAGGCGCGGCACTACGCCGGCGCGGGGAAGCTGGTTGAACTGGGTGGGGGTATTGACTGTTTCTGGCACGGGAATCTCCGCCGGTAGGTATAGGCGGAGATTCTAGCAAATTCGCGCGGGTGCGCGCGGCGGAGAGCGAGTCGATTCGAGCTGGTGGCGGTTAAAACTCGTACTCGAAGGAGATTGAGAATTTGTCATCCGACAGGCGGAAGTCGTAATCCAGTGCGTTGTTGAGACTGCCGTGGCTATTGGTATAGCGCAGAAGCGGATGTTGTTTCGCGCGTTTGTGCTGTTCCATGTAGGTTTTGAAACCCATCTTCAGAATTTCATTGATCGCACGGCCGCCGGTAACGTTCTCGGATTGATCGGGATAGGTATGTACTTCCAGCCACTGGTGGTTCAGGCGGCGATGTACCATGCCCATGGAGTTGTTGCGCAGATTTTCCGCGGATTCAAACAGCGCGTTGTTGTCCATGCCGAACGCACTGTCGATGAAGAAGGCGTTGTCCGCCTGGAGATTGAGCGCTTTGGTGGAGTCGGGTATGAAAATAGTGTCTTCGGCGAACAGGGCCGAGGATACGGGAAGCAGCAGAATGCCGAGCACAACAGGCAGGCTGCTGATCTGGCGCTTGTTGGAACGAAACCGAGAACTGCAAGTTTCCATCTTTCCACCCCGGGGCGTTTTGTCTACATCAGTTGGTTACTGAACAACCACTGAATTTATTATGGCTCACCCTTACTGAACCCGTTTGTCTCACAAATTCCGCCATTTTGCCAACCCTGGACGTGAATTGTTGCGGGGTGACGGTCATTTCTTCGTAAGCCCCGCCATTACTGGATATTCAGAGTTTTGCCGAGTTTCCGGGGGCTGCGGGGAGGTTTCCGCCAATGTTTTTTACTACTAAAACGCCGGATGTAATCCGCGCCTTATAAAAACATCGTCTAGTGAACGAACGGTTGGATCACTAAATGCCGCCGTGGTTCAGCAGTCATATGACTGTTGGCGCGAGCCCGGTCCTTTCCTGCTTATGTCCGGGGGCCATCAGATCCTGTTGACAGCGTTGTCTTTTTCGCTATGGTGGACGGCTGGCCGGTGTCGGTTCACCGTGTCCGCGCACAAAAAATCAAATAGAGCACCATCAATAAAAGAGAAGACCCATGAATCGGCTTCCCCTCTTTGCCAGCCTGGCCCTGTCCGCATTGATCGCTTCCTGTTCCGATCCCGAATCCGCTGCGGCGCCCGAGACCGCCGTCGCCCTCTCTGCGCCCGAGCGCATTGCCGCCAACTTCGCGGTGACTCAGGAGGTGCTGACCAATTTTCAGGGGATGGACGATGAGATGCGCGCGCTGTGCAAGCGGGCCGGGGGGAGCAGCGCCGCCTGTTCCACCTATCGTGTCAGCCTGATCAACAACGGTCCGGCGATTGCCGCCGACGAGCGGGACTGGGTGCTCTATTTCCACAGCGTGCGCCGCTCACTGGCACTGCTGAACAGCGACGCCTTTACCCTGGAGCGGGTCAATGGCGATCTGCACCGCCTCATTCCCACCGCGAACTTCGCCGGTATCGGCAGTGGCGAGACCCTGCCGCTCGATATGCTGGCGGAGAGCTGGATGCAATTCGCCTCTGACTTCCAGCCGCGCCTGTTCGTGGTAGGGGCCGACGGCGAGGCACGGGTGATTGAATCCACGGATACCGATGACCTGAGCGGCCAGGTCCTGTCTATCAACAAGAACGATCCGAACAACTGGAAGCGCGCGGCAGACGATGCCAATGTACTGGCCACGGCAAGCACCCGCTTCGAGCGCTTTGCCGCAGACGATGACATCGCCAGCGTCGGGGAGCAGGACTGGCGCGGCCGTATCATTCCGCAGCCGCTTTCCACCGAGGTTCATGCTGGCGCGCCGGTGGTGCTGGGCGCCGGTATCGCGATTGAGGCCAATGGCCTCGCGCAGGGCAGTGTTCGCGCGCTGGAGCAGCGCCTGACGCAACTGGGGCTTTCCGCAAAAAGTGACGACACCTACCCGGTGCAGGTGGTGGTGGACAGTTCCGCACTCGCCGGCAAGCCCGCCGGGGCCTATCGACTTGTGGTGGAGCCTGACGGCGCCAGGGTCATCGGTGCCGATGCCGACGGTGCCTTCTACGGGGTGCAGTCCCTGCTGGCGCTGGTGGACCTCAACAGCAACAGCCTGCCCCAGGCGGTGGTGACAGACGCGCCGCGCTTCCCGCACCGCGGCATGTTCCTGGATGTCGGCCGCAACTTCCACAGCAAGCAGGTGGTGCTGAAACTGCTGGACCAGATGGCGGCCTACAAGCTCAACCGCTTCCATTTCCATTTGTCTGACGATGAAGGCTGGCGTCTCGAGATCCCGGGGCTGCCGGAACTCGCCGAGGTCGGCGGCCAGCGCTGCTTCGATCTGGAAGAAAATACCTGCCTGCTGCCGCAATTGGGGTCCGGGCCCAAGGCAGACAACTTCGGCTCCGGCTTCTACAGCGTGGAAGACTATGTGGAAATCCTGCGCTACGCCGCCGATCGCCATATCGAAGTGGTGCCGGAGTTCGATATGCCCGCCCACGCCCGCTCCGCGGTGGTGGCGATGGAAGCGCGCTACCGCAAACTGAAGGATTCTGACCCGACCGCTGCCGAGGCCTACCGCCTGATTGACCCCGAGGACGACACCAGGTACCTCTCGGTACAGTTCTACAACGACAGCTACATCAACCCCTGCGTGGACTCCACCTACAACTTTGTCGGCAAAGTGATCCGCGAAGTGAAGGCCATGCACGACGCCGCCGGTATGCCGTTGCAGACCTGGCACTTTGGTGGCGATGAGGCCATCAACATCCTTGCCTCCGACGGCTTTGAAGTGGGCCCCGGCAAAGACCCCGAGAAAGGCGATACCAGTGCCGATATGCGCAACAAGCCCTGGAGCAATTCTCCCCAGTGCCAGAAACTGATCGCCAGCGGTGAAGTGACAGCTCTCGACGAGCTGGGTGAACTCTACGCCAAGCGCGTGAGCAGGCTGGTGGCGGATGCGGGTATTCCCACCATGGCCGCCTGGAACGACGGTGTGAAGAAAATCCGCAACGCGGGCGAAGAGCTCGCCACCCGGCACAATTACGTGAACTCCTGGGCGCCGCTGTTCTGGGGTGGCGGAGACGAGAGTGCGCATTTCGCCGAGACCGGTTTTGACCTTGTGCAGTCTCACTCCGACTATCTCTATTTCGACATGCCCCAGGAAGTGGATCCGGCGGAGCGCGGTTATTACTGGGCGTCCCGCTACACCGATACCCGCAAGACGTTCAGCTACGCGCCTCTGAATACCGCGCAGCAGGCGGAGGTGTACCCCAATCGCGATGGCCACGGCTGGGAGGCGACGTCTCCCGCACCGGAATTCGCCAACAGCGTGCGTGGTATCCAGGGCCAGCTGTGGAGCGAAGTGGTGCGCACCGATGAGGCGGTGGAGTATCAGGTGTTCCCGCGTCTGCTGGCGCTCGCCGAGCGCGCCTGGCACCAGGCGAGCTGGGAGTTGCCATTGAAAGAGGGCCAGAAATTCTCCGCGGAAACCACCTTCGTGAACAAACAGGCACTCGCGCGCGACTGGGCGAGCTTCTCCGCGGCGCTTGGCAACAAGGAACTGCTGAAACTGGATCGCGCTGGCATAGGCTATCGCATCCCGGCGCCCGGTGCGGTTGTGGAAGGCGATCGCGTGAAAACCGCGCTGCCGTATCCCGGGCTGGCGCTGGAATACTTCGACGGCGAACGGTGGCTGCCGCTTACCGAGGGTACTGACCCGCAGCTGGTGCAGTCGCTGCGCGCGAAAAGCGCCGACGGCAACCGCAGTGGTCGTCCGGTGACGCTGGGCGTATCCGCGGACCTGGGTGCCAAATAAGTCCCGTCGCCTTGTCTAGACTGTTCTGATCATTGACCGGCTGCACAAGTCGGGTTGGAATCCAGTACCAGCATAATGATCAGAACAGCGGATGGGAGGCGGGTATGGGCAAAAGCCGGGTCTACGACTATGTGATTGTGGGGGCGGGCTCCGCCGGCTGCGTGCTGGCCAACCGCCTCAGCGAAGACGAACAGAACCGCGTCTGCCTGCTGGAAGCGGGTCCCTCTGACCACAACCTGCTGATCCAGATGCCCGCAGGCATCGCCTACCTGCTGCCGGGCAAGCGCTTCAACCGGCATTTCTACACCGAACCCCAGAGTAATCTCGACAACCGCCGCCTGTTCTGGCCGCGGGGCAGGGTGCTCGGTGGCTGCAGCGCCATCAATGCCATGATCTACACCCGCGGCAACCCGGGCGATTACGACGCCTGGGAGCGCGCCGGCAATCCCGGTTGGGGTTGGTCCGGCATGCTGCCGTATTTTCTGCTGGCGGAGGGTAACCAGCGCGGCAGTGACGCCTACCACAGTGGCTACGGCCCGCTTGCGGTCTCCGACCTCAAATGGAAGTCGCCTGCGGGGTATGCCTTTGTACAGGCAGCGCAGGAAGCCGGTTACAGGCCCAATCACGATTTCAACGGCTATCAGCAGAACGGTGTGGGCTTCTATCAGGTCACGCAGAAATTCGGTCGCCGCTGCTCTGCGGCCACTGCCTACCTTTATCCGGTCAAAAACCGCCCGAATCTCAGTATTTGCACCAGCTCGCCGGTGGCGGCGCTCGAGTTCAAGGGCAGCCGCGTGAGTGCGGTGACGCTGGTAAACGGCCGCCGAATTGTCGCCAACAAGGAAATCATCCTGTGTGCCGGCGCCATCCAGTCGCCGCAGTTGCTGATGCTCTCGGGCATAGGGCCGGAGGCGGAGCTGAAAAAGCTCGGCATCGTGCCCCAGTGCCACCTGCCGGGGGTAGGGCAGAATCTGCAGGACCACCTGGATATTTCCCTGGTGGTGGAGACAGATCGCAAGGTCGGGTTCAACAATGGTTTTTTCCCGAAGCTCGCCACCGCCATGCATTTCCCGGAATACCTGCTGCTGAACCGCGGCATGCTTACCAACAATGTCGCGGAAGCGGGCGGCTTTGTCAGTTCCAGCCTCGCCGGTGAGTACCCGGATATCCAGTTTCACCTGACCGCGGCCCCGCTGTTCAAGCACGGCCTGGATAAAAAATCCGGCAATGGTTACACCCTGCACGCGTGCGCACTGCGGCCGAAAAGCCGCGGGTTTATAGCGCTCGCCTCCCGCGATCCCAAAGCGCCGCCGCTGATCCAGCCCAACTACCTGTCAGACCGCGAAGATCTGCAAGTCATGATCGAAGGGTTTGAAATGGCCCGCGATATCATCGGTCAGTCAGCCCTCAAAACACTGCAGAAGCGCTGGTGGTCTCCCGGGGAGCTGCTGAGCGAGCGCGATGCGATCGCGAATTTTATTCGCCAGAATGCGGAAACCATTTATCACCCCGTCGGCACCTGCAAAATGGGCGACGACGATTTTTCGGTGGTTGATACAGAACTGAGGGTGCGGGGCGTGGATGGACTGCGGGTAGTGGATGCCTCCATAATGCCCGCCCTCATCAGCGGCAACACCAACGCACCGGTGATTGCCATCGCGGAAAAAGCGGCGGAACTGATCCTGCACAAAACTGACGTGCCGAAACCACAGGAAATCATCGAAAGCGCATGATCTGGCAGTGCCCTCATTGCAATCACCTATTGAGTCTGGAAAAGCAAAGCTGGCGCTGTAGCAACGGCCACAGTTTTGACCGCGCAAAAGAGGGCTATGTAAATCTGCTGCCAGTGCAGCAGAAGCGCAGCCGTGAGCCGGGGGATTCCGCGGACATGCTGGCCGCGCGGCGACGTTTTCTGGATGCCGGTTACTACCGTCCGCTGGCGCAGGCCATCTGTGCGCAGCTAAGCGTCACAACCTTTGGTGACAGACCATTACTGTTGGACATCGGGTGTGGTGAGGGCTATTACGCGCGCACGCTGGTCGCGAGCGGCTGGGAACCGGCGAATATTTTCGGGGTGGATATCGCCAAAGCCGGCGTACGGCTCGCGGCAAAAAGGCAGCCGCAGGCGAACTTTGCCGTGGCCAGCAGTTTTCACCTGCCGGTGGCGGACAGCAGCGTCGACGCGCTGCTGCGTGTATTTGCGCCTGGGCCGGCAGAAGAGCTGGTACGGGTGCTCAAACCCGGTGGCATTTTGCTGGACGTCTCCCCGGGCCCGGATCATCTTTGGAGCCTGAAGTCCCGCCTCTACGAGACGCCGCAACGGCATACGGCGCCGGCGGCCATTTCCGGGCTTGAGTCGGCCGGTGAGAGCCGCTGTCAATTCGACCTCAACATTCACGGCAACGAGGCAGTGCGGGATTTTCTCGCGATGACGCCATTTGCCTGGAAAGGGCGAACAGAAGCGCGGCAATCCCTTGAGCAGCAGGACGGCCTGCAACTGGAAGCCGATTTCCTGTTGCGGCAGTTCATCAAGCCAGCCGCCGATGGAATTTTAGAGTAACGTTAACGAAGGAAGTTCTTAAATTGGCGACGCCGCGGGATTACATGTTCATGCAGCAGGCCCTGGGGCTTGCCGCCAAAGCCGCCGAACTGGGGGAGGTACCGGTAGGGGCGCTGGTGGTGCTGGATGGGGAGATCATCGGCGAAGGCTTCAACCAGCCGATCACCGCTTCCGACCCCAGCGCCCATGCCGAAGTAGTCGCGCTGCGCGCGGCCGCCCGTCATATGAGCAATTACCGCCTGCCGGGCGCCACCCTGTATGTCACCATTGAGCCCTGCACCATGTGCTTCGGCACTCTGATACACGCCCGCATCGCGCGCCTGGTCTACGGCGCAAGCGAACCCCGCGCCGGTGTGGTGGCGAGCCAGCTGCAGCTGGCGGAGCAGACATTTTTCAATCACCGGATCCAGGTGGAGGGTGGGGTCATGCAGGATGAAGCCGGTGCGTTAGTGAGGGCGTTTTTCCAGAAACGACGTTGAAACGGTTTCACCGATATGCTGCTTACGCTATTTCTCAACAGTCTGCTGGTTGCCGTTGCCATCGTGATACACCACGAGGTGCTGAACGGGCTGTTCAAGCTCGGCCACAAGCTGAAGCTGCGGCGCAATCTCGGGGTTCTGATGGGGGTTTTCGGGGCGCTGATTGGGCACATTGCGGAAATCTGGATGTTCGCGTTTGGCTACTACTACATGTACCACTCGCCGCATTTCGGTACCCTGACGGGCAATTTCAATGGCACCTTGATTGATTGTGCCTATTTTTCCTTTACCACCTACACCTCGCTCGGCTTTGGTGATGTCGAGCCCCACGGCGAACTGCGCTTTACCGCTGGTCTTGAAGCGCTGACCGGACTGGTGCTGATCACCTGGACCGCGTCCTTCCTGTTCCTGAAAATGCAGCGGTATTGGCACCGCTACGAAGAGGAAAACTGAGGCGAGCCATCGCCCGTACCTCAGTTCCCACACCTCGGTTCCTGTATCTGAGCCCCCGCGGGATCAGATCACTCAGATCACTATGGCGGCCAGGGTCTGTTCCACCAGTGCGCGCAGCTGAGTCTTTGCGCCCTCGTCCACCAGATTTCCCTCCGCGTCAAATACGTTCATGGAAGCCGGCACCGCCAGCATGGTGGGGGCGATCCAGGTGCCGAGCGGTTGCAGAATATCCCGCAGGTGGTTCAACCCACGCATACCGCCAAGGCCGCCCGGAGAGGTGGCAAACAGCGCAGCGCGGCGCCCTTGGAACACTTCCGCGCGACCGTACTGACCATCGGGACGGGACACCCAGTCAATCAGGTTTTTCAATGCTGCAGTGACCGAACCGTTGTACTCGGGGCTCGCAATCAGCAGGCCGTCGGCACTGGCAAACAGGTCCTTCAGGCGGCTCACGGGCTCCGGTACACCGGCGGCCTCAATGTCTTCGTCGAACAGGGGCAGGGGATAGTCGCGCAGGTTCACTTCCACCACCTCGGCACCGGCGTCCCGCGCCATCTGCGCGGCGGCGGTTGCCAGCTGACGGTTCCAGGAGTCCTGACGCAGGCTGCCGGCAAGGGCCAGCAGGCGAGGTTTGCGATTGTTGCTCATGATGGATTTTCCTTTGATGCGTGTTTGCGGAGATTCCGCTGAATGCGAAACGCCGGTAACGTTCCAAACCAATTTCGATGGCCGCCATTCTGTCCTAACTCCGGGAGGACAGAAATAGAATATTCGCAACGCTTCTGTGCGTAGTTGCACAGAAGTCTGAGGCACAGTAGATTGCACTCCAAGTAACTGGCACAAGGAGACCCGGATGTCTGGCACCGCGGTCAAGGACTGGAACAACCTGCACTACGCCCTGGCGGTGGCCCGCGCGGGCACACTGTCGGGCGCGGCGTTGGAGCTGGAGGTGTCGCATTCCACCGTACTGCGGCGGATAGACGCACTGGAGAAGGCGCTGAAGACCAGGCTGTTTATCCGCCACCCCCGCGGCTACGTGCCTACTGAAGCGGGGCAGATACTGATGAGTGCGGCGGAAAATATGCAGGATCAGCTGGACCTGCTGGTGGGGAAGATGCAGGGCGTGGACGAGGCGCTGCATGGCACGCTGATCATCACTACCGTAAACACGCTGATTCCACAGCTGATGCCCATTGTGCGCGGATTTCAGGCCGAGAATTCCCAGGTGCGCCTGCATCTGGTGGCAGACCAACGCCATCTGCGCCTGGAGCACGGAGAGGCGCACATCGGCATCCGTCCGGGGGCAAAGCCCACGGAACCGGACTATGTGGTGCAGCCGGCTATCTCCCTGCAGAACACCCTCTATGCATCCGACGAGTACGTTCGCGAGTGCGGACCGCTGAACAGCCGCGACGACCTGTCTGGCCACCGCTTTATAGCGCCCATCAAGGCTTACGATTTCATTCCCAGTCTGGATTGGATCGCCAGGCAGGTGCCAGAGGAACAGATTGTGTTCCGCTGCAATGAGTTCTCCGGATTCGAGGACGCTGCCCGCAATGGCGTCGGCATTGCCGCGCTGCACAGCTGGTGTGCGGAAACGCGCCCCGGTCTGCGTCGAATGCTGGAGCCGCCGCGGGAGTGGCGCACAAACCTGTGGCTCGTCACCCACCGCGACATGCACCGCACACGCAAGGTGCAGTTGTTCCTGGAGTGGATCAAACGGGAGCTGGCGCTCCTGCCACCGGAGATCGGCGTGCAACCCTGAATCGGCTATGATCGTCGGCAGTCGATTTGAACTTATGAACTCTGCAACGGGAAGCAACGACGTGAAAAAAATAACGATCTCCGCGGCAATGGGCCTGTTACTCGCGATAGGGGCAGGCTGCGACAGCCGCACTAAGAACGGGGCGCGGGAATCCGACGCAACCGAAACCACGGCATCCGCGCAGCAGGGTGAAACCGCAACCGCGCCCGAGAATACGCAAAATGACGCCGCGCTGGACCAGCTGGCGGAAGACTATGTGCGGCTGGTGCTCACTCTCGGTAATCACGATAAAAGCTATGTAGATGCCTATTACGGGCCCGCCGCCTGGAAAGCCGAGGCGGAAGCGGATCAAGCCTCGCCGGCGGAACTGGCGAGTCGCGCGGAAGCACTGCTGGCGAAATTGCCGCAGACTACCGAGCCTGCGGGCAATCTGCAGGCCCTGCGTCAGCATTACCTAAAAACCCAACTGTCCGCCGTTACCTATCACGCCCATCACATTGCCGATGCGAGCTACCGCAATTTCCAGCGCGAGGCCAAAGCGCTGTATGACACCGAGCCACCGGTGCAACAGTACGCCGAATTCGAGCCGGTGCTCGCGGCACTCGAACAGGAACTGCCGGGCGGCGAGCCGCTGCATCTGCGCATACAGCAATTCCAGCAGCAGTACCGCATTCCCGAAGACAAGCTGGAGGCGGTGTTCAATGCGGCAATCGACGAATGCAAGAAACGCACAAAGGCGCATATCCAGCTGCCTGAAAATGAGAGCTTCCGCCTGGAGTACGTGCAGGACAAACCCTGGAGCGGCTACAACTGGTACCAGGGCAATGCCCACAGCCTGATCCAGATCAACAGCGAACTGCCCATCTATATCGACCGCGCCGTGGATCTCGGCTGCCACGAGGGCTACCCCGGCCACCATACCTACAACACATTATTGGAACAGAAACTGGTGAAGGACCGGGGCTGGGTGGAGTACAGCGTGTATCCGCTGTTCAGCCCGCAATCCCTGATTGCCGAGGGCAGCGCCAATTACGGTATTGATCTCGCCTTCCCGGGCGAGGACAAAACGCGCTTTGAACGGGAAACCCTCTACCCGCTAGCCGGCCTCGACCCCGCTGGTGCGGAAAAATACCAGCGGGTACTCGACCTGCTAGCGAAACTGAAGTTTGCAGAGAACATCGTCGCGCGCGAATACATCGACCGCGAGATAGACCGCGACGAGGCCATCGCCCGCTTCCAGAAGTACACCGGAATGAGCCCGGAAAAGGCTGCGCAGCGGGTAAGGTTCGTGGATACTTACGGCGCCTACGTGATCAACTACAACTGGGGCAAGCAGCTGGTACAGGAATATGTCGAGCAAGGTGCGGACTCGCAGGACGAGCGCTGGCGTAAATTCGCCAAACTGCTGTCATCGCCGCGGCTGCCGTCGTCATTGCACTGGTGAGACGCGGCCATCGCCAAACACGCTATAAAAGGCAAATAAAAAGGAAATGGAATGAAAGGATTTCTTGCAGCGTTGTTTTCCGTGATACCGCTTTTCGGCTGGGCACAGGGTTCACCACTCATTCAGTCGGCACAGGTCTTCGACGGTGAGAGCTGCTGGAGCGGAAATCACGCCAGTTATGAACGATGGCGAGCGCAAGTTGCCGGTAAAATCGCCACGCGAAACCTGCCGGAAAAAAAGGCGGCTAAAGCACTGGAGAATTTTGAACAGTTCTTCCCTGTATCGCAGTACTTGCAGTATCGCGACAGACTTGAGTGCGAAACCTTCATATACGAGGTGGATGGCGCTGCCGTGCGGGGTTTTGTTATTCGCCCGAAGGGCGCGGAGAAATCTTTGCCCGTGGTGGTTTACAACCGCGGTGGCAACGGTGATTTCGGCGCGGTGACCTTCTCCAGCATGATGCGCAATCTGTTTCCCGTCGCGGATCGGGGTTTTGTCGTTGTTGGCAGTCAGTATCGGGGCACATTCGCGGCACCAGATAGTGATGGCCCGAGCGATGAGTTCGGTGGGCGCGATATAGAGGATGTCCGCGCACTGTTCGATCTGGTTCCGGCAATCAGAGGTGCCGATGCGAAACGGATTGGAATGTGGGGCCACAGTCGGGGTGGAATCCAGACGTTTATGACGGCGAGAAGCGGCGTCCCCGTAAAGGCGCTGGTAGTAGCCGCCGGGGTCGCGGATTTATCGGCGGGCCTGGCGCAGCGTCCGGATATGGAGGCGGTTTTCCGCAAACGTATACCGGAGTTCGATCGCGACAGAATGGCTGCGCTGAAGAAGCGCTCAGTGCTGCTTTGGGCGGAGGAGCTGGATCGGAACCTGCCAATTCTTTTGCTCCATGGCACTGCCGATGAAAAGGTGTCTGTCGAACAGTCCCGTGTGTTAGCACAAAAGTTCCAAGCACTCGGACATCGCTACTCTCTGGTGGAGTTCGAGGGGGACAATCACGGCTTCAACAATAATCGTGAAGCTTATCTGCGGAGCGTCTCCGACTGGTTCAATCGTTTCCTTTAAAGGCAGCTAAACAGTCTGACGAACGTGCGCACATTTTTTGCGGACTGCAGACGTGTTCCCTGGCGGAATTCTGGGCCAGGTAACCGCAGATGGTTAACAATCGGGTATCATGCGCCAAAATTGTGGTCGCCAGGCAATAAGCGGCCGATCAACTGTATTCAGGAGTATTCGTGGAAGATTTTATCGTCGATGTCACAGCCCAGAACGCCCAGCAGGTGTTGATCGAAGAATCCATGAAACGCCCGGTGGTGGTGGATGTGTGGGCCGACTGGTGTGAGCCCTGCAAACAGCTGATGCCGGTATTGGAGAAGCTGGCGAGGGAATACGCGGGCCAGTTCCTGCTGGCGAAGCTGAATGCCGATACCGAGCAGGTGCTGGCCGGCCAGCTGGGGGTGCGCAGCCTGCCTACGGTGATGGTGCTGAAAGATGGCCAGCCGGTTGACGGCTTTGCTGGCGCCCAGCCGGAAAAACAGATCCGCGAGATGCTGGATAAATACCTGCCCAAGCCCTGGGACCTGGCATTGGCGCGCGCGCAGAAGCTGGTGGGCGAGGGTGACCTGGACGAGGCACTGCCAATCCTGCGGCAGGCCTACACGGACTCCGGTGAGCGCGCGGATATCGCCAAACAATACGCGGCGGTACTGCTGGAAAAAAACCGCACCAAAGACGCAGAAGCGGTGCTCGGCAAGATTCTGCTGGCGGATCAGGACGGCGATTACCAGCAGCTGATGGCGCAGCTGGAGCTGAAACTGCAGGCGGCGGAATCCCCCGAGATCAAGGCGCTGCAGGAAGTTCTGACGGCCAACCCCGACGACTTCGATGCAGCCCACAAACTGGCGGTGCAGTACAGCCAGAACGAGCGCCACGAGGAGGCGCTGGAGCTGCTGCTGAACATTCTGCGCCGGGATATGGGCTATGCCGATGGCGCGGTGAAGCAGGCGTACCTGGATATCGTCAAGGCGCTGGGCAAGGGCGATCCGGTGGCGACGGCCTATCAGCGCAAGCTGATGACTCTGCTGTTCTGATTATTTTCTGAGAGGGCGGTGCGGTGTTCAAACTCTGCGTGTATATCCCCGAACCGCATCTGGAGACGGTGAAGCAGGCACTGTTTGCCGCCGGTGCCGGGCGCATCGGCGATTACGACAGCTGCAGCTGGCAGGTGCTCGGCACCGGCCAATTCCGCCCGCTGGACGGCAGCCAGCCGTTTATTGGCCAGCAGGGGAGGGTGGAACAGGTGCCGGAGTACCGGGTGGAAACCGTGTGCGCGGATGAGGTGGTGGACGACGTGCTCGCCGCCATGCGCCGCGCCCATCCTTACGAGGAGCCGGCGTTTGATCTGTGGCGACTAGACCCCCGGTGTGGCTGACGAAGTGTTGCGGTCAAAACTGAAGGTGAAGCGCTGGGTAGCCCTTTTCGAAAGCGTCGGCGACAGGGATGTCGCCGACGCAGCGTACAGGGATGTATTCACAGCGGTTTCGAAAAGGGCTACCCAGTGATTCGCCGGCACCGAAACTCGACAGAACGAGGCGGGCTTTAAAGCGAGGAGGTTGTTTTGACTCAGAGCTTCCGTTCGATCACTTCGCGATGCAATTGAAACACGCCATTGTCCCGGTCGCGGAAGTAGTGCTTCAGCGTTTGCGTCATCACCGGAAAGGCCATCTCGTCCCAGGGAATGTCTTTCTCCTCAAACAGTTCCACTTCCAGTGACTCCGGCCCAGGGCCGAAATCCATATCGGTGAGTTCCCCGCGGTACATCAGGTACACCTGATTGATGTGGGGGATGTCGTAAACCGCGAACAGTTCGTCGATACGGAGCCTGGCGCGCGCCTCTTCCCAAGATTCCCGCAGTGCACCCTGTTCACTACTTTCGCCGTTTTCCATGAATCCGGCGGGCAGGGTCCAGAGCCCGTGGCGGGGTTCGATGGCGCGCTTGCACAGCAGCACTTGTTCGCCGATATAGGGCAGGGTGCCGACAATCACCCGGGGGTTTACATAATGAATGGCACCGCAAGCCCGGCACAGGTGGCGGGGGCGGTCGTCGCCGGCGGGGATCTCGAATACAACGGTATGGGCACAGTGGCTGCAAAATTTCATCGCGCAAGTATACGCGCAGTGCAGAATGGCGTCAGCCGTCTCGGGTGTCGCCACCCGCTTCCCGAGTGACCGGCCTGTCGAGCTTCACCAGTTTGAAGCCGGTATAGCCGTACAGCACGCTGAGCGCCGGGCTCGCCACGTTGAACAGGCAGAACGGCAGATACAGCAGCGTGGGTACGCCGAGAACTGCCGCCATAAACGCGCCGCAGGAATTCCATGGCACCAGCGGTGAAGTGACGGTGCCGCAATCGGCCGCCAGCCGCGACAGGTTCTGCGGGGCCAGGCCGCGCTTCTCAAACTCTGCGCGAAAGATACGCGTCGGCAACACCAGGGCGATGTACTGATCTCCGGCCACCACATTGAGGCCGAAAGCGCTGGCGAATACTGTAAGGAAGAGACCGCCAATGGATTTCGCGCGGTAGATCAGCGGGTTGATCAGTTGCTTGATCAGACCGAACTCATCCAGCAGCGCACCAAAGGTCACCGCACCCATAATCAGCCACAAGGTGTGCAGCATACTCGACATACCGCCGCGGGACAGCAGCTGGTCCACATCCGCGACACCCGATGCCATATGAAACCCGTTTGCCATCGCCTGCCAGATCGCCTTCACTGCGCCACCGATACCGAGAACATCCTCACCGGCAAATCCGGCATACACCGTCGGTTGCAGGAAGGCGCCGAGAATGCCGGCAAATATCGCCGACAACAGCAGCGAAAGGGACGCGGGAAATTTGCGGACCGACATGATGACCAGCAACAACAGCGGCAACAGATTCAGAGCGGTGATGTGGTAGATACCGTTTAGGGATTTCAGCTCCACCGCCTGCTGTAATTCGCTCTGCCCCTCAATGTCGACGCGGCCGAGGCCGAGCAGCGCAAATATCACCGCGGCAAACAGAAATGCGGGCACCGAGGTCCAGGCCTGATTGCGGATGTGGGTGTAGACGTCCACCTTGACCATTTGCGAAGAAAGAATCGTGGTCTCCGACAGCGGCGACAGTTTGTCGCCGAGGTAAGCGCCCGAGATAACCGCACCGGCGGTAATCGCGGTGGAGACTTCCAGCATGGTGGCGATGCCCACCAGCCCCACACCGATGGTGCCGGCGGTAGTCCAGGAACTGCCGATGGACATGGCGATAACACCGCAGATCACCGCGCTCGCCACGTAATACCAAGTGGGGGACAGCGCCTGGATGCCGTAGTAGACCAGTGTGGGGATGGTGCCGGAAAGATTCCATGTGCCGATCAGTGCGCCCACGGCGAGCAGAATGAAGATGGCACTGGTAATCGACGCCAGCGCGCCCTGGCCGGCTTTCTGCACCGAGCTCCACGAGTGACCATTCTTCAGGGCAATGAGGGCGGCGACCATGCAGCAGACAATTAGCGCGGTCTGGATTGGGCCGTCCAGTGCCTGCATACCGAACAGAGCCAGCGAGCTGCCAATCAGCAGCGCCAGCGTCACCAGCGGAATCAGTGCATCGAGGAGGGACGGTGTGCGGATGTGTTTGTGTTCACCTGGCATGGCCATAGTGAGAAATTCTCTCGCGCGCGGGGCAGCTCGGCGGACGCCCCGCGCAGTTTTATCGCAATGGGAGTATCAGAAATCAACGGGATCGCGCGCAATCGGGCAGGTCATGCAGTGGCCTCCGCCACGGCCGCGTCCAAGTTCAGCGCCGACGATGGTAATCACCTCGACGCCCTCTTTGCGCAGCTGTGTATTGGTGTAGGTGTTGCGGTCGTAGGCAAACACCACCCCGGGTTTCGCCGCGACAAGATTGTTGCCGCTGTCCCACTGCTGCCGTTCGGCGGCGTAGTGGTCGCCACCGGTTTCCACCACGCGAATTTTCTTCAGGTGCAATGCCTTCGCCACCACTTCCACAAACGGCTTGTTTTCCAGAGTGATATGCAGGTCTTGAGCCTGGTCTTTCGGCCGCAGCACCAGGGTGTGTACCTGATTCATGATCTCCGGGTAAAGCGTGACCAGGTCGCGGTCGGCGAAGGTAAACACCGTGTCCAGATGCATCGCCGAGCGCAGCTTCGGCATCGCCGCCACGATTACCTGTTCTGCCGCGCCCTTTTCAAACAGCGCCGCAGCCAGCTGCGAGATGCCCTGGCGCGAGGTGCGCTCGCTCATACCGATCAGCACAATGCCGTTGCCCACCGGCATCACATCGCCGCCTTCCACGGTGGCGAGCCCGAAATTTGTGTCCGGGTCGCCCCACCAGACTTCAAATTTCTCTTTGGTAAACATTGGGTGAAACTTGTAGATCGCGGTGGTGAGAAAAGTCTCTTCCTTGCGCGCCGGCCAGTACAGCGGGTTCAGGGTGACACCGCCGTATAGCCAGCAGGTGGTGTCGCGGGTGTAGAGTGTGTTGGGCAGCGGCGGCAGTAGGTACTCGGTCGCGCCGTGGGCTTCACGGGCGAGTTCCATGAAATCGGATTTAGAGAACGCATCCGGCAGGTCGATCACCGACAGACCGCCGATCAGGAATTCCGCCAGCTCGCGCGGCTCAAGACTTTCGAGGTAGGCGCGGGTGTCTTCCATCATGCCGATACCGACGTTATTCACGGTGATCTTGCGGTCCAGCAACCACTTGCGCGCTTCCGGAATGGCGACGGTCTCGGCGAGCAGGTTGTGCATCTCCACCACGTCAATGCCAACGTCACGCATCTTGGTCATGAAGTCGAAGTGATCGCGTTTGGCATTTTGCACCCACAGGACATCGTCAAATAAAAGGTCGTCGCAATTGGTCGGAGTAAGACGGGTGTGCGCCAGGCTCGGTGCGCAGACCATGACCTTGCGCAGTTGGCCGACTTCGGAATAAACGCCGAGAGTGGCGGCGGACTTGGATTTGGACTTGGATTCGGACTTGGAGCTAGCCATGAAAAAACTCTCTCTAGAGAACGATGGCACCAGTAATAAGCGAGTAAATACCGATGACGGCGCCGACAATGATGGCGGCGAACAGAATGAGTTCCTTACCGTTAAAAGTGCGCAGGTTCAGCTCCCGGCGCGCGAGAATGAACAGTAGCGTGCCTGGTGCAAACAGAATGCAGGCCAGCAGCACATGTTCCAACCCACCGGCGAGAATCATGAAAAACGTATACAGAGTGGCGATGATACCGACGATCAGTTCGCGGTTGCGCAGACGGGCGGGATCAGATTCGTATGTCTCGCGGGTGAATGCGAGCTTGAGTCCGTAACCGGCCACCAGCAAGTACGGAATCAGTGTCATCGAACTGGTCAGTTCCAGCGTCAGATCAAACGCGTACTGCGCAAAGATGGTCAGGATCAGAAAAATCTGCACCAGAATGTTGGTCAACCACAGTGCGGTAGATGGCACCCCGTTGCTGTTCTCACGCCCGAAGATCTTCGGTACCAGATCGTACTTGGATGCGGTGAACAGCGCTTCCGCACACAGCAGCGTCCAGGCCAGGTAGGCGCCCAGCACCGAGATGATTAAACCCGCGCTCACGAATACAGCACCCCAGGTACCAACCACCGCCTGCAGCACACCAGCCATGGACGGCTGACGGATGTCGGCGATCTCCGGTCGCAACAGCACACCATAGGGCAGTAAGGTAACCAGAATCATCAAACACAGCACACCGAGAAAACCCATTACCGTGGCCCAACCCACATCTGCGCGATTCTTGGCGTAACGAGAGAACACACTGGCGCCTTCCACACCGATAAATACGAACACCGTAACCAGCATGGTGCGGCGCACCTGACTCATCACGTCGGAGAGGTTGTAGTCACCGCCCCCCCAGAAATTTTCCACGAACAGATCTTTCTTGAACGCCATCGCCACAATGATGATGAACAGAATGATGGGAATGATCTTGGCAACGGTGACGATCTTGTTGATGGCCGCAGCCTGTTTGACACCGCGCAGGATCATAAAATGGATGGACCACAGAATGACGGAGGATATAGCCACCGCTGGAACGGTGTTGCCCTCGCCGAACATCGGAACAGCGGCACCGAGAGTGGATTTGATGAGTACGAAATAGGTTGTATTGCCGAGGCAACTGCCCGCCCAGAAGCCAAACGCGGCCATAAAGCCGATGTAATTGCCGAAGCCGTCTTTGGCGTAGGTAAAGATACCGGCATCGAGATCCGGTTTGCGCACCGCCAGGGTCTGGAATACGAACGCCAGCATCAGCATGCCGGTACCGGCAATACACCAGGCGATCAGTGCACCGAACGGACCCGTGGCATTGGCAAAGGTGGCGGGCAGCGAGAAAATACCGGCTCCAATCATGGAGCCGACCACCATGCCCATCATGGTCGTGCGTGTCAGATTCTGCGCGGATTCTGTACTCATTGAACTTGCGGCCATTAGATAGCTTTGTTCAGTGTAGCTACTGGCATAAAACTCGACTCCGGCTTCATCCAATGCAATTTGCTATCAAACGGACCTTTAATATAGCGGCTTAGTTACCTCTGGAATCAGCTGCGCGCACTTGGCGATGGCCTACCAGGGAAAAAAAGCTGTAGAGCCCCACCATCGAGATCGCGTAGGCAATCGCCGCACCGGTTGCTTCAAACCTCGGTACCAACACAATCAACAGGGCTATCTGCGCGAGTGCGGCGAGTGCGAGCGCGGGAAAAATGACACGACTCTGCTTCCGGTGCTTCAGGTAGATCGGGGCGACCCCCATAAGCACCGTGGCCGACGTAGTGACCGCGAGAATACGGAAGGCGGCGGTGCCCTCAGTAACGAAATCCGGCTGAAACAGTCCGAGAATTTCCCGGGTGAATATGAGTGCGATTAGCAGGAATAGTCCCAGCACCGGTAGCATCCACTGCAGCCGTTGCACCCGCAGGCGCCTGAGTGCGGTGTAGTCTCCCGTATCCAGAATAATCGAGAGCTCCCGCGCATAGACCCGGTTAGTGGCCGCTGCTAGCACCGCGGCGAGCCCGGCGGTAGACATGGCTGCAGCATAGGCACCTGTTGCTGCGGGCGAAGGTTGCAGCCAGTCGAGCAGAATAATGGCGATCTGTGCAATGACGACCATGGACAAGCGGTATAACCAGAAAGGCATCGCTTCGCGCTGCCAGGATAAGTTGGCCCTCTCCGGCTTGAGCGCGCCGCCCTCTGCCGGCCATGCTTTTTTAACCCAGTAGGTGGCGAGAGCGAGTCCAAAGCACCAGGAAATCAACCAGCAGAGGATACCCATGGCACCTGTTGCCTGCGGGGAGGCAACCAGTGCAATACAGACAAATGCCAAGGTGAGCACAGGCACAAAGAGATAGGTGACTGTCGTTGCGCGCACGCAGTCGCCGGTGGCGCTGATCACTGCGCACAGGTAGTAAGTCAGTGCGCCGAGAGGCAAGGCGAGCAGACTGTAATAGATGGCATTCAAAGCGTCGTCAGAGAATTCGCGTAATTCCCGAGCCCACAACAGCGTCAACGCGGCCACCACTATGGCGCCAATCATCAGGCGCGATAATGAGAAAAGAAAGTAGTGCGCCGCGTGTCCGTGATGCTGGCGAGAAAATTTGGCCGGCATTATTCGCAGGGCATACTTGTCCAGCCCTTGGGAAGTTATCGCCAGGATCAGATGAAAGACCGCTACCGCGACGACATAGTTTTCGAATTCGGTTACGGCCAAGTGGCGTGCCAGTATCAGATTGATCAGAAAGACAATGCCGTGACCGGTGAACGCGATGACCGCCAGCTTACCGACTTCCGTGAAATGTTCGCGTCTGGAGACGATCAACATCGTGGCTGCGAAATACCTGCTGTTTTAGGTGTGCGCGTGAATGGGGGATTGCGTGTATCCCGTGCAAAGTTTAGTTCGGCGCATCGAGAACGCGCCGGACATTGTTGATCACGCTGGAGCGGCTTCTCCAAGTCACTAATTCGCTTAACAGCGGCTTTTGGCACTTGATTAGTCTCATTCGGCGGTTTGGTGAAGGGTGCCATCTATAGTTTGAATATGTGTCGTAGTCCAATTGGCTGTGTGTTTTAGCTGATGTTGAAAGCCCTGTTCCCCACGCCGGTCGTTGCGGCGCTCATTTTGCTGTGTGTGAGTGCCTGCGGAGACAAAGGTGAAGACACGCCGGCTCCCAAGCCGCCGCCGGTCGAAGTGCTGGCGGTGCGTGCGCATCAGGTGGTTCCCCGCTATGAGTATGTGGGGCGCGTTGAAGCCACTGATGAGTTCAAGGTGCGGCCTCGGGTTGAGGGGTATATCGAGAGCCGCAATTTTATTGAGGGGCAGATGGTTCAGCAGGGGGAGTTGCTGTATGTCATCGACCCCAGGCCGTTTGTGGTTGCGCTGGAAAACCAGCGGGCCAACCTTACCCAGGCCCAGTCCGCGCTGGTCATCGCCGAACGCAATTTCCGCCGCGGTAGAGAACTGGTGCGCACGGGTGCTATCAGTAAGGTTCAGATGGATGAGCTCACCGGCAACTATGAAGCGGCGCAGTCCCAGGTAGAGGCCATGCAGGCTAATGTCGACGCAGCGGAGCTTAATCTCAGCTTCACCCAGATCCGCGCGCCGCTTACCGGTATCATCGGCCGCAGCCAGTTTACCGATGGCTCACTGGTGGGCCCAAACTCCGATCCATTGACGTCGATCGTGCGTATGGACCCGATCTTCGTCAATTTCGAAGTACCGGAACACCGCCTGTTTGTGGTCCAGGAAGAGGCGGAGCGACGTCGCCAGCAGGGACTGGCGCCGGAGCGGCGGGAAGTACGCATAAAACAGCCCAATGGGGTGCTCTATCCACATCCTGGCGTGATTGTATTTGTCGACAACCAGATCGACCCGACGACTGGCTCGGCGCTTGTGCGTGCGCGCTTCCCGAATCCTGAGCAGTTATTGGTACAGGGGCAGTTTGTGCGGGTGGAGATCAGCGTGTTTTCCGGCAAGGAATCCATCAAGCCCCTGATCCCCCAGGCCGCCGTGCAGGAAGACATGCAGGGGCGGTTCGTCTATGTGGTGGATGACAATAACATCGCGCACAAACGCTACCTGGAACTGGGGCAGCGGGAGGGGGAACTGTGGGCGGTGGATAAGGGGATGAAGCCCGGTGAGCGGCTGATCGTGAATGGCCTGCAACGGGTGAATGCCGGCGAGGCCGTGACGCCGCAGAATACTGCATTGAACCCCTACAAGGGGCTGAAGACGATAACACCTCCGCAGACCACCAGCCCGGTAATGCAGCTGCGTGAAGGGGACGTGCCCGAAAAGGAGCGCGCCAGATCCGGCGCCGCCGACACCGATCCGACACGGGACAGGGAGCCGGATGCGTATCTCGATGGCAAATAATCCACAGCAGTATTCGCCATTGTGCAAGGCCGGTAAACGATGATCAGCGCCACGTTCATCCGCCGGCCGCGCTTTGCGCTGGTGATCTCCATTCTCATCTCACTGGCAGGCGTACTGACACTGCCACAGCTACCCATTGCGCAGTTTCCCGATATCAGCCCGCCAACGGTAAGGGTGAGCGCTTCTTTTCCCGGCGCCAGTGCTGAGGTGATGCGCGACAGTGTGGCGATTCCCATCGAGTCACAGGTCAACGGCGTGGAAGGCATGCAATACATGTCGTCTACGAGCAGCAGTGATGGCACCTACAGCCTCACCGTCACCTTTGACAGCGGCTACGACGGCGATATCGCCCAGGTCAATGTGCAGAACCGCGTGCAGCAGGCAACCCCGAGCCTGCCGGAGGAAGTGACGCGCAGCGGTGTAACCGTAGAGAAACGCTCCAATACCATTCTGCTGGTGGTGAACCTGCTCTCCCCGGAAAATGAATTCGATACCCTGTTTCTCGCCAACTATGGAGAGATCTTCATCCGCGACGAGCTGGCACGTCTCGACGGGGTCAGCGACGTGCAGATTCTCGGCGCACAGGATTATTCCATGCGTCTTTGGCTCAACCCCGACCAAATGGCCGCGCTGGATGTGACCGCCAATGATGTGATTGCGGCGGTGCGGGCGCAGAACCTGCAAGTGGCCGCGGGCAGTATCGGCGCGCCGCCGATTCAGAAGGATCAGCAGTTTCAGTACAGCATCATCGCGCGCGGACGCCTTGAGAGCGCGGAAGAATTCTCTAACATCAGCATCCGCTCCAAGCCTGACGGCGCTATCGTGCGCCTGAGGGATATCGCGCGCGTTGAACTCGGCAGCCTGAGTTACAGTGCGTTTGGGGAACTGGATAACAAGCCTTCGGCGGTGATTGCGGTATATCAGCTGCCGGATGCCAATGCATTGAACGTCGCCGACGCGGTGCGCGAAAAAATGGCGGAGCTTTCCAAGCGCTTCCCCGACGGCCTGAAATCGGAAATTCTCTACGACACCACCGATTTTGTGCGTGCCTCCATCGCGGAAGTGGTGGAAACACTGGTGATTGCTCTTTTGCTGGTTATCGTCGTGGTATTCGTATTCCTGCAGGATTGGCGCGCGACGCTGATTCCTGCGATTGCGATTCCGGTTTCCCTGGTCGGCACCTTTGCGGTGATGTATGCACTGGGTATGACGATCAACACGGTGACGCTGTTCGCGCTGATTCTCGCCATCGGTATCGTAGTGGACGACGCCATCATCGTGGTGGAAAACACCCAGCGTTTGCTGGGCGAAGGCATGCCGCCCAAAGAGGCGGCGATGGAGTCCATGCGCGAGGTGACCGGGCCGGTGATCGCCACCACCGCAGTGCTGTTTGCGGTTTTTGTACCCGTCATGCTGATGCCGGGACTGACTGGAAAAATGTATCAGCAGTTTGCGTTGACCATTTCGATTTCGGTGTTTATTTCCAGTATTAATGCATTAACTCTGAGTCCGGCACTCAGTGCGATTCTACTGCGGCCGACGCAGGGGGAAGGTGAGCATGGCGAAAAACTGACGGGCGTGTTCGGATTCTTCAACCGCTTTCTGCGCCGCGCTACCAATGGTTATGTTCGCATCGTGCGTTTTTGTGTGCGGCGTCCGCTGATTGGGCTGGCGACGATTGCTGGTATCGGCGCACTCTGTGTGTGGCTGTTTACGGTAGTGCCGACGGGATTTATTCCCGATGAGGACCAAGGCTTCTTTATGATGAATGTGCAACTGCCCGACGGCGCGTCCCTGCGCCGCACGGCGACAGTGGTGCAGGGGTTGAGTGACAATATCCGCGAACTCGATGGCGTGGCACATGTAATGGCGGTACCTGGCTTTAGCCTGTTGTCCGGCAGCGCCACATCCAATACCGCATTCATGATCGTAATATTGCTCCCATGGGAAGAGCGACCAACGCCGGCACTAAACCAATTCGCCATCCTCGCCAAGGTACAGCGGCTGGGTGCCGCGGTGCCAGAGGCAGAAGTACAGGCCTTTCCGGTGCCGGCGCTGCCCGGCCTCGGCACCATCGGCGGTTTTGAGTTTGTGCTGCAGGACCTGCAGGGGCGCGAGATTCAGGAACTCGCTGCGGTACTCTATGCACTTCTCGGGGAGGCCAACCAGCGCCCGGAAATTGCCCGGGCTTTCACCACCTATCAGGCCGCGACACCGCAGTTGCAACTGGAGGTGGATAAAGACAAGGCGCATATTCTGGGGTTGCAGCTGTCCGACGTGTATCTCACGTTGCAGACCTACCTCGGTGGTTTCTATATCAATGACTTTAACCGATTCGGCAAGATGTTCCGGGTCATGGCGCAGGCCGAAGCACAATTCCGTGATGACGAGCAGGATCTCAACGGCTTTTTCGTGCGCGCCAATAGTGGCAGTCTGGTGCCGGTTAGTTCTGTGGCGGAAGTGGTACCGAGCATAGGTCCGCAAACGGTGAATCGCTACAATCTTTACAACAGTATCAGCGTCAATGGGGTGCCCGCTCCCGGTTTTTCCAGCGGCGAAGCGATGCGCGCAATGGAAGAGTTGGGCGCACAATTGCCACAGGGCTACAGTTATGAGTGGACCGGGTCCAGCCTGGAAGAAATCAGCGCGGGTAATCTGGCGCCCATCCTGTTTTCGCTTGCGGTGCTGTTTGCTTATCTGTTTCTGGTGGCACAGTACGAGAGCTGGTCAATTCCGATTGCGGTACTGTTGGCGATTCCCGTCGCCATCGCCGGTGGTCTGCTGGCCTGCTGGTTGGTGGGGCATGACAGCAATCTCTATACCCAGATTGGCCTGGTACTGCTGATTGCGATGGCCGCCAAAACCGCAATCCTAATGGTGGAATTCGCCATGCTGCAGCGGGATCAGGGCAAGTCGGTGGAAGAATCTGCGCTCCAGGCCACCCGCCTGCGCTTTCGCGCGGTACTGATGACCGCTCTGGCCTTCGTGCTGGGTATATTTCCGCTGGTGATCGCCACCGGCGCCGGCGCAGCCAGCCGTGTGTCTCTTGGACTCGCGGTATTTGGCGGTATGCTTGCGGCGAGTATTTTTTCCACCTTTTTGGTGCCGATTTACTACGGACTCATGCAGGGACTGCGGGAAAAAGTGAAAGGTGGCCACACGCCGAAGGACACTGGCGGCGCGTCGCCACCGGAGGCCGGTACAAATCCGCGCTGAGGTTGTGATCGCTGCAGTGAACAATGCGGTCGGCCGGGGTATAGTGTTTCAGAACGCAGTGGCAGTAAACGATAGAGACAATGCTGGATATCATTGAACGCAAATTTTCGGCGGTAAAAGATGAACTGGCGGCGCGAGTGCCGAAAGGCCCGAATCTGCACGGCCACGCCGCGGTGCTGCTGGCACTGACCGACGAACCGGACCCGCAGGTCATTCTCACTTTGCGCTCGCAGCAGCTGTCGAGCCACTCCGGTGAAGTCTCCCTGCCCGGGGGGCGTTGGGACGAGACCGACCCCTCCCTTGAGTACACCGCGCTGCGCGAAACCCACGAGGAAATCGGTCTGCCCGCCGACCAGGTGCGCGTGCTGGGGCCGCTGTGGACGCGCAATACACGCTGGCAGGTGGCGGTGACACCCTGGCTAGGTATCGTCGCCGCGGACGCCGTGCTCACGCCAAACCCCGGCGAACTGGATGCAATCTTCCACGTACCCCTGTCATTCTTCATGGAGGACCCGCGTATCCGCACCGACCGCATCACCATCGACCAGACCCGCGTTTATCTGCCAGCCTACGAGTACGAGGGTTACGAAATCTGGGGATTTACCGCCGGGGTGCTCACGGAATTCCTGGTGCGAGTGCTGGATGTGCCCATCGGGCGCCGCGATGACGTACCAGTCAGGGCTTTGAGTTAATTTTCCGCCCATTCGTCTGATCGCCCTCTCGCTTGTAGGAGCCTGCTTGCAGGCGAATTCGCAAACAGCCGTCCCTGCAAGGCAGGCTCCTACAGGCAGTGAACTCCAGCTCCGGTATACTGCCCCCCAGTTTTACCGAGATAGCCCATGCCCAGACCTAAATCTGCCGTCGCCCTGGAAGAAGTCCACTGGAGCGCGCTCAAAACCCTGTTTCCCTACCTGCTCGAATTCAGGCGCCCGGTGCTGCTGGCGCTACTTTGTCTGGTAGGCGCCAAGGCCGCCAGTGTCGGCCTGCCGTTTCTGCTCAAGTACATTGTCGATGATCTGGACCAGGCCGGTGGCGCCGCCGCGGCCATTGCATTGCCCTTGGGACTGCTGCTCGCCTACGGCTTCGTGAGACTCTCTTCGGTACTGTTTGGCGAATTACGGGATACCATTTTCGGCCGCGTGACGGAGCGTGCGCAGCGCCGCGTCGGTCTCGAAGTCTTCCGGCACCTGCACAGGCTGGATCTGGATTATCACCTCAACCGCCGCACCGGGGGCCTGTCGCGGGATATTGAGCGCGGCAATTCTGGCATCGGCTTCCTGATGCGCTTCATGGTGTTCAACATCGTGCCCACTCTGGTGGAAATCCTGATGGTGGTGGGGCTGTTGTGGTGGAATTACAGCGCCGCGTTCGCGTTGCTGGTGCTGGGGGCAGTGAGTGCCTATATCGGGTTTTCCGTGGCGGCGACCGAATGGCGCACGCGCTATGTGCGGGCACTCAATCAGGCGGAATCCCAGAGTAGCAGCCGCGCGGTGGACAGCCTGCTTAATTACGAAACCGTGAAGTATTTCGGCAATGAATCACACGAGGCGGAACACTATGATCGTGAGCTGGCGGAATGGGAAAAAGCGCGGCGCAATAGCCGGCTTTCCCTGTTCGGCCTGAACGCTGGTCAGGCGGTGATCATCGCCGCTGCCATGTGCGGTGCCATGGTAATGGCCGCGGTAAACGTAACCAGAGGCACCATGACCATCGGTGACTTTGTGCTGATCAACGCGGTGATGATGCAGATATTTATCCCGCTCAACTTCCTCGGATTCGTGTACCGGGAAATGAAAGGCGCCCTCGCCAATATCGAAAAAATGTTTTCCATCCTCGACGTGAAGCCGGCAATCGAAGATGCCAGCGAGGCGGCCAGTCTCGCGGTGGCGCAGGGGGCCATCGAATTTCGCGATGTGCACTTCGGCTACAACGCCAACCGGGAAATCCTGCGCGGTGTGCGCTTCACCGTGGCGCCGAGACAGAAAGTTGCGATCGTCGGCGCCAGCGGTGCCGGCAAGTCGACTCTGTTCAAACTGCTGTTTCGCTTTTACGACGTTAACCAGGGCAGCATTCTGGTAGATGGCCAGGACATCCGCAATGTCAGCCAGGATTCCCTGCGCCGCGCCATCGGTGTGGTGCCTCAGGACACGGTGCTGTTCAACCAGTCCATTCTGGAAAATGTGCGCTACGGCCGTGTGAATGCCAGTGACGAAGACGTCATGGAAGCCATCCGCCATGCGCAGCTGGATACCTTCATCCAGCAACTCCCCGATGGTGTGAACACCATGGTGGGCGAGCGCGGTCTCAAGCTGTCCGGTGGCGAAAAGCAGCGCGTGGCCATCGCCCGCGCACTGCTCAAGCACCCACCGATCATGGTCTTCGACGAGGCCACCTCCAGCCTGGATAGCCACTCCGAGCAGGGCATCCTGCGCGCACTGCAGGAGATCTCCCGCGAGCAGACCACCCTGGTCATCGCCCACCGCCTGTCCACGGTGGTGGATGCGGACCAGATTCTGGTCATGGATCAGGGGCGAGTGGTGGAGCAGGGCAGTCACACCGAGCTGATAGCCGCCGGGGGGCACTACGCGTCTCTGTGGCGGATGCAGCAGCGCGAGCGTGCAATGGATGTGGAACCACTGGCGCAGTGATCATCACCGGTCCGGCTGGTAACGTGAATTGTTGTTCTATGGTGGATTCACGCCGCGCATTTTTCTTTCATCGCCCATAATTGCAGTCAAATATCCGGGCTGGATCGGGGTTGCACGGTGATTACTGGACATCACTCAGGGGCACATTTAATGTGGCGCGCAAGGTACCGGGCATTGCTCGTGGATTCCCGGGCCACGACCAAATAAAACAACAGGCAGGAATCGGAATGAAAACTGCAAACTTAATTGCTTCTTTTACCGCCTCCGCACTGGCACTCGCCATCGTTGCCGGCTGCTCTTCTGACGAAAAATCCACCGGCAAAGCGGGCGTCGGCGCGCCTGCGGAAAGCGCTGCAGCACAGTCAGCAACCGACACCGCGCCACCGGCCACCGGCCCCCAGGCGGGCGGTATCGCCAAGGGGGTGGACCCGTCGCGTTTCAATATCTACGCACCGGTGGAACTGAATGCGGATCTCTCTTCCCTGTCTGACAACCAGCGCCAGCTGATTGGTAAACTGATTGACGCCAGCAAAATTATGGACCAACTGTTCTGGCTGCAGTCGTACGGTCCGGCGCAGGAATTGCTGAGTGGTATTGACGACAGCGCAGCGCGCAAGTTCGCCGACATCAACTATGGCCCCTGGGATCGTCTGAACGACAACAAGCCGTTTATTGAAGGCTATAGCGACAAGCCACTGGGCGCCGAGTTCTACCCGGAAGACATGACCAAGCAGGAGTTTGAGGCGTGGAACCAGCCGGAAAAAAATGGTCAATACACCCTGGTACGCCGCGATGAAAATGGCAATCTGAAGCTGGTACCCTACCACGAGGCATACAAAGCCGAACTGGAAAAGGCCGCCACCCTGTTGCGCGAAGCATCGGACCTGGCCGAAGACGCCGAGTTCGCCAGCTACCTGAAACTCCGTGCCGATGCCCTGACCAGCGACCGGTTCCGCGACAGCGATATGGCGTGGATGGACATGAAGAACAACCGCATCGACGTGGTGATCGGCCCCATCGAAAACTATGAAGACCAGCTGTTCGCCTACCGCACCGCCTATGAATCCTACGTACTGCTGAAAGACATGGCGTGGAGTGAGAAACTCGCCAAGTTTGCTGCGTTTCTGCCGGAACTGCAGCGCGGCCTGCCGGTAGAGGACAAATACAAGGCTGAAACACCCGGAACCGATTCCGACCTCAACGCGTACGATGTGCTGTATTACGCGGGCCACAGTAACGCGGGTTCCAAAACCATCGCCATCAACCTGCCGAACGATGAAGAAGTGCAGCTGAAGAAGGGCACCCGCCGCCTGCAGCTGAAAAATGCCATGCGTGCCAAGTTCGACCAGATTCTTGTGCCCATCAGCGGCGTGTTGATTGCCGAAGACCAGCGCAAGCACATCACCTTCGATGCGTTCTTCGCCAATACCATGTTCCATGAGGTGGCTCACGGTCTCGGTATCAAGAAAACGGTCACCGACGGTGCCAATGTCCGTCAGGCACTGAAAGAGACCTCCTCCGCGCTGGAAGAGGGCAAGGCGGATATTCTCGGCCTGTACATGATTACCAAGCTGCATGAGAAAGGTGAGCTGGAGGAGGGCGAGTTGATGGACAACTACGTAACCTTCCTTGCCGGTATTTTCCGCAGCGTCCGCTTCGGCGCCGCTAGCGCACACGGAAAGGCGAATATGATGCGGTTCAACTTCTTCAAGAATGAAGGCGCTTTTACCCGCGATGAGGCCACAGGCCAGTACAGTGTCGACTTCGAAAAAATGCAGGCAGCCATGACCAAGCTTTCGAACCTGATTCTGACGGTACAGGGCGACGGTAATTATGCCAAAGCCAAGGAGCTACTGGACGGCATGGGCGTTATCAGCGCTGAACTGCAGGTCGATCTGAATCGCCTGGCGGAGGCCGATATTCCCGTGGACGTTACCTTTATTCAGGGTAAAGAAGTGCTCGGGATCAAATAACCCGCGCCGAGCTGTAGTTTCCAAGCAGTAAATAAGGCAGCTCTGAGACTAGGACCAGCGTTAAATCTGGTTTAAGTCCCAGGGCTGCTTTGTTATTTTCGGCAGCCGGTACATCCAATCGGCCGATGCCGGTCACCGCTGATCAAGTGGGCTGGTGGCGCCTTCTTTGTGTTTTCCCACTACGTGGGTATAGATCATGGTAGTGTTCACGTCGCTATGGCCTAGCAACTCCTGAATATCCCGAATACTGGTGCCGGTTGCGAGAAGATTTGTCGCAAATGAATGGCGGAACGTGTGACAACTGGCCGATTTCATGATTCCAGCCTTCTGGATCGCTTCGCGTACCGCACGACGTATCTGCTGCTCGCGCATGTGATGTCTGCGCACCACCTGGGTTACAGGACAGAAGGCACGACCCGCCGCGGGAAAAACATAGAGCCATTCGATACCGGGTTCTGGCATACGGGATGACCGGGCGCCCGGTACGTAAATAGTGCCAAATCCCTCCTCCCTATCGCGGTGATATAGCGCCGTAGCCAGATCTACCTGCACACTTAGCGAAGAAAACAATGACTTGGGCAGCAGTGTAATACGTGATTTGTCACCCTTGGATTCACGCACAATCAGCGACTGGTTGCCGAAGTCCAGGTCGCGCACCCGTAGCCGTGCCGCTTCCATAACTCGTAAACCGGACCCGTACATCAAAGACGCAGCAAGTCGCACAGGGCCTGACATTAATGACAGGACACGGACTGCCTCCTCATGACTGAATACTTCAGGCAGTTGCCTACCCTTCTTCGCACGACTGAATTGTAGCGGTTCCAAGTCCTGTTGCAAAAACTGACGGTATAGAAATACGAGCGCATTCAGCGCGGTTTTCTGTGTATTGGCTGACACGGCTCGATCACACACGAGATGTGAAAGCCACTGGTCGACATGCTTTGCCGCCAGGTTCTCAGGCCTCTGCATACCATGATATCGAATGAAATCATGAATCCATCGGCAATAGCTATCTTCGGTCCGGTAGGCCAACCGGCGCGCCCGCATAAACGCGCGCAGTCGATCCATAAAGCGCTCAGGTGATGCAGGAATAGGGCGAGGCAAGTATTCCATAAATGCTCTTATTGCTGGTTGTATATACAGTATTGTATATGTTTTGCAGATTTTGCCAATTACAAGTGATTACAGTGAACGATATCCAGAGAAGTAGGAGAAATGACCATATTCTCTTTATTAATCAGTGAGTTACTGATTTTGACGCAGTGGGGATAGTGGGCGGAATGACTGATTTTTCGAAAACGATGTGCCTGATGGATCGACCGAACTCTTGACGTACTGTGGGCTGAGGAGCATTCTCAACGCTTATTGTCAGAGAGATAGTGGGCAGGGCATTTGGATCACTTTGCCTACTAATTAACTGTTAAGCATTTGAACATGTCCAGTAACCTTAAAAAGACACTGTCAACTTTACTGCTGATTGTTGGAGTGGCCTCTGCTGGATTTACAACCTAT
>NZ_VANI01000030.1 GCF_005771435.1 Microbulbifer harenosus
GGGGTCATGGCTGATTCCTTTGTGTAAGTACGGTTGGAATCAGTGTGTTGAAGTCGAATCAGGAAAAACAGGTGCTGATTCTTTGGCGCTTACGTGCATCGTAATCGCCGGAAGTACCGTTCAAGGGTAGGGCGTGGTGCTGAATCGAGGCCAGTGACGAGCGGGAATCGTCCATACCAGTTCCCCATTCATTTCGCTTAAGACTGGTGGGTTCGCACGCAGTGCGGAACCCGTTGGACGAAAGTGTAGGGTGGCAGGCGCGCAGTGATGAGGGGGACGGCTACCTGAATGACCACACGCTGCCAGCTACGGCGACCATTTCGTCAGTAGAGCCTGCTTGAACGGACGCAGGCGGCGGGGGGGGCAACCGGACGCGCTCGCTCTGCGTATTTATTTTCCGTCGCGGTTTTTCAAGGCACTTACGCCTTGCCAATCTTCCAGGTCCTGGTCGGGCTTTTCAGAGCGGAAGCGGGCGTAAAGATTTATGCCAACGCTGTCTTCCAAAACCCTCACCTGGATGCCTTTACTCTCCAGCAGCTTTTCATTGCCGGAGGCATTTGTCACGTCTCCGACGACTACCTGGCTGAATCCCCTCATGTAAATTAATGTCGCGCAGACATCGCAAGGGCTCAGGCTGGTAAATAGGGTGGTCTTGCTAAAGTCAATGCGGCCGGCGTCTCGAATAGCGGAAGTTTCACCGTGGTTGTAGGGATGGTTTTCCTGAACAAGAGTGTTGTGCCCCTTTCCAAGGATTTTTCTTGTCGCGTTGTCAATGATAACCGCGCCAATCGGGCAGCCTCCTTCGTCGTAGCTCTTTTCCGCAAGAAATACCGCGACGCGCATTAGATCGGCATCCGATAGCCCCATTGCAAACTCCCGGTCCACCAGAACATCCAGACTTTTCGTCGGCATATGCGCTATCGCTCTCAATACTTCATCACTTTTTTCGGTCTGCTTATTAAAAAGAGTCTGCATGTCTTTTTTCCTCGAATCCGTTCTGTGCAGGGTGATGTCTATTGACCGCCGTGAACTGAAAGGGCGGCAGGTTCAGGATAAACGACTGGTAGAAGGTTGTGGCAGCGTGTGCGGTGGTATTCACCGCAGAAATCGTATCCAGCGCCACAGCGGATAGCGCCCCAAAGCTGCGGGCAGATATCCTTTGTGTACTGTGAGCTTTCCAAATTTTTTGCTTTACTTCATCTTTTTTACGTTCGGTTTTGTTCTCGCCTTTCCTTCAGTATGCCAAACGAAATGTTACTTTTACTCTCCGTTCTACAGGGAAATCGTAGGATTCCAGTTTCTTCAGATCGATGGCGAATGTAGAGGTTGAGGTTAGGGCAGCGGTATCCAACAAGTCGTAACCGGAGCTCTCTACCACTTTCCTACTGATTATCTGGCCCTTTTCGTCGATTTCGATTGAAATTACGACGCTACCTTCCTCTTTCTGGATCATTGACAGCAATGGATAGACCAGAGTTGCCGGCTTCTTCAGGTAAGACAGGTTTATAGGGCTGGTGCGCGGATTATCTCGATCTTCTGTCAGTGCGAATTCCTTGCATCTCTTACTGGAAACATCGAAACAAGGGTTGTGGTAGATACACCAAAGAAACCAGATAAACCATAGCGCAACTATGGAAAGCAACGAAAACAATAAATAGCTAATCGCTCGAGACACTCTGCCATATGGGGATGGGGTTAAATCTCCCTCTGTCCACTTGTCCATAGATATTCCTTGATATGGTTGTCCTTTGAAAGGTTCAGGCGACAACTACCCTGAAAGATAGGGGGAAAGGGCGGGTTAGAAACCCACCTTTGCCCGATTAGGCCCAAACTCGCTCATAGAATGCCCAGAGTCTTGAGGCTCGCTTTGCCAAGTTCTAAACGCTTCTTTGCGTCAGATGGCTGCTTAATATCGATATTCAAGGCAAAAGAATACACATGATTATTCTTTGTTACCCAGCCAACCCACCAACCGACACCAGGCCCTGGTACATTTTCCCAGCCCGTTTTTCCATACAACTGCCAATCTTGTCTTTTTTCTTGAAGAACGATTTCTCGGACATTGTTTTGAATGTCATTTGATATTGGAAGTTGGTCTTGAGCCAATTTGGCTAAAAAAACAGCTTGCTCTTCAGCGCTAATTTTAAGCGGGCCTTCTAGCCAGAACGTATCTACAGATGTGCCAATATCTTCATTCCCAAAGCCGAGCTTAGAGACATACTCTTGCATTCTCTCTAGACCAATACGACGGGCCAATTCCTGATAGATTGGAACATTGGAGAGGGTGATCGCTTCACGCAGTCCCATATCTTTTTCCCACGCATCAAATGGCTGATCCTGCCCCCCATAGGGGAGTACATCGTCAACACTTTTCACTGCACCTGCGGAGAGGCCAATCATGCTGTTCGGGATTTTGAACGTAGACGCGGGAACAAATCGTACTTTAGATCTTTCCTGATTATGCCCTATGAAATTTCCAGAACTAGCGTCATACAGTACGAATGTTCCTGTTACGCCTGAACTTTTGAAAAGCTCATTAATTTCTGAGCTTTCTTCCCAGTTTGAGGCGAAACATTGCACAGTAAAAACTGTGACCAATATTGCGATAAATGATCTCATCTCTTTATATCTCGATATGGCCTAGTGAGGTTGCTGAAAAAAATTGTCAGGCGAACTTTGTACTTTGGTGTACTGCCTCGGAAAATTTAAGTAGAAAAGAGGTAATTTGCGATTCGAAGTCAGGGATACGTAGTAGCTCTTCAATTTCATCTGGTGATTTGCCAATGAGGGGTATACGTAAAAACAGATGCTCAAGGAAATTCTGGCTTACTGTCGAAAGTACCAACCTTAGAGAAACCAGCATATCGTCTCCCCGGTGGGACGCATGAACCAGTACAATGGGTTTATCGATGATTTCAAAACGAGAAACCATCCAGTCGATGACATTTTTTAAACCGCCAGGTATAGACCGAACATACTCTGGGCTAGAGACTATGATGCCATCGCAATCAGCAACCTCACCCATAAATTTGCGAACTGCGGCGGGGGTTGCATCACCCTCAAGATCGGGGGAAAAAATTGGGAGTGTATCGAGACGGCTGAAAACCCTCAAGTCAATGTCTTTCGGTGCCAATTCTCTCATGCCTTTCAATAAAGCTGTATTCGTTGACGCTTCACGTGAACTACCAGAAATGGCTAGTATTTTCATGACAACCTCGTTGCACCTATCGCCGCGTTCAACGGCGGACAATTTTGGGCGCGTTGTGCGCGCATAATGAGAATTTTACTGACGCCCAATAAATTGGCGTGCGCGATCAGCGATAGTGAACCGCTCTGGGTTTTGCGGTTCATTGTCTGACGGCATTTTCTGGCGGCGTTGCAAAAACCGGCTGGACAGCTTTAGTCTCCATGAAACGACCAATTATGTGGTCTTGTCTCACTTGCCATGGACAATTTAACCACAAAGCTTTCGCATAAGCGCGCTTGTGCGTAACTTTCGGAAGTTTGGTATAAGCCTCTCGCTCAGTGTATAGCCTGTAATTCATCAACGTTTCAACGTTGTGCACCAAATGCTTAGCGCTAGCGCGCCGCTTTTTGACGCCGCTTGCCTGTTATTGTTAGATGGCCATTCTCCCATTGCTGTTTGGTGATCCGCCACTCGATTTGAGTCCATCCTTTCCTCGACATCCAGGCTGGAGTTTGCCGAGGTATTACCGTGGCTCCGAAAGCGTTTGCCAGGCGCCCAATCCGTGAATTGGCACTAACCGTGCCACCGAAAATTACACGTAAACCCAGCGTATCGAAGCCAAACTCTACCAGAGCACGCATGACCTCAGTAGCGTACGCATGTCTCCCCCAATATTCTGGCGCTAGCTCAATGCCAAGTTCTGCGGCGCCTAGCTCCGCATTGGCTCTGCGTAGACCGCAGCAACCAACAAGGTTTCGGGACCCGCTGCGTTGAATGATAGCGAGTTGATAGTTAAGCCTTGGCTGCTCTATTGCCCATGCTTTAAAGATAGAGATAAGCTCCCGAGTATGCTCCGGCTTAGTCTCCTCCGGTCCATAAAATTCTTTTGACCGCGGATCGCTATGATAAGCCTCAAAAGCAGAAGTATCTGCGTCGGTGAAGTCGCGGAGCAAGAACCTCTTCGTTGCTAATTCCACTGCGTACTCTCCTTGGGAACCTCTGCGCAAGTCCTGAAACTTTAAGAAAATTCAGATTTTCTTCGGAATTTCCCAATTCCAGGCAGATGACGGCTCACGTTTGTACCTGTTTTTCGCCTTAAATCCGCTTTTGGGCGGATTTAAGGCGCACCTCCCCTACGCGAGGAGGTGATCTTTGCTCTTTAACAAATTCGTAAACCCCGCCAGCAAATGCAGACGCTCTGCATTTTTTGCCAGACCGCGATAACGGACTTTACTGTATCCGAAGATACGCTTGATCGTGAGAAATGGGTGCTCAACTTTTGCACGAACCTGAGCTTTAATTTTCTCAGCCTTGGCCAGATCACTGTTCTTCGCAAGCTTACGTCGTTTACCGGGGCGCATGGCGTTTTATGCTCAGGTCGCTTCTCTACACCGAGATAGCCGGCATCTCCCCAAACTCGCGTTTCGTCGCCATGCAGTAATTTTTCCGTTTGCGTAA
>NZ_VANI01000031.1 GCF_005771435.1 Microbulbifer harenosus
CCTCGTTGTATCGCGGCATTGCTCACTCTATGACCGCCCCCTGATACACTATTGGTTGGAAAGTGAGCGCGACATCTATCCTGACACAGGGGGGACCCGCGACAGCCAGTTCTACCCATCCGTCCTAGAGAAGGGCATGCGCTGCGAGCGGGCGTTGCGACTGGCATTGGCTGAGGCCTACGTGCAGGGTGTATCGACACGCAAGATGGCTAAAGTCACTGAGGAGCTGTGCGGCTTGAGCCTGTCATCGACACAGGTAAGCCGGGCAGCCAAGCTGCTCGATGAAGAGCTGGATCACTGGCGTAAACGGGAGCTGGGAAACTACCCCTACCTGTACCTCGATGCGCGTTACGAGAAGGTTCGCCATGGTGGTAGTGTGGTCGATTGTGCAGTGCTGGTGGCGATGGGTGTGAATGATTCAGGCAAACGGGATATCCTGGGTTGTTCGGTTTCCTTGTCGGAGGCAGAGGTTCACTGGAGAGAGTTTCTGCAGTCCCTGGTGCAGCGAGGTTTGCGGGGGATCACGCTGATTGTGAGCGATGCGCACGAAGGGCTCCGCTCAGCGCGCAAGGCGGTCTTCGGCGCTACGCCGTGGCAGCGCTGCCAGTTCCACCTGCAGCAGAATGCGCTGGCATATGTACCACGGCAGGACATGAAACAGAGTATCGCAGGGGAGCTGAAAGCAGTGTTTAACGCACCCAATGCACACGAGGCCAGGCGGTTGCTGGATGCCTTTGTTGGCCGCCACGAAAAGGCTGCGCCCAAGCTCGCGAAGTGGGCTGAGGAAAATGTTCCTGAAGGCTTGGTGGTTTACCAGCTACCAGAAGCGCACCAGAGAAGGTTGCGCACCAGCAATCCCTTGGAGAGGGTCAACCGGGAGCTGAAGCGTCGAACGCGAGTAGCAACGCTGTTCCCAAATGAAGAGTCGTGTCTGCGATTAATCTCCGCCGTAGCGATGGAAATCGCTGAAGAATGGCAGACAGGAAAGACGTATTTAACGATGTGAAATCCGGCGATCAGCTAATCGGGAATTTACAGAAGAAAAGTTGCTTTATCACCAAATACGTACCGTGATGTTCATGGCGATGATGTCAACGATCCAGTGCAACAAGAAATTCAAAATCTACTACGAGCGTCTCAAGACCACCGGCAAGCGGCCAAAGGTAGCCCTGATAGCGTGTATGCGTAAGATGATTGTCATCCTCAACAGCATGGTACGCAACGGGACTTCCAGGGAGGAAAAAATGGTCTAAAAAGTTGACTTGCAGCCATAGTCACTTGTTATGAGTGCCACGCCTCGATGGAGGTAATTGTGTACCTTTTACTCTCATAAATCCTTTCACCGGGGCAAAAATAATCGATGAATACGCCCATGCTATTTGAGCTCTTACTGACCAAATAGCCAACAGTTTTTGGGGCTTCTTCTCTCTTGGGCAGTTCTGTAATGTAGGCCGAAATTTCTTTGCCGCTCTCATCTAAGATAAAGCTTCCGCTCCTAGCCGGTAGACAGCCATTATTGATATCCGGCGGACCAATAATTTCTACCATTGTTGAGCTGCCTTCAGGAGCGATTTTCACCTTAAAACCAAGCTTTAATGCAGAGTCTGGAGAAAGCTCTACCTCTTCAGGGCCTCCGCTAGCATAAGCTGGAACTGCAAGAACCATATTTAGAATGAGTAAAAATCTTCGAATCATGCTCTACTCATAACGCCTGAGTTAAGCCGCGCTGCGTAGTGGCACGGCGTTGTGCTAAACGCTAGCACAAGAAGCCGGGCCACGAAGCAGCGTCGGCTTGAACGAATTGTTAGGTGCCGCGCTCCAGGAGTTGTTTGAGCACCACCGCTTCATTGTGTAATTGATCCTTAGCTGCGTACACAAGAGTGATATCTCCTTGGCGCGAGAGCGATTGAAGCTCGGACCATGCTGGATTGTTCTTCAGCTCAGCGCGGTACCGTTTCTTGAACTCGGACCATTTCTCCGGGTCATGCCCAAACCATTGGCGAAGCTCGGTCGATGGAGCGACCTCTTTGAGCCAGAGATCAATCTTGGCTTTGACCTTGGCCACACCGCGGGGCCAGAGACGATCTACAAGGATCCGTTGACCGTCGTCCTTGGCCGGGGATGCGTAAGCTCGCTTCAACATGACGTTCACGATTCACTCCATGCGGCACCTAACGCCGCCAGCAGGGGCAGCTTGCCTTGTGCGCGTTTTGCGCAAAAATGGGAGCGAAGCGACCTGCGTAAAACGTGCACAAGGTAAGCTGTCCCGCGGAGGGCCGAAGGCCCGGAGCAAACTGCCTGGCATTGTTAATGTGGACAACCAGAGGCTATACCCTACAACTTCTTGACTTCCGCCTCTACAGCGGCATCTACCGACATACCAAAGGCATTTTTTCCTTTTTGGACTGAGCAGTAAACCTCATAACTTTCAGAAGCTTTTAGAGTAATTTGCACTTCAGGATAACCTGAAAAATAACCATTTTGGCAACTCACTTTTATAAGATAAGTTCCCGGATGAAGATCTATCTCTTTAATTGGAGACTTCCAAAAATTTGACTCAAAAACTGCATTGTTGTTTTCGTCGTAAATCCCTTTTAGAAAGGCATTATATTCAGTGCTGAAAAAATTTTTTTTACTATGCCCAAAAAGATGGGCCTTTGACACCTTACTCTCACTAAAAGCATCCATTGCTTTTTCACTTTTTTGCGAAGCGCAGGATACTATCCCTAATAGCAAAAAAAGTAAGACTATAAATCTATTCATAAACTTTCTCTATTTACATTAACGCCGCCGGCAGGGGCAGCTAACCTTGTGCGCGTTTTGCGCGAAAATGGGAGCACAGCGACCCACGCAAAAAGTGCACAAGGTTAGCTGTCCCGCGGAGGGCCGAAGGCCCGTAGCAAACTGCCCGGCCTTGTTAACTGTGATACGACTCATTGAATTTGAGCATCTTCAGGCGGGTAGCAGTTGAATGGGCCATACCAAAGACCACCATTTATCTGTAGATTCATTAGTTCTTCGTTGCCAGGATACCCTTCTTCATCTGAGTCGTAATCCGTGCCCTCTAGATCTAGTTCGAAGGCCGCATATGTATTTACTGGCTTGTAGCAATCTTGAAGTAATTCAGCCTCAACTAATTGTATGGCTTCAATTATGTTTGGAGCACTGAGGAAAACATTTACAAATGCACCAGCACAATCAGGAGGTAACTGTGTACCTTCCATTGGTACTACTTCAACTTCTACTCTGTATAGAATCTTGCTCATACTCTGACTACAGTTAACGCCGCCAGCAGGGGCGGCCAATGCTGTGCACATATTGTGCGAAAATGGGAGCACAGCGACCCGCACAATATGTGCACAGCGTTGGACGTCCCGCGGAGGGCCGAAGGCCCGGAGCATACTGCCTGGCTTTGTTAAATTTAGGGTATGCACTCTAACCACACCCGCTCTTCTGGATGATGCAAAGCTATGCTTTCCAGTGCGTCACTAACGATCTCCGCATCGTTGAGATCTATAGGGTACAAAAAATTGGTAAGGTAAACGCCACCCTCTCTAACCTCAGCCATTTCTTCCTTTGAAAGAACACCTGCACCAACCCATACCGGATATTTACCAGTACGGATTATTTCCTCAAGCTCTTTAAAGCCTTCTTTTGTGGCTACAAATATGACCATAGAAATTTAACGCCCAGCGCAGGCGCAGCCAGCGCGGAGCACATTTTGTGTTAATGTTTGAGCGACAGCGAGTAACACAAAAGGTGCGTAGCGTTGGCTGTCGCTCTGCCGCTGATTGTTATGTTTTTAGGGCTCATAGGTTGCTACCTCGCTGAGCCACCAGTTTAACTTGTCATCGAGCTGCCAGGGCTCAGTTGTTTCAAAGGCTTCTTGTAGCACTTGCGCTTCTGTTTTGACATCCATAGCCTCCACTACTAGATTCCCTCTCTCCCACAGAGTGGCTCTAGCAAGTAACCCATTTCCATCTATTTCAACATAACGAGCTTTAACGGAATCACCTAGTTCTTCTGTGATGAAAACGGCATAGCCTTCAGCTCTAAATATTTTTGATTTGGAATTCTTCCATTCTTCGAGGTATGTGAGCAGCTCATTCATAGTGAAACATAACGCCCGCAGCAGGGGCGACCAATGCTATGCACTTTTTGTGCGAAACTGGGAGCGCAGCGACCCGCACAAAAAGTGCATAGCGTTGGGCGT
>NZ_VANI01000032.1 GCF_005771435.1 Microbulbifer harenosus
ACGCCCAACGCTATGCACTTTTTGTGCGGGTCGCTGCGCTCCCAGTTTCGCACAAAAAGTGCATAGCATTGGTCGCCCCTGCTGCGGGCGTTAACTTATCGAAGGATTCAAGAATGGTCGAATTAGATAAGCTGCTTTCAGATTTGGGGAATGGCTTTACGAATAAGGTAGTCCAAAGACTCCGTAATTTTGCTTTCATTCCTAGGCCAATTATTGAAAGTCTTGCCGAACAAGCCTTGTCGGAAAATTGGGGAAATAATTTTCATGCTCTCGAAAAATATTTAGCAGTTCACATTGCTTGGAGTATAGAGCAAGGGCGAGTTACATTTTCAGAAGATCAATTCTACGTTTCTGCCGGCAATCTTCAGACTCGTTACGGAACACCACTATATCTCGTTTTTGTTGAAAATGATGACCCATCTAAATCGCCCTGGAAGCTTATAAAAGCTGGTGCGCATATTCGCGCACCCCAGCTACCAGTGCCACCAGCTATACCAGCGGGTCCAGAAATACCGAAAGGTGTAGAAATTGTGATGCAGCATGATCACATGCTGCGAGACAACGATGATCGAGTCGATTTTCTTCTACAAGCACCACCAGTTGCTCAGATGTGCGCAATATCCGGCGCAATTCAATGGTCTTTAAATAGAGGGCTCCAATTGCCATATTGGTACTATGGTGCCATGAACTATATTGTCCCTTTATACCTTAGAGATCGTGAAAATATTACAAATGCTCCAGACTTAGTTGCTCCTATTCAAGTTTCTGAGGAGATGCTTATGGTGCGTACAGTGCTGGAGCCCCATATGCCCTATGCCAATGCCCGCGTTTCGGTTAAAAGGCACGACCAATTGCCTCCTTGGATGATTGACACGTGGAATCAACATGCGGGTGACCTTACTGAGAGTGACATTGATGATCCAGAGGGTGAAAGTTAACAAAGCGCTGCAGGCCGACGGCCAACTTTGTGCGCTTTATGCGCGGTCGCTGTCGCTCCCATTATCGCGCATAAAGCGCACAAAGTTAGCCGCGGCTGAGCGCGGCGTTAACCATCCGGTACGAAACAAGCTATGAAAAATATTTTTGGGATTTTGCTATTTTCGTTATTTTCATTTTCGGCAAGTGCCGAACTTGTATTTGCTCACATTAATGAGCCAATAATGCCGATTGATCGAGGAGAGAAGTACGAAGACCCGCTAGATGACTTTCTCCAAGAAAATGAAATAGGAGAGGTTACCGGCGGAGGTAGCTCTCTTACAGAATTAGGTGATATAGAATGGGTCGGAATAGATATCCAGCTAAAGTCCCCTCATGAAAACATCGCAAAAGTTGTGAGGAAATTGCGGGAACTTGGTGCGCCTAACGGCAGTTATCTCGAGTACTCGGTCCAGGGAAAGAGTTATAAAGTACCGGTAAAGTAATGGTTAACAAGGCGAGGCAGTTCGTTCCGGCCCTACGGGCCTCCACCGGACAGCTTACTTTGTGCACTTTATGCGCAAGTCGCTTCGCTCCTATTTTCGCGTATAAAGCGCACAAAGCAAGCTGCCGCTGCTCGCGGCGTTAGGCAATCCATGGCATCAAAAGCAAAGCCACTAAATGAAGAACTTAAAAAAGTGTTTTTTCCTTTGGTTGAGTCCAAAGGCTTTGTAAGATCACGATCAACGGATCCACATTTTGTCATTTTCAAGAGAAGCACAGATCGTGGCGAGGATGTTTTTGAAATCCAGTGGGATAAATATTGGCGCCCATACTTTGTCGTAAATTTCGAAAAATGTGGCGTAAATGAATCTCCATGGAATGAAAATGGCCGCCTACAAAGAAGACGCGGGGGGTCACTTTCATGCTGGTTTAGTCTCTTTCCGCCATTACTAGAAAGATTCTTGAATTTTCGCTGGAAATATACGCCCAATGAGGTTGTACGCGAATTAATAGAAAAATTTCCAGAGCTCGAAGAGTGGTGGTTAAGTGGTACGGTTGGCCATCATATGTACATCGTAGGTCGGCATGCCTAACAAAGCGCTGCAAGGCGACGTCTTACTTTGTGCACTTTCTGCGCAGTCGCTTCGCTCCTATTTTCGCGCATAAAGCGCACAAAGTAAGCCGCCCCTGAGCGCGGCGTTACTTGCGACGTGAAGTCGTATAAATTTCTGTTACACACTCTGATAAATCACAGGAGGTTATTTCTCAGAACGATGTAACCCGATGTTCTACCATCGGTTTCCTACCGGCACATGCGTGGAGAGTAATTTCCGGGTGTGAAGCTGCCGGGACAATGTAACCTGCGGGCTCTGCCCGGAAGAGAATAACCGCGAGGCATTCTCAACTCTGCCAGCATCGAGGCGGTAAGGGGCTAGGAATGGATAGTATGGTCAACCCAGGTGAACTGCTGCACTCCCGTTACGCGCAAGAAGCCAAAGGTGCTGACAGGCTTTAACCAAAAAGGTAAGTGGACAGGCTGGTGGGTTTATAACGTCCTGCCACGTAGATGCCGCTCCACCGGGGGACGGGCAGGACCTAACCTATCCCGAGATTTATATGGAACACGATAACCCCGTATCGTACCGGGCAACCGGAAAGCGAGCCGTGAGGCGAGCCGATTGCGGTGCGGGTGTAGGAGACTGGAAGAAGCGAATGCCGCGCTGTAATGGCGCGGATACGGGTTCCAACTTTGCCCGGCGCGAAAGCGAGCAGACGTCCAGTTGGTGCCTCATCGCGAGAGAGGCTGGAGAACCGATTTTGTGGGGGAAAGCAAATGACGGCGTACGTGGAGCACCCGGAAACGGACAGGCCGCGTTCCAGTGCCGGTGCGCCCCCAGCGGGAACGGCGAGCCAGACCGATAGACCACCGATGTCTATCGAGACAGCCCGTTACCATGTCTATCGGCTGCAGCGGCGTATCGCGAAGGCGGTTGAAGACAAACGTTACAACAGAGCCCGCGCACTGCAACGGCTTCTCACCGGCTCCCATGCTGGCAAACTGCTGGCCGCACACCGTGTCATGCACAATCGCGGCCGCAAGACTCCCGGTATCGACGGCGCCACCTGGCAGTGGCCGCAAGATCGACCCGAAGCACTCCGCTTCCTGCAGCGACGCGGCTATCGCGCCCAGCCGCTGCGCCGCATTTCCATCCCCAAAGCTAATGGCAAGGTACGCCCACTGGGCATTCCCACCATGGCCGACCGCGCGGCCCAGGCACTGCAGCGCCTTGCGCTGGAACCCTGGGCAGAGACGACAGCCGATAGACACTCCTATGGCTTCCGTCCCAAGCGCTCGACCGCAGATGCCCTGCAGCAGTGCTATATCGCCCTGTCGCGCAGGACCTGTGCCGAATGGGTATTGGATGCGGATATCAAGGGCTGCTTTGATCACCTCAGCCACGACTGGTTGCTGGCGCATATCCCCATGGATAAACATCCGCTCCGGCAGTGGCTGAAGTGCGGCTATATCGATCGCCACGTCTACCACCAGACCGACGACGGTACACCGCAAGGCGGCATCATCAGTCCGCTGCTGGCCAACATGGCCCTGGATGGACTGGAAGCCGCCATCGAGGCCGTCGTGCCCAAGAGCGGCAGCTGTGTCAACGTGATCCGCTACGCGGACGATATCGTCATCACCGGAGCAAGCCGGGAATTGCTGGAGCAGCAGGTACGCCCCGCCCTTGAAGCCTTCTTAGCCGAGCGCGGGCTCATCCTGTCCCCAGAGAAGACTCGCATTGCACATATCAACGAAGGGTTCGACTTCCTCGGCTGCAATCTGCGCAAGTACAACGGCAAGTTGCTGACCCGGCCCGCCATGGACAAGGTCCGGGCCTTCGCAGGAAAGATCCGCACCCTGATCAAGCGCGGCGTCGCGCTACCCACTTTCCAGCTCGTCACACGTCTCAACCG
>NZ_VANI01000033.1 GCF_005771435.1 Microbulbifer harenosus
TAATTCCTGAGCCCGACAAGACTCGCTACCGGAACCCTTCATTTTTCTTATAGGTTAACCACTTTTACTTTTTGTGATCACCTACGTTAACGCTCAGCGCAGGCGCAGCCAGCGCGGAGCACCTTTTGTGTTAATGTTTGAGCGCCAGCGAGTAACACAAAAGGTGCGTAGCGTTGGCCGTCGCTCTGCCGCTGATTGTTATGGCTTGAACCGTGGAGCAGCACCAGAGCCACTACCGAGGCAAAACCTGAACTCGAGACGTAAAGACTCCATGAAAAATTTATTTAATATGCCTTGAAAAATCATTGTATGAAAATGATGGACAAAACCCAGAGTCTTCATCTAAAAGTTTTACTCCACAGTACGGGCAAAACAAAACATCTATAGAAACGTTATCAATAGTTTGACCTGCGTACTCCAGATAGTGGTTCTCTTCTAGATCCGCCTCAGAGGCGACGTGGTTAATATATAAACTGCAATGATCTTCATCGCATTCTATCCAAGACTCCACAAGCTTCATTTTTTCACATTCATGAACTTTTTTCATAACTCGGAATTTTCTACTAAGGAGCCATAACGCCGCCGGCAGGGGCAGCTTGCCTTGTGCGCGTTTTGCGCAAAAATGGGAGCGCAGCGACCTGCGCAAAACGTGCACAAGGTAAGCTGTCCCGCGGAGGGCCGCAGGCCTGGAGCGAATTGCCCGGCCTTGTTAGGAGGACTAGCCACAGCCGCCAATTGTCACCTCCGGGCCTCGAAGAATATTTACATACCCAAATGCGCAACCGTTAGAACCATTATCTCTTTTAAAAAAGAACGTTCTTGGGCAAAAATTTGAGTTTGATCGCGCGGACTCTAGCTCTCCTTTTGACAACTCAAATCGCATGCGCTCTTGAAGATAAGTACTAGCTTCACATTCAAGACGATTAAAAGAACTGTAAAACGCCGATGCAGCACCAACCAGCGCAGCCACCAATACGTAGCTCATAAAAAGTAACAAAAATTTACCTTTTTTCCTGGCTACTTGCACTCGGACTCCTAACGCCGCAATCAGACGCGGCTTACTTTGTGTGCTTTTTGCACGAAAATGAGAGCGCAGCGACCGTGCAAAAAGTGCACAAAGTAAGACGTCGGCTGCATTGCTTTGTTAAGCGCCGGTGGCACAATGTTCATAAGTCAGGTCGAACCAGCCAGAGGCAGAACACTGACCTGAGACGATTGCCTTAATTCTCTGCACACGTTTGGCATGAGCCTCGGGGTTACTGACAGGATGGTAGTAGTTTGGCGCTATTGGCATAGCAATTAACCCATAAAACTCATCATCGGTAAGTTGTGATGCCTCTTTCGCATAATACGCCATTGCTGCGGCTTGCATTCCAATGACACTACTACCTTCCATTGTTCCCCAATACGTATTATTTATAAATAAATTCAGTTGTTGCTGTTTGGTGGCATGTGAATTGAGCACAACAGCCATAATATCTCGACCAAGATCGATTTTTTTACAGCAGTTGAAGACTGCTTTATAGAATGATTGGAATGACCCTTTAACTCCAACTAAATCTTGATGGTACAAAAAAAGATCTCTCGCAACTACAGATGTGATTGTAGTTAATCCCTGGCCGTTTGAAATATTGAGACCATTATGATCATAGAACGCAGGATCTTCAATTTTCACAAGAGCCTTTAAATGCTGGGGCTGAATCTCGACTTCTTGATGTGCGGAAGGCGTATTCTGAAGCAGCTCCTCAACTACAGAATTTGCCCAAAGAGCGGCAATTGAGAGATAAGAAGCTAAAAATAAAACAATTCCGAAAAATACTACCTTCAAATACTTTTTTACCACTTAACTCTCCTTGGACGCTTAACGCCGCCGGCAGGGGCAGCTTACCTTGTGCGCGTTTTGCGCAAAAATGGGAGCGAAGCGACCTGCGCAAAACGTGCACAAGGTAAGCTGTCCCGCGGAGGGCCGAAGGCCCGGAGCCTGGCTGCCCGGCCTTGTTATTGCAGGCGCGCTCTGCACCAACTTACCCGCACTTTGCCGGGAGCTTGCGGACGGCCACCGCCCGATAAAAATGTGAGGAACATACTCTACTCCCCTCGCCCACTTAATTCTCTAACGGCACCCCACAATACTGCAGCGGAATTACCATACCCAATTGGATCAGAACGAAACTGCTAGAAACGAACGCTCTGAACTTCAAAATGGCACAGGATACGATGCAGATGGCCCGAACAGTGCTCAAATCTTAAAGCCAGAAAAATTTCGAACCCGCCTCAATAACGCCCAGCGCAGGCGCAGCCAGCGCGGAGCGCATTTTGTGTTAATGTTTGAGCGCCAGCGAGTAACACAAAAGGTGCGTAGCGTTGGCTGTCGCTCTGCCGCTGATTGTTATGTTTTTGCATTGATCGTTACCACAGAGCCACCTAGATGAAAGCTGATAGCCCTGCCACTTCTTGAAACATGTAAATTGGGCGCTATATATACTTCCATGCCTGCAAAGTGTGGAGCGCCGGCTGCATATACATAGCCACGTTCTATAACCCCCGCCTTAAGCTGGAGTTCTTGTGGTTTTTGGCAACAAGGCGACCTGCAAACAAGAACATCTAGCTCTGGCCAGTAATGCTCTGCGAGATCAAGAATTCCCTGAACGGTGAAATTGTCTCCGCAAAGATTACATTTCTGCTGCTGATTTATATCCATATCTCGATTCTTGGTGAAACATAACGCCGCCGGCAGGGGCAGCTTGCCTTGTGCGCGTTTTGCGCGAAAATGGGAGCGCAGCGACCCGCGCAAACGTGGTCAGGTAGACGGCAATGTCACCATCACCGCCCCCCACAGATCCGGACGTGCGCGATTAACGCATCCGGCTCCTCAACCCATCACATTCGCAGGTTAATGGTTATTAAACGCGCCGCAGGAAGACGGTATCGCAGCAACAGACGCTCTACCGCTTTCCAGTTCAGCCGATGGCGCTGTGAACGCTTCCTTAGCCATTTTACCCAAGTGTTCCTAACAACATACAGGAAACGCTTGAGTGCGTTGCTGTTACCTCGTATACCAAAATACGCATAATGCCCTCTGATCTTTCGACAAAGGGCTGCATGGTATTCCGGCAGGGCCAGGTGACGGTTCTCGCTGCACCAGTTGCCGATGGCCCGGATACTGCGCGCAAACCGGGATTTCATGGTTTTACGGCAGATACTCCAGCCTCCGCGCTGACTCCGCTTCCAGTAATGCGTAAAGCCTAGAAAGTCGATACTGACATTCTCTTGTGGCTTGAATCTGGTAACACGGGTCTTTTCCGGGTGCAGGGCCAAGCCATGGCGGTGGAACCGCTTTGGCAATACGGCCATGACCCGATCAGCGTCCTCGGCATTCTTCATCAACAGAACCGCGTCATCCGCAAATCGTATCAGACTTGCGCTGCTGATGAGACGGGGCTTCACCTCTTGCTCAAACCACTGGTCCAGCACATGGTGCAGGTACACATTGGCTAGCATTGGGGAGATAACTCCGCCTTGCGGCGTGCCCTGTTCCGGGTAGTGGATGCTTCCCGCTTCCATAACTCCGGCGTTTAACCATTTGTTGATCAGGCGCAGTAATACGCCGTCTCCTACCCGCTGCTGGAGGAATACCCTCAGCTGGTGTTTGTCCAGAGTGTCGAAG
>NZ_VANI01000034.1 GCF_005771435.1 Microbulbifer harenosus
TAAATTTTATCAATAGAGGCTCCATTTTTATAAAGCTCCTCTAATTCTTCGTATATATCCATAGTATGAGCATCGTCAATGATGCATAACGCCCAGCGCAGGCGCAGCCAGCGCGGAGCGCATTTTGTGTTATTGTTTGAGCGCCAGCGAGTAACACAAAAGGTGCGTAGCGTTGGCTGTCGCTCTGCCGCTGTTTGTTATGTGATGAGCTACCACTAATCTTGAAACTCCCAGGGAATCTCACGCTTAAATAGCTCTATTGATTCCTCAATTAAGTCGAGATCGAGATTTTCTCTGTATAGAGTAACTTCTCTAACCTTCTTCGAATCATCTCGAAATACTTCCAGAAGCATATCGTTACCTGAGTATATTTCTATACCTATGCCGTCTCGATCTCCGACATCACTTGCAATGATGTACCTTTCTATTTTTGCCATCGATTTAGCCGTACCAATTTATCGGTGCATTTCACATAACGCCGCAATCAGGCGCGGCTTACTTTGTGTGCTTTTTGCACGAAAATGGGAGCGCAGCGACCGTGCAAAAAGTGCACAAAGTAAGACGTCGGCTGCATTGCATTGTTATGTGCTGCGGGCTACCGACCGGGCTGCCACTCTTGGTGCGCGGGAATATGCTCACCATACTCCAACCAAGAAACTTCATGAGATTTCCAAATACCGAACTCTGCTTTAACCCCGGGATCTTCATCTAAAGTTGCAACGCGAAGAATGTAATTTGGATTACCTTCTTTCTCAGCGATTAGCTGAGATCCGCAAGTTGAGCAAAAGTACCGAACTTTTCCGGGCGAAGATTCATACCCCGAAATTTTATCCTCGCCCTTTACCCAATTAAAACTATGCTTTGAAACTGCAGCAGCCGTATTGAATGCTGCTGAATGCGCTTTTCTACATGTTTTGCAGGAGCAGTGCTGAATTGGGCTTTCTAGCTTTTCTATTTGATACTGAACCTGACCACACAAGCAGCTTCCTTTCATACTTATGATTTTCCTTCAGTGCTCTTGCACATAACGCCGCGCTTAGGGGCGGCCGGAGCGTAGCGTAGGCCGTCCCGCGGAGGCCCCGCAGGGGCCGGAGCATACTACAGCGCCTTGTTATGGTATGCCGCACTCCGGGCCTGCTTTCCGGCACTTTGCCAGCCACGGATTGGCTGGCCACTGCCCATTAAAACGAGGAAAGAATACCGCACTTTCCCCAACCAATTTTTATCTTATTGGCACTCCACGATACTGCAGCGGAATTGCCCTATTCTACCGAACCACAGCGAACGCTCTAGGAACGAAACTACTTGAATGTGACTGGCATAAAAGCCTTGTACTGGATTCCCAAAACAATGCGCAGAAATACCAGCAACACAAACACTAATTTTTACCGACCGGCACCATAACGCCGCCAACAGGGGCGGCCGACGTTGTGCGCCTTTTGCGCAATAATGGGAGCGTAGCGACCGCGCTAAAGGTGCACAGCGTTGGCCGTCCCGCGGAGGCCCGAAGGGCCGGAGCAAACTGCTTGGCTTTGTTAGGCATTTTTGTAAGGCACCCATTTTTGACCACTTTGGTGATATAAACTATTGCTTAGTAGATGGTCGCCATCTGGCCAAATGCGCTCAATAATTGAAATAAGTTTTTCTATACCTGATTCATTGTGTTTATCGGATACGACCAGAATATCCCGTGCGGGTATAGCCGCCACATAACCATTTGGGCAGTACTCAGCCAGCCAGTCACTCCATATCTCTGGAACAAGCAGTAAACTTGCCTCAAAATCGCCACTTCCAGAAAAATAGAGAAGCCCTTCATTCTGGTTTATTTTAATTTCGTCTGCGACCGCTCTTAAATTCCCTATTCCAATAGCTAAGAGTTCATCAGCACTAAAACTTGATTCTTTAAAGTGCTTCTCCTGCATGACGGCATAGTGATCACCGCAATCGCAGAGAAAAAATACTGAAAAATCATCGCTGTAATTAAGACAGAATGGAGCGTCTTCTTTATCGAGCTCTATATCCGGCTTTGCATCACTGTAAAAAGTCTGTTTGAAATATGCGATTGATTTTTCAATATTCATTATGATGCCTAACGCCGCCGGCAGGGGCAGCTTACCTTGCGCACGTTTTGCGCGAAAATGGGAGCGCAGCGACCCGCGCAAAACGTGCGCAAGGTAAGCTGTCCCGCGGAGGGCCGCAGGCCCGGAGCGAATTGCCCGGCCTTGTTATTGTTTTTCGATAGCACTGAAGTCCGGGGCAACCTCAGAAATCGAACCATCCTCGTGCGACCAAACGCTGACTTTATCGAGAATTATACCTGCCTCTCTAAGGAGAATTAATTGATCTCCGCAGCCATTGCCAGCAATGGCAATTGCCCCTTCTGGAAAGTAACCGAATTCTCTACATGATGCTGTTTCGCTAAGTATGTGATTACACGTGCGAGAGATTCGCTTTCTATCCGATAGATCTTTTATAGGGTAGAAATCCCAATCCTCTTCACCAATACATGCATAGCCGCCATTCGACTTCAGCATCGAAGAACGATAAGCCGTAGGAAGCTTTGCCCCAAGCTCATTCTCGGTATTTTCTAGCTGATCTTCAGGTAACTCAAATGGCATCTACTTCTCCAGAACAATAACGCCCGCAGCAGGGGCGACCAATGCTATGTACATTTTGTGCGAAACTGGGAGCGCAGCGACCGCACAAAATGTGCATAGCGTTGGGCGTCCCGCGGAGGCCCGAAGGGCCGGAGCATCCTGCCTGCGATTGTTATAAATTGTGTGTATTCACAGTGCCACCACAATGAATGCACTGAACTTTTCCGCTAAACCAAACAGCTACTACTTTGCCCCAACCATCCAGTGGTTGCCGGATGGGGATGACTAATGCCCTGAACGGTTAAGCACTTTCTACAATATGGACATCGGACGAAGAATGCTAAAACCAGATGAGTAAGCACTGATGCTCCGAATACACCAACAATCAAAATCAATGGAAATATGCTCGCGTCTTCTGGAAGATACATTTTTGCATACGCAAGCCATACAAAGAACGACAGTATTGCCAACCATGATGCATAAACACTCAATGCATTTAGCTTTCCCAGCACGATATTTTCTCTCTACCTCAGAAATTTATAACGCCGCGCTTAGGGGCGGCCGGAGCGTAGCGTAGGCCGTCCCGCGGAGGCCCCGCAGGGGCCGGAGCATACTACAGCACCTTGTTATGG
>NZ_VANI01000035.1 GCF_005771435.1 Microbulbifer harenosus
ACGATTCTTTGATTTAGAGCGATTAACTCATCTTCCGACAAACTGTCTATATCTATATTCATTGCTCTACTCGATACCGAGATTCATAACGCCCAGCGCAGGCGCAGCCAGCGCGGAGCACATTTTGTGTTAATGTTTGAGCGCCAGCGAGTAACACAAAATGTGCGTAGCGTTGGCTGTCGCTCTGCCGCTGTTTGTTATGTGGGACCGGGCTCCGAACCACAACTAGATTGAGATTTTCTTGCTGCCTTCTTCTCTCTTTTTTCTCTATCCTTTAGCTCCAGAGACCTTACATCATCTGGGCAGGATTTTCCGAATTTACTTTGATACAAATAATCAATGTATTCCGGAAGAGGTAATCTCCACTCTTCTCTTGGATCAGCTTTCAGTTTCCCAAAACTCTTTGGACTTAAACCAAGCTCTCTTGCCATTTGTATTTGAGCATGAGAAAGACGATACCTCTCACGCGCTTCAATCCATGGTTTAATCTTATTTGAAATAAATCCTTTCTTTGGCATATGCAATCTCTACATCATGCTCACATAACGCCCGCAGCAGGGGCGCCCAATGCTATGCACGTTTTGTGCGAAACTGGGAGCGCAGCGACCCGCACAAAACGTGCATAGCGTTGGGCGTCCCGCGAAGGCCCCGTCAGGGGCCGTAGCATACTGCCTGCGATTGTTATGAATTGACTTCCATGAGGTGGAACGCCTTTAAGAAGCTCTTTCTATTTTGCTCGAAAATTTTGTGCTCAGGATGGTTTATTGAGCGCTTATTTTCGGAGAAGGCCGGAGCAACACAACCCCAATTTGAGTTTCTAGCAAAATAGACAACACAATCTACATTACTTTCTTTCCATTGATTATGTACATCATGGTTATGATCTGTTGCAGCCACAGTTTTTACCTGAATGCGGTAATAATTTGGCCCATCAGAGATCAATATATCCGTTTGATGCCCATGATCCAGGATTGGCAAGAAAACTTGCCAGCCATCCTGCATTAACCATGACACAACCATACTCTCAAATGATGAATTTTTGAGCGCTTGATGTGTTCCCTTTTGAGTTTGAGTAAGCCTACGCGGCATTTCAATTTCCTCTGTAGATCTGCACTTCCACTTATGCGGTGTACAGAGGACAACTTCTTATGAAGATCGCCCCATAGTTAAAAGAGACCGGCGTTACGCTCGAGCTCTAAGATTCATAACGCCGCGCTCAGCCGCGGACAATTTTGGGCGCTTTATGCGCGACGATTGGAGCGCAGCGACCGCGCATAAAGTGCACAAAGTTGGCCGTCGGTCTGCAGCGCATTGTTAAATTTTTACCTTATTGGTTCGACGGGCCTTGGATAATGCCCGAGTCATGTCGGTAAGACATCGCCTCTTTTTCGTATCCAACTGGTTTAATTGTGGGAAGCCTGAGTAAATCCTTTTCTGCTGACCTCTTCCAAAAAACACCCTCTAACCCTCTTCGCCCGTATCCTTGAAGACAAGTTCTCTCATGAGTATCAACCCAAACGGTACAGGTTACATCTACAACATTATCTAAAACATTATTTTCGGGAATTAAGCCTTCTCCGATTTTGCATTTTGATGTTATGCCCCACCATACAGACAGACGAACTTCACCGAAAACATTTTTATTCACTAGAATTATGGAATCTTTATCCAACAACTTCACTCTTATATCAAGAGGTGCGAAATCTTCATCCGAATCATCTAAAGATATCAATTTTTCTTGAAGAAGATAGTTTAAAGCTGCGGAAAGAAGATCTCTCAATTTATCATATGCTTTCACACTGAACCCTGAGTACTTGGCTAAATTTAACGCCGCCAGCAGGGGCAGCTTACGTTATGCGCGTTTTGCGCGAAAATGGGAGCACAGCGACCCGCGCAAAACGTGCATAAGGTAAGCTGTCCCGCGGAGGGCCGAAGGCCCGGAGCAAACTGCCTGGCCTTGTTATGAATTTAGTCGCCCAGAACGCCCCACCCATCTAGGTACCCGTTAACTTTTGATGTGCGTTCCGCAAGCGTATTTTCAAAACCAACTATATTTTCATACGTCAGCTTCATTATTGGAACCAGCTCTAATTCCATGCCACCTTTCTCACATGGACGGGTTTCTATATTTTTAAAATTACCGCCGTTTTTCCAATCTTGGACATACAGCTTAGCAATAGAGTCCGCCTCCTCTTCAGTGGCATAGACTGCATAAAAATCTACAGGATACTCTTTGGAGAAATCAAAATTGTGCTCCTCCAATCTTCTAAATACATCTCCATTTACGTCATCTGGATACATGATGTTCCTTCAGTCTTGGGAATTCGCCGAGTAGCCAGGAGCCGTTACCGACTCCCAGCCCTCTAAGAACCGTACGTGCGGGTTTCCTCGCATACGGCTCAAGCCCCTCAAAGGCTCAAGGAACCCGGCAGTTTGACTCGTTATAAACAATTTTGCTTTCCACATTACGCCGCCAGCTGGTATCTGGCAAGGTAGGCCCGGTCTGCCCTGCGGTTGCTCTGCCCCTGTTGCCAGCGCTTGCGGAAGTAGCTTCCACAGCACGGCGTATGTGGGGTAGCCTTTGCCACTATCTTGGTGTGGCGCCGGATTGGCAGGTCGCTCAGTTTGAAGAGGGTTATCCTGCGGATAATCCCCAGAGCGGTGCGGGTCTGGCCGGTGAACACCCGCCGATAGCTGCCGTTGGGCGTGCGTTGTGGACGGGTGTAGTGACCGTAAAGCCAGTGTTTCTGACGGTTTTTGTGTCGCCGTCGCATCCTCCACCACAGCGCCCGGTAAACCAGGGTATCGATCAAGGCGAAGGTCGCCTTGGATACCCAGGGGCGGTAGTAGTTGAACCAGCCTCGCAACACGCGATTGAGGCGTGTGAGCAGCTGGAAGGTGGGTAGCGCGACGCCGCGCTTGATGAGGGTGCGGATCTTTCCTGCGAAGGCCCGGACCTTGTCCGTGGCGGGCCGGGTCAGCAGCTTGCCACTGTACTTGCGCAGGTTGCAGCCGAGG
>NZ_VANI01000036.1 GCF_005771435.1 Microbulbifer harenosus
AATATAGAATTAGGTCTTGCAGAGGAAAATGTATGTTCCTAGCAAGTGCCATCTTCCACATAACAATGCGCTGCAGGCCGACGTCTAACTTTGCGCACTTTTTACGCGGTCGCTTCGCTCCCATTATCGCGCAAAAAGCGCACAAAGTTAGCCGCGGCTGAGCGCGGCGTTAAATTCCGACCGGAGATATCGTGCATAAGGACATTGATGAAGTATTAGTTCGGCTAAATACCTGGGGTGCACACCTAAGGACCACAGTCCAGCCATTGACTAAAAATATTGCGTATAAACCGACATTTGATGCCGATTACTACAGAGAAGCCGTCTTATACAGATTTATTGAGCTGGCTAAGTCAGCATGTCAACTTTATAAGTCAAATCTTCTGATAGGCTCATTGGTTTCTGTAAGGGCCGCACAAGAGACAATCGCGGTAGCTTGGTTTATCAACTATAAACTTGATCAATTTAGCAAAAATAAAGACCTTAAACACTTTAGCGAAACTGTTAGAAGGTTAATTCTAGGGTGGTCAAATGATGCCGAGTTTCCCGAAAAAATTAACGTATTTAAGTGCATTGATTCTGTCGATAAAGTGCTAGAGGGAAAATTTAGAAGGCATTACGAAATGTTGTCGGAGTATGCACATCCAAATTACAGCGGAACTTTCGGGGCTTATGGTTCTACAAATATAGATACACTTGAAGTTACTTTCGGAAGTTATCCTAGGTCTGAAAAAACACTGAAGCGTCACATAAAATCCACGCTTACTATCTGTGTCTCTCTATTGGAGATGATACAGGAAAAATCTGAAAATTCTTTTAATTCCGCATTGGATGTATGCCATGAGCTACATGAGCAAGGGAAGCTAATGGATCAGTTGCAATGAAATTTAACAAACGCAAGCAGGATGCTGCGGCCCTTCGGGCCTCCGCGGGACGCCCAACGCTATGCACATTTTGTGCGGGTCGCTGCGCTCCCAGTTTCGCACAAAATGTGCATAGCATTGGTCGCCCCTGTTGCGGGCGTTAACTGCAAGATGAATATCGAAGCATCAATCAAAGAATTTGTAGATTTCATCCTGGTGGAATCTGGAGTGGAGGATGATATCGGATTGCTATTGGAGCACCTAGATAAACTTCCAATCATAGTTTCTTCTGCAAAGTTCACCTTTGATGAAAAAGATTATGCTGATGCTCCAAATAAAGATTACAAAACAATTAGGTCAAAGATTGAGTCAAGATTTCCAAAGATTGGCTACTACAACACTGTTTTAGAAATCTCTGAAAATCTAGAAAATACGGAGATTTCAGTCGGGGATGCTGTAGACGATCTGGCAGATATCGTAGGTGATCTACTAGATGTTCTCTGGTATTTTAAAAACACCTCAGAAGATGACGCGTTATGGCACTTGGAGCAAAGTTACATTTCGCATTGGGGGTTGCACCTCAGAAGTCTTCAGCTCTATTTGCACGAACTCTGGTGGTAAGCAGTTAACAAGCGCAGGCAGTTTGCTCCGGCCCTTCGGGCCTTCGCGGGACGCCCAACGCTATGCACATTTTGTGCGGGTCGCTGCGCTCCCAGTTTCGCACAAAATGTGCATAGCATTGGTCGCCCCTGCTGCGGGCGTTAAGCGTAAAAAAGAATGAAAGCCTGGTTTGAGATTGAAAGGCCGATAACTGTAGAGGCTGATATTCCTCTGAAAGATGAAGCTCCAGAGGAAATTAAAGAGAAATACGCATCTACACTCCAAGGGAAGTTTATTGCGTGGTCTACATCAAATGGAGAGTTGATCGGCTGTATCAAAAACAATCGAAGTGTTTGTGCAAGAATCGAGGAAGTAAAGTACATCGAGCTTTATGAAATGGTTCCGGCAAAGGGGTGGGGAGAGTTAGGTTTAGCATTCATGGCAGAAAACGGAAGTTGCGTCTCTTTAATTGCTAGTTCGCGTCACTCCCTAGAGTCTCGAATGTGGCTTGTAATGCTACAAGAGAAGTTGGTAAATCTCTTTGGAATTCCAGCAAAGTACTCGGACCTTGGCCCGGACGCTTAACAAAGCAATGCAGCCGACGTCTTACTTTGTGCACTTTTTGCACGGTCGCTGCGCTCCCATTTTCGTGCAAAAAGCACACAAAGTAAGCCGCGTCTGATTGCGGCGTTATGAGTCTTGGAGAATATAGTGCTAACCGTCGAGAGGGATGAAGAGTGTGAGCAAATCTATATCCATGGTTCGCCAGATAAACTTCGCTGGTTAGCATCGCGCTTGCAGGCGATAGCTAATGAGGCAGAGAAATCTGGGCAGTCGCACGATCATCTTATGTCAAAAGAATGGGGTGGTAGTGAGCTATCAAACGAGCTGCAGGGGAAGAAAGAGTCTCACTCTATAATCAATCATCTTATAGTTTATGGTTGGGCCAAGAGCTAAGATAAAACTCATAACAAGGCCGGGCAATTTACTCCGGGCCTTCGGCCCTCCGTGGGACGGCTTACCTTGTGCACGTTTTACGCGGGTCGCTGCGCTCCCATTTTCGCGCAAAACACGCACAAGGTAAGCCGCCCCTGCCGGCGGCGTTATGGTGCCGGTCGGTAAAAATTAATATTTGTGCGGCTGCAATTTTTGCGCACATTTTTGGCATCCAGTATTTGGCCTTTTGCCTGGGCACATTCAAGCAGTTTCGTTCCTAGAGCGTTCGCTTGTTTTCAGTAAAAGAGGCGATTCCGCTGCAGTATTGTGGCGTGCCAATAAGATAAAAATTGGTTGGGGAAAGTGCGGTATTCTTTCCTCGTAATTTTCGGGCGGTGGCCAGCCAAGTCGTGGCTGGCAGCGTGCCGGTAAGCGAGTCCGCAGCGCGGCAAACCATAACCAGGCGCTGCAGGGGACGGCTTACTTTGTGGTGCGCCGAGCAAAGCTCAGGCGCAGGGGATGTTGATCGACAAGGAGGATGATTAACGGAAACTGTGCGTTGGTTTCCCGTGGGT
>NZ_VANI01000037.1 GCF_005771435.1 Microbulbifer harenosus
CCAACGCTATGCACCTTTTGTGCGGGTCGCTGCGCTCCCAGTTTCGCACAAAAGGTGCATAGCATTGGTCGCCCCTGTTGCGGGCGTTATGAGCTAATCGAGCATGCTTAAAAGGAAATGTCCAAAATGCTCTAAAAAGAGCCTGAGTGTTCCGATTCTTAGTAACAACTATGTATGCTCGGAATGCGTCTCAATTTTTCATCAGACTTGGTGGGCAAATCTCATAGAGACAATAGTCGCATCGGCAGTTGGGACAGCAGCATTCTTTTATCTGTTCTTTTACTTTAGCTGGTTTGCCGTTTTATTTATCTTTATCATGCTGCCACTACTGTTGGATCAGCTCTTTAGAAGATTCGGTCCAATAAAAATAGGTGGAGTAAAAGGTGTACTTCGTAAGCGCTCATAACAATCGCAAGCAGGATGCTCCGGCCCTTCGGGCCTCCGCGGGACGCCCAACGCTATGCACGTTTTGTGCGGGTCGCTGCGCTCCCAGTTTCGCACAAAACGTGCACAGCATTGGTCGCCCCTGTTGCGGGCGTTATATGCCTGAACCAAGGAGCAAACAATGAGAATAGACCTAGAGTATTTGTCGAAAATAGTAAACGTCTTTCTTGAGGCACCAACCGCCCATATAGAGATTCCTGATTTTGAAAAAAATGGAATACGGATAGAAGGCGAGCCAAAAACGTTTAATGAAAAGTTTGTCTTTCACATCCAAATAGCCATAGATAATCAGCTAATTTCTTCAAAATTTGGATCTGTTTTTACAATGAAAGATGTAGGTATGGACGAATCTCTTGATGGCTTAGCAAGCGTGAGCTGTATTCCAATCCGCCTAACGCAAAAGGGCCATGATTTTGCATGCTCTCTAGAGAATAAGGAGGTTCTGGAGAAGCTTAAGTCAGAATTCAAGAATGCTCCATTCAAAGTGATCTTCGAGGGCGGTCAAAAACTGCTGGAACACATCGGTAAGAAGAAGCTAGATGCGCTGCTCGCAGAGTAGGCATATAACAATCGCAGGCAGTTTGCTCCGGCCCTTCGGGCCTCCGCGGGACGCCCAACGCTGTGCACATATTGTGCTGGTCGCTGCGCTCCCTTTTTAGCACAATATGTGCACAGCATTGGTCGCCCCTGCTGCGGGCGTTAGAGTACACAAAGGAAGATCGAGTGGCAGAGATAATTTTTTATGTAGGCCTTGGGATATTTATTATCGGCGGAATCGGCCTACTTATAGCGGCCTTTAGAACTGGCATCCTCTGGGGGCTTGCAGTACTGCTCTTAGCACCAGTTTCCATAATTTATTTAATCGTCCATTGGCAAGATGCAAAAGGTCCATTCAAACTCCAACTTTTGGGAATTCTTGTGATCTTGGGCTTAGCCTATGCAAATGGCGGTTTGGAATTGCCGGGCTCGGTAAGTTCAAGCTTCTCCAACTTCAACGTATTAAAGACTGAAAATTCAAATTTCTATTCATCCAATCAGTCAAAGTCGCATTTCAAATGCGATGGCCGGCAGCATTGTAGCCAAATGACATCCAGAGAAGAGGCGGTGTTTTTTATAAGAAACTGCCCAAATACAAAAATGGATGGTGATAATGATGGGGTTCCTTGTGAGAGCGATTCCAGGTTCTGAGCCAGCAAACTCTAACAATCGCAGGCAGTTTGCTACGGCCCTTCGGGCCTCCGCGGGACGTCTTACCTTGTGCACATTTTGCGCGGGTCGCTTCGCTCCCATTTTCGCGCAAAATACGCACAAGGTAAGCCGCCCCTGCTGCGGGCGTTATGTTTAAGAGGAAACATCAATGAAGTTTAGGGTACTCCTGTTATGTATTTTTGCATGCCTAGTTTCTGGCTGCGAAAGTTTTCGATCTTATAGCTCCTACGAAGAGTATTTGTCTAAATTAGAGTATACAAGTCCAACCGCAAAATCATTGGGCGAGCTAAAAATTGATAGTTTACTGCTAAATGAATATGTAAAGGATGAGCTCGGGAGTAAAGGTCAAGTATATCAGTACATCGGTGAGGGTAAGTCCTTTTATCGCGCTTATGAAATTCCTAGTTCTGAACATAAGAGAGAGATAGAATTTGCTGCTGTATTCTCGTCAGTTGCAGGTATTTATGCACACGTAATTTACCCTACATTTAGAATTTACGATAGAAATTTTAAGTTAATAAAAAAAGAAAATCTTGAACCAAAGTTTTATGTTGGCGGTTTCAAGGTGCCAAGAAGTTTTATAATGAAAACAACCCTACCGAGTAATGCGCACTATTTAGTCGTCAACGGTGATCCACACTTCTTTGGTAAACCAATGCAATATGCAAGTACAATGGTTTCGCCTGCTCAATCTAGTATTGTAACCAATGTTAGTCAATCACAAGTCCCCATAGGTGCTGGAGGCCCATTCTTTATTCGAGTATCCAGTGAATAAACATAACAAGGCAATGCAGCCGACGGCCAGCTTTATGCACTTTTTGTGCGGTCGCTGCGCTCCCATTTTCGTGCAAAAAGCACACAAAGTAAGCCGCGTCTGATTGCGGCGTTATGGTGCCGGTCAGTATTTTTGATCTTTTCGTGGCTTCTGAAACTTCAGTGCCACTAAATAGCATCCAATATTGAGCCGCTTTGG
>NZ_VANI01000038.1 GCF_005771435.1 Microbulbifer harenosus
AGAGCCTTTGAGGGGCTTGAGCCGTATGCGAGGAAACCCGCACGTACGGTTCTTAGAGGGCCGGGAGTCGGTGACGGCTCCTGGCTACTCGGCGCATCAGTAGCGATGATGAAGGATGATTCATATTTCGGTCGGCTAATCATAATATTTATGCTTGGCCCTCCCATGCTGGCGGCAAATCTTCTCATGGAGAAAAAAGTAGCACTTTCCATGGTGATGTTTTTGGCTTGGCTCTGTTTAAGCATGTACGCGATAAGTTACATGAGTAGAAAGCGTATTGTTAGAAAGTGGCTTTCAGTCCCAGTAACCCTGGTAATAGCAGCATGCTATTTAAGCTTCTACGCGAGTTTCAATGCTTAACAAACGCAAGCAGAATGCTCCGGCCCTTCGGGCCTCCGCGGGACGCCCAACGCTATGCACATTTTGTGCGGGTCGCTGCGCTCCCAGTTTCGCACAAAATGTGCATAGCATTGGTCGCCCCTGTTGCGGGCGTTAGGCAGAATCAAGGAATGATTTTATGAGCGAAATTCTGAAAGCGGAAGTAATGAAGGAAGAGGAAAACCTTCGCATAGCAATGCTTTCTTCAGATGTAAATAGTCTCAATAAATATTTGGCTGTAAACCTGATTTTCACCAATCACTTCGGCCAACGCTTGAATAAAAGTATGGATCTAGAAGCGCATGAAAGTGGCTTACTTAAGATCACATCGATAGAATTAAGCGATCAAAAAATATTGCTAAGTGGCCAAAATACAGCTGTTGTATCCGTTAAAGCAAATATAGAAGGTACATATTCAGGTCAGTCAGCTGGCGGGAACTTTACATTTACCCGCGTTTGGTCAAAGGATACTGGGCAATGGCAAGTTATAGCAGCGCACTCAGGCACCGCTGCCTAACAAAGCGCAGCAAAGGGACGGCTTACTTTATGCACGTCTTGCGCTGGTCGCTGCGCTCCCATTTTCGCGCAAAACGCGCATAAAGTAAGCCGCCCCTGTGCGCGGCGTTAGTGTTTTTAAGAGCCGTCAAAAAAATATGGCTTCGTAGAAAGTGATGAATAGTGAACGGTGGTGGCTTCAAGCCATAGATTTCTCAAAAACATAGTAGAAATCGTGGTTCCACCATTTGGCTTTGCAGGTCAGGTAATGGGGCATGTTTCAGCGGCATTGCTTGTGCCGCGCCGCCAATTTGGTTAATCGTCGGCTTCGCCCACGATCCGGTGCGGAAGGTCTGTGCCAGGAAGGCGGCGCCGCACCGTGGTATATTCCAGTTTCGTAAAAAGTAGTCTGCCGTTCGTTCTCTTGGGTGGTTACGTCAAGTAATATTGCAAAAAGAGATTCGGTAGAGGGCCAAAACACTAACAAGGCCGGGCAGCCAGGCTCCGGGCCTTCGGCCCTCCGCGGGACAGCTTACCTTGTGCACGTTTTGCGCAGGTCGCTTCGCTCCCATTTTCGCGCAAAACGCGCACAAGGTAAGCTGCCCCTGCCGGCGGCGTTATGCGTCTTAGAGGTATAAATTGAGTATTGTAGAGTTATGCCGTTGGATAATCGGATGTAGTTGGATCTATCACGGGCTTATGCCGAAGCTCGTTCATATCGCTCCGTTAGAACAAAAAATGACAAATGGGTTCGGCTTTGGAGTAGAGGCGTCTCAAGTACTTACTAGAGTTGCAGGAGCAGGTGAAATACTGTTCGGTATAGTCTTTATTGTTTTCTATCGCTCGCTTGCTATCAACGTTCTCAATATCTCTGCCTTACTTGCACTACTGATTTTTGTTGCTGTAATTTCACCCGTATTATTGATTGAAGCGTTCAATCCGGTTACAACAAATATTCCAATTATTGCTTTGAGTGCAATTCTTATAATGGAGCTTCGTAGTGAGCGAAACGCATAACAATCACAGGCAGTTTGCGCCGGCCCTGCGGGCCTCTGCGGGACGGCCTACGCTACGCTTCGGCCGCCCCTGCTGTGGGTGTTAAGTTTCATCAACCAAAGAAGGACTACCCTATGAAAAAGGGAATTTTCATTTCGTTTCTACTTTTCAGCTCATCTGTATTGGCTGACGCGTCAATATTTGGCATGGAGTTGGGCGGTGTTTGTCAAAGAAGATGTCGCGATCACTCGATTACGCTGCCTCTAATTTCACCTCCTGAGAGGCCTGATCTTCAGGCGAAGGATTCAGC
>NZ_VANI01000039.1 GCF_005771435.1 Microbulbifer harenosus
ATAGGTTGTAAATCCAGCAGAGGCCACTCCAACAATCAGCAGTAAAGTTGACAGTGTCTTTTTAAGGTTACTGGACATGTTCAAATGCTTAACGCCCGCAGCAGGGGCGACCAATGCTGTGTACTTTTTGTGCGAAACTGGGAGCGCAGCGACCCGCACAAAAAGTGCATAGCGTTGGGCGTCCCGTGGAGGCCCGAAGGGCCGGAACAAACTGCCTGCGATTGTTATAAATCATTACCAAGCTACGAAGTTCACTATTTTTTCTAGATACTCAAAAATGTCAGGAATCTTCTCCAGCCACGATTCATCTATGTTTAGATCAAAAATAGAATCTTTGTTTTCAACTATTTCCGTGTATTTTTCTTCAATGAAATCTTTTACAGCCATTTTTGCATCCGCTGGAATTGCTTCAATTTGTTGAACCGCATCCTGCAAAACTTCTACGGTAACCCCAAGTGGCTTTCCGTTAACCATCAAAGGCTGTCCATTTACCTCAAGAACAAAATTGGCTGTATCTGACATCGGTATTTCCTTGTGATTTATAACGCCGCCAACAGGGGCGACCAATGTTGTGCGCGTTTTGCGCAATAATGGGAGCGCAGCGACCGCGCAAAAGGTGCACAACGTTGGGCGTCCCGCGGAGGGCCGAAGGCCCGGAGCATCCTGCTTGGCTTAGTTATGTGTCTTCTTAGCACTCTAGCTTTGCGGAAAGCACTGAAACCAATTGCTCATATTTTGGTGCTCCACCAAGTTGTGGAGAAATTATAGAAAGCACCGCCAAGCCAAATGCGCCGTAGGCTAGCTCTTCAGAACTTACGAGGCCAAGAAAAAATAGCATGATTAAGACTACGGCAATTACTATTGCTATTACTCTTGTCAGAACCATCTGCTTTACCCGAGCTTCTGCCTTCTGTATAAGCTTCAATTCCTTTTCAGTAAATTTCATTTAACCCTCAATAGCTCGATTGGTTCTGACACATAACGCCCACGGCAGGGGCGGCTTACCTTAGGTGCGATTTGCGCGAAAATGGGAGCGTAGCGACCGCGCAAAACGTGCATAAGGTAAGCCGTCCCGCGGAGGCCCAAAGGGCCGTAGCTTCACTGCCCGTGATTGTTAGGCATTTTCGGAGTGCCGAGGGTCGTCTCTCCTGATGTAAATCTGAGCAACATGACTCCAATTGAACTGTATTACATCCCCTGGTGTTAAGGACTCAATTGCAATAGGTTCGTTTGTTAAATGTCCGTAGAAGCAATTTTCTTGAATTATACAGACCTCTACCCACATTCTTTCTGCTCGAGGAACACCCTTTTCAACAGGGCCTGTGAGTGTGAAATGTAAACGAAGTAAATCGCCAATTTTAACCAGTGATGCTTCCTCACTACTTGGGATCTCAAAGCTTTCCGGGTTAGCCTCATGAGTCAGCTTGCAGTTCTCAAGCTCCCAACCATCTCCCTTAAATCCTTCTTTTACCGGATAGCCGTCAAAAAAATCCATGGTATTCCTTCATCATTGCCTAACGCCCAGCGCAGGCGCAGCCAGCGCGGAGCGCATTTTGTGTTAATGTTTGAGCGACAGCGAGTAACACAAAAGGTGCGTAGCGTTGGCTGTCGCTCTGCCGCTGATTGTTAAGTTTATAGCTGGGAGGCTTCGTTGCGTTCCTTTTGACGCGCCTCGGCCTCACTTTGAGAATTAAACGCTCTCATTAGCTCATCATTGATGTAGTTCATGGACATTTCAAAGCTCATATGAGGGGCTTCCAGCATAATTTCTGTAGCACCATCTCTATATGTAGCAGATTTGTTACCAACAAATGGAATCTGCTGGTTTACCAGCCTGTACTTACCGGCGATTACTTTATTTAAGTAATCAAATTTTCGTTTTGGGAGCTTAGTCAATACTCCGATCAGCTTTCCATCACGACTGAAAATCGCTGTAACCTCTTGCAGGCCCTCAAAATCTATACCTGAAACTGGGATTGAATACATATTTCCATTGGAGTACTTGTTCGTTCCAGTATGACTAACTTGGTACATTTCCTTCAATTCAGATTCAGTCATTGCCCCCACCCCCTGTGTCAGGATAGATGTCGCGCTCACTTTCCAACCAATAGTGTATCAGGGGGCGGTCATAGAGTGAGCAATGCCGCGATACAACGAGG
>NZ_VANI01000003.1 GCF_005771435.1 Microbulbifer harenosus
CTACGCAACTGCTATCACCGCCAGCTATGTCACCGGCGCCGTGCGCGGGGATAGTGATGTCGGCGGCCTACTGGGGTGGGGCTACGGCGACACGGTGATTACCGCCAGCCTGTCCAGCGCCCATGTGTCGGGGCGCACCGATGTCGGCGGACTGATTGGTGATTTCTGGGCTTCCGCCAGCGCCAGTGCCAGTGCCAACTACTGGGCCACCGATGCCTCGGGTCAGACCACCAGTGATGGCGGCACAGGCGTCAAAGGCGCCACCTTGGCCGAACTGCAGTGCCCCACCGGCGCGGATGATACCGCCTGCGCGAGCAGCACCTTGTATGCCGGCTGGTCCAGCCATACCGATGCGGAGGGCAACGCCTACTGGGATTTTGGCAGCAATACCGAACTGCCGGGCCTGCGCCTGAAAGGCACTGTGTATCGCGATGGCGACGGCGATGGCGCTGAAAACTCAGATGACGCCTTCCCGGCCAATTTCGCCGCCTCGGTTGATACCGACAACGACGGCCTGCCAGATGCCTGGCTCGCCAGCTGCGACAGCGCCTGCCAGTCCGCCTCCGGTCTGATCCTGGACGCATCGCTGAATGATACCGACAACGATGGTGTGGTGAACGATGAAGACGCATTTGTTGACAACGCCGCTGCCGCGGTCGATGCCGACAACGACGGCCTGCCGGATGTCTGGCTCGCCAGCTGCGACAGCGCCTGCCAGTCCACCTCCGGCCTGACACTGGACGCATCCCTGAACGACACCGACAACGACGGCGCGGTGAATGATGAAGACGCTTTTGTTGACAACGCTGCTGCCGCGGTCGATGCCGACAACGACGGCCTGCCGGATGCCTGGCTCGCCAGCTGCGACAGTGCCTGTCAGTCCGCCTCCGGCCTGACACTGGACGCATCGCTGAACGACACCGACAACGACGGCGCGGTGAACGATGAAGACGCTTTTGTTTACAACAGCGCCGCATCTGTGGATACCGATGGCGATGGCCAGCCCGATTCCTGGCTCGATAATTGTGACATCGCCTGTCAAACCGCCTCGGGCCTGACTTTGGACGATGACAACGACAATGACGGCGTTGCCAACGAGCAGGATGCCTTCCCGGTCAGTGCGGCCGCCGCGGTCGATGCCGACAACGACGGTCT
>NZ_VANI01000040.1 GCF_005771435.1 Microbulbifer harenosus
TTGCGACGTGAAGTCGTATAAATTTCTGTTACACACTCTGATAAATCACAGGAGGTTATTTCTCAGAACGATGTAACCCGATGTTCTGCCATCGGTTTCCTACCGGCACATGCGTGGAGAGTAATTTCCGGGTGTGAAGCTGCCGGGACAATGTAACCTGCGGGCACAGCCCGGGAGAGAATAACCGCGAGGCATTCTCAACTCTGCCAGCACCAAGGCGGTAAGGGGCTAGGAATGGATAGTATGGTCAACTCAGGTGAACTGCTGCACTCCCGTTATGCGCAAGAAGCCAAAGGTGCTGGCAGGCTTTAACCAAAAGGTGCGTGGACAAGTTGGTGGGCTTTTAACGTCTCACCACGCAGATGTTGCTCCGCCGGGGGACAGGCAGGACCTAACCTATCCCGAGATTTATACGGAACACGATAACCCCGTATCGTACCGGGCAACCGGAAAGCGAGCCGTGAGGCAAGCTGATTATGATGCGGGTGTAGGAGGCTGGAAGAAGCGAATGCCGCGCTGTAATGACGCGGATACGGGTTCCAACTTTGCCCGGCGCGAAAGCGAGCAGACGTCCAGCTGGTGCCTCATCGCGAGAGAGGTTGGAGAACCGGTTTTGTGGGGGAAAGCAAATGACGGCGATCGTGGAGCACCCGGAGACGGACAGGCCGTGTTCCAGTGCCGGTGCGCCCCCAGCGGGAACGGCGAGCCAGACCGACAGGCCGGCAATGGCCATCGAGACAGCCCGTTACCACGTCCACCGGCTGCAGCGGCGTATCGCGAAGGCGGTTGAAGACAAACGTTACAACAAAGCCCGCGCACTGCAACGGCTTCTCACCAGCTCCCATGCTGGCAAACTGCTGGCCGCGCACCGTGTCATGCACAACCGCGGCCGCAAGACTCCCGGTATCGACGGTATCACCTGGCAGTGGCCGCAAGATCGCGCTGAAGCGATACAGTCCCTGCAGCGGCGAGGCTATCGCGCTCAGCCGCTGCGCCGCATCTCCATCCCCAAGGCCAATGGCAAGGAGCGCCCCCTGGGCATTCCCACCATGGTCGACCGCGCGGCCCAGGCCCTGCAGCACCTCGCGCTGGAACCCTGGGCAGAAGCGAAAGCCGATCGCCATTCCTACGGCTTCCGCCCCAAACGCTCGACCGCAGATGCCCTGCAACAGTGCTATATCGCCCTGTCCCGCAGAACCTGCGCTGAATGGGTATTGGATGCGGATATCAAGGGCTGCTTCGATCACCTCAGCCACGAATGGCTGCTAGCGCATATCCCCATGGATAAACACCTGCTACAGCAGTGGCTGAAGTGCGGCTACATCGATCGACAGGTCTACTACCAGACTGACGAAGGTACGCCGCAAGGTGGCATCATCAGCCCACTCCTCGCCAACATGGCTCTGGACGGACTGGAAGCTGCCATCGAGGCTGCCGTGCCCAAGAGTGGCAGCCGCGTCAATATCGTTCGCTACGCGGACGACATCGTCATCACCGGCGCCAGCCGGGAACTACTGGAGCAACAGGTAAAACCCGCTCTCGAAGCCTTCCTGGCCGAACGCGGACTCATTCTGTCTCCCGAGAAGACCCGCATTGCACATATCAACGAAGGGTTCGACTTCCTCGGCTGCAACCTGCGCAAGTACAGTGGCAAGCTGCTGACCCGGCCCGCCACGGACAAGGTCCGGGCCTTCGCAGGAAAGATCCGCACCCT
>NZ_VANI01000041.1 GCF_005771435.1 Microbulbifer harenosus
CCCCCTGTGTCAGGATAGATGTCGCGCTCACTTTCCAACCAATAGTGTATCAGGGGGCGGTCATAGAGTGAGCAATGCCGCGATACAACGAGGGCTTTAAGGAGCGGGCAGTCCAGATGATGATGCCGCCGAGCGCTAAATCCGTAGCGGAAGTCAGCCGAGAGACCGGAGTTTCAGAGCCAACCCTGTACAATTGGCGAAATCAATTTCGAGAACAGGGTGTGGCCGTGCCAGCTGATCCAAAGAACCCCGAGCACTGGAGCGGGGAAAGTAAATTCGCCGTAATCCTTGAGACTGCAGCGCTGAATGAGGCCGAGCTTGCGGAGTACTGCCGCCAGAAAGGGCTCTACGTAGAGCAGATACAGCGCTGGCGTGAGGCTGCGATAGCCGGGGCGGGCAATCGTGACCAACTGTCCGCTGAAGAGCGCCGGGACCTGCAAAAAGAGCGCAAGAAAGCCCGCAAGCTAGAGAAGGAGCTCAAGCGTAAAGAGAAGGCGCTAGCGGAGGCCGCCGCGCTACTGGTGCTACAAAAAAAGGCCCAGGCCATCTGGGGGGAAAGCGAGGACGAATGATCGCCTCGGAAGACCGCCAGGTGGCGATCGAGCTAATCGAGGAAGCGGTGACGGCTGGGGCCGCCCGGTACAAGGCTTGCGCGGTATTAGACCTCACCGTACGTACTCTGCAGCGCTGGAAGAGAGCGTTACAGAAAGGAGATCTGGCCGATCACCGCAAGCGCGCGGCCCAGTCACGTACGCCAGACAACAAGCTCACTGCTGAGGAGCGGCAAAGGATACTGGATGTCTGCAACCAGCCGGAATATCGCAGTTTGCCGCCTTCACAGATAGTCCCGGCACTGGCGGACAAGGGGATATACATCGCCTCGGAGTCCAGCTTCTACCGCGTGTTGCGAGAAGCGGATCAACTGCACCGGCGAGGCAAGGCGGAGACGCCACGTAGCGTCGCTAGACCTAAGGGGTACTTGGCAGAGCGTCCAAATCAGGTGTGGAGTTGGGATATTACGTTTCTTGCGTCGAGTGTCAGAGGTGTCTTCTACCGGCTGTACCTGATACTCGATATCTTCAGCCGCAAAATTGTTGGTTGGGAGGTGCATGCTGATGAGTCGTCGGAACACGCCAGCACGCTGATCCGCAAAGCACAACTTGCGGAAGGCGTGGTAAAGAAGGGGCTGGTGCTGCACTCGGATAATGGAGGGCCGATGAAGGGAGCCACTATGTTGGCCACCCTGCAGAAGCTCGGTGTGGTAGCGTCGTTTAGCCGCCCCTCGGTGAGCAATGACAACCCGTACTCTGAGAGCCTGTTTAGAACCTTGAAATATGGGCCGAGCTATCCAAGCAAACCGTTCGAGAGTATCAGCGCAGCGAGAGAGTGGGTGCATGGCTTCGTGCAATGGTACAACAATATGCATCGCCACAGTGCTATCCGTTTTGTTACGCCAAGCCAGCGCCATAGCGGTGAGGAGGTCTCACTGCTAGAGCGCCGTCATGCAGTGTATGAGGATGCAAAACAGAGAAACCCAAAGCGGTGGCCAGGCCGCACCAGAAACTGGAATCCAGTGGGTGGCGTATGGCTGAATCCTTCGCCTGAAGATCAGGCCTCTCAGGAGGTGAAATTAGAGGCAGCGTAATCGAGTGATCGCGACATCTTCTTTGACAAACACCG
>NZ_VANI01000042.1 GCF_005771435.1 Microbulbifer harenosus
AATATAGAATTAGGTCTTGCAGAGGAAAATGTATGTTCCTAGCAAGTGCCATCTTCCACATAACAATGCGCTGCAGGCCGACGTCTAACTTTGCGCACTTTTTACGCGGTCGCTTCGCTCCCATTATCGCGCAAAAAGCGCACAAAGTTAGCCGCGGCTGAGCGCGGCGTTAGTGTTCGGGTTCAAAGTGTCGCCGCCTGGAAAGTTAAAGGTATCCGGAAGGCATTCGGCGGCTTCGTGCTCCGTAGAGCGGAGTTCGCAAGCAGGGATTTTACGAGACGTTTTTAATCGCCTTCAGTGGCTTCCATTCTAAAAGTAAGGTGGTGGCGGCGAGGGTAATAAAGTGGAACGCTCCCTGTTGGCTATTTTGCCACTCAAGGGAGAGCGGGGTGCGGCACAACCAAGTGTGCCACTCAAGGTCAGTTTGGGTATCGCAAGTGCCTTGAAAATTTCCGGTTGTGTAAGTTTGGTGGCATCAAAGGTCATCAACACTAACAAGGCCGGGCAGCCAGGCTCCGGGCCTTCGGCCCTCCGCGGGACAGCTTACCTTGTGCACGTTTTACGCGGGTCGCTACGCTCCCATTTTCGCGCAAAGCGCGCACAAGGCAAGCTGCCCCTGCCGGCGGCGTTAGGCAGTAAGAAAGCAGATATGAGATACGATACATATTCACTAAAAAAAATATTAACTGACTTAACGAATACCTTTACTGGTGTTACTGAGGTTTATCTATTCGGATCACGATTGCATCGTACAATGAGTACTAGATCGGACGTGGATTTACTGATATCTGTTGATAAATCTGTACTTGCTGAGGATATTAGGGACTTTGCTATTGCTGAATGCAAGGCTCTGGATTTTTTCTTGATCGACAGAGGCGTAGCCACAAGCTGTGCAAATGGAAGTAAAGTCAGGGCTCGGAGCAAGAAGTCACTGATAAGTAATTTGGGCGCAGAGAAAATTTGGGATAAGTCCACTGGATTTCTGCCTGCTGATATTGACTGGGATTTCAATGTTATAAAGGGAATGGAGCCATTGATGACAACATTGGTAACTTCTGAACCATTTCCCTCAAAAGCAGACGCAATATCACACAAAGCTCCAATAGAAACACAGGTTAAGGGTGATTCCTACTGGCCGGTTTTGAAAGAGCACCCGCTGTGGATCATGGCGGCTGTGATTGTTGCTACCGCTGCAGTCACTTTCAAGGTCATTAATGAAGTTAGAATTGTACCTCTGAAAGAAGAAATTTCGCGTTTAGAAAAGCATATTAAATCAAATAAAACGGCCGCTAAAAAATTAGAGATCTCGGACAGTAAAGCGCCTAACAAATCAATGCAGCCGACCGCTAACGCGTCGGCTGATTGAGGCGTTATGTGAACGAGAAAAACCATTGAAATCACAGAAATTCTATATATTTTCTTTTCTGATATTTATCACCGGATGTACCACTGGAGAGCT
>NZ_VANI01000043.1 GCF_005771435.1 Microbulbifer harenosus
GCCGCCGGTTACTGCCGCCAGGAGTATGGTGAACAGGACTTCAAACGCCGCGGCACCGGAGAATTCAGTGATTTCAATGGCGTGTTGGGCTTTAACGTAGTCTTTGACGAAGCGCCGGAGGTCGGCCTGCAGGGCATGAGATCGGCGAGTTCCGTGGCCAGTCATAGAGCTTCTCGAAGTCGGGTTACCTTCGTAAATTGGCTGTTTCTCTATCTGCGTCTTGAGGAGTAACCCAGGAATCGGGACGGATACCCTCAAACAACAGATTGGCCACGGTTTTGATAAGGAATGTTCCATCAGGAATATCATCTATTGAGCTGCCGGTAATGGAATAAACTTCTCTGAAGTTGGGGTAGTCAGGGAAGTAGCTCATCAAGGGCGGTTCGATTTGGCCCCTCGTCAGGAGTTCCTTCAGGCGGGTCAGCTCGTCGATCAATCCCTGTTCGTACTGGTCCAGTACTCTTGGGGCCTGCTGCAGCAAAGTAATAAGTGCCTCGATACAACGAACGACGTAGGGGTAATACGCGGGTTTCAGGAGAAATTGTGCTTCTCTGGTTAGTCGAATTAAGCGCTTCATGTGGATTTCCACTTCCTCTCGAACCCTTTCCGGTGAACTGGCGTGGCGGCACAGCTCCCCGTCGACGTATACACGGCGTAAGGTTCCGAGCATGTCACGATCAACGGGCAGCGGCAGATCGCGATTTTCCGCACGCTCCTTGAGCCACTTCAGCTGCGCGATCATTCGTCCTTCCGGTGTGCCGTCTGTCTGGGCAAAGGGTTTCAGAATAGTCTGCAGCAGGATGTCGCAGTTCTTGATGACGTCCAGACGCTGTTCTTCAGTATTCGGCATGGTAATTATCCTCCGGATACGGCCTTGAGGGTGGATGGGTCGACAGTGACCTGTGTGCCGCCACCGCGCATGATCTTGCCCATCAGGCCGGTGCTGTAGCCGCTGTTGTCGGTGTATTGAAGGAGTTCGGTGGCCCTGCCGATTCTGGCTTCCACGGCGGTGGTGGACCGGGTCACTTCTGCCACGTCGATCGCCGTGGCCCGGTTGTAGCAGGGCAGTGCCAAGTGGTTTTTCAAGCCTTCCCGGTCCCACACACCGTCCTTGAAGTATCTGGCTTTTGCATCCTCGAAGCCCGATTCGTCCAGCCAGTAGGCGGACGTTTTCAGATCCTTGCCACGGCCGGCGGTGTTGAAGCCGTAGAGCTTGTCGCCAGGGCGCAGTGGCTTCGCCTTGAAGTCATTGCCGGACTCGAGGACTTCCTTGATTTTGTCCGCGTCCCAACCTTGCTTTTCCAAAACCTTGGCCGCCGCCGAATCTTCCGCTGACAGGCTATGCATATCCACTTCGCGGCGGGTTTTAAACTTCTGCACCTCGATATCATCCCACCCCCGATTGTGCAGTCCCGGGGGCCGCTTTGGTGCGCGAGGCGCC
>NZ_VANI01000044.1 GCF_005771435.1 Microbulbifer harenosus
TGAAAAAGGCGCCCAGCACTCCCATCAATACAAGCGATTACAGTGGTTTATCCACTGCGGAGTTGCTGGCGGTGATTGGCGACTTCCAGCAACAGCTGGCGCAAAAAGAACAGGCCCTGCAATCCAGGGATGAAGCCATTCAATCCCTGGATCATTCACTTCAATCCCAACACAAAGCCATCCAGCAGCGCGATCACTACATTGCCCTGCTGGAAGAGCAGCTGCGCCTGAAGAAGGCCCAGCAGTTCGCTGCCAGTAGCGAAAAGCATACCCACCAGATCCACCTGTTCGATGAAGCCGAGATGGAAGCGGAGATCGAGGCGCTGCTGGAGCAGCTCCCCGAGGATATCGCACCGGCGGAACCCAAAGCGGCGAAGAAACGCCAGCGTGGCTTCAGCGGGAAACTGGTGCGCGAGCGTATCGAACTGACACTGTCGGAAGAGGAAAAGGCCGGCGCGAGTAAAACCTTCTTCACCAAAGTGAAAGAGGAGCTGCAGTTTATCCCCGCCCAGCTCAAAGTACTGGAAATCTGGCAGGAAAAGGCAGTGTTCGAACGTGACGGCAGCGAAACCATCATTGCAGCCAAGCGCCCCGTACATCCGCTGGGAAAATGCATTGCCACCACCTCACTGCTGGCCTATATCATCACCTCAAAATACGCCGACGGCTTGCCGCTGTATCGCCTGGAGCAGATGCTGAAGCGGCTGGGGCACGAGGTTGGGCGAACCAGTATGGCGCACTGGATTATCCGCCTGGAGGATGTCTTCCGGCCGCTCATCAACCTGATACGCGAAGTCCAGAATAGCAGCCACTACCTGCAGGCGGATGAAACCCGGATCCAGGTCCTGAAGGAAGACGGAAAAAGTACTCAATCCGACAAGTGGATGTGGATCACCCGCGGTGGCCCACCGGGTCAACCGTCCGTGCTGTTCGAATACGACCCGTCCCGTGCAGGTAGCGTCCCCGTGCGCCTGCTGGATGACTTTGCCGGTATCCTGCAGGCGGATGGTTACTCCGGCTATGGTCGGGTGTGCCGTGAAAACAACATCACCCGGATCGGCTGCTGGGATCATGCGCGCCGTAAATTCATCGAAGCCAGCAAAGCGGCTCCGGGTGGTGCAAAAAAAGCTAAAAAAAGCAAAATCTCCAAGGCAGACATCGCCCTGGGGTATATCCGCAAGCTTTATGCCATTGAGCGCGAAGCCCGGGACCGCAGCGATACCGAAAAATACAAGGTTCGTCAGGCGCTGAGTTTACCGTTGCTCGAAACCTTCAAAACCTGGTTGGAAAAACAGGTCGGCAAGGTGATGAAGGGTTCAC
>NZ_VANI01000045.1 GCF_005771435.1 Microbulbifer harenosus
CAGCCAACGCTACGCGCCTTTTGTGTTACTCGCTGGCGCTCAAACATTAACACAAAATGCGCTCCGCGCTGGCTGCGCCTGCGCTGGGCGTTAAGCCCTAAGAGAAAGTCATGAGAAAATTCTTATTTATTGTATTTTTCTTACCTTCGCTAGCTCTTGCATGCTTACCTTGTAAAGAGCGAGATCTGCAGATTAAGAAATATCCGGTCTTTCTTTTCGAAGATACAAGTAAATTCAATGTCAAAGCAGTTGAGGGCTTGGCTAAGTTAGAAATTGGCGCCGACGGCAAAGTTAAGTCCGTTGAGCTAATCAGCAAGAATTCTGATACGGTGCCAGACTCAGTTCTTCTGAAGGTAATTTTAAAAACTGAGTTTGTACCCAAGTTAGAAAATTGTAACTTGGTAGATGTAAGTAACTACGAGTTTCAGTTCTCTATCGAGGTCTAGCGGCTTAACAAAGCAATGCAGCCGACGTCTTACTTTGTGCACTTTTTGCACGGTCGCTTTGCTCTCATTTTCGTGCAAAAAATGCACAAAGCAAGCCGCGTCTGATTGCGGCGTTATGCACCTAAACGTTAGGAAACAAGCATGCTAAACCGACTACTCAATAGATTTTTTAAAAAGACTCGCAAACAACCTGAAAATCAGCCTTTTAAGAGGCCTACCATCACTTTGGACTATGATAAATCCCTTGCAGAAGAGCTAAAATCTGACCCCTTATACTTGACCGTATATGAAGAGTGCCAGAAAGAATGTGAATTTTATATGATGCACGGCGGGACCCGTGGCGCAATTACGATGGATATACTGGATGTTGTAAAAAAATATAAAACTGAAAACCCAGAAATTAACGTACCTCTATGGTCAGGCATAATTTGTGCATCATTATTTCCAGGTATGTTTGCAGAAAGTGCCGGCGCTGCATAACAAGCAGCGGCAGAGCGACAGCCAACGCTACGCACCTTTTGTGTTACTCGCTGGCGCTCAAACATTAACACAAAAGGTGCTCCGCGCTGGCTGCGCCTGCGCTGGGCGTTAGTGTTTGGGTTCAAAGTGTCGCCGCCTGGAAAGTTTAAATTATTCGGAAGGCATTCGGCGGCTCCGTGCTCCGTAGAGCGGAGTTCGCAAGCAGAGATTTTACGAGACGTTTTTAATCGCCTTCAGTGGCCCCCTGTGTCAGGATAGATGTCGCGCTCACTTTCCAACCAATAGTGTATCAGGGGGCGGTCATAGAGTGAGCAATGCCGCGATACAACGAGG
>NZ_VANI01000046.1 GCF_005771435.1 Microbulbifer harenosus
AATCGCGAAGTGACTCCAATCGAATATTTTTCAGATCCTGCCAATCTTTCTCAGTTATGGGCACGATACTCATAGCTTTGGAGCCCTAACGCCCGCAGCAGGGGCGACCAATGCTATGCACTTTTTGTGCGAAACTGGGAGCGCAGCGACCCGCACAAAAAGTGCATAGCGTTGGGCGTCCCGTGGAGGCCCGAAGGACCGGAACAAACTGCCTGCGATTGTTATGAATTTTCACTTGTTGCTTGCCTGAATAATGAGCAACTCCATGTTGCAAGTGCCATTATTTAGCAGACCGTGTTTACCACCAGGCCGATTTAGAACCATATCTCCCTCTGTAACCGAATGCTCCTGATCTCCAATGGTCATGAGGCCATTACCTTTGAGGATAATGTACATTTCTTCATCATTACCGTGCTCATGCAGGCCCATAGATGTATTTGGAGGCATTACGACCCGAAGCGCAAAATCCCATGCACCGCTAAAGTCTTTCCGGCGAAACACTTTTTGGATTTCTATTGTGCCGATTCCATCATGGCTATTTTCGGCAATCTCTTTTTCACAATTTAGAAAATTTCTAATCATTCTCTACTACGAAGCTTGATGATTCATAACGCCGCCGGCAGGGGCAGCTTACCTTGGGCATGTTTTGCGCGATAATGGGAGCGTAGCGACCCGCGCAAAACATGCCCAAGGTAAGCTGTCCCGCGGAGGGCCGTAGGCCCGGAGCAAATTGCCCGGCCTTGTTATACGCTGCCCTCGCTCTCAACTACGAGCACGCGCACCTCACCTCTTGGGTGGGCTACATGCTCCGTACCGACAGAAGCAAAGAATATATCTCCAACCTCTAGTACGGCAATTTCTTCTGCGCCATTTACGCGATAGTGCATGTCTACTACACCATCTAAAACTACGAAGACTTCTTCTCCGTCGTTTATGTGCCATTTATATGGTTGATCGGTCCAGTGCAGCTTGGTGGTAATTCCTTGCATATTTGCAATTTGTTTTGATCCCCACGCCCGCTCAGCAGTGAAACTTCTACTTTTTACAACTTCCATTTTTTAGATTCTTACAACGCTCGTAGATCTCAATTGCGTGCCGAGTAGCCAGGAGCCGTCACCGACTCCCGGCCCTCTAAGAACCGTACGTGCGGGTTTCCTCGCATACGGCTCAAGCCCCTCAAAGGCTCT
>NZ_VANI01000047.1 GCF_005771435.1 Microbulbifer harenosus
CGTCTTACTTTATACACATTTTGTGCGGTCGCTGCGCTCCCAATTTCGCACAAAATGTGCAAAAAGTAAGCCGCCGCTGAGCAAGGCGTTATGCCATGAAGCAATGAAAGTAGAAAATATTGATCATCTAAATATTTCCGGGCCAGAGAATCTCATTGAGGAGGTTCGGGAATTTTACGAAGAGATTTTGGGCCTGAAAGTAGGTAGCCGACCCAATTTCAGCCGCGCAGGGTACTGGCTTTATGCTTCAGATAAAGCAATCATTCACTTAACTGTGTCTGAAGTTAATAGGTCTGGCTCAAATACATATTTCGATCATTTCGCATTCCGAGTAACTGGGCTTCCGTCGGCCAAAAAACGGTTAGATTCAAAAGGTATTGAGTACAAGCAATCGATAGTCTCTGAAATGGATCAAGTGCAACTTTTCCTTTCAGATCCCGCCGGTAATGGGGTAGAGCTTAACTTCGTAGGGGAGCCCGCGGCATAACAAACAGCGGCAGAGCGACAGCCAACGCTACGCACCTTTTGTGTTACTCGCTGTCGCTCAAACATTAACACAAAAGGTGCTCCGCGCTGGCTGCGCCTGCGCTGGGCGTTATACGCTATGAATAATTTGATCCGTGCAATTCCAATGTTTTTTTTAATTGGCGGGTGCACGTCAATTTACAACGTCTCAAAAAACAGTGAATTTTCTGAGTTTGTAAATCGTGAGATCACTTTAAAGAAGCAGGTTCTCGTCTGTAGGGAATCGCCTCTTAAAACAGAGGCAGGCACATCTATAGAAGATGAATTGATCTATAACATACACGAAAGAAGCAATTGTCCATTCGGTGAGACTATAGGTACCTTGCCGCGCGGAAGTAAAATTTTCATCGCTAGGGTTGAGAAACATAAATTATTCTATGGAAAAACGGCTTCTCACATTTATTTTCTTGGCAAATCACATATGAAGGATGGTAAGGAATTTGAATTCTTCTTATATGTATGGTCATGAGGGGTACTATGCAAATCAACCTTGGTAGCCAGCCGCGCCTAGTATCAAGTTTGAACCGCGACAATGACGATTATCTTCCATGGTACATTTCCTCTGGTGTTTTGTAGCCGAACCGCTTTCTGGGACGGCTATTTAATTTCATTGCAATAGCGTCACATTGTTGCTGTGTTATGTC
>NZ_VANI01000048.1 GCF_005771435.1 Microbulbifer harenosus
ACAGCCAACGCTACGCACTTTTTGTGTTACTCGCTGCGCTCAAACATTAACACAAAAAGCGCTCCGCGCTGGCTGCGCCTGCGCTGGGCGTTACGTTTCATCCAGAGCTAGTTTCAGATGAATGTTGAAGTATTTGGTGATAGAGATTTTATAAAGTCTGTCCTCAATTCGGATGGCATATGGATTCTTATGGCTGGCAAAGCCGTATTTATGCTAGAGGCTAAGAATGAAAATGCACTTCCTGTCTGGGTATCGAAAGACAGTGCACAAAAATTTTTAGAGGGCCTGGAAGTTCAAAATCTGTCACCTGCCTTTGTCCCGCTAAATAATTTTTTCGGGGCGGCCTGTCTGGGAACAGAGGGCGCAAAGTTTGCCGAGGTGCTCGCGGCACCAGTTCATGGGCGCGTCCCATTGGTTTATTCGGTTAGCGAACTCCGTGCAAAACTCAAAACGTAACAAGCAGCGGCAGAGCGACAGCCAACGCTACGCACCTTTTGTGTTACTCGCTGGCGCTCAAACAATAACACAAAATGCGCTCCGCGCTGGCTGCGCCTGCGCTGGGCGTTAAGCGTCAAGGAAGAATTGTGGTCAAAAAAGAAGATTGGAAAGTTAAAAATTTACCAATCGAAAGGGAAGATTTGGGCTATTCCAATTTTTTCTGGGATTCAGATGCCGAAAAAATAATGAGCGGCCACTTACCAACGAGTATGGACGATAAGTGGTTTGTATACTCAGAGAATGGGTGGGTTTATTTTGTTCGAAGCTGGACCGGGCATTACATTTTTGCCTTCCAACTTACAGGGTCCTCCGCCGGAGGTTCAAGGGTGATTTCAAGCTGGGTAAACACTAACCCTGAACAATATCGCTCGCAAAGCCGAGAAAGTGATGTGCAGCTACTAAACGATGTTATTAGTTCCACCTTCGGCATCTAGGGCTGCGCTTAACAAGGCCGGGCAGTTTGCTCCGGGCCTGCGGCCCTCCGCGGGACAGCTTACCTTGTGGTGCGCCGAGCAAAGCTCAGGCGCAGGGGATGTTGATCGACAAGGAGGATGATTAACGGAAACTGTGCGTTGGTTTCCCGTGGGTGCA
>NZ_VANI01000004.1 GCF_005771435.1 Microbulbifer harenosus
TTGGACGATGACAACGACAATGACGGCGTTGCCAACGAGCAGGATGCCTTCCCGGTCAGTGCGGCCGCCGCGGTCGATGCCGACAACGACGGTCTGCCGGATGCCTGGCTCGCCAGCTGCGACAGCGCCTGTCAGTCCGCCTCCGGCCTGACACTGGACGCATCGCTGAACGATACCGACAACGACGGCGCAGTGAATGATGAAGACGCTTTTGTTTACAACAGAGCCGCTTCCGTCGACACCGATGGCGACGGCCAGCCCGATTCCTGGCTCGATAACTGCGACAGTGCCTGTCAAACCGCTTCGGGCCTGACTTTGGACGATGACAACGACAATGACGGCGTTGCCAACGAGCAGGATGCCTTCCCGGTAAGTGCGGCCGCTGCGGTCGATGCCGACAATGACGGCCTGCCGGACGCGTGGCTTGAGGCTTGTGACAGTGCCTGCCAGTCCGCCTCCGACCTGACTCTGGACACATCCCTGGACGACACCGACAACGACGGCGCAGTGAATGATGAAGACGCTTTTGTTTACAACAGAGCCGCTTCCGTCGACACCGATGGCGACGGCCAGCCTGATTCCTGGCTCGATAACTGCGACAGTGCCTGTCAAACCGCTTCGGGCCTGACGCTGGACGATGACAACGACAATGACGGCGTTGCCAACGAGCAGGATGCCTTCCCGGTCAGTGCGGCCGCCGCGGTCGATGCCGACAACGACGGTCTGCCGGATGCCTGGCTCGCCAGCTGCGACAGCGCCTGTCAGTCCGCCTCCGGCCTGACACTGGACGCATCGCTGAACGATACCGACAACGACGGCGCAGTGAATGATGAAGACGCTTTTGTTTACAACAGAGCCGCTTCCGTCGACACCGATGGCGACGGCCAGCCCGATTCCTGGCTCGATAACTGCGACAGTGCCTGTCAAACCGCTTCGGGCCTGACTTTGGACGATGACAACGACAATGACGGCGTTGCCAACGAGCAGGATGCCTTCCCGGTAAGTGCGGCCGCTGCGGTCGATGCCGACAATGACGGCCTGCCGGACGCGTGGCTTGAGGCTTGTGACAGTGCCTGCCAGTCCGCCTCCGACCTGACTCTGGACACATCCCTGGACGACACCGACAACGACGGCGCAGTGAATGATGAAGACGCTTTTGTTTACAACAGAGCCGCTTCCGTCGACACCGATGGCGACGGCCAGCCTGATTCCTGGCTCGATAACTGCGACAGTGCCTGTCAAACCGCTTCGGGCCTGACGCTGGACGATGACAACGACAATGACGGCGTCGCCAACGAACAGGATGCCTTCCCGGTCATTGCGGCCGCCGCGGTCGATGCCGACAACGATGGCCTGCCGGATGCCTGGCTCGCAAGCTGCGACAGCGCCTGCCAGTCCACCTCCGGCCTGACTCTGGACGCATCCCTGAACGACACCGACAACGATGGTGTGGTGAACGGTGAAGACGCATTTGTTGACAACGCTGCTGCCGGGGTCGATGCCGACAATGATGGCCTGCCGGATGCCTGGCTCGCCAGCTGCGACAGCGCCTGCCAGTCCTCGTCCGGCCTGACTCTGGACGCATCGCTGAACGACACCGACAACGATGCCGTGGTGAACGATGAAGACGCTTTTGTTAACAACGCCGCCGCCTCGGTTGATGCCGACAACGATGGCCTGCCGGATGCGTGGCTCGAAGCTTGCGACAGCACCTGCCAATCCGCCTCCGGCCTAAACTTGGACGCATCGTTGAACGACACCGACAACGACGGTGTAGTGAATGACGCAGACCCCTACCCGAATGATTCGGAGCGCTGGGTCGATGTCGATGCACCGGAAATGCAGCAGGTGCCGGAAGCCATCAGCGTGGCCGCCACTGGCGAAACCACTCTGGTCACCCTGAACGTGATGCAGGCTCAGGCGTACGACAACTTCGACAACGAGCTGGAATACCAAGTGGAGCTCGACGGCAAGGTGTTGGCGCGCAACGCCGAGCAGCAGGTATCGCTGCCCAGCGGCAATCTGGCGCTGCAATGGGTTGCCGTAGACGACGAGGGTAATCGGTCAGAGCCCATGGCACAGACCGTGAAGATTTACCCGATGGTGCGCTTCAGCCTGTCCGAATCCATCACCGGTGAGCAGAACCTGGCCCTGGTGGCGATAAGCCTGTCGGGCCCCTCCCCGGAGTACCCGGTCGCCGTACTGGTAAATTGGCTGGAGTCTGACAGTGATGTCACCGCGGCGGACCTGGTGACCGAGGGGGATGAAGGTGTAGATCTCGCCAATCTGGGTGTGATCATTGAGTCTGCCGAGTCGCTGGCGAATGCAGCGCTGCAGATTCCCGTCGCCGGAGACGACCTTGTCGAGCCGGATGAGCGTTTTACGCTTGAATTGGCATCGGCCTGGGCCGGCAGTGATGAACCTTTTGAGATGCCGATCGACAGCGAGCACCAGCAACACCGCATGACGTTCACCGACAGCAATATCGCACCAACGGCGAGCATCAGTGCCACGCAAAACGGTGAGTCGGGAACCGTGTTTACCACCGATGCCGGTGAAGTGACGCTGGCGGCTGAGGTGACCGACGTTAACGGCGGCGACAGCCACAGTTACCAGTGGTATACCGATGAGTTGCCAGTGACGCCGGGCGATCAGGCATCCTTCACGTTTGATCCGCAAGCCATGTCTCCGGGTAGCTACCGCGTCAGTATCGTGGTGACGGACGATGGCAACCCGATGCTGTCCTCCGATGAAGTCATCTTCGAATTCACCCTGGAGGCTCCGGATTTCCCGGATGAAGACGACGGGGATTCCGGTGATGGGGATTCCGGTGACGAGGATTCCGGCGGTGGGGATGACTCCAGTGGTGGTGAAAACCCGGTGAGCCCGGGGGGTGGCAACTCCGGCGGCTCCAGCGGCGGCAGTGTCGGCCTCTGGCTACTTTGCCTGCTGGCACTCGGCGCTATTTGGCGCAGGAGAATCGGGGGTTAAAAGCAATTCCTTTTGATGATCAAAACCGGTGGCAACCCCGCCGGTTTTATCGACTCTATCCAGTTCGAGTTCGCAGAGTGGAATTGGGTAATGGATTTTTTGGGTTGTACCGGAATTTCAGTGTTCCAGAGCAAAAACCCCGCGCTGATCGTCATTGATGTGCAACAGGCCATCGATCATTTCGACAATGAATATCGCAATAATCCCGATGCGGAAAAGGCGATAGCTTTGCTGCTGGAATATTGGCGAAAGACTGGATTGCCCATCGCGCATGTGCGCCACGCATCAAAATTTCCCGATTCCCCCTATCATCCGGAATCTCCGCACTTCAAATTCAAATCTGAAACCATGCCCGCGGATTCGGAAGAGGTATTTACCAAATCAGAAAACTGCGCGTTCATTGATACCGACCTGGAGCAGTGGCTTGTGTCACAGCGGGTTACCGAACTGGTGATCTGTGGTGTGCTGGTCAACCACTCGGTGGATGCCACGGTACGCGTGGCGGCGGGCAAGGGTTTTCGTGTATTGCTGCCCCGGGAAGCCACCGCGGCATTTCCACTGCGTCGGCTCGATGGTAAAGAAGCGTCTGCAGAGGATGTTTACTGGATTTTTCTGAGCAATCTCGCCGGTGAATATGCAGAGATTGTCAGCGTATCCGACTTCTGTGGTTGATACGAAGAGAAAGACCTTTACCACCGGGAACCGATCCCGTCAGGCAATTTTTACAGTTAAAAAAGGGGCATCATTTTGTGACGCCCCTTTTGTGTTGTTTTGGCGGGTTTAGCTGTTCGCCAGCGAAAACTCCGCGCCTTCTGCATCCGCTACAGGCCCTGCGGTTTTCCCCAGAAGTTTTGCTATCCACACACAGGCGGCCGCTCCCACCAGCAATCCGGTCTGTACACCGATCACCTGATGCACGCCGTCTTCCCACAACTCGCCCATACGCGCACCGAACAGAACCCAGTCCGCGATCACGGTAGTGGCGAACAGCGCGGCGGTCGCCCACAGGGTAATGCGCAGGAACTGACGCTTGTCGGAAACACCGAAGGCGCCTGCGGTGGTGGCTGCCAGCAAGGCGGCAAAAATATAGGCGAGCCAGTCGCCGCGGGCGGCGAGCGCCAGCGGCATCACGCGCTCGGCCAGGAAACCGCCGGCGGTGGCGAGTACCACACCGGCGCAACCGCCGAGGGTGAGGCTGGCGACGAAGCCAATGGTTCTCGGGCTGACGTTTCTTTGCAGTGCGCGCTTGTCCAGCCACATCAGGTTACCCACTACAATCATGCCGGCTACGGCGAGGCCGAGGAGCAGGTACAGGATGCGCAGATCGACGCCGGCGAAGCTGCCAAAGTGCAGGCTTGCCATGGCATTGAGACCGGTGCGCACCGCGTTGCGATGCTCCGCGTCTGCCTGGCCCACAAGGCTGCCATCGCGCACCTGATAGAAGTGTTCCACCGTCTGTGCAAAGCGCGAGTCGTCCACGGCATAGGTTTGCATCACTGCATTCTCATCGCCGTAATTGTAGAAGCGCAGCATCGCGATGGGTGCGCCGGTCTGCTGTTCGACACTGCGCGCGTAGTCAAATGCGGGCTGCATATCCAGCGGTTTGCCGCTGGGTTTTTCGGTGACGATGGTGTAACCGGCATCTTTCAGCATGGCGTTCTGGTCGCCCTGATACAGGAACAGCGCAAAAGCGATCTGGAATACGATGGAGATATTGAAGATGACACCGGTGAGCGCGTACATCAGCCCGAACGGCAGGCTCATTACGCCCACCACGTTGTGCATGTCGAGTAACTTGCTGCGCCTGCTTTCATTGCGGTAGAGGAAAAAGTTACCGATCAGTTTGCGGGCGTGGATATAGATACCGGTAAAAATCAGCACCAGAAATATCAGCGTGACCACTCCCACCAGATAGATGCCGCCCGGCAGGCGCAGGTCATAGTGCAGGTGCAGCAGGAAGTCCGCGAGATAGAAGTCGTCGAGTTCGGCAAGGGTTTCGCCGGTTTTCGGGTGTACCAACAGCTTCGCCACCTGCTCCGGCCCCTCGTAACCTTCCTCGGTTTTCAGGTCGATGTAAATCTGGTGGTAGGGATGGTGATCGTCGGCGAGCAGCACCGTGAGGTGCTCTTGGTTGTTGAGCTGGTGCTCCCGGAGCTTCCGCGCGACGATTTGTTCCACCGGCAGGTCCGGCGCTTCGCGGTCGATGGCAAAGTGCGGGGCCTGCGCCCAGGCCTGCAGCTCATGGTGAAACAGTACGATGGAGCCGGCCCAGAAGACGATAAACAGGGCCACGGAAATGATCACGCCCAGCCAGCTGTGGGCATCGATCAGGTTCTTGATACCGGCGTTCTTGTCACTCATTGGTTTGCAAATCCCGTATTTATTATCGCCACCGGCACATCAGAGTCCGGCGAACAGAACCACTGCATTCAGCGCCACCGATACCGCCAGCAGGCCCGCGCAGTGGAGGCTGGCGCGCTTGATCGAACTGGCGCGATAGCAGTAGGTCATTACCGCTGCCCAGAGCAGGAACGCCAGCAGCAGCCCGCTGAGCAGGCGGGTGTCGATGGCCAGGGGCAGCAGCTTCAGATTGAGTACCAGGCTGGTGGACACCAGCAGTCCGAGGAAGAACCCCGCAATGGATTTGGGCCACATTTATCCGGTCACCATGATCAGGGAGGAGAGAACCAGGCCCACAGAGCCCACCAGTACCGGCCGCCCGGCCAGATGTGAAGACGCCAGCACCAGGCCGATCCACGCGAACATCACCAGTGAGAGCACCACCAGCACCGCGGAGACTGCCGGGTACACATTGGCCAGCAACACACAGGCCAACAGCTGGAGGCCGGCAAACAGACCCCAGGCGGATTTGCGTTCCAGATGCCCGCGCAACAGGCGCTGACGCGGAGAGGCCAGATAAGCCAGCAGGCACCCGGTGAATGCCAGTGCCCCCGCACACAGTTTTATCAGCTGTATTTCCATAATCTACTGACTGTTATTAAGTTTGATAATAGTTCTCATTAAATTTCGCGAATGATACCATTGTGCCGGTTTCGTCCCAACAATCCGGCAGAAAAACTTCGAACATCCGGAAATGGCCAGACCGCGGGCGCTCAAATGCTCGCAGCGACCTGGGCCGTCGACTCATTAAAACGAACGCCGTGTTGTTACTTCTCTCTGGTTATCTGACATAAAAAATGGAGCAATCTATGTCTGCCATTCAGTTCCTGCGGCGCCCACTCTCTCGCGCCATCGCCCTGGGGTTATCGTCTGGTCTCGCCTTTTCCGTGTCCGCCCTCGCTCAGCAGACGGACGATGAAAAAAACACCGGTCTTGAGCAGGTAATGGTTGTTGGCCAGAAAACCGAGCGCTCACTGCAGGACACCGTCACCAGTGTGAAGGTGGTGACCGAGCGGGATATCCAGGAGCAGAACATCAATGGTTTCTACGATGTAATGGAGCGTACTCCCAACGTCACCGGCAACCCGGGCGTGGGCTTTACCATTCGCGGTATCGACGCGTTTAACGTGTCTGGCGGCGGCAACAGCTTTCTCACCAGTGTCTACTCCGACGGTGCGGTGTTGCCCTACCGCGCGATACAGGAAGGTGCCTTCTCCACATGGGATGTGCAGCAGGTAGAGGTGTTGCGCGGCCCGCAATCCACCCTGCAGGGGCGCAATGCACTGGCCGGTGCGATCGTGATGAACACCGTCGACCCGAGTTACGACTGGACTTTTAAGGGGCGCCTCGGCGCGGGCGAAGAAGGCCGCGAAGAAAAAGCGGTGGCCTTCGGTGGCGCGCTCATCGAAGATCAACTGGCCATCCGTATTGCCGCCGAGGACCGCGACTTCGACGGCTACATCCCCAACGTCACTCGCGGTGAAAACAGCAACTTTGAGCAGGATCAGACCCTGCGCATGAAGCTGCTATACGAGCCCAAGGCCCTGCCCGACTTCCGCGCGCTGCTGACGCTGACCAACAGCGAAACCGACATCGGGGTAAAGTGGATCGATCCCGTGGAAAACCCGTTCGAAAACCAGCGGACCACGTTTAATGATCCCACCCATGAGTTTTCCGAAACCGACATGGCGATCCTGAAGCTCAGCTACAAGCTGAACGACAGCTGGGATTTCACCTCTACCACCGCCTACAGCGACGTTACCTACGGCTATGAGTGGGACGGCGACGCCAGCGCCACACCCGGCCAGACCCAGGAAGATGAGCGCATCGACCAGACGCTGAGCCAGGAATTTTTGCTCAACTTTGCCTACGAGCGGGTAACCGGCGTACTTGGCGCATATTATTCCGACCTGGACGTAGAGGACGCCTACAGCGGACTGCGCAGCCTCAGCATGGCCGAGCTGGGCGTGCCGCAACTGCTGATGGCACCGCCGGAACTCGGAGGACTCGGCCTGTCTCCGGCGCTGGCCCAGGCGGTGCTCGGCCTCTATGCGGACTTTGACCCGGCCGCGCTGAACACCATCGGCTACAGTACCCAGGCGGTTGAATCCCGGGCGCTGTTTGCGGATGCGACCTTCTCCGTCAGCGACCGCCTGGACCTGTTCGCAGGCCTGCGCTATGACCGCGAGACCCAGGCCAATGCCGCCGACAACCAGTTTGTTATCGCCAACGCCGATCAGTTGCCGGACCCGGCCAATCCCTCGTTCGACCCGATGACGGCCGCACTGGTGGCCGGCCTCAACGCACAGATGCTGGCCATGGCGGACGCCGCCAGCGGCACCGAGCCGCAAAAGGAAGACGACTTCAGCGCGGTACTGCCAAAAGCCGGCGCCACCTGGCACTGGAGCGAGGACATGTCCACCAGCTTCACCGCGCAGAAGGGCTACCGCTCCGGTGGTGTGGCCAGCAATATTGGCCGCGCCACCACCTATTCCTACGATCCCGAGTACACCTGGAACTACGAACTGGCATTCCGCTCCCTGTGGCTCGACGGCCGCCTGTCCGCCAACGCCAACCTGTTCTATGTCGACTGGAAAGATCAGCAGATCACCGTGCAGCTGTCGGAAAACACCTACGACACCGAAACCCGCAATGTGGGCCGTTCCGTGGTTCGCGGCGCCGAACTCGAACTGGCCTACCAGCTCAACGCCAGCTGGAGCGGTTACGCAGGCATCGGCTATTCCGATACCGAGTTCAAGGAGTTTCCCATTAACGACCAGGAGTTGGATCTCTCCGGCCGCGCCTTCGCTGGCGCCCCGGGCGAAACCGCCAATCTGGGTGTAACCTACCGCGGCGATCAGGGCATCATCTTCAATGCCAACGCCAACTACCAGGGCGATGCGTTGGCCGTGGTAAACCCCCACGCCAACGGCCTGGATGAGAGCGATCCACGCTTCGATCCAAAAAGCGATGCCCGCTGGCTGGTCAACCTGCGCACCGGCTACGAGTGGGACAATCTCGGCGCCTATCTCACCGTCTCCAATCTGTTGGATGAGGAATACATCGTGCAGCCGGACGACGGCGGCTACTCCATCACGCTCGGCGCGCCGCGACTGGCGACCCTGAGACTGGAGGCGCGCTTCTAAATCCATGGCGGAAAAAAAGCCCGGGGGAGAAATCCCGCCGGGCTTTTTTGTATTCACCTAATCTGTTGTTTGAAGTGTGGCGTAACAAAGGATTTGGGGGATTTGGGGATTGTTATGAGAAATTTTGCCGCCGGCCTGGTCGTGCTGCTGAGCACTCTGGTTGCAAGCTGTACCGGCGTCCCGGAGGGGGTGGAACCCGTAGACGATTTCACCCTGGATCGCTATCTCGGCCGCTGGTATGAGATTGCGCGCCTGGACCACTCCTTCGAGCGCGGGCTCAGCCGGGTAACCGCGGAGTACAGCCTGCGGGACGGCGGTGGGGTGAAGGTGGTGAACCGGGGTTTTGATGCGGAGCACGCGCGCTGGAAAGAATCGGTCGGCAAGGCCTTTTTTGTCGGCGAGCCCAATGTCGGTCACCTAAAGGTATCCTTCTTTGGCCCCTTCTACGGCTCCTACGTCATTTTTGAACTGGATGACGACTATCGCCACGCGATGATCTCCGGACCGGACAGGTCCTACCTGTGGTTGTTGTCGCGTACGCCGACGGTGGATGACTCGGTAAAAAAACGCTTTATCCAGCGCGCAGGCGAACTCGGATTTGACACCGGTGCCCTGATATTTGTGGACCAGTCGCCGCTGTCCACCACTGACTGAAATCTGTGCGGTGGACGCAAGTATTTCAAACTATCCATCGCTGTTTTCCGCACATAGGGAAAAACCGGTTGTGGAAAAAGGTTGACCGTTAGATGCAGCGTCAAAACGCTGGTCCACCCCAACTTTTTTTGCCCCGACTTTTTTGTTTGCCAGACAAACCGCTCGACAGGCTCTTTGTGGCGACTACTGTTTACTAGGACAAACGAAAAGCCAGCCCTTGAGGTAAGGAAACCTTGTTAGAGCAATTAGACGCCGTGTTTTTGGCGCGGGTGCAGTTTGCATTCACCGTGTCGTTCCATTTTATATTTCCCGCCTTTTCCATCGGGCTTGCGAGCTATCTGATGGTGCTAGAGGGACTTTGGCTAAAAACCGGTCGTGGCGTTTACGCCAACCTTTACCGCTACTGGATGAAGATCTTTGCGGTCGGGTTCGGCATGGGGGTGGTGTCCGGGGTGGTATTGTCGTATCAGTTTGGTACCAACTGGTCGGTCTTTTCCACCAAGGCGGGGGCGATTGTCGGGCCATTAATGGGTTACGAGGTGATCACCGCGTTTTTTCTCGAGGCGGGTTTCCTCGGTGTCATGTTGTTCGGCATCAGCAAGGTGGGCAAGCGGTTGCACTTTTTTGCCACCTGTATGGTGGCGTTGGGCACCTTTATTTCTGCCTTCTGGATACTATCCGTCAATTCGTGGATGCAGACTCCGGCGGGGTTTGAAATCAATGAGCAGGGTCAGTTTGTTGTCGGCGGCTCCTGGTGGGATGTCATCTTCAACCCCAGTTTTCCCTACCGCCTGGCACACACGGTCATCGCCGCCTACCTCACCACCGCGTTTGCCGTTGGAGGCGTCGGCGCCTGGCATCTGTTGAAAGACCGCAGCAACCCCGGTGCGCGAAAAATGTTTTCCATGGCGATGTGGATGGCGGTGGTGGTGACACCGATCCAGATCGTCGCCGGCGATCTGCACGGATTGAATACCCTTGAACACCAGCCGGTAAAGGTACTGGCGATGGAGGGGGATTTTGATCCCAGCCCCGACGGTGCGCCGTTGATCCTGTTTGGACTGCCAGACCAAGAGACCGCTCAGGTCCACTACAAGGTGGCCATCCCCAAACTGGGGTCTCTGGTGCTGAAACACGATCCGAACGCGCCGCTGCCGGGCCTCACGGACTATCCGCGGGAGGATTGGCCGCCGGTGGCGGTGGTGTTCTGGTCCTTCCGTGTCATGGTGGCAATCGGCTTGGCGATGCTGGCACTGGGGCTGTGGAGCCTGATCGCGCGGCGGCGTAAACGGCTGTTCGAATCCCGGGCACTGCACCGCACAGCGGTGTTGATGGGGCCGGCGGGATTTGTCGCGGTGATTGCGGGCTGGATCACCACCGAGGTGGGGCGTCAGCCATTCACTGTGTACGGTTTGCTGAGAACTGCTGAATCGGCGTCACCGCTGGATGCACCTGCAGTGGCCACATCGTTGATCGCGTTCATTCTGGTCTACTCTGCGGTGTTTGGCGCGGGTATTTATTACCTGCTGCGCCTGATGGGCCAGCCACCCCATCGCGGCGAAACGGAGCCGTCCCACGTGCCGGTACGCGCGGCCGGCATCACACCGGCGGCGAGTATGGAGGCCGCCTGGGCCAAAGGGGGAGCCGCCGATGGGAAGCATTGATTTAGCGTTGGTCTGGGCGGCCATCATTTGCTTTGCGGTGTTTGCCTATGTGGTGCTGGACGGTTTTGATCTCGGCGTCGGTATTCTGTTTCCATACCTGAGCAAGGGCGAAGAGCGAGACCAGGCGATCAATTCCGTCGCCCCCGTGTGGGACGGCAACGAGACCTGGCTGGTGATGGGTGGTGGTGGACTTCTGGCCGTGTTCCCGCTGGCCTATGCGATCATCCTGCCGGCAACCTACCCGCTGATGATTGCGATGCTGCTGGGGCTGGTATTCCGCGGCGCCGCGTTCGAATTTCGCTGGCGCGACCCCGCTCACCAACCGCTGTGGGACATTACGATTACGGTGGGTTCGCTGGTGGCCGCCATCGCACAGGGGATGACAATCGGCGCGATACTGCAGGGGATCGATGTAGAGAACAATGCCTACGCCGGGGGATGGATCGACTGGTTGAGCCCCTTCAGTTGCCTCACCGGAATTGGTGTGGCGGTCGGCTATGCTCTGTTGGGAGCCACCTGGTTGATCATAAAAACGCAGGGCAGTTGCCAGGCGCACGCCCGCCGACTGGCATTCCGGCTCGGCATCGCCACCGTCGTCGTGTTGGCGGCGGTGAGTGCGGCGACGCCATTCCTGAGCTATGACTACTGGACGCGCTGGTTCACCATGCCGCAGGTATTGCTTACGGCGCAGGTACCGCTTCTTGTTGCAATTTGCACCGGCATTTTTTTCTGGAGCTTGAGAAAAGGTCGGGAAGTGCTGCCATTTTTGATGGCGCTGGCGATGTTTTTCCTCGGTTTTGTGGGGCTCTGCATCAGTATATTTCCGTACATGGTGCCGCGGTCGATCACGCTCTGGGAAGCCGCAGCACCGCACAACAGTCAGCTGTTTTTGCTCGTCGGCGCACTGTTTATTATTCCGCTGATTCTCGGTTATACCGCCTGGGCGTACTGGGTGTTTCGCGGCAAGGTGGGCACCGAGGGGTATCACTGATGCGGGCTGATAGCAGCGTATGGAAGCGCCTCGGCTGGATGGCGTTGATCTGGATGATGAGCGTTGCAACGCTTGGTCTGCTTTCACTTCTGTTGAGGTGGTGGCTGGCGGGAGGTTGAGAGAATTGCATTGCTGTCTTGGCCGGCGCCGTTTTGTGCGCAATCAAATTCTGCTCGGTGGTGGATTGGCGATGCTGCCCACCGCACTGTTGCAGGCAAAACCGCCTGAACTGCAGGACGCCGCAAGCCGGCTCAGCAAGTTTTACACCGTCTCTCAAGCCCTGTTGAGGCCGCTGCCGGTCAACACGCGCTTGGATCACCGTGTGGCGGCGCGACTGCTGGCCGCACTGAACAGCGAGTACCCGAGTTTTCCACAACAGCTGGACCTGCTGCCGGATGACCCCGGCGCGGACGACCGCCACTCACCGGTGGCGCAGCTGATTGTCGCCGCCTGGTTTCTCGGCACCGTGGGCAAAACCCTGGTGACGTTTGAGCGCGCGCTGATGTACCGGCTCACCGCGGACATCTTTCCCGTACCCTCCTACTGCACGGGTAAACCCGGCGATTGGGCGAGCGCGCCGGTTGCGTATTCCGGAGGGGTTTAGATTTGGCGGGCAGGGAAGCGGAGTATGTGGTGATCGGCTCCGGCGTTGCCGGGGCGCTGGTGGCCAATGAGCTGGCGAGGGCGGGCAAGTCCGTACTGATCGTGGAGGCCGGCCCGCGGGTGCCGCGCTGGCAGACGGTGGAGCGTTTCCGCAACCAGGTAGACAAGACCGACTTTATGGCGGCCTACCGCTCCGCGCCCTGGGCGCCGCACCCGGAGTACGGCGAGTTCGCCAACGATTACCTGATATCCAAGGGCAGCCATCCATTTAACTCCCAATACATTCGCGCCGTCGGTGGAACCACCTGGCACTGGGCCGCCTCCTGTTGGCGCTTCCTGCCCAGCGATTTCAGGCTGAAAACCCTCTATGGCGTGGGGCGCGACTGGCCCATCGAATACAGCGATCTGGAACCCTGGTATCTGCGTGCGGAACAGGAGTTGGGCGTATGGGGCCCACAGGATGAGGATCTGGGCTCACCCCGCAGCGGGCCCTATCCCATGGAGCCCCTGCCCCTCTCCTACAACGAGGCGCGCGTGAAGCTGCGCATGAACGAGCACAACCCGGCGTGGCGGGTGGTGACCGAGCCTGTGGCGCGCAACAGCCGGCCCTACGACGGCCGCCCCACCTGCTGCGGCAACAACAACTGCATGCCCATCTGTCCCATCGGTGCCATGTACAACGGCATAGTGCATGTGGAAAAGGCCGAGGCGAATGGTGCCGAGCTGATTCACAGCGCGGTGGTGAACCGTCTGGTGAGCGAGGGTGATCGGATCGTCGCCGCCGAGTACAAGGATCCGGCGGGAGATAATCACCGGGTGTCCGGCAAAAACTTCATCCTCGCCGCGAACGGCATCGAAACCCCGAAACTGATGCTGATGTCATTTGGCCGCCACAATCCCACCGGTGTTGGCAACAGTTCGGATATGGTGGGCCGCAACCTGATGGATCACCCCGGCACCGGTGTGCGCTTCTACGCCGACGAGCGCCTGTGGCCGGGGCGCGGTCCGCAGGAGATGACCTCGGTTACCGGCTTCCGCGATGGAGCCTTTCGCGCGCAGTACGCGGGCAAAAAACTGCAGCTGTCGAATATCTCCGCGGTGGAAAAAGCGGCGCGCGCCGTGCTTGGGCAGCGCCAACCCATCGACATTCCCGAGCTCACCGCGCGCATCCGCGACCGCGCCGCGCGCTATGTGGAGTTCAACAGCTTCCACGAGATTCTGCCGCGCCCGGAGAACCGCATCCGCCCGAGCACATCGGAAACCGATGCCAGCGGTATTCCGCGGCCGGAGATCACCTACAGCATCGATGACTACGTTGTGCAAAGTGCGGCGCACACCCGCGCCACCTATGCGGAGATCGCCAAACTGATGGGCGGCAGCGAGGTGACTTTTACCGACAGCTTCGCCCCCAACAACCACATCACCGGCACCACCATTATGGGCGCGAGCGCGGCGGACTCGGTGGTGGACAAAGACTGCCGCACCTTCGATCACCCCAACCTGTTTATTGCCGGCAGTTCGGTAATGCCCACCGTGGGCACCGTCAATGTCACCCTCACCATCGCCGCCCTTGCCCTGCGCCTGGCGGACTGCCTGCTCGGGGAGGGGTAAGGGTGAAATTCGCGATGGCCTGTATCAGCGCGGCTGTTCTTTCCGGTTTGCTGGCAGTGGATCGGGTGATGGCCCAGGAGGCCTGGGAACAGGCCGCGGAGGAGGTAAACCGGGAACTGGACCAGCCGGCGCTGATTGAAAAAGGCCGCTACCTCGCCATCGCCGGCGATTGCCAGGCCTGCCACACACGCGCAGGAGGGGCCCCTTTTGCCGGCGGCAGACCGATGAAAATCCCATTGCTTGGCACCTTGTACAGCAGCAATATCACGCCGGACATCCAACAGGGTATCGGTGGCTGGAGCCTGGAGGAGTTTGACGACGCGCTGCGTCGCGGCATCGGCCGCGATGGTCGCAACCTCTACCCCGCCATGCCCTACGACTCCTATTCCAGAATCAGCGACGATGACATCAAGGCACTTTACGCCTATTTCATGTTCGGGCTGGAGCCAGTGCACGACACTCCACCCGCCAACAAGATCCGCCGTGCGCTCAGCGCGCGTTGGCCACTGGCAATCTGGAATTTCCTGTTCGCACCGGGTGAGCCATTCACACCCGACCCGCAGCGAAGTGCCGAGTGGAACCGCGGCGCGTATCTGGTGCAGAGCCTCGCGCATTGCGGCGAGTGCCACACGCCACGCGGAATCGCCTTTCAGACAAAAGCGCACAACGAAACCGACAAAGGCTTCCTCGCGGGCGGTCCGGTACTGGACGGCTGGCAGGCCTACAACATTACTCCGCACCCGATCAGTGGCATCGGCCAGTGGAGCTCGGAGCAACTCACCCGGTACCTGAAAACCGGGCACGTAAACCGCCTTGCCCAGGCCGGCGGTCCCATGGCGGAAGCGATCGAAAACAGCTTTGCGAAAATGACCGACGGCGACATCGCCGCCATGGTCACCTACCTGCGCAGCATCCCCCCGATCGACAGCGGGGAGAAATATCCGCGCCAGAGCCTGGGCTCTCCCGCCACCCAGGTGATTATCAAACGCGGTAATACCCTCGCCATAGACCGCAGCCCCAACAGTCGCTCCGACGGCGCGCGCCTGTACCTCGGCCTCTGTGCCAGTTGTCACGGTGTGGACGGTACCGGCAGCCGGGACGGCTATTACCCCTCACTGGTTTACAACTCGACCGTTGGCGCCAAGAGCGATCACAACCTGCGCCAGGTAATTCTGCACGGAATAAGCCGCACCGTAGGCGGCGAAGAAATAATGATGCCGGGCTTTGCCAGCGAGCTGGATGAAGGGCAGAGGAAACGGCTGCTGGAATACCTGCGCCGTCAGTTCGCTACCCCATCCAAAGGCGACGCCGCCGCACAGAATTGACCGGTTAGACCGGCATTCATTCGCAGATACGAAAATAAACAGCGAAATTCGACTCTGGCACAATTTCTACAGCCCGCGGAATTACTTGTAAGTGATACTCTCGTACCAATACTCGTATAAATTAGCGGTTTTTAACCCCTTACAAGTCCGCTAAAGTTTCGCTATTGCTTATTCCATGGAGCGGAAACTTGCAGGAATTTGGACTACCAATCTGGGCAATCATTCTTATCGCCATTGCCTTACTCATGCTGCTTACCGATATTGGCAAGGCCTATACCTTTTCCGAAATGCGCCTGGAAATTACCTACCAGGGAAAGCCCGCGGCGGGCGCCGTTGTTAAAAGACGAATCAAATGGCAAAGGGAAAGACTGGATGAATTTTTTACAGACAGTAATGGGGTGGTAGTCCTACCACAGGTTCGTGAGCGTTCTGTTATGCAATTTTTTCCGTCAGAGTTCGTCGCATCTCAGGCGTTGGATGTGCATTTTCTCGATCAAGAATTCAATATCTGGATAAATTCCAAAAGGCGTCCACACAAGAACTCAGAACTTGATGGAAAGCCGATAAATCTGAAATGCGAACTTTTGAATGAGGGGCGGTTGGTTAGGGATTTCAGAGCAATGTTGCTTACCAATTGCACTTGGTGATAGAGGTAAAAATTGAATAGAAACTTTATAAAAATACTTTCTTTGTTTTTTTTGTTGCCAATGAGTGGATATTGTATGGCGGTACTTGATATTGGGAAGGCGTATACCTTTTCCGGAATGAACCTGAAGATTACACACGATGGAAACCCGGCGGCAAATGCCAAGGTGACGAGAATTGTCGAGTGGCAGAAAGAGCAGGTGGATGAGTTCACCGCAGACGAACATGGTTATGTTGCGCTACCGGAGGTCAAAGAGCGTTCACTCAGCCAGCTTCTGCCTGTGCAGTTTGTGGTCGCCCAGGTCGTCAATGTCGAATTCGAAGGTAAAGAGTATGAGATCTGGGTCAATAGCAAAATGAGCCCGGACAAGAACTCTGAATTGGGAGGTCATCCGCTCGACCTCAAGTGCGAACTTACCCGCGAGCCGGTAGCGATAGAAGATTTTGATACGATTCTTGTCACCAATTGTCAGTGGAATTGATGTTGAAAATTACATAGGGAAATCATGATGTCTGAACTGGATCCGAACTTCGCCGCGCGGCTGGCTTCCGGTGTTTACGCGGTAAAAAACGAAAAAACCAGAGGCGCGTTTCATACGGCATTCAAAAACTACCTTGAGCTTGGAGAAGACAAGAAGCTACAGAACACCGGGCTTACAGGAAAAACCGGGGGTATTCTCCTGCAGACGTCCCATATGATGGCGGTAGCGGCGGAAGGAAAATCCGGTAGCAGCTATCAGGATCAGGCAATCATTGCGATCAAAGGTACCGCGAGCCTGATGGATGGACTGACAGACTTGAATGCCGGACTAAAGAGTGCGAAAACCGGTGGTATGGTTCACCAGGGATTTCTGTCGGCCTTCAATTCCTTTGTAGATCAGCTGCCCCAATTTTCTACCAATATTCACACTATTCACTGTGTCGGCCACAGTCTCGGTGGTGCATTGGCAACGCTTACGGCGGACTGGTTGAAATCCCACTCGGGGCGTCAGGTAAAACTCTATACCTTTGGTTCGCCCCGGGTAGGCCTTGAATACTACGCCTCCAAAACCGGGCGCCGTATTGGCGCGAGCAATATTTATCGGGTATACCACCAGACAGATCCGGTACCGATGGTTCCGACCTGGCCATTTTTCCATGTTCCCGATGGAGGAGAAGGCGATTTTCTATTGCCTTCCGGGCTGCATCTGAAGCCGTGGGAATTTCATAGTATGGACCGATACGCAAAGTCCACCCGAGGTGAAGATAACCAGCCGCTGGATTGGCCCAAACTTAAATCCCGACGCCCCCAGGACTTTCTTGACTCCAGCATCGAAGCCTGGCTGAAGGCCGAGGGTGTGATTTCCTTCTCATTGAATACCGCGCGACTGCTGAGTGCCGCGATCCTGTGGGTTGTGAAAAAGCTGGTCAATCTCACCGGTATTGCGGTGGTGATGGCCGGCAGTACCACCTTCACCCTGTTGGACCGTCTCGCTATGTTGATGAATAAAGGCCTGCAACTCGCCGAGGATATTTCCATCTGGGTGCTCAGGTTGATCCGGCGTATGGCACAGATGCTGGGCATCGCGTTGCGCGACGGGGCGGAAATGACCCTGCACTTCATCCGCCAGGTATTTATCCAGGCTCATCACGCTGTGTCAGAACTGGTACGCCAGGCCGGGCGCACCCTGCACTGAAGTCCGCTGATCTATCAGGCCGGCATCGTCGTCAACGCCGGCCTGATAGATTGGACAAGCAGCCTGTCAGCAAGCTGACATTCCGCAACTTGCTGACAAAAACTTTACCAAAATATCCCGCCGTTACTTTTTACCTTGTGTTGCCTCGGTCTATTCGGTAGAACCGGAACATAAATCCGAGAACAATGGTTTTATGTTGCATACCAAAAGCGCAGCCGGCGATCCGCTGTGCAAGCGCTCCTGCGATTTCCACCTCAGTGAGTGGTTCGATAATTAGTTGACCGCTGCCAGATCTGGTAGCGGGCAGCGCATTCCTGCCTGAATTTTTCTCCAGAATCCTCTCCCGGCACCGCGACTGGTTGCGCGCCCGTGCGCCGTTGCTTTGCCGTGGCGAAATCACAGACCTACAAAAACAACGACACCCGAGGGTAAAGAGATGAAGCCATCCAACAAGCAACTGCTCGCACTGGCCATAGCCCTGGTCAACGGCGCACCGGCCGCGGTGCTGGCCCAGAGCCAACCGGAAAAAGACGCAATGATCGAAGAGGTGGTGGTGACCGCCAGCCGCCGCGCCGAAAGCATCCAGGAAATTCCCTACAACATCACCGCGATTACCGGTGAATCCCTGAAAAATGCCGGCGTGGATGACCTGACCAAGATGTCGCAGTTTATTCCCGGCATGCAGATGATCGACGCCGGCGCCCGCAGTACTGGTCTTGTGACCTTGCGCGGTATGAACGTGGGCGGTCTGCAGGCGTCGGAAAACCAGGGCGGCAAGGACATCATTTCCCGCTACGTCAACGACACCCCGCTGCTGATCGATTTTAAGCTGGTGGATGTCGAGCGCGTGGAAGTACTGCGCGGGCCCCAGGGTACTCTGTACGGCCGCGGCGCCATGGGCGGCACCCTGCGCTATATCCTTAACAAGCCCAGTACCGAAGCCACCGGGGGCTCCGTCAGCACTGAGCTGTACCAGAACAGCGAGAGCGAGGGCCTCTCCAGCGAGGTGAGCGGTGTGCTGAACCTGCCGTTTTCCGACACTCTGGCGCTGCGCGTATCCGGCACCCGTGTGGACGACGCCGGCTTTGTCGACTACGAAAATGTGCTGGTGGAGCCGGGTGTGTCCAACGATACCCGCTACGTCAAAGATGTGAACAGCGAGGAAACCACCGCGATCCGCACCGCCCTGCGCTGGGAACCGAGCGACGAGTTCTTCGCCCAGGCAACCTACTACCTGCAGGACCAGAAGGCCGGTGGCCGCCAGGCGGTCAACCCGGAGTACACCGGTGGCGATTTCACTTCGGCGCTGTTGTATGTGGAACCGCGGGATAACAAGGACGACCTGTTCAATATCGAATTCGGCTGGAACAGCGACCTGATCGAAATCTTCTCCACCACCTCCCGGGCCAGCTACGAGGGGTACGGTCGCCGCGATCAAAGCGATTTCCTGGCGATCCTCTACGCGCACTACACCGACTTCCCGCAGTACTCCACCTACGCCGTGGACGACAACCAGACCGACTCCCTGGTGCACGAAACCCGCTTCCTGTCCACCGACGGCAACTCCCCGGAGTGGCTCGACTGGATTGCCGGTTTCTATTACGAGGAGACCAACACCCTGCTGGATGCGCGCGAATACATCCCGGGCTGGGACGCCTATTACGACTACGACAACGGCCTGGCGGAAGCGGGCTCCACAGATCTGGAATACTGGCACTACAGTGACGACGATTTCGAAGAGCGCGCGGTATTCGGTGAGGCCACCTTCCATGCCTCCGACGCGCTGCAGCTGACTTTTGGGGCGCGCTATTTCCAGCAGGAAGAGAGTGTTGCCTACGACTGCTACGTGTACCCCATGTACACCGGCCCCGAGCGCGATTGTCGGGAAGGCAGCGGTGACATCGACGACACCGTATTCAAACTCAACGGCAGCTACAACTTCTCCGACGATGTGATGCTGTACGCAACGGTGGCAGAAGGCTTCCGCCGCGGCGGCCTGAATTTCGGTCCCAATCTGCTGGAAAGCGAAAGAACTTATGCATCCGACAAGGCCGTGAACTACGAGCTGGGTTGGCACACCACGTTGGCGGATGGGCGCGCGATCTTCAACGGCGCCCTCTTCCGGGTTGACTGGAAAGACCTGCAGGTGGGCACCAAATCCGAAGTCGCCGGCATCAACATCACCGGCAATGGCAGCCAGGGTGTGATCGATGGCATCGAGCTGTCCACTCAGTTCTCCGCCACCGACAGGCTGAGCCTGAACGGCTGGGTGACCTACTACGACCACCGCCTCGACGGCGACGCCCCGGGGATCGACGGCTTCGACGGCGATGCCTTCCCCGGCGTACCCAACCTCCAGGCCAACCTCGGTTTTGACTACTTCATTCCGGTATCCCAGGGGGAGCTGACTCTGCGCGGCAACGCCTACTACAAGGATGAGATCCAGACCCTGCTGAACAGCGTCGGCGACAATTACGACAACGAAACCCTGGATGCCTACACTGTGGCCAACCTGTCCCTGGATTACCGTGTGGAACAGTGGCGCGCATCGCTGTTCGCGGACAATGTCACCAACGAGTACTACTTCAATGGCGGTCGCAGTGAGAAGAAATACGGCGAGCGCGGACAGTTCTACTACGTGGGCCAGCCGCGCACACTCGGGGTGAACCTCTCTTACGAATTCTGATCGCCAGTCTCACAGGGCTATCATTTGGCGGGGCTTGCCCCGCCCTTTTTTTCTCTGGACCGGCCGCCGTATGCCAGCTACAAACATCGTTGAACCCATTTTTCTATCTGACTAGGCAACTGGCCCGATATGTCCGATTCCCCTCTCCAGCAGCAACTCAATCTGGCGCGCCAGGCCGCCGCCCGCCGCGACTGGCGCGAGGCGAGCAGGCTGTGTATCGACGTGCTGCGTCAGGACGCCAGGCAGGCAGACGCCCACCTGATACTCGGTTGCGCCGCCGGCGATGCCGGCGCCGCCTCGACCGCCCTGCGCGCCTTCCGCACGGCGCTGACGCTCGCCCCCGAGCGCGGCGATATCCGCTTGCAACTGGCCCGCTGCCTGGTACAGAGCGGCGAGCATATGGCCGGCGAGTGTGAAGCGGACACCTGTGCCAGCCTGATTGGCGAGGACGCGAGCCAGCTCGATCTGCTCGCCACCATTTACAGTCACCTGGGCAAGCAGGAGAAAGCCGCACCTTATGCGGAGCGCGCCGTCGCGATCGCACCGGACAATGCAACGCTGCTATCGAACGCCGCCGCTATCCTGGTCTTTCTCGGCCGCACCGGTGAGGCAGAAGCGTATCTGCGACGCGCCCTGCAGCTGGCACCACGGCATTTCCGCAGCCACTGGCAGCTCGCCCAGCTGCGCCGGGCGGAGGACGAATTGCACTACCGGAACATGCTGGTGCTGAGTGCGCACTATGCGGAAAACGGCAATGCGCAGGCCTATCTGCACTACGCCATGGGCAAGGTGTCGGAAGATTTGGGATTGTGGCAGCAGGCGTGGCGCCACTATGCGCGCGGCGCGGAATATCGGCGCCGGGACATCCGCTACCGCAGCGAGGAGGAACAACGCCTGTTCGCCGCACTTCGCCAGGGGTTCACTGAGGAGTGGTTTTGCCGCGGCGCAGAAACGCCATCTACCGGCGAGGCACCTATCTTCATCGTGAGCCTGCCTCGCGCCGGCAGCACTCTGGTGGAGCGCATTGTCGGCAGCCACTCACAGGTACAATCTCTCGGTGAGCTGCCGCATTGGCCGCTGGTGGTAAAAAAACAGACCGCTGTGGGCGGCCCGCCTCTCTACAGTACGGAAATTGCCGCTGCGGCGTCGACGATTGATCCGGTGGCGGCCGCCCGCGATTACTGCGCGGCCATCCGCCACCGGCGGGACCAGCGTCCCTTCTTCACCGACAAGCTGCCCGGTAATTTTCTCTATTTGCCGATGCTGGCACGCGCGTTTCCAGGGGCGCGGTTTGTGCATGTTGCGCGCCACCCGATGGATGCCGGTTTTGCCATGTACAAGCAATTGTTCGCCGATGCCTATCCCTGGTCCTACGATCTGGAAGAGCTGGGCCAGTACTACGTGCAGTACCACCAGTTGATGCAGCAATGGGCGCGGTTACTGCAACAGCGCATGGTGACGGTAAATTACGACGCGCTGGTGGCCGCACCAGAGACGGAGACCCGCGCGCTGCTGCACGGGCTCGGGTTGCCCTTTGAAGACGCCTGCCTGCAACCCCACAAGACACCCAACCCCGCCGCCACCGCCAGTGCCATCCAGGTACGCGAGCCCGTTCACCGCCGCTCGAGCGGGCGCTGGCAGCATTTTGCCGCGCAGCTGCAGCCCTATCGGGACGTGCTGGAAAACGCGGGTGTACTGCCGCTTCGCTGAGGCGATTCGCGCAACCGGTCAAAGCCCCGGCCGGATAACCGGGGCCCTATCTTTTTGCTTCTTGCTGCCTTTGCTCTGCCCCAGTTTGTCGGCGTTTGCGCGCTTGTTGTCCCAGTGGTGGTCCAGGTGCAGGTCCGGGTCGCGGCGGTCTTCGCGCAAGGCCTGCAGCAGCTGCTCGCGGTAGATTTTGGTCTGGGCGATGTGCTGGGATTCGTCGCGCCAGTAGGGGAACAGGGATTCCAGCATACGCTGATCGTGCTGTTTGAATTTGCGCGCGGCGCGCTGAGCGCGGTGTTTGGACCAGCCCATTACCTGCAGCGCACCGGCGCCAATATCGAGCGCGCTGTCGACGGTTTCCCGGTAGATGTACTGCACGCCCGCCTCCATCAGTGCATACTGGTGCATGCGGTTGCGCGCGCGCGCCAGAATCGTCAGGTGCGGGAAGTGCTTCTGAATACGGCTGACGATTTCCAGTGAGGCGACCTGGTCGCTCAGCGTAAGGATGGCGATTTTGGCATTGTCGGCGCCGGCAGCGTGCAGCAAATCGCCGCGGGAGGCGTCGCCGTAGTAAGCCTTGATACCGTAGCGGCGCACCAGTTCCAACTGTTCGGCGTTGTGTTCGAGCAGGGTGGTGTCGAAACCGCAGGCGTTCAGCAGGCGCCCGGAAATCTGGCCATAGCGGCCGTAGCCGATAATGATCACCGGCGAGCCGTCGTCCTGGGGATTGCTGTCGGGGACATCCGGGGTGCGCGGGCCGGTGAAAAAGCGCGGCTGGATCAACTGTTCATAGGCCAACAGCAACAGCGGTGTAAACGCCATGGACAGGGCGACGAGCGCGATCAACAGGCTGCTCACATCGCTCGGCAGAACCTGGTTCTGACTGGCGAACGCCAGCAGCACAAAACCGAATTCCCCGGCCTGTGCCAGCGACACCGCAAACAGCCAGTCCTCCCCCCGCGCCATGCCGCGCACCCGCGCCAGCGCAAACAGCACCGCAAACTTCACCAGCACCAGCATCACCAGCAGCCCGAGCAGCAGCAGTGGTTTCTGCATCACCAGCGCGAGATCGAGGTTGGCGCCGACGGCGAGGAAGAACAGCCCCAGCAGCAGGCCCTTGAACGGCTCGATGTCCGCTTCCAGTTCGTGGCGGAATTCGCTGTCCGCCAGCACCACACCGGCAATAAAGGTGCCGAGGGCCGGAGACAGGTTGAGCCAGGTCATGACCGCGGCGGCTCCCAGTACGATCAGCAGCGAGCAGGCGGTAAAGAGTTCGCGGGTGCGCGCGCCCACCACCAGCCGCAGCAGCGGCGTGAGCAGGTAGCGCCCCGCCAGCACCAGCGCGGCAATGGCACCGAGTACTGCCAGCGCATAGGCCCAACCCTGCAGGTGATCGGGGTCGGTGGCCACTTCCACCGTTGCCAGCAGTGGCAGCAGCGCAAGGATGGGGATGACGGCGATGTCCTGGAACAGCAGCACACTGAACGCATTGCGCCCGCCCTCGGTTTTGAGCAGGTTTTTTTCCGACAGGGACTGCAGCACGATAGCCGTGGATGACAGCGCGAGAATCAGACCAACGGCGGTGGCGGTGCGCCAGTTGAGCCCGAACAGTGTCATGGCAATGCCGCAAACCACCGCGGCGGTGGCCAGCACCTGGGCGCCCCCCGTGCCGAAGATGGCGCCGCGCAGCGACCACAGTTTGCGCGGTTGCAGCTCAAGGCCGATCAGAAACAGCATCAGCGCCACGCCGAATTCGGCGAAGTGCAGTTCGTCGCTGGTGTCGCCCACCAGCCCGATGACGTGTGGACCGATCAGTACGCCCGCCACCAGATAGCCAAGCACCGAGCCGAAGCCGAGACGCTTGGCCAGCGGTACGGAAACGACAGCGGCGGCAAGGAAGATGACGGCTTGGAGCAGGAAATTGTCGTGCGGCATGAACGTTCTTTGGTGTTATGGGTTGTCGGTGGCTGCGTCAGTCTGCCGGGGTGGCGGGATCGCCCTCCGGGAACACCGCTTCGCGGCTGCGCTGAATCAGTGGTGCGATGGTCGAACCCTGCACCACGATGGAAAAGAGTACCACGCCATAGGTCATCACCACCCACAGGTGGCGCAGATTGTGGTCACCGGCGATCACGAAGCCGGAAGGAATCGACATTGCCAACGCCAGCGACAGGCCACCGCGCAGGCCTCCCCAGATCAGAATGCGCTCGGTATACGGGTGGTATTTGCGCCGGCGTTTGAGCAACAGGAAGGGTGTACCCACTGCCAGGATGCGCCCCAGCAGTACAATTACAATGGCGGCGACAATCAAGACATAGTCGATGGGCTGGAAGTTGATGGTGATCAGGAACAGGCCCACCAGCAGGAACAGGATGCCGTTCAGGAATTCCTCTGTGATGGCCCAGAAGTTGTCCAGCTCATGCTGGCTCACCCGTGAGAAGCCGCGTTCGCGGGTGAAGTTGCCGATGATGATACCGGCTACCACCATGGCCAAGGCACCGGACACGCCGAGAATATTGGCGGTGGCGAAACCCGCAGTGGGAATCACCAGCGTCAGCAGCAGTTCCAGGCTGTGTTCGTTGGTGGAACAGATCAGCCAGTGGAACAGACCGCCGAGAGCGAGCCCGAGGGCGATCCCGCCGAGCGCCTCCACGATGAACAGATGGCTGATGGCCGGCAGCGTGGGTTCGGTGCCCTGGAATGCGAGGGCATAAATCACCGCAAACACCACGATACCGAAGCCATCATTGAACAGCGACTCCCCTTCCACCTGGATGGAGATCTGTTCCGGCGCTTTCAGGTTTTTGATGATCGCCAGCACGGCGATGGGGTCAGTGGGGGAGATCAGCGCGCCGAACAACAGGCAGTACACCAGTGCTACCGGCATGCCGATAAAGCCGAAGAAAAAGTACAGCATGTATCCCACCGCGAAGGTGGAAATCAGGGTACCGAAAATCGCCAGCAGGGTGATTTCCACTTTCTGGTTGCGCAGCATCAGCAGATCGATGTGCAGACTGCCGGCAAACAATAGGAACCCGAGCATCCCCTTCAGCAGCAGGTCTTCCAGATTCATCAGCGGCAGCAGCTGGTCGGCCCAGTCGCGAAGTTCGACGATCTCCAGCTTGCCGAGACCGATGACAATCAGCGACAGCGCCAGGGAACCGGCAGTGATGGCAATGGTAGCCTGGGCGCGCAGTACGTACTGATTGAGGAAACCGAGGAAAACGGAGACAGCGGCGAGAAAACAGAAGGTGTAATAAACGTCCATGTGGGCGCGGGGGCTCCGGTGCGTGGGGGTTACCTCTAACTGTAGGAGCCTGCTTGCAGGGCCCGCGAGAGTGTTTAGCGAGCACTGCTCGCTGCTCTCCCGTGCGACCGGCCATGGATGGCCGGGCCGGACACTGTTCCACGGATGGCTGCTTGCGAAACAAGAGTGATTCGTGAGCAACAAGCTCCTACAAACTAAAGCGCGGACTACTTGGCCTGACTCAATCCGTCAGCGTGCCGTTATTGTAGTCGCGCACCGCCTGTTCGATTTCCTCGCGGGTATTCATCACGAAGGGACCGTAGTGCACTACCGGCTCGCCGAGCGGACTGCCGCGCAGTATCAGCATTCCGGTGCCCACATCTGGTGCATCGTCAGGCGCACGCAATTGTAATGATTCGCCGTCGCCAAACAACACCAGATTGCCCCGGTTTACCACACCGTGCCCGGTGTCGAGCGCACCGCTGTAGACATACGTCATGACCGTATGCCCAGCCGGCAGCGGCAGGTTGACCTCGGCACCCGCGGCCAGACGCAGATCTGCCACCGACGCTTGCGCCGCCGCCTCCAGCAGCGGCGCATCTTCGGATTTGCCGTTCACCTGCCATTGGCCTGCGATCAGGCGGATCTTAGAGCCGCGCCCGTCCAGCATAATTTCGCGCATCTGCTCCGGCTGAATATCCCGCCAGACGGGTTTGCTCATCTTGTCCTTCGCCGCCATGTTGATCCACAGCTGGAAGCCGTGCATGCCGGTGCTGCCACCATCTTTGGGCTGATGTGGCATCTCCGAGTGGATGATGCCGCGCCCTGCGCGCATCCACTGCGCGCCGCCCTGTTTGATGGCGCCGCGATTGCCCAAGTGGTCCTGGTGCTCAAACTCGCCGCTCAACATATAGGTGAGCGTCTCGATGCCGCGGTGCGGGTGCGGCGGAAAGCCGGCGATATAGTCGTCGGGATTCTCCGAGCGAATCTCGTCGACCATCAGGAAAGGGCTCAGGTCCTTCAGCTGAAAGCCTGCCACCCGGTGGATTTTCACCCCGGCGCCGTCGGCGGACGGGTGGCCTGCCACTACCCGCACTGCGGGGCGTACGCCGGTACTGCCTGCACTGTTCTGTGTGAAATTAGACATGGTTCTGTTCCTCCATTTCCGGCAGTATAGGCCGATAAAATCGCCAGAAAATGGCAAAAAATCGCAGCTAACATTCGAGCTGCTCGATACATCAGAATCCACGACTTTTTTACAAATCGAATCTGGACGAAGGACAGTCTATGGCCAAAGTTACGCTGGAACAGTGGCGCATGTTTCAGGCTGTGGTGGAGTACGGGGGCTTTTCCCAGGCCGCGGATGCGGTGCACAAGAGCCAGTCCTCCATCAATCACGCGGTGCACAAGCTGCAGGAGAGCCTCGGCGTCAATCTGCTGGAAGTGCGCGGGCGCAAGGCGGAGCTCACCGACGCCGGACGCGTACTGCTGAACCGCGCCGGCGGCCTGCTGGACGAGGCCGAGGCGCTGGAAGCCGTTGCCCTGAGCCTCGCCGCCGGCACGGAGGCGCAGCTGCGTCTGGCGGTGGATGTGCTGTTTGATTACGAGGCGCTGTTCAATGCGGTTGAACGTTTCGCCGCTGAATTCCCGCACACCCGCCTGGAGATCCGCGAGACGGTGCTGTCTGGCGGCGAGGAGCTTCTGCTGCAGCAGGAAGTGGATTTCATTCTGTCGGCGCGGGTGCCCCAGGGCTTTGTGGGCGAGCCGGTCTCAAGAGTGAAATTCGTGCCTGTCGCCCATCCGGACCATCCGCTGCACCACCTGGGCCGCGCGGTGAATCGCGAGGACCTGAAGGCTGCCCGGCAGATCGTGATGCGGGACTCCGCCCTGAAAAACCGCCAGGACGCCGGCTGGCTGGGCTCGGACCAACGCATCACCGTGAGCAATGTGCACACCTCCATTGAGCTGATCGAGCGCGGCCTGGGCTTCGCCTGGCTGCCGCAGACGCGCATCCGGGATTCTCTGTCGGCCGACCGCCTGTTGCCGCTGCGCACCGAGGAGCCGTGGGAGCGGGACGTCACCGTATATCTCGTCTATGCGGACAAAGACCGCGCCGGCCCCGCCGCCTGCCTGCTGCTGCAGGCGCTGCGGGAGGGGCTGCCGCCGTTTGAGTGACGCAATGCGTCGGACAGCGTGAGCGCGGGAACTGATCGGCATCAACAACAGCGGCATCAACCAAACCGGGAGGTCCAATGACCGTAAACAAACAGCAATCCACCGGCGGGCCGATCCGCTGGGGCATCATCGGCTGCGGCGATGTTACCGAAGTGAAGAGCGGGCCGGCGTTCAACCGGGTGCCCGGTTCCAGCCTGCTTGCGGTGATGCGACGGGACCCGGACAAGCTCGCGGATTACGCCCGCCGTCACGGTGTGCCGAAAACCTACGCCTCTGCCGAACAGTTGATACAAGCCCCCGAGATCGACGCGGTCTATATCGCCACACCACCGGGCAGTCACAGGGAATATGCGCTGCAGGTCGCCCGCGCCAACAAGCACTGCTGCATCGAAAAACCCATGGCGCTCAACCACCGCGAGTGCGAGGACATTCTGGCCGCCTTCGACGCGAGTGCCGGCGAGTTGTTTGTCGCCTACTACCGCCGCTCGCTGCCGCGCTTCCTGAAAATAAAGCAGTGGTTGGAGGCGGGCCGGATCGGTTCCGTGCGGCATGTCAGCTGGCGCTTCACCCGCCCGCCGTCGCCCCGCGATCTGTCGGCGGAATACGACTGGCACACTGACCCTGCGGTGTCCGGTGGTGGCCATTTCATCGACCTCGCCTGCCACGGGCTGGATTTGTTCATTTATCTGCTGGGCGATATCACCAGTGCCCAGGGTGTGGCCGCCAACCAGCAGGGGCTATATCCGGCCGAGGATGCGGTGGCGGCCTGTTGGATGTTCGAAAGCGGGACGACCGGTTCCGGTTTCTGGAACTTCGGCGCCAGTGCCCGCAGCGACGAGGCCATCATCGACGGCAGTACCGGCAGTATCCGGTTCTCGATTTTTGGCGACAGTCCCTTTGTACTCGAGACCGCCGCGGGTACCGAAGTATCGACCATCGAGCACCCGGAAAACATCCAGTACTTCCATATCGAAAACATGGTCCGGCACCTGAATGGTGAGCTGGAACACCCGTCACCAGGACGGCAAGCTCACAAGGCGACATGGGTAATGGATCGGATACTGCGCGGATACCAGGCGGAGCGTCGCGATAACGAGGCGCGTCCGCAGCAGGCGGAAATGCGCACCGAAACAAGCACTGGGCAGAGCGCGCGATAAACTCGCCCCTTCCCGCGAAAATATGCGGTTTTGTTTGCGAAAAGCCGAACTACACTGAACAGCGTTGTCACTTCATACGCATTCCAGAGCGGAAGCGAACAAGAGAGGGTTCAGCAATGAACAACGACGGTGTTATGTGCGACTTGGGCAAGCTGCTGGCGCGGATTCTCATGTCGGTAATGTTTATCGTCTCCGGCTACGGCAAGATTGGCGCCTACGCCGGCACCCAGGAATACATGGCGTCCGCCGGTCTGCCCGGATTTCTGCTGCCCCTGGTGATCCTGCTGGAGCTCGGCGGCGGCCTCGCGATCCTGTTCGGCTTCTGCACCCGTTGGCTGGCGCTCGCGTTCGCCGCCTTCTGTCTGCTGAGCGCCTGGCTGTTCCACAATGTCCCCGGTGATCAGATGCAGCAGATCATGTTCATGAAAAATCTCACCATCGCCGGTGGCTTTCTGGCGCTCGCTTGCGCCGGCGCCGGCAAATTCAGTATCGACCACGCCATGGCAAGGAAGAAACACCGACATTGACGGGGGCTCGCCATGGGATTGTTGATCAAGGGCCAATGGCAGGATCGCTGGTACGACACCGACAAAAGTGGCGGTGAATTCGAGCGCGAGGGGGCCCAGCTGCGCAACTGGATCACCGCCGACGGCGCCGCCGGCCCCAGTGGCGAGGGCGGCTTCCCCGCGGAGAAGGGCCGCTACCACCTGTTTGTCTCCCTCGCCTGCCCCTGGGCGCAGCGCACGCTGATCTTCCGCAAGCTGAAGAAACTCGAAGACGTTATCGGGGTGTCGGTCGTAAGCCCTTACATGCTGGAACACGGCTGGACCTTCAACAAAGATGAGGGCAGCAGCGGCGATGACCTCTACGGCAGCGAATTCCTGCACCAGATCTACACCCGTCACCGCGCGGACTACAGTGGCCGCGTCACCGTGCCGGTGCTGTGGGATCGGGAGCGCGAGTGCATCGTCAATAACGAGTCCGCGGAGATCATCCGCATGTTCAACTCGGCGTTCGACGACCTCACCGGCGACGGGCAGGATTTTTATCCACAGGAACTGCGCGGTGATATCGACGCCACCAACGAGCTGGTGTACCAGAACGTCAACAACGGCGTGTACCGCGCCGGCTTCGCCACCAGCAGAGAAGCCTACGAGGCCGCCTACCACCGCCTGTTCGAGACGCTGGAAAAGCTTGAGCAGAGACTGGGCAACAACCGCTATCTCACCGGCGCGCGCATCACCGAGGCGGACTGGCGGCTGTTTACGACACTGATTCGGTTCGACGCCGTCTACCACGGTCACTTCAAGTGCAACAAGCAGCGGCTGGCGGACTATCCCAACCTGTGGGGCTATGTGCGCGAGCTGTATCAGTGGCCGGGGGTGGCCGAGACCGTGGACTTCCACCATATCAAGACTCACTACTACGCCAGCCACAAGCACATCAATCCCACCGGCATAGTGCCGCTGGGCCCGGAACTGGATTACGCCGCCCCCCACGGTCGCGGTTGACCCCTGTTCCAACGCAATAACCAGGAGCAACCATGAAGCTGTTCTATTCCCCCGGTGCCTGTTCGCTGTCTCCGCACATTGTCGCCTGCGAGGCGGGTATCGACCTGGAACTGTGTCAGGTCAATCTGAAGACGAAAGCGACCGACAGCGGTGGTGACTACACCGAGATCAACCCAAAGGGCTATGTACCCGCGCTGCAACTGGAAGGCGGTGAATTGCTCACCGAGGGCCCGGCGATTGTGCAGTTCCTGGCGGAGCAGAAACCGGATAAAAAACTGGCGCCGGAGTACGGCTCACTGGACCATTACCGGGTGCTGGAGTGGTTGAATTACCTCTCCACCGAGGTGCACAAGTCCTTTGTGCCACTGTTCTGGAACGGCGACGATGGGGAAAAGGAGTTCGCCAGGAAACAGGTAAGCAAACGCCTGCAGTTTGTGGAGGAGCATCTGGCCGGCGACTACCTGCTGGGGGACGATTTCTGTATCGCCGACGCCTACCTGTTCACCCTGTACAGCTGGTGCGACAAGGTGGGAGTGGATACCGGCGGCTGGCCGAAGCTCAAGGCCTTCGCCGAGCGCATGGCGGCGCGCCCGGCGGTAAAAAAGGCGCTGCAGGAAGAGGGGCTGATCTGAATTTTCCTCTCCCGGCCACTTAATTTTTACGACGAAGCTGCGAGCGCCCGGCTTGCGCTCAGTGTCTGCCTTCGATCTCAATTGGCAGCCGCGCTCTGGCGACAAACACAGCCATAGCGAGCGCGGCGCCCGCGCAGCACAACATCCCGGCCGCAATAGGCACCAGCGTACCGGTGTGGATTCCGTTCACCAGACCGCCGAGTAGCCCCCCGGAAATAAACAGGGACGCGCCGTAGAGCGCATTGGCGGTACCGCTGATCTTGGGGAAAAATTCCAGATAACAGGCCGCGGAGTTGGGGGCAATGATGCCGATGCTGCCCATCGCCATCACCAACGGCATCATCCACGCCAGTAAAGTCTGGTTCTCGCCGAAGTAGAGGGTACTCACCAGCAGCAGCGCGCACGCGAGGGTCAGCATCGTCATCCCCGCCAGCAGGATCTGGCGCGGTTCGAACACCTTCAGCAGGCGGATATTCAGCTGCATCATCACCGCCAATCCCAGCACGCAGCTGCCGAACATCAGCGGGAAATTCGCCGAGGAAACGCCAAAGCGCTCCATAAACACGAACGGCGCGGTGGTGATGTAAATGAACATACAGCCGCTCACCAGCGCCTGCCCGAACAGGAAGCCCAGTGCGCGCGGGCTGCGGAATATCTGCCCGTAGTTGCGAAACAGCGTGGTGCGGGACTCGCGCTGGCGGCGCGCGCGGCGGAACTTCGACACCGTCTCCGGCAGTATGCCCCGCACCAGCACCATCATCAGCACGCCGTACACCAGCAGGAAGATAAAGATGGCGTGCCAGTCGCCGAAACTGAGCAGCGTAGCGCCGATTACCGGCGCCACCATGGGCGCGATCAGCATCATGGTGGCGATCATCGACATGATGCGCGCTGCGTCGCGGCCATGATAGAGGTCGCGCACGATGGCACCGCAGATTACCGTGGCAAAACCGCCCCCCACCGCCTGACAGAACCGCAGCGCCACCAGCAGTTCCGCGTTATTGGTGAACAGGATCAGCGCGGTGCTGGCGATAAAGATAGCGAGACCAATGGTGCCGATCAGGATGCGGCCGAGGCGGTCCGAGAGTGGTCCGCCGAAGATCTGCCCTACCGCAAAGCCAAGCAGGTAACTCGATACCGAGTGTTGCACCACAGCCACTTCGACCCCGAGGGTCCGTGCCATGGCGGGAATGGCCGGCAGATAGGTGTCGATGGCAAAGGGAGTCAGCGCAACCAGTGCGGCGAGACACGGAGCGAGCCAGCGCGGCGGCTGGCCGTCGGCATTCAAAAAGTTCGGGGGCATGGCAATCCGGGAAACGTGGACATTTGTACATCGGCAGGCGATCACGCCGGCGCTCAGGCAAGCTTAGACGTCGGGGTATGGGGAATCGGTAGCGCGCGCATCTTAGCCGGCGATGGGGGTGGATTCCATGACAACCGGGAATTTTGCGGTGAATAGCTACCGGGTGGGGTCGAGTAACAATTCTTCGCCCAGGTACAGCGCAGGCCATCGCGGCGCGCGAGTTTCCATTTCTCCAGCGGACAAGCGCAGCCGAAGAGCCTCGAAACTCTCGTCAGTATCGCGGCTATTGACACCAATCTGCCGCCAGTGGCCATCCACCCTGGCAAATGCCACGATCTGCAGGAAATTTTGTTGATCCCGCCGTGACCGAAAGGAAAACAGCAGAAATTCGCTGCTGCCGTCGTTATCCAGATCCTGTTCGAGCCACAGACATTGGCGCTCGGGGAGCTGGCAGTTCTCGCTGAATCGCCGGTTATGGAAGTCGGTGGGCAGGCTGCTATTGGCGGGAATGACTTCGATTTCCCGCAACTTTTGTATTTCGGCCTTCGCCTGAAGAGGATTTTTTCGCAACTCCCAAATAGCATCGGGTTGTGCGAGTAGAGCATCCAGATGTTCGACGACGTCGGCATTTCGCTGAATGGAGGGAAGTGCTTTGGCTGCCTGCAGAGCCTCGAAGCCCGGGCGCCCCAATTCCCGCCGCAGGAAAAAGAAATCGAAATCCGCCAGCTCCGTGCGCCCGTCCTGCAAGCGCGCCAGCTGGCTGTCGGCACTGATGCGCCAGAAATTCACCAGCGGCGACTGCGTGACGAGGCACACCGCCAGCACCCACAGCGCGAGCCCGGTATTGATCCGGCGCAGCCACTCCGACCAGCGCTCGCCGCGGCGCAGGATCGACAGACTGTAGCTCAGTGCCAGCAGCGCCAGCGTCAGTGCCACCACGAACCCCCACAGCCGCTCCGGTGTCCAGCCGTACTGGGCTATCCGCAACCACAGGCCGTAGAGTGCGAAGGCCGTGTAAAACGGCGCAACCACCAAAGCCAGCAGCAGCACCCGGTTGATCCAGCGCGGATAGCGCGCAAACGGGAAGTCGTCCTGGATCACGCCGTTGGTGAAAAACAGCAGCAGCGCCACCAGCCACAGCAACAGCGCGCTGCCGCGCCCGGTATCCCAGATGGGTTGCAGGCCGGTAAACGGCAGGGTGGCGAGGAACACGATGGTGAGTACCGCCAGTAGCGGCAGCAGCGCCACCAGCATGGTGCGCAGCAGCCGCTTCAGGGTCAGCACAAAGCTCTGTTGTGAGCGGAACAGGATGGCGCCGCTGCCGGCCACCAACCAGGTTACCGGGTAAAAGAACCAGTCCTGCGCGAACAGTTCTTGAAAAAACGCAACTCCCACCAGTTTGAACAGCGCCTGCCACAGAAACAGGATCAGCCAGAAAATTCCTGTAAACACCAGTGTCAGGCCCGCGGTGAGGGCGTTGTCCCAGGAGTAGTGAAACAGCGCGGAGTACTCCGGCTTTCGCAGCCGTGCCATCCCGGTGGCGCAGGCGCGCAGCAGAAAGGCGACGATAAAGGTGGCGATGGCGATCGTCGGCACGAACTCGTGGGGATCACCACAGTACACCTTGGTTGCTGGGGTGCACTGGTAGCCGCGGTAAGCGGCGAGTGCCGCCAGCAACACGGCGTAGCCGGTCACCAGCCACCAGTAACCCCGCGCGAGACGAGGGGCGACGGTGACGATCACCAACGGCGGAATGGCGATGACGAGGGTGTAGCTGAGGTACGGCCACACTGGCGACCAGGTGTCGACGGCGGTGAAGAATTTGAGGGCGTAGAGCGCGAGGCCCTGGATCAGGGCCGCGGCGAGAATCAGGTGCTTTTCAGGGGCGCCGAGACTGTCCGCATCAGAGAAGTTTGTCGTCTGTTCGCCGCTGCTTCCCTGCATATTACACCCTGATCAGTGTTTTTCTTCGCGAAGGTTGTACAGCCCCTTCTTCAGCTTCAACAGGTGCTCCTGCAGCTGCGGGCCCTTGCGCTGGGCAACGCCGATGGCGAGTACGTCGATCACCACCAGGTGGGCAATGCGGGACGACAGCGGTGTGTACAGCTCGATGTCCTCTTCCACGTCCACTTCCAGGGGGATACTGGACTTGCGCGTGACCGGCGAGCCGCTGGGACCGAGGCCGATCACCGTGGCGCCCTGGGCCTTGGCCATTTCCATGGAGCGCAGCAGCGAGGAGGTGCGCCCGCTTTGCGAGATGGCGACAACCACATCGCCCGGCTCCATGCTCATGGCGGACATACTCTGCATATGGTGGTCGGAGTGGGCGGCAGCGGCGAGCTGCAGGCGGAAGAACTTGTGCTGGGCATCGGCGGCCACGGCACCGGAGGCGCCAAAACCGAAGAACTCCACCCGCTTGGCGGCGGCGATGGCGGTCACCGCGGCTTCCAGCGCGCGCGCGTCGATCTTGTCACGCACGTTCAGCAGGGTATCGACGGTGGAGTCGAACACCTTGCGCTTGTACTCGGCGATGGTGTCGGTTTCGGTCACCGCAATCTGGCCGAAACTGGGGCTGGAGGCCAGCTGCTGGGCCAGGTTGAGCTTGAATTCCTGGAACCCGGAACAGCCCACGGCGCGGCAGAAACGCACCACCGTCGGTTCGCTCACCTGGGCCTCGGTGGCCAGGTCGACGATGCGCATATGGATGATTTCGCCGGGGTTGGCGAGGATATACTCCGCGACCTTGCGCTCAGATTTGCGCATGGAACTCAGCTGTTCGCTGATTTTTTGCGTGACTTCCGCTGGCTTCACGACAACACCTTCTCTGGTTCAGGTTGTGCAGTTTAGCGGCATGGCGGAGTGCTGGCGAGCGTTGGCAGCGCTTTGCGTGGCGGTCGATGCACCCCTGTAGGAGCCTGCCTGCAGGCGAACATTCGCGGAGTCCATGGCGGTTCGCCTGCAGGCAGGCTCCTACAAGCAATCGCAGATTGTTTAAAACCTGTTTATATACCCAGTTCTCCCCCGACCCCTGATACAATCGCGCCCATGGACGTATCTGAACTCTTAGACCCTCTAAACGACGCCCAGCGCGAGGCCGTAGCCGCGCCGCCGGGCAACCAACTGGTTCTCGCCGGTGCCGGCTCGGGCAAGACCCGCGTGCTGGTGCACCGTATCGCCTGGCTGATGATGGTCGAGGGCGCATCGCCCTACTCCATCATGGCGGTAACCTTCACCAACAAGGCCGCGCGCGAGATGCGCGGGCGCATCGAGGAGCTGCTGGGGGTGAATACCTTCGGCATGTGGGTGGGTACCTTCCACGGCCTCGCCCACCGCCTGCTGCGCGCGCATTGGCAGGAGGCCAGGCTGCCGCAGAACTTCCAGATTCTCGACAGCGACGACCAGCTGCGCCTGATCAAGCGGGTGCAAAACGAGCTGGGACTGGATGAGAAGAAGTGGTCGCCGCGGGAAACTCAGTGGTGGATCGGCGCGCAGAAAGACGAAGGCCTGCGTCCCCAGTACATCCAGCAGAGCGGCGATCCCTGGCTCGCCACTATGGTGCGCATCTACGCCGCCTACGAGGAGGCCTGCCAGCGCGCCGGTCTCGTCGACTTCGGCGAGCTGCTGCTGCGCGCCCACGAGCTGCTGTTGAACAACGACGGCATCCTCGCCCACTACCGCCGCCGCTTCCCGTATATCCTCGTCGACGAGTTCCAGGATACCAACACCATCCAATACGCCTGGCTGCGCCTGCTGGCCGGGGACGAGTGCCATATCACCGCCGTCGGCGACGATGACCAGTCCATCTACGGCTGGCGCGGTGCCAAGATCGAGAACATCCAGCACTTCGAAGTCGACCGCAAAGACGTGCAGACGGTGCGCCTGGAGCAGAACTACCGTTCTACCAGTACCATCCTCAACGCCGCCAACGCGGTCATCGCCCACAACACCGGGCGCCTGGGCAAAGAGCTGTGGACCGAGGGCGATAGAGGCGAACCCATCGCGCTCTACTCCGCCTACAACGAGCAGGACGAAGCGCGCTTTATTGTCGAGCGCATCCGCGACTGGGTGCGCGACGGCAACGGCCGCGACAGCGTCGCCATCCTGTACCGCTCCAACGCGCAGTCGCGGGTGCTGGAAGAGGCCTTGCTGCGCGAACAGGTGCCCTACCGCATCTACGGCGGCCAGCGTTTCTACGAGCGCCTCGAGATCAAGAACGCGCTCGCCTACATGCGCCTGATCACCAACCGCCACGACGACACCGCCTTCGAGCGTGTAGTGAATACCCCCACCCGCGGCATCGGTGCGCGCACCGTGGATATGGTGCGCGAGTTTGCGCGCGAACACGGCAGCTCCATGTGGGCGGCGGCGGAGAAAATGCTGCAGCAGAAAGTGCTGGCGGCCCGCGCCGGCAGCGCGCTGGCGAGCTTCCTCAGCCTGATCGACGCGCTGGACGAGGAGAGCACCGACAAGACCCTCGACCATATCGCCGAAATGGCGATCGAGCAGACCGGCCTGGTGGATTTCCACAGCAAGGAAAAGGGCGAGAAAGGCCAGACCCGGGTGGAGAACCTGCAGGAACTGGTGAGCGCCTGCCGCAGCTTCGACGGCGTGCCCCAGGCCACCGACGCCGACGGCGAAGTGGTGGAAGAAGAGGAAGTGCCGCTGCTCAACCAGTTCCTCGACAGTGCCGCACTGGATGCCGGCGAGGGCCAGGCGGACGAGTTCGAAGATGCGGTGCAGCTGATGACCCTGCACTCGGCCAAGGGACTGGAATTCCCGCTGGTATTTATGGCCGGCGTGGAGGAAAACCTGTTCCCGCACAAGATGTCCGCACAGGAACCGGGGCGCATGGAAGAGGAGCGCCGCCTGTGTTACGTCGGCATCACCCGCGCCATGCGGAAGCTCTACATTACCTACGCCGAGAGCCGCCGGTTATTTGGCAGCGAGACCTACAACAAACCGTCGCGGTTTGTGAATGAAATTCCAGTGGAATATATCCACGAGGTGCGTCTCAAAACCGAGATTTCCAAACCGCTGTTTCAACCCAACTCTTTTGGAAAGGATTGGGGTAAGTTTTCTGGCGGAGTAAATCCCTACTCCGACGCCGCGCCGGACTTCGACGACGACCTGCCGCCGCTGGCATTGGGCGGCCGCGTGGACCACGCCAAGTTCGGCGAGGGCACCGTGGTGCAGTTCGAAGGCAGCGGCCCGCGCGCGCGGGTGCAGGTCAACTTCGACGATGCCGGAGCCAAATGGCTGGTAGTATCCATGGCCAAACTGCAACCTCTCTGATTCACTATCGAGCTCTGCAAAATACACGGAATGTAGGAGCCTGCCTGCAGGCGAACCGCCCCGGCCCCGGGGCGGAAAAAATAAAAACGAACAGAAAGCGCATGAAAAAAATAAACTGGTACCCCCCCGTCATCCTCGGCCTGCTCGCCCTGCTGGTACTCACCTTCGGTGCGCTGGTGGTTTCCCGCTCAACGCAAGAGCAGAAAATCACAACGTTAGAGAACACTGGCCAGCAGACCTTCGAGTGGAAACTCGTAACTACATGGCCGAAAAATTTCCCCGGCCTCGGCAGCGCCCCCGAACGCTTCGCGAAAAAAGTCGAAGAGATGTCCAACGGCCGCCTGAAGATCAAGGTCTACGGTGCCGGCGAACTGGTTCCGGCCATGGGCGTCTTCGGCGCGGTCTCCGATGGCGCCGCCCAGGTGGGCCACGGCGCCGCCTACTACTGGAAAGGCAAGCTCCCCGCCGCGCAGTTTTTTACCGCGGTGCCGTTTGGGTTGAACGCCCAGGAAATGAATGGCTGGCTGCACTACGGCGGCGGCCTGAAATTGTGGGAAGAGCTCTATGCGCCGTTCAACCTGATCCCCATGGCCGGCGGCTCCACCGGTGTGCAGATGGCGGGTTGGTTCAATCGCGAGATCAATTCCGTCGCCGATCTTCAGGGGCTCAAGATGCGTATTCCCGGCCTGGGCGGTGACGTGCTGAACCGCGCCGGCGGTACCGCGGTCACCATTCCCGGCGGTGAGCTGTACACGGCGCTGCAGACCGGCGTGATCGATGCCACCGAATGGGTCGGCCCCTACAACGACCTCGCCTTCGGTTTCCACCAGATTGCCAAATACTATTACTACCCAGGCTGGCACGAACCCGGCTCGATTCTCGAGATCATCATCAACAAAACCGCCTTCGAAAAACTGCCTAAGGATCTGCAGGCCATCGTTCGCACTGCCGCCCGCGACGCCAACCAGGACATGCTCGACGAGTACACCGCGCGCAACAATCGCGCGCTGAAAGAGCTGGTGGAGCAGCACGGGGTGGAGCTGCGCAAACTGCCGGACGATGTCATCGCCCACCTGAAAACCATCAACGACCAGATCATGCAGGAAACCGCGGCCAGAGATCCGCAATTCAATCGCGTGTACAAGGCGTTTAAAGAATTTGAAAGCCAGGTAATTCCCTATCACCGGATCAGTGAAGAAGCCTATTATCAGACCCGTGCCATCCAGTAGGCGGTTGCCGTAAGCCAATCGCAAGAGGGCCGACTATGTCGGCCCTTTTTAATATCGCGCAAACGTGGCAACGAACCGGGAAAATAATCCGGCGAAAGCGCCCAAGTGGGAATGTCCGGCCAATGGTGGCCGACCGGTCGCCATCCTGACCGCGGAATGTCGCGGATACTGCTTATTTAATCGACGATTTTGGTATCATAATGCCGCCCTTCCCAGTAACCAGTGGACGCCTGTGAAACCTCCGAAACGCCTACAACCCCTCGTCGATGACGGCTTGATCGATGAAGTGATCAGCCGCCTGATGAGCGGCAAAGAAGCCGACATATTCATTGTCCGTTGTGGTGACCATATTCGCTGCGCCAAGGTCTATAAAGACGCGGTCAAACGCAGCTTTAAAAAGGCCGCCCAATACCAGGAGGGCAGGAAGGTGCGCAGCGGCCGCGAGGCGAGGGCTCTGCAAAAGCGCTCCAGCTACGGCCGCAAACAGCAGGAAGAAATCTGGCAGAACGCGGAAATCGACGCCCTGTCCCGTCTGAGCCGGGCCGGCGTGCGGGTACCGGAAACCTATGGTTGTGTCGATGGCGTGTTGCTCATGGAGCTGGTCACCGACGACACCGGCGACGTGGCGCCGCGACTCGGCGAAGTACTTATTTCGGAGGAACAGGCACTCGAAGATCACGCGCTCATGATGCACTACATCAAGCTCATGCTGTGCGCGGGCATCGTGCACGGCGACCTGTCGGAGTTCAATGTGCTGGTGGATGATTACGGCCCGGTGATCATCGATTTGCCCCAGGCCGTCAACGCCGCCGCCAACAATAGCGCGCGGGAAATGTTTGTCCGCGACGTCAACAATATGCGCCGCTATTACGGGGAATTTGCCCCCGAGCTGCTGCACACACGCTACGCCGAGGAAATGTGGGCACTTTACGCGGAAGGTAACCTGACGCCAGACACGCCTCTTAGTGGGGCGTTTACAGACGACGGCGACAGCGCGGATGTTGATGGCGTGCTGGAAGAAATCAAAGCTGTGATGCGTGAAGAGCAGGAGCGGCAACAGCGTATCCGCGAAGCGGAATACGAATAGCAACTGCCATCTCCGGCCGCCGGAGCCTGCTGTAACTGAAATAATTTTCTGTGGGCATTAGCCCGAAAGCTTCTGAGCGCGACCATATATTTCTGGTCGCGGATTTTTTATCGTCATCTGGATCAATACATGTCGAACCGCAAATTCTTTTACAAGGGTCGTCAGGACCCGCGGGAAAACCACGTCAAATTCGGCTACGAAACCCGGGGCTCGCACAAATCCGGCAGCAGGAAATATCCCCTGTTGCTGGTGGTGACGAACGAAGAGCGCAAGCGCGAAGTGGAAGCACTGGTTGCGCAGGCTGAGCTTTATGCCGAGATCACCGTGGACAGCAGCGAGGGCGCGGTGGAGTCCATTGCAGAACTGACCGCGATTCTCAATAAAAAGGGAACGGTCAAACTCGACAAGGTTCCCGAGCGCAATGAGCCGTGCAGTTGCGGCAGTGGCAAAAAATATAAAAAGTGTTGTGGACAATAAGCCTGATTTATTACTCATCGCTGAGTAAAAAAATAACTATATAACACCGATAGTGTCAGCCGTACTCAGGTACTGAGATAACAAACACAAAGCAGACGTAACAATAGCCGATGTATTCGGCTATTTTTAAAACACTTTATTTGCCTCCGGCAGATTTGCACGGCAACAACGACCTTCTCGTTTGCAAACCGCTATGGCCTCGTTGATAAGGCCTCCATTTCCCCCACCAGGAATCCGTGATTGTCCGCCCCATTCAGTGCCAGTGGTCGAGGCTGTTTATGAAGAGTGGTTGACGATAACATCATGCTTCACAAAACCACTATAGAAATGGCACGGACGTACTCATTATAAAAATGGACTCTGACACCGTTTTATATTTTTGACATTAGCGAGTGGGTTATTAGTATAAAGACCGATTTCTACACGATCAGGGAGCGCAAAATGGCCTCATCGCATGGGTACTCATGAATATGTCGCGTAGATGCTTATTGTGTATTCTTTTAGTAATAATTCCAGGTCCAGCGTTTGCTATGTCAATTTTCGAAGCCGGTAAAGTTTGTACATTCTCCCCGATCTCGGGTGTTATTTTATTTGAGGGGAAGCCGGCCGCTGGTGCTAGAGTCGTGAGAACCACTGATTATCAGAAAAAAATTCAGGACGAAACACTTACTGATAGCAATGGGTATTTTGAACTTCCCGGTATTTTTGAACGAAATATTGTTAATTTTTTGCCGCAGGAGTTTGTTGTAGGGCAGTTAGTGAACGTTTTTTTCAGTGGAAGAGAATTCAGGATCTGGTCGGGTGTGAAACGGAAACGGGAAGAAAACTCAGAGTCTAGAGGCAAACCTCTGGTAGTTACCTGTGAGTTGACACAAAAAGATGAAATTATCAATGTAGACCGGCAGCCATTCATTACTAAGTGTAGATGGGATGTTACTCCAGACGTCAAGGAAAATATTTTCTAAAGATAAGCTGGACACTAAGGCACGTTGACAACTTGTCAAAAGAAGCTTGTGCACTGACCAGACTTCATGTTCTGAAAGGTGTGATTACTCGATTTAACTTGTTTTTCTTTTTTAAACGAACTTAGGGAGGAGTGGTAATTGAGGTTTGGTAAATACATTTACGCTACTTTAGCGTGTGTGGGTATTATCTCATGCGATGCGCAGAGCCAATCCATAAAAATACCGTCAGATGAAAAGCAACGTTTGTCTATCGAAAATCTAAATTTTAAAGGTTCTGATTTTTTATCTGCATACATGAGCCGGGATATGCAGCAGCGGCGTTTAGCAGAAATGTACTTATCCGGAGTGTTGGATAGTACGGAGGGGATTTTCTGGTGTGGCTACAAAGTGGCCCTGCCAGGTTCCATACAGGAGCAAGTGTACGTTGCTCTAAAATCCGCAGATCAAACCACCCTCAATAAAAGGGCATCTGAAATTATAACGTCTGCTCTATCTGAAAAATTACCGTGCAAGGAAGAAGAATGAGACCCAGTTTCGAATTGTTGAAGCTGATCAGTTAATGCGCTCTCACGTCTTCGGTCGAACAACACTGTATAAGCCGTCAGACTTTATTCAAAAAGTCGGCACGAAGAAGGGCGTAGTTCTATTCTGGAAAATTACAGGTTATGGGGGCGGACACATCGATCTCATAGATGTATCAAATGCCATGGCAGTATGTAGTTCAAACTGCTATTTCGATTCCAAAGAAATCTGGTTTTGGGAACTAAAATAGCATCAGCAAGCAGGTACTACATGCGAAGCATGCAGAAGGACGCGGTATTTGATCACCACCACCGAAACAATGGAAGAAAACGGGGCCTTACGGCCCCGTTGATGGTTTTTACTACGCCAAAAGATCAGTAATCGTAGGCGTCCGCCGCCGGCTCAGATTTTTTCTCAACCGGGGCCTCCGCCACCATTACTTCGGTGGTCAACATCAGCCCGGCGATGGAGCCGGCGTTCTGCAGTGCGGAACGGGTCACCTTGGCCGGGTCGATGATACCGAATTCCAGCATGTCGCCGTAGGCGCCGGTCTGGGCGTTGTAGCCGTAATTTGCGCTGTCATTTGAACGCACGTTGTTCAGCACCACGCTGCCGTCAACGCCGGCGTTGGCAACGATCTGGCGGAAGGGTTCTTCCATCGCGCGCAGCGCGATATTGATACCCACCTGCTGATCGTCGTTGGCGCCCTTCAATCCGCTGCTGCGCAGGCTGTCGGCAACCCGCACCAGGGTCAGGCCGCCGCCGGCGACGATGCCCTCTTCCACGGCCGCACGGGTCGCGTGGAAGGCGTCGTCCACCAGATCCTTCTTCTCCTTCATTTCCACTTCGGTAGCGGCGCCCACCTTGATCACCGCAACACCGCCAGCCAGCTTGGCCACGCGCTCCTGCAGCTTTTCCTTGTCGTAATCGGAGGTGGAGGCCTCGATTTCCGCGCGGATCTGTTTCACGCGTGCGTCGATATCCACCTTATTGCCGGCGCCGTCGACGATGGTGGTGTTGTCTTTGCCGATCACCACGCGCTTGGCACTGCCCAGCTGTTCCAGGGTGACTTGTTCCAGGGTTAGGCCCACTTCCTCGGAGATCAGGGTACCGCCGGTGAGGATGGCGACATCCTGCAACATGGCCTTGCGGCGGTCGCCGAAGCCCGGGGCCTTCACCGCGGCGACTTTGAGGATGCCGCGCAGGTTGTTCACCACCAGAGTGGCCAGTGCCTCGCCTTCGATATCCTCGGCAATCAACAGCAGCGGACGGCTGGCTTTGGCTACGGACTCCAGTACCGGCAGCAGGTCGCGGATGTTGCTGATCTTCTTGTCGAACAGCAGGATGAACGGGTTGTCCAGTTCCGCCTGCATTTTTTCCTGGTTGTTGACGAAGTACGGCGACAGGTAACCGCGATCGAACTGCATGCCCTCGACCACATCCAGCTCGTTGTTGAGGGACTTGCCCTCTTCCACGGTGATCACGCCGTCGCGGCCGACTTTCTCCATCGCCTCGGCGATGATCTGGCCGATGTCTTCATTCCAGTTGGCGGACACGGTGCCTACCTGGCCGATGGCCTTGGTGTCTTCACAGGGCTTGGCGAGTTTGGCCAGCTCCTCTACCGCGGCCTTCACCGCGGTGTCGATACCGCGCTTCAGGTCCATCGGGTTCATGCCCGCAGCAATGGCCTTGTGACCTTCGCGCACCAGCGCCTGCGCCAGTACGGTGGCGGTGGTGGTGCCGTCGCCGGCCACGTCGGCGGTTTTGGACGCGACTTCTTTCACCATCTGCGCGCCCATGTTCTGGAATTTGTCCTTGAGCTCGATTTCCTTGGCCACGGACACGCCGTCTTTGGTGATGCGCGGTGCACCGAAGCTCTTGCTCAGCACCACATTGCGGCCTTTCGGGCCGAGGGTGGCTTTCACCGCATCGGCGAGGATGTTCACGCCGGCCAGCATGCGCTCGCGGGCGTCGTCGGAAAACTTGACGGTTTTGGCACTCATGCGGCTTTCTCCTTATCTTGTTTCTGTTCTTCCACATCTTCGAGCACGGCGAAAATGTCGGATTCCTTGACGATGAGATAGGTCTCACCGTCGTGTTTGATTTCGGTGCCGGCGTACTGGCCGAACAGTACCCGGTCTCCCACCTTGACCGCCAGCGGGCGCAGCTCGCCGTTTGCCAGTTGCGCGCCGTTACCGACGGCGATCACTTTTCCCTGGGTGGGTTTTTCTGCGGCCTTGTCCGGAATAACAATGCCACCACTGGTGGTGGTTTCCGCCGCAAGACGTTTAACAACCACCCGGTCGTAGAGCGGTTTGATACTCATCGGATGTCCTCCCAATAAGCACTAGGAATATCAATGGTTAAAGGTTGGGATTCCAGGGGTAGCCCCCTGACAAGCCCGAAAATGTGTGCGGCCAGACAGATTTCAAGGGGACAAAAACCGGAATTCTTATAAAAATTTTTTATAAAAATTCATACCCAAAAAATAGAACTGTGATAACGGCGGATTTATAGTTTTAGAGACAGACGGTTTAAGGAGGAGCTGATGCCATCCGTATCGCAAACCACCTTTGAACACACCCTCGCGGACTTTTTCCGCGTGCGCCTGCAGGACGAGGCCGCGGGCCTTGAGCCCCGCCCCCAGGAAGACACCCTCTGGTATATCGGCAACCTGCTGGCGCGCTTCGGCGACAGCGGCCAGGTGTTCAGTTACGACCGCGGCGAGCTGGACATCCGCCCGCTCGCACTACTGTATCGCGACGCGCTGGAGGTCGACAGCCACCACCACCGCTGTCTGCTGCTGCGCCAGCTCGGCGACCTCGCCCTCTTCTTAGGTGCCCTGTTCCCGGAAAACTACGCCCGCCGCGGCATCGGCCGCGACTACTTTATCGGCATGGGCGGCGGCGCCTACGACTACCTCGGCGAGAATGCGCGCCACAACCGCTCGGTATTCAGTGAACTGTCGCGACGCTTCGACCGGCTGCTGGAACTGGTGGCGTTGGTGTGTGGCAGAGGTCAGGTGCTTGATGCCGGGGATATCCTGCAGCTGTATCAGCGCTGGCGGGAGAGTGGTGACCCGCAGGTGGCGGCGCAGCTGCGTGGGCTGGGTGTGGTGCTGTCCGGCGGCGAGCTGCATTGAGGCACGGTCGCGACCGAAAACCCCGAATCGAAAATGTGTTGTGAATGCGGCAACGTAAGATGGGTGCCCACCGTGCAATGATTGTGAATAGTTAGGGGCACAGCAAAACGGGGCCTTCTGGCCCCGTTTTAGAATTCACTGCATATCAATCGCTTAGGGCAGCGGCCGCGTGCGCCCGCGATCGTCAATGGCGACGAAGACGAATTCGCCCTCGGTTACTTTCACCTGCTCACCGGTATCCACGCGGGTCAGCCAGACTTCGACCATGGTCTTGATGGAGGAGCGGCCCACTTCGATGGCTTCGGCGTAGCAGCTGACGGTGGAGCCTACCGGTACCGGGCGCAGGAACACCATGCTGCCGACGGCGACTGTGGTGACGCGGCCGCGGGCGATACTCTGGGCGAGGATGGCGCCGCCGAGATCCATCTGCGACATCAGCCAGCCGGCGAAAACATCACCCTGGGGGTTGGTGTCGCGGGGCATGGACTGGGTCTGCAGGGTCAGGGTACCGCTGGGTGTCGGTTCTTCATCAATGGCGGACATCGCGAGTGCTCACAATTCTTAGATTTATTGGCCCGGCGGCGCATATCGGTCACCTTGCCCGGGTGGCGCATTCTAGCACAAACTGGGCACTAATTAGCCAGAGTCGAATGCCTGAAAATTTGTTGTAAACAGCAGAATCGGTTGTTTTCCAAACCCTCCCGCGGGGCATGGCCTTGCTGTACGCCCGGCCGGTCACCTAGAATTCCGGCTATGCGCATTCTTGTAAAGATCCTGATCCTGTGGTGCTTCGCGGTCCAGAGCCTGGCGCTGGTGAATGCGCCCGTGTGCAATCAGGATGCTGCCATCCAGGACAACTCGGCGACGTCCGCCAATCACGCCATGAGTGACCAACATTTTGCGCTGGACCTGCCCATGGCGGATTCCGGATGCGGCGGAGACACAGCGCCCGAACATCCGGATATGTCCTGCTGCGAGTCGACCGGCGCTGTTTCCATGGATGTTTGCCAGCTTATCTGTGCCAGTGGTGGATGTGGGCTCGCTATGGCACCGCAGGGCTTTTTACCGCAAACCTCCTTGAGTCCTGCGCGCTATCGCCCCTTGTACCCCTCTCCGATTTCCCCCATCCCGCAAAACCTGTTGCGTCCTCCCAGACGGGCCTGATGCTTCGATAAACGACGCCCCCAGGGCGCCAGAGCATCTGACCGACAGGAATACCCCATGAAATTTTACGTGCGCCGGGCAGTGTTGCTGCTGGCGTTTGCGGCAGCTCCAGCCCATGCGCAGCTGGATCTGCAGGCTGCCATCCGTATTGCACAGGAGCAGGATCCACGATCAGCCGCTGCACTGGCTGCCGCCGAGGCCGCGGCAGAGAGCGCGGTGGCGGACGCCCAGTGGGCCGATCCGACGTTGAAGCTCGGCATCGTCAACTTGCCTACGGATACCTTTGCGTTTGACGAACAGCCGATGACGCAGAAGGTGATCGGAATCAGCCAGAAGTTTCCCCGCGGGAATTCCGCGGCGCTTGCGGGAGAGCGCGGTGCGTATATCGCCGAGTCGGGCTATGCCGGCGCCGCGGATTTGGATCAGGCACTTGCGCGCGAAGTGGGCATTGCCTTCCTGACCGTCGCCGAGCAATTGCGGGTGCGCGAACTGCTCACGCAAAACCGTCGCTGGATGCAGGAATTGGTGGGCTACAACCGCGCCCGCCTCGCCACGGCCCAGATACAGTCGCAACAGTTGTTGCAGTCCCAGCTGGCGCTGGCGCGCCTGGACGACCGCATCGCCGCCGCGGATGGCGAGATCAATCGTGCGCGCGGTGAACTCAGCCGCTGGATCGGTGCCGCTGCCTGGGGGGTGCTGGAAATTACACCGCCGGCCTGGGCGGACACCCGCGACTGGGTCAGCGCACAGTCGCTGCCGGTACCCATGGAGATCCTGGAGCAGCACCCGGCGGTGGCGGCCAGTAGCGCCCGTGTGGCCGCGGAGCGCGCGGATGTGGCACTGGCTGAAGAGGCTTACAAGCCGCAATTCGGTGTCGACATCAGCTATGGCCAGCGGGATCGAACCCCCATGAGCGACGGCGCGGATTTCGCCAGCGTAATGCTGTCCTTCGATCTGCCGCTGTTCCACCGCGACCGCCAGGATCGGCGCCTCGCCGCCAGCCGCGCGCGCGAAAGTGCCGGCATGCTGCAGCGCCAGAATCTACTGCAACAGCTGCACGCCGAGCTCAATGGTGCCGTGGCGATGGCACAGTCACTGGATCGTCGACATGCGGAATATCGTGAAACGCTGCTGGGTCAGGCCGAAGCCACCGCCGATGCCGTGCTCAAGGGCTACGCCAGCAACACCGCAGATCTGGAGGCGGTCATCGCCGCGCGCATGGATGCCATCGAGACCCAGATCAGCGCGGCGCGGCTCAATTACAACTACTTCCGCGCCCTCGCCCGCGTCCGTTACTTCCGCGCTATCCCAGGCGATGGCAACAGCAAATGATCGGCGGCCACTGAAATGAACAACAAAGTACTGATTTTCACCCTCGCTCTGCTCACCCTGCTGGCGGGTTTCCTGATCGGACGCGGACTGTCCGGCGGTGGCGATGGCCCGGCGAGTGCCGGCAAGGAGAAAAAGATCCTTTACTGGGTTGCGCCCATGGACCCGAATTACCGTCGCGACGGACCCGGCAAATCGCCCATGGGGATGGACCTGATCCCGGTTTACGAGGGTGAGGAAGGCGATGTGGCGCCGGGCACCGTGACCATTTCACCGCAGGTGGAGAACAATCTCGGCGTGCGCACTACCCGCGCGCAGCGAGGCCCGGTGGCCACCGAAGTGGAGACGGTGGGACTGGTGCAACTGGACGAAGACAAGTTGCACCACGTGCACACCCGCCTGAGCGGCTGGGTGCACAAGAGCTGGGTCACCGCCGTTGGCGACCGCGTGAAGCAGGGACAGCCGCTGGTGGCGCTTTACTCGCCGGAACTGGTGAAAGCCCAGAGTGAGCTGGTGGCGGCACTGGAGAACGGCAACCGCACCCTGATCGAGGCCACCCGCGAAAGGCTGAACAGCCTGGGTGTGCCCGCCGAGCAGGTGCGCGAGGTCAGCCGCTCGCGGCAGGTGAGCCAGACCATCACGCTGTACGCCCCGGCCGACGGCTATGTGAATGAATTCGCCGCCCGCGAGGGTATGTACGTCACCCCCGCCACCACCCTCATGAGTATTGGCCCCCTGGATACCGTGTGGGTGGAGGGCGAACTGTTTCCCAAGCAGGGCGCCCAGGTACAGGTGGGTGACACGGCCACGCTGTACGGTGACTTTGCGCCCGGCCGCCGCTGGCAGGGCGAGCTGGTGCACATCCTGCCGGACCTGGACCCCAAGACCCGCACCCTGCGGGTGCGTGTGCTGGTGAAGAACGCGGACAAATCCCTGCGCCCGGGCATGTTCGTGCGCCTGCAGCTGGCGGGGCCGAAAGTGGATGCGCTGACCGTACCGCGCAGCGCGCTGATCCGCACCGGCGAAATGGACCGCGTGGTGATCGCCGAAGGCGGTGGTCGCTACCGCTCGGTGCGTGTGCGTGCCGGTCGCGAGCTGGGCGACCGGGTGGAGATTCTCGAGGGCATCGAAGCGGGCACCCAGGTGGTGACCTCGGCACAGTTCCTGATCGACTCCGAGTCGAGCATCAGTGCCGATCTGCAGCGAATTGGCGGCGGAAAATCTGTAAAGAAACCGGAAAAATCCGCGAATGAAGACGCTGCGGGTACCGCCTGGGCCGAGGCCAAGGTGCTGAGCATGCCCGATGACAACCACTATGCGCGCCTCGAGCACGGGCCGGTGCTGGCCTGGGACTGGCCCGGCATGGTGATGGGCTTCTACGTGGCGGAGGCCGCACAGGCTTCTCTGCGCGCAGCGCTGGAGAGTGGCGCCAGCATCCGCGTGCAGCTGCGGAAACGGGAGGACGGCAAGTACGAGGTGATCGCCACCCGCGCCATGGCCAGCGATGCCCCGCTGAAAGATCCTGTGGGCCACGGCAGCATGGATCACGGCGACATGGACCACGGCGATATGGATCACGGTTCCGAACAGGAGATGCAGCAGGAGCCGCAGAAATGATCGCGCGCATCATTTACTGGTCCCTGCACAACCGTGCGCTGGTGCCGATCGGCGCCGTGGTGCTGGCGCTCGCCGGCCTCTACAGCCTGCGCAACACGCCGGTGGACGCGCTGCCGGATCTCTCCGATGTGCAAGTGATCGTGAAGACCAGCTACCCCGGCCAGGCGCCGCAGGTGGTAGAGGATCAGGTCACCTATCCCCTTACCACCGCCATGCTGAGCGTGCCCGGCGCGCACACGGTGCGGGGTTATTCGTTTTTCGGCGATTCGTTCGTTTACGTTATTTTCGATGACGATGTCGACCTGTACTGGGCAAGATCCCGCGTACTCGAATACCTGAGCCAGGTGGCCCCGCGCCTGCCGGCGGCCGCGCGCTCGGAGCTGGGGCCGGACGCCACCGGGGTGGGCTGGATCTACAGCTATACCCTGGTGGACCGCAGCGGCCAGCACGACCTGGCGCAGTTGCGCTCGCTGCAGGACTGGTTCCTCAAGTACGAGCTGCAGACCCTGCCCGGCGTATCCGAAGTCGCCACCGTGGGCGGTATGGTGCGCCAGTATCAGGTGCAGGTGGATCCCCTGCGGCTGCGCGCCTACAACCTTACGTTGCCCCAGATACAGGCCGCGATCGAGCGCGGCAACCGCGAGTCCGGCGCCTCGGTGGTGGAAATGGCGGAAGCCGAGTACATGGTGCGCGCCAGCGGCTATATCCAGAGTGTGGACGACCTGCGCCAGCTGCCGCTGATGGTGAACGCCAGCGGCACCCCGCTGCTGTTGCGGGATGTGGCCGATGTGCACTTGGGGCCGCAGATGCGCCGCGGTCTCTCCGAACTCGACGGCGAGGGCGAAGCCGTGGGCGGCGTGGTAGTGATGCGCTTCGGTGAAAACGCGCGCGCGGTGATCGACGGCGTGCGCGCGCGGCTTAAGGAATTGCAGCGCAGCCTGCCGGACGGGGTCGAAATCGTCCCCACCTACGATCGCAGCGAGCTGATCGACAGTGCGGTGGAAAATCTGTGGCACAAGCTGCTGGAGGAATTCATCGTGGTGGCGCTGGTGTGCGCGCTGTTCCTGTTCCACCTGCGCTCGTCACTGGTTATCGCCATCAGCTTGCCCCTCGGCATCATCGGTGCGTTTATCGTGATGCATCTGCAGGGCATCAACGCCAACATCATGAGCCTCGGCGGCATTGCCATTGCCATTGGTGCGATGGTGGATGGCGCCATCGTGATGATCGAGAACTTGCACAAGCACATGGAGCGCACCCCGCTCAATGACGACAACCGCTGGCAGGTGGTGGGCGAGGCGGCGAGCGAGGTGGGGCCGCCGCTGTTTTTCAGCCTGCTGATCATCACCCTGAGCTTCCTGCCGGTGTTCGCGCTGGAAGGTCAGGAAGGGCGGCTGTTCGCCCCCCTCGCCTACACCAAGACCTACGCCATGGCCGTCGCCGCCGGCCTCGCCATCACCCTGGTGCCGGTGTTGATGGGCTACCTGGTGCGCGGGAATGTGAAACCGGAACAGGCCAACCCGATCAACCGCGCCTTTACCGCCGCGTACCGGCCGGCGCTGGAGCTGGCGATCCGGTATCCGCTGTGGGTGGTCGGCATCGCGCTGTTACTGCTCGCCAGCAGCCTGTATCCCCTTTCCCGCACTGGCAGCGAGTTTATGCCGCCGCTGGACGAGGGCGACCTGATGTACATGCCCAGCACCCATCCCGGCATTTCCATCGGCAAGGCGCGCGAGCTGCTGCAGCAGACCGACAAGATGATCATGCAGGTACCGGAAGTGGCGCAGGTGTGGGGCAAGATGGGGCGCGCGGAGACCGCCACCGACCCGGCGCCGCTGACCATGGTGGAGACCATCGTGCGCTTCAAGCCCCGCGACCAGTGGCGCGAGGGCATGACCCCGGAAAAACTCCGCGAAGAGCTGGATGCGACGGTACAGTTGCCCGGGGTGACCAATGCCTGGGTGATGCCGATCAAGACCAGGTTCGACATGCTCGCCACCGGCATCAAAACCCCAGTGGGGATCAAGATCGCCGGCGCCGACCTGTACCAGATCGACAAAATCGGCACCGGCCTGGAAACCCTGCTGAAGCGCATACCCGGCACCGCATCGGTATTTGCCGAGCGGGTGGAGGGCGGCCGCTATATCAACATCGACATTGATCGCGCGGCGGCGGCCCGCTACGGCCTGAACATCCAGGATGTGCAGACGGTGATCGACACCGCAGTGGGCGGCAAGAAAGTGGGTGAAACTGTGGAGGGCCTCGAGCGCTACCCCATCAACCTGCGTTATCCACAGGCCTGGCGCGATTCCCCCGAACGTTTGCGCGGGCTGCCTCTGGTAGCCCCGAACGGGACGCACCTGTCCCTCGGCGATGTTGCGAAGATAGAGGTACAAGGCGGCCCGCCAATGATCAAGACCGAGAACGCGCGGCCCAATGGCTGGGTATATGTCGATATCCACAATCGCGATCTCGGTTCCTGGGTGGCGGAGGCACAACAGCTGGTGTCGCAGGAGCTGGAGCTGCCAGCTGGTTATTCGCTGTCCTGGTCGGGGCAGTACGAATACATGGAGCGCGCGCGCGAGCGTTTGGGGCTGCTGCTACCGATCACCCTGGGGATCATTGTGCTGTTGCTCTATTTCAGCTTCCGCCACGTGGGCGAGGTGCTGGTAATCATGGGCACCCTGCCGCTGGCGCTGATCGGCGGGCTATGGCTGCTGTACTGGCTGGGCTACAACCTGTCGGTGGCCGTGGGGGTGGGCTTTATTGCCCTCGCCGGGGTGGCGGTGGAGATCGGTGTGATCATGCTGGTGTATCTCAATCAGGCTTGGGGTTCTGCTTTGGCTGCGTGTGAGGCTGAGCAGCGCAAGCCGATGCTGGAAGATCTGCGCAATGCGATTCGCCGCGGTGCCGGACAGCGCATGCGGCCGGTGTTGATGACCACCGCTACAGTGTTTATCGGATTGATTCCGGTAATGGTCGGTTCTGGGGTTGGCTCTGAAGTGATGCAGCGGATTGCCGCACCGATGATCGGGGGTATGGTCAGCGCCATGCTGCTGACCCTGATGGTGCTGCCTGCGGTATATCGGTTGTGGAAAGGACGGGGTCTTAAGGTGGCTTTGTAGAGGTTTCATAGCGGGTTCTGTTGCGGCGGCGCACCGGTTGCAGGTTTTCACAACCGCGCTCTACGGTCATTGCGCCAGTACCAAATCCACAATTCCTTACCCTGCCAAATAGCCCGGCAACCAGGTAGCCAGTGAAGGCCAAACTGCCAGCAGGCACAGCACCAGCAGCTGGATAGCGATAAACGGCACCACCCCGCGGTAGATGGCGCTGGTGGCGACTTCCGCCGGTGCCACGCCGCGCAAATAGAACAGCGCAAAGCCGAATGGCGGCGTCAGGAATGACGTTTGCAGGTTCAGTGCAATCATCACGCCAAGCCATACCGGGTCGAGCCCCATGGCCAGCAGCACCGGGCCGACGATAGGCACAACTACGAAGGTGATCTCGATAAAGTCGAGGATGAAACCCAGCAGGAAGATTACCAGCATCACCAGCAGGGTGGCGCCGATGACACCGCCGGGCAGGTTTTCGAAGAAGTGAGTGACGACTTCCTCGCCGCCAAAGCCGCGGAACACCAGGGAAAACAGCGAGGCGCCTATGAGTATCGCGAATACCATGGCGGTGACCTGCAGGGTGCTCTGCCCCACTTCCCCCGCGCGCGCCCAGTTCAGCGCGCCGCGGCTCCAGGCGAGTACACCCGCGCCAAGTGCGCCGACGGCGGCGGCCTCCGTGGGCGTGGCGGCGCCGGTGATGATGGAGCCGAGCACCAGCAGCATCAGCGCAATGGGCGGGAACAGGCTTTTCAGGGTTTCCGCCAGGTCCACCTGTTCATGCTGACCCTGTACCGTGGCCGGTTCGCGCCGGGCGATGAACAGCAGGTAGAGGATGTAGGTGGCCACCAGCAGCAGGCCGGGAATGATCGCCCCCACGAACAAGTCGCCCACACTCACCGGTTTTGGGTTGAATATCCCCTGGGACAACTGTGCCTGCTGGTAGGCGTTGGACAGGGTATCGCCGAGCAAAACCAGGGCGATGGACGGTGGGATGATCTGGCCGAGGGTGCCGGTGGCACAGATGGTGCCAGTGGCGAGCTTCGGCGAGTAACCGCGGTTCAGCATGGTGGGCAGGGACATCAGGCCCATGGTCACCACCGTGGCGCCGACAATACCGGTGCTGGCCGCGAGCAGCGTGCCCACCACCACCACCGACACCGCCATGCCGGCGGGGATGCCGGAAAACACCCGCGCCAGATTGACCAGCAGTTCCTCGGCGATGCGCGCCCGCTCCAGCATTACGCCCATCAGCACGAACAGCGGCACCGCCATCAGGGTGCCGTTCTGCATGATGCCGTAGAGGCGGTCGGGGAAGGCGCGCAGCAGTTCCGCGTCGAACACCCCGGCGACAATGCCGAGGCCCGCGGTCAGCAGTGCGGTGCCGCCCAGGGTAAACGCCACCGGGTAGCCCAGCATCAGCGCGCCACACACCACGATGAACATCAGCAATGGAATCAGTTCCATCATGCGCCAGCCTCCCCGGCAGCTTCCCGCATCGTTCCAGCGGCTTCCCGCACCAGAGCGCGGGGTTGTTCCTTCACCTGAGTCGGCGCGACCGCGGCGTGCTGGCGCGCGGCCTCGGCTTCCACCTGCATCAGGGTATTGAGGGCGCGGGCGAACTGGCTAAGGCCCTGCAGCGCCAGGGCGGCGGCGGCCAGCGGAATCAGGCTTTTCAGCAGGTACACGCCGCCGAGGCCGTCGGCACTGTTGCTGGTTTCGTGCACCGCCCAGCTGTTGGCGGCAAAATACCAGCCGCCCACGGCAATAAATGCGCACAGCGGCAACAGGAAGATCAGGCAGCCCACCGCGTCTACCCAGGCTTTGCCGCGGGCCGACAGCGTGCGATAGATGACATCCACCCGCACGTGGGCACCGGCCTGCAGCGCATAGGCCAGGCCGAGCATGAAGGCGGCGCCGTGCAGATACGTGACGGCGTCCTGCAGGGCGAGCGAGCCGCCGTCAAACCCGTAGCGCAGCGCCACCACCAGGCTCTGGATCAGAACCATGGCCAGGGTCAGCCAGCCCAGCAGGCGGCCGCAGGCGCCGGCAAAGCGATCGAGGCCATTGGCGGCGCGCAACAGAAACGTCATGGGAAGTCTCTCAAATCATCTTTATTGTTCTGTTATCCAGGGGGGAGAGCGTAACCGCTGGTCAGGAATCGCGCCAGCACCGGGGGTGGACCACAGGGTTGGGTGGGGTCGGTTGCAGAGGTGTGGGACTGTAATCTGTTTGTAACGTTTCATTCATAGAATCGTCACCAGCCCGACATAACATGCGCCGCGTATAGAGATTTTGGCCAATTTGGCGACCACTTCTGGAGAAAGCAATGAACAACCGTTCTGCGAGCAAAAAAGTTCTGGCCTCGGCCCTGGCGGCCCTGTCCATCGCGGCATCCAACGCCGCCCTGGCGGCGCGTGACCACATTAGCATTGTCGGCTCGTCCACCGTCTACCCGTTTACCACCGTGGTGGCCGAGCGCTTCAGCCGCGCCACCCAGTTCAAAACCCCGGTGGTGGAATCCACGGGCACCGGCGGCGGCATGAAGCTGTTCTGCCAGGGCGTGGGCGAGAATACCGCCGATATCACCGGTGCCTCCCGTCGCATCAAGCAGTCCGAGCTGGAAATGTGTAACGGCAACGGCGTGGACGTGGTGGAAGTACAGATCGGTTACGACGGCATCGTGCTGGCCAACGCCAAAAGCGACCAGCGCTTTGAGCTGTCCCGCAAGGATATCTTCCTGGCGCTGGCCAAAGACGTGCCCAACCCGGACGGTTCCGAGACCCTGGTGGCCAACCCCTACAAAACCTGGAAAGACGTGAACCCGGCACTGCCCGCACACAAAATCGAAGTGCTTGGCCCGCCCCCCACTTCCGGTACCCGCGACGCCTTCGCCGAGCTGGCGATGGAAGGTGGCTGCCAGCAGTTCCCCTGGGTCGCCGCCAAGGAGAAATCCGACAAGAACGCCTACAAGGCAATCTGCCACAACATCCGTGAAGACGGCGCCTATGTGGAAGCCGGCGAGAACGACAACCTGATCGTGAACAAGCTGGCGGCCAATCCGAATGCCCTGGGCATCTTCGGTTTCAGCTTCCTCGACCAGAACGCGGACAAGGTACAGGGCTCGCTGATCGAAGGCCGGGAACCGACCTTCGACTCCATCGCCGACCAGAGCTATCCGGTTTCCCGCCCGCTGTTCATCTACGTGAAAAAAGCCCACGTGGACGTGGTGCCCGGCATCAAGCAGTTCTTGGCAGAATTCACCAACGAGCGCGCCTGGGGTGAAGACGGATATCTGGCGGACAAGGGTATGATCCCGCTGCACGACAGCAAGCGCCAGCAGGTGGCCACCGATGTGCGCAAGCTGAACGCCCTGACCAACCTCGCCGTCAAATAATCTGGCAGCAACGAGGTAGATGGAATTGCCGGCCAGGCTCCCGTTTCTGCAAACAGGGAGTCTGGCCGTTTCCATATAAATTGCCGACACAAGACCGGATAATGGCCGGCAAAACCGACAACCGAGCGATTCGATGCAGACTCCCACTCTCTTCGCCCTGCTGTTGCTGCTGATTCTGGTGGCCTATGGCACCGGCTTCAGCCGCGCCATCGGCGCCGCCCGCAGTCGCGGCGGTATTCGCAGCCTGGCCTCCCTGCCCAGTTATTACGGCGTGCACACCGCGCTCTGGTGCGGGCTGCCGGCGCTGGTCATCCTTGGCGTGTGGCTGGCGTTCGACGATGCCATCATCCGCGCGCTGGTGCTGGGCGGTGTCGCTGACCGGCCCGAGACCCTGTCCGGGCAGAACCTGCTGTACGCGCAGATCCAGAACCTCGCCGCCGGCAGTCTCGTGGGCGAGTCCACGCCGCAACTCGCCGCCGCCGCCGCGCACCTGAACAGCCTGCGCCAGAGCGGTCAGTGGCTGCAGACCGCGCTGATTCTGATTCTGGCCGTCGGCCTTGGTGCCTACGCGCTGATGCGGGTGACCCCGGAATTGCGCGCGCGGGAAAAGGTGGAAAAGGTACTGCGGGTCATCCTGTTGATGTGCGCCTGTGCCGCTATCTTTACCACCGTCGGCATCCTGATGTCGGTGCTGTTTGAATCCCTGCGCTTTTTCCAGGCGGTGCCAGTGACCGAATTCCTGTTCGGCCTGCACTGGAGCCCGCAGATGGCGATGCGCGCCGACCAGGTGGGTTCCAGCGGTGCCTTCGGCGCGGTGCCGCTGTTTACCGGTACGCTAATGGTGTCCGCCATCGCCATGTTTGTGGCGGTGCCGGTGGGCCTGATGTCGGCGATCTACCTCGCCGAGTACGCCAGCAACCGCGTGCGCGCCTTTGCCAAACCGCTGATCGAGATCCTCGCCGGTGTGCCCACGGTGGTGTACGGCTTTTTCGCCGCGCTGACTGTGGCGCCGTTTATTCGCGACCTCGCCCAGTCCGTCGGGCTCGAGGCGTCGAGCGAGAGTGCGCTGGCCGCCGGCCTGGTGATGGGGGTGATGATCATCCCGTTCATCTCCTCCCTCTCCGATGACGTGATCAACGCGGTGCCCCAGTCCCTGCGCGACGGCGCCCTCGGCCTCGGCTCCACCAAATCCGAAACCGTGCGCAAGGTGGTGATTCCGGCGGCCCTGCCCGGCATTGTCGGCGGCGTGTTGCTGGCGGTATCCCGCGCGATCGGCGAGACCATGATCGTGGTGATGGCCGCGGGCCTCGCCGCCAATCTCACCGCCAATCCGCTGGAATCCGTTACCACCGTCACCGTGCAGATCGTGACCCTGCTGGTGGGCGACCAGGAATTTGACAGCCCGAAAACCCTCGCGGCATTTGCGCTCGGTCTGATGCTGTTTATCAGCACGCTGATTCTGAACTTTATTGCCCTGCACGTCGTGAAAAAATACCGGGAACAGTATGACTGATCTGACCCAAACCAACCTGACACAGAAACAGGTGCGCGAGCGCATCGCTGCAAGGCTTGCCAGTCGCCATCGCAAGGAAAAAATATTCCGCGGTTTCGGTATCGCGAGTATTGCCTTTGGTGTGCTGGCAGTGCTGGTGCTGTTTACCGACATCATCAGCAAGGGCAGCAGCGCTTTCGTACAGTCGCAGATCCAGCTGCAGGTGAATTACGATCCGGCGGAGCTGGGCATCGACAAGGTGGACCAGGAGAGTCTCGCCTGGGCGAATTTCGACGGTGTGATCCGCAATGCCCTGCGCGAGCGCTTTCCCGATGTGACCGGGCGATCCGAAAAACGCGAGCTGTATTCGCTGGTTTCCAGCGGTGCCGGCTTCGACCTGCGCGAGCGCCTGCAGAACAACCCGGAACTGCTGGGGCAGAGCGAAACCGTATGGGTCAACGCGGACGACGATGTCGACACCTACGTGAAGAGCCTGTCGAAGAGCAAGGACGGCTTCCTCGGTCGCACCTCCGAACAGAAGGCGGTGTGGATCAACGCGCTGCGCGATTCCGGTGAACTGAAAAAGCGCTTCAACAAAACCTTTTTCACCAACGGCGATTCCCGCGAGCCGGAGCAGGCGGGTATCCGCGCGGCCCTGGTGGGCTCGCTGTTTACCCTGCTGGTGACCCTGGTGCTGTCCTTCCCCATCGGTGTGGCGGCGGCGATCTATCTCGAGGAGTTTGCCCCGAAAAACCGCTGGACCGACCTGATCGAGGTGAACATCAACAACCTCGCCGCGGTACCGTCCATCGTGTTCGGTCTGTTGGGTCTCGCCATCTTCATCAACTTCTTCGAACTGCCGCGCTCGGCGCCGCTGGTGGGCGGCCTGGTGCTGACGCTGATGACGCTGCCCACCATCATCATTTCCAGCCGCGCATCGCTCAAATCGGTGCCCCCGTCGATCCGCGAGGCGGCCATGGGTATGGGCGCCTCGCGCATGCAGGTGGTATTGCACCACGTACTGCCGCTGGCGATGCCCGGCATGCTGACCGGCGCCATCATCGGTATGGCGCAGGCGCTGGGTGAAACCGCGCCGCTGCTGATGATCGGTATGGTGGCGTTTATTGTCGATGTGCCCCACGGCATAACCGACCCGTCCACGGTTTTGCCGGTGCAGATTTTCCTGTGGGCCGACAGCCCGGAGCGCGCATTTGTGGAGCGCACCTCCGCCGCCATCATGGTGTTGCTGGCGGTGCTGATCACCATGAACACCTGCGCAGTGTGGCTGCGCAAGAAACTTGAGCGCCGCTGGTGAAGCGAAAGCGCGTAAGATAGCGAGCGAGAACAAGCCATGAGTACCATGACCCTGAATGCGGGCCCGGCAGCAGCCGTGGGCGACTCAACCGCGGAGCAGAATTTAGTGAACACCAAAGCGGACATCAAAACCGTCGGCAGCCCCTTCTGTGACGACGCCAAGCTGCGTATGCGCAACGTCAATGTGTTTTACGGCGAGACCCAGGCGATTCACGATGTGAGCCTGGATATCGGTCGCAACCAGGTGGTGGCGATGATCGGCCCGTCCGGCTGTGGCAAATCCACCTTTCTGCGCTGCCTGAACCGCATGAACGACACCATTGAGGGCTGTCGTGTGGAGGGCGAGCTGAGCCTCGACGGCGACCCCATTTACGGCGCGAAGGTGGACGTGGTACCGCTGCGCGCGCGCGTCGGCATGGTGTTCCAGAAGCCGAACCCCTTTCCCAAGTCCATTTACGACAATGTCGCCTACGGTCCTAAGATCCACGGCATCGCCAGCCGCCGCGCGGAACTGGATGAAATCGTCGAGAACAGCCTGCGCCGCGCGGGTCTGTGGAACGAGGTGAAAGACCGCCTGGACAAACCCGGCACCGGCCTCTCCGGCGGTCAGCAGCAGCGCCTGTGTATCGCCCGCGCGATTGCGGTGAGCCCGGAAGTGATTCTGATGGACGAGCCCTGCTCCGCACTCGACCCGATCGCCACCGCGCGTATCGAGGAGCTGATTGACGAGCTGCGCGAGAACTACACCATCGCCATCGTCACCCACTCCATGCAGCAGGCCGCACGGGTAAGTCAGCGCACTGCCTACTTCCACCTCGGCAAGCTGGTGGAAGTGAACGATACCGAGACCGTGTTCACCAATCCCGAGCACGAACTCACCGAAGCCTACATCACCGGCCGTTTCGGCTAAGGTTGGGGGGAGCCCACAGAGAATATGGACATGCATTTCGATCAACACATCTCCCGCCAGTTCAACGAGGATCTCGAGAGCCTCAAGACGGAAATGCTGGAAATGGGTGGCCTTGTCGCCCGCCAGGTGGCGGACGCGGTAGATGCTCTCGCCAACGCCGACAGCGAGCTGGCGGAAAAGGTGCTGCAGGTGGAAGAGGAAATCGACCGCTGCGAAATGGAGCTGGACGAGCACGCCACCCTGATCATCGCCAAACGCCAGCCGGCGGCGTCCGACCTGCGCATGGTGATGTCGGTGATCCGCATCGCCCGCGACCTGGAGCGCATGGGCGATGAAGCCAGCAAGATCGCGAAAATGGCCATTGCGCTCACCGACGAGGGCACCGCGCCGCGCGGCTACACCGAGATCCGTCACATCGCCAACGCCGTGCGCAAGATGATGAACGACGCCCTCGACGCCTACACCCGCTTCGATGTGGAGTCCGCGCTGAAGACGCTGGCGGAAGACGAGCAGGTGGACATGGATTACCGCAGCGCGATCCGCGAGCTGGTCACCTATATGATGGAGGACCCGCGCAGTATTTCGCGGGTGATGAACGTGTTGTGGACCCTGCGCTCACTGGAGCGAATCGGTGATCACGCCAAGAATATTTGTGAGCAGGTGGTGTATCTGGTAAAGGGCGCGGATATCCGCCACGGCAACAAGAAAAATCTGCGCTGAGAGTGCGTTGAACCGGGCATCGGCTTTTCCGCTTTCCGGATCGAGAAATCGGAATCTGCACAATCGCATCGGAAATAATTTTACAAAAGGCCGCTACTGCGGCCTTTTGTATTCGTAACAATCCTAATCGAGAATTGCCTACCCCCGTTTTTCCGGAATTGGTATAACCAAAACCCCTTCAGCGTATTCAGCATCGGTTCAGATGCCACCTCGCAAAATGCGCGGGCTTCTGTAATTTCGCTTGTAGCCAGATTACGGGATACACGTGACAGTTGAGACGTTAGTCACATTTAACGTTTATCGTTGCGCTGAGTTTTTCCTTTGCTTAGAATCCGCGCCGCATTTGCCCGGAAGGGCAAACAGCGGGTACGGGTACGAAAGTACTGATTCAAACGTACAGATGTAATTTAAACAGGGAACACTTCCATGAAGTTCAAGTTTGCAGCACTTCCTCTCATGCTGGTTTCTGCCATTGCTTCCGCAGAACAGTACAACTCCTTCACCGACGCTGATTACACGTCAGCAGATTACGGCAATTTCGATGTCGATACCCTGCGCGTTCAGTCGCAGTACTACTTCGGTGCCCTGAATACCCTGGGTCCGCGCAAAGAATTCAATTACATTCTGCCGGTGAGCAACATCTACGGTGGTTTCAGCTACATCGATGCAGAAGGCAATGACACCGACACACTGAACATTGGTGGCGAATACTATACCGGTCAGTGGAAACTGTTTGGTGAGCTTGAGGACAATGATTTCTCCACCAACTACAGCGCCGGTGTGGGCTTCCTGTTCACTCCGAATTTCCTCGCGGAAGTAGAAGCGGTGAAACCGGAAGATGAAGACACCGTCCTGTTCGCCCGCGCCAAATACAACCACCAGCTGAGCGGCACCGACTACATTGGTTTTACCGCCGAAGTGGATGATGAGTTCGATTACCGCAGTGTGTCTTCCAAGTACTTCACCGCTCTGTCCGGCGGTCAGTACCTGACTGCAGGTGTTACCCTGACAGACAATGCGGGTGAAGACCTGTTCTGGGGTGGTGAAGTAGAGTTCTACTTCAACGAAAACACCTCCATCGGTGGTGGCTACGCAGAAAACGACTCCTATTTCGTGGATGCTACCCACTTCTTCAACCGCAATGTTGCGGCTAAGGTGGGCTACGCCTCCAACCGCGATTTTGACGAGTTGGATATTTTCAGCATCGGTGTAACCGTTCAGCTGTAATTTTCCCTAAAACCTTCGGTGCTGGCTGCTATTGGCTATCGCCGAAGGTTGTCGCTTTGACATTCGTTTCCTCCCACCTCTCAAACCCTTCCTGTAATAGCGTGTAATTTCGCAACTATTGTGCGCTGCGACACACTTGCATAGAATCCCGCCGCCTTATCCAACAACGAAACAATCAAAGGGGATTTGAATGAAAGGCTTGGGTCTGGGAACACTATTTGCGTTATCCATCTTCGCGGCCAGTAATAGTGCAGCGCAGGAGAACACCTGGTATTTGAAGTTTGGTGTTGCATCAACAGATCCAGATGCTGGTGAAGTAGAAGAGCTTCTCGAAGACGAATTCGGAACCACCAAAAAATTTGATAATGCCACCGGGTTTAATTTCACCTTGGGGTATCAACTGACGCCGTTTATCGCCGTAGAAGGCAGCTATCTTGATTGGGGTGATTCCAAGCTGCGAGATAGCGGTTCCTACGGGGATTTGTATTATGACGGCATTGAAGTGCAGCTGTCTGGTACAACAACGCTTTCCGGATCAACGAAATCGCTAGGCGCTGTGCTGTCTACCGATGTCAATCGCCCGTTTTCTTTCGGCGTGAAAGGTGGTATCCACTTTTGGGAAAATGAAGCGCGAATCCAGTTGGACGAAACCTTCAGGTTCTATGATTCCTACGGCAATATATTGGCAGAGGAATTCTCGGCAGACGAGTCCGCGAGTGTTGACGGCGACGATGGTTACTACGGAATCATTGGTACCTATCGGACAGCTGGCTGGATGGTCAGTCTGGACCACACCATTTACAAATCCGAGGATGTCGATCCCAGCACTACTACCCTGTCACTTGGCATCCAGTTCTGATTTGCCGTTCGTTACCCGCTTATATTCCGTAGCGGGCTTAGCAAAAACGCCACCGTTCTGGTGGCGTTTTTTGTTTCCGCTTTAGCCGTTACTGCCCAGCGCCTGCACCCGCGCCTGTGCCTTGGTGCCGATATCACCGCTGTCCTGGGCGGCAATCTGGTACTGGCTCAGGGCGCTCTTGGTATTGCCCTGTTGCTCGTACACCTGCCCCAGGTAATAGTGTGCGTGCGGTGTGGCGAGATACTGGGTTGAGCGCTGCAGGTCGCGTTCCGCAGCCGTGTAGTTTTTCAGCTGTGCGTTGAGCATGCCGCGCATCAGCCAGTTGGAAAACAGCGTCGGATTTTTCTGTACGGCGGTTTCGTAGGAGGCAAGCGCGTCCTGATATTGTTTTTTCTGCGCCAGCAGATCCCCTTCCAGCGCGTAGAAAGACGCCTCTTTCGGCTGCAGTTTCTGCGCCTGGCGGGTAAGAGTCAGTGCGCGGTCGTACTCCTTTTTCTGCACCGCGGCCACGGCGTCGTCGTAGTGCTTGTACGCAGCCGCGTCTTTCTTGAGTTGTGCTATGGCCTTCTGGTATTGGCTGCGGTTAGTGGTGCCGGTCGCCAGTTTCTTGGCGTGCTCGACGTTGGCATTCACTCGCGACTGCGACGGTGGGTGGCTTGCGAACAATGCATCCAGGCCGCCGGACTGGCTGCCCTTGGACAGCTCGACGAACTTCTGCTGCAGGCGCACCGCGCCCTGCGGATCGTAGCCGGCGGCGGCCATGTACTTCATGCCGTAACGGTCTGACTCCAGCTCGTTGTCGCGTCCATACTTGGCGATATAGGCGGAACCGCCGAACTGGCTGCCGAGCGAAACCAGATCGCCGTAACCGGTGTTCTGGGTAGTAGCGCCGAGGATGGCAATGCCGGCGCCGAGAATCTGCTGCTGCGACATGGCGGCGGCGGAGTGACGCGCGGCGGCGTGCACGATTTCGTGGCCGAGCACCGCGGCGAGCTCCGCCTCATCCTCCAGCAGCACCAGCAGGCCGCGGTTTACCGCGATCTTGCCGCCCGGCAGCGCCCAGGCGTTTGGCACGGAGTTGTTCAGTACTACGAATTCGTAGGGTAGCTGCGGCTGGTCGGAGACCTTGGCCAGCTTGTGGCCTACGCTGCTGACATAGGCCTGCAGCGCCGGGTCGACCAGGTATTCACCGCCCTGGGTCTGCTGGGCCTTGGGGTACTGTTCAACCCCCAGCGCCACCTCCTGGCTCTGGGACATCAGCGACAGTTCCTTCTTGCCAGTCACCGGGTTGACCGCGCAGCCAACGATTCCGGCAGTTACGGAGGCCGCGACAGCGGTGGCCAGCAGCCGTTTTGCGATTGAGCGACGAATCATGGATCACTCCCTGTATAATGCTCGGTCTTTTAATATGGCCCTGCGGGCCGGGTTCAAGGTTGAATATTGTACACAGTCCGGGGAGCGAGGTTATGTCGAGCGCACTGCAGATTATCGAATTATTTGCCGGTACCAATCCCGATGGCGAGCCGGTAGTGGAGCGGCTGCAGGTGCGGGTCAACGACGACGACAGCGTGCAGCTGGTACGCTCCCCCGCGTTCATCAAGGGCATCGCCAGCGGCGACACCATCAAGATCAACCGCCAGGACCCGGAAAAACCGGGATTCGACCTGGTAAAACGCTCCGGCAACCTGGCGATACGGGTCTTTTGCCGCGAGGACAGCGCCAAGCTCTCGGATCAGCTGAGCCCGCAGATCGAAAAGCTCGGCGGCGAGTTGGATCTTGAGAGCCCGCGCCTGCTGGTGTTCAGCATTCACGTGAGCTGCGGTTTCGAGGAAATCGAGAAAATCCTCAACAGCGTGTGCGACGGCGCCAACAGTGTCTGGTATTACGGCAATGTCTACGATCCGGTGGATGGGCAGACGCCGCTCAATTGGTGGCAAGACATCCTAAAACCGGAATAAAACCGACCCCCATACCAATACCGTCATTCCGGCGTAGGCCGGAATCCAGGACTCCGACCCCTGGATCTCGGCCTGCGCCGGGATGACGAAGTCCACAAGTAGTTGAACCGTTATGCTGATCGTCATCTCCCCCGCAAAAACCCTGGATTACGAGAGTGAGATTCCCGCACTGGACACCACCCAGCCGGATTTCCTCAAGGACTCCGCCCTGCTGATCAAAGAACTCAAGTCTCTGAGTCCGCAGGACATCTCCGCGCTGATGAAAATCTCCGACAAGCTGGGGCTGCTCAACTACGACCGCTTCCACAGCTGGAAGCGCCCGTTCACCGATGCCAATGCGCGCCCGGCACTGCTGGCGTTCAAAGGCGATGTGTACACCGGGCTCGGAGCCGAGACCATGAACAAGCGCGATTTCGACTTTGCGCAGAAACACCTGCGTATGCTCTCCGGCCTCTACGGTCTGCTGCGCCCACTGGACCTGATGCAGCCCTATCGCCTGGAGATGGGCACAAAGTTCGCGAACAGCCGCGGCAAAAACCTGTACGAATTCTGGGATGACAAGATCACTGCCGCACTCAACGAACAGCTCAAGGCGCTGAAGAGCCGTGAGCTGGTGAATCTCGCGTCCACGGAATACTTCAAATCCATACAGCCGAAAAACCTGCAGGCAGACATCGTCACCCCGCATTTCAGGGATTGGAAAAACGGGCAATACAAGATGATCAGCTTCTTTGCCAAGAAAGCCCGCGGCATGATGAGCCGCTGGGCCATCGACAACCGGGTAAAGAAAGCCGAGCAACTCAAAGACTTCGACGTTGCCGGCTACTATTTCAGTGCGGAGCACTCCAGAGGTAACGACTGGGTGTTCCTGCGCGACGAGCAGCCAGTGTGACAATGACGGACAAGCAACTGCCAGATGCGCCCTCCACCGGGCGCAACCGCGAGCCGATCTTCGAACAGTTGCAGCGCCTGCTAAAGCGCAGCCGCCGGGTGCTGGAAATTGGCAGCGGCACCGGTCAGCATGCGGTGTACTTTGCCCCGCGACTGCCGCACCTGGTATGGCAAACCTCGGAGCGCGCGCAGAACCTGCACGAGGTGCAGGCGTGGCTCGCCAATAGCCCCGCAGACAACTTGCCGCCGCCGCTGCCGCTGGATGTCACTGGTGAATGGCCGGAGCTGCGTGTGGATGCGGTATTCACCGCGAATACCCTGCACATCATGCCGGCCAGTGCGGTGGAGACCTTCTTCGCGCGTCTGCCGCAGGTTCTGCAGCCCGGCGGCCAGCTGGTCGTCTACGGCCCGGTGAAAATCGCCGGAGAATATATCGGCCCTGGCAACGCCGGCTTCGATGAACAGTTGCAAGAGCAGGACCCGCTGCGGGGGATTCGCGATCTCGAGTGGCTGGACCGGCTCGCTGAAGCACAGGGGCTCAGCAGAACCGAAAACAATTTCCTGCCCGCCAACAACCAGCTGCTGGTGTGGCGGTTGATCAGATAACGCGCTTTGTAGGAGCCTGCTTGCAGGCGAAAATTTCCGGGCTCCGGACTATTCGCCTGCAAGCAGGCTCCTACAGGCAGAGTCATCGACAAGTACAAGGACCCTTTACTATGCCCCCATGGTTTGAAACCACCCTCGCCATCTTCGCCGGCATTGCCGCAGTATTCTTCTTTGCCAAATACCGCGAGACCGCCGCGGCCCTGCACGAATCCGAGCGCATGAAGCACAAACTGTCCAAAGACCTGGACCGCTACCGCGATGTACCGCAACTGCGCGCCCTGCGCGACAGCCTCACCGGCGGGCGCAGCCTGCCAGTGGATGACGAGGGGCGCGAGCATCTGCTGATCCGCGACAGTGAGCGCAAGCTGGTACACATAGCTCTCACAAAGTCCGCCACCCGGCTTTCGGCAGACGGTACCGCGCACTATCGCATCGACGGCGAAGAGCGGAGTTTGCAGGAGTTGGATTAATCCAGCGCTCCTTCCCACGGCTTCCCACACTATCGAGCTTGCCTGCTTCCCGCCGGGTGCGAGCCCACGCCCGGCGCCCCATACCCTCCGGTGTCCCCAGACTCAAAATGAATAAAGTTCTCAGTCTCAATGAGAAGTTTGTCACAAAATAACCCGGAAGAGCTATTGTCGCGCCAAGTGGTTAGGGCTATTTTGGCGCCGCCAATAATTCTGACTAATGGCGTGTACAAAAATTATTCTGACTGATACGAACAAAGGATCTGGTTGTTTATGTGGGCCAAGAACCAAATTGCCGGCATTGTTGCGGCAGGGGCTATTCTGGGGGCGGCACCGGTAGCCGCAGAAGTATTTTCCGGTCGCGGTAGCGCCATGGCTGGCGCCGGCGTCGCCGGTGGCGACTACACCTACAGTGCGCTGATCAACCCGGCGACCCTGACCAATTTCAAAGAAAATGACGATTTCGCGCTCAATATAGATGTGGGGGCAGTCGCCAACGACGAGAATGAGTTCTTCGATACCAGCGAGGATCTGAGCGATTTTCTCGACGACATTGACGGTTTGACCGCCACCCAGGACGATGCGAATTACATTCTCGCGCAACTGGAAATGCTGGATCAGGGGCGGCTGACCGTGGATGCCGGTGCCCAGCTGACCATTGCCGTTCCCAACAGCCTGGCATCCGGCCTGCTGTTTGTTCGCCAGTCCGCCTTCGTGGCGACGGAGATCCGGCTGGCGGATTCTGACGTGGAGCTGCTGGAAAACTTCGGTGAGCAGATTTTCGACGAAAGTGACCTGCAAACCGCAGCCGGCGCGTTTGGTTACTCCCTGCAGGAAATCGGCTTTGCCGCCGCCCGCCAATTCACTTTCGGGGGTTATCAGGTTTCTCTCGGCGCAACGCCGAAATACCAGCGGGTTGAAACCATCGAGTACCTCGAAACGATCGCGGACTTTGACAGCGACGACTTCGACGCCGATGACTACATGCTTGAGCACAGCAATTTCAATATCGACTTCGGCGCGACCATCAACTGGGGCGAATTGCAGGGCGGTGTATCCCTGCGCAATGCCATTGCCCAGGACTACGACACCATACAGGGTGGGGTAAAAATCCAGCTGGAACCGCAACTGACCGCGGGCCTTGGTTATACCGGTGAAGTATTTACCCTGTTGGCGGATCTGGACCTGAATTCCATCGAGGCGTTCGAAAGTGCCGGTGAAGTACAGATCGCGCGTGTGGGTATGGAAGCGGACCTGTTTGACTGGGCCCAGCTGCGTGTTGGTTACCGCCACGACCTGAAAGACACCTACGATGGCGCGCTGACAGCGGGTATCGGCTTCTCGCCGTTTGACGTGGTGCAGTTCCACCTGTCCGCGATCAAATCCTCCGACGACACCTACGGCGCAGCTCTGCAGTTTGGTCTGGATCTGTAAGATTCGCCGGTAGCCTGTGCAAGGGGCCTGCGGGCCCCTTTTGCATTTCCGGCTCTCAGGTCAGACACTCAGGCCGAGCTGGCCAGGGTCAGTTTGTGCGTTGGGAAATTGAGCGTGAAGGTACTGCCGCGGCCAGGCACACTGCTGACCGTGAGGTTGGCACCGTGGCGCAGCAGCACATGTTTGACGATGGCGAGGCCGAGACCGGTACCGCCACTCTCCCGCGAGCGGCCCGCATCCACTCGGTAGAAACGCTCGGTGAGACGGGGGATATGCACCGGATCTATACCGATACCACAGTCCTTCACGGAAAAATGCCCGCCCGCCGCATCCAGGCGCCAGCGCAGTTCAATCGGCCCGCCATCAGGGCTGTACTTCACCGCGTTGAAGGCGAGGTTTGCAAACGCACTGTGCAGCTCGCCGGCGGTGCCGGTAATAGTGCAGTCCTCGATACACTCCACGGTGATCTCGTGGCGCCCGCCACTCAGTGAGCGCGCCTCACCGGCCACCTGCTCCATCAACTGCCGGACCGACACCCTGTCGCGGCCAGTGTCGCGCTCCGACGTTTCCAGCCGCGCCAGCAATAGCAGATCGTTCACCAGCCCGGTCATCCGCACCGTCTGCTCGCTCATCTGCGTCAGCGGCCGCTCCCAGTTGCGCGGCGCCTGGCCGCTCATCTGCAGCGTCTCCAGATAACCCGCAATCACCGTCAGCGGAGTGCGCAACTCATGAGACACATTCGCCACAAAATCCCGCCGCATCTGCTCGAGGTTATGCAGTCGCGTCACATCCCGCACGATCACCAACGCCTCATCCTGACCGAAGCGCGTCACCTCCATGGTCAGAATACGCGAATCGTCCCCCGGCGCCGGAAGCGTAATCGGCTCCAGCGACGCGCGACCGCGCCCGAACATACGGTTGTGCATATGCTCCACAAACCGCGGATCGCGAACGAAGTTGACCAGCGGCTGCCCCGCATCATCCGCCTGCAGGCGCAACATCTGCCCCGCCGCCGGATTCCACCACGCCAGATTGCCCTCATCCTCCAGTGCCACAATCCCCTCGCGCAGCGCACTGGTACTGTCCTGCACCCGGCGCAGCATGGAATGGAGCTTCTGTTTTTCCTTGCGGTGGCGGCGCTGCAGTCGATAGAAATCGTCGGAAATATCGCCCCATACTCCGAAGCTCGTCGGCGCGGGACCGCGGCGACCGTTGGCGAGCCAGCGGTCGAACTGGTTCTGCTGCCACAGCAACCAACCGAGATACACGGCGAGGCCGGCACACAGCGCCAGCCACCAGTTGTCGGTCGAAAAACCGAGAATGGTGGTGCCGAGGGCGATGACGATAAAGCGCGAGAACTCGCCAATACTGCGATCGAGCATGATGGTTGGGCCATCTGGATAGGTGAGTGAATTCTGCGATTTGATGAACAGTGCGCAGGATTCTAAGCGAAGGCCGGGTGCCGGGTATGTGTTTTTGAAAGCGTCGGCGACAGGGAAGTCGCCGACGCAGCGTACAGGGATGTATTCACAGGGGGACGCCCAGTCCGGTTTCAAAAACACATACCCGGTGGCCGGCCGCCACCGGGCTCGCTACGGAGCCACATAAAGCTGGAAAAAGAGCTTACACTCTTTCCACAGTCTGTACAGAAAAGCGGTAGCCGGTGCCGCGCACGGTCTGGATATAGCGCTCATGGCCGTCGATGGTCAGCGCTTTGCGCAGGCGACGGATATGCACGTCCACCGTGCGCTCCTCCACATACACATTGCCGCCCCACACATGGTCCAGCAACTGCGTACGGGTATAGGCCCGCTCCTGGTGCGACAGGAAAAACGTCAGCAAACGGAACTCCGTCGGCCCCATCTCCACCGGCTGGCCATTGATCGTCACCCGGTGGCTGATCGGATCCAGCACCAGGCCACCCGCCGTCAGCGGCTCCTCCGGCGTCGTCGGCCCCGCGCGGCGCAGAACCGCCTTCAGACGGGCTACCAGCTCGCGCGGAGAAAACGGCTTGGTAATGTAATCGTCGGCGCCAGTTTCCAGCCCCTTGATCTTGTGATCTTCCTCGCCCTTCGCCGTCAGCATGATGATCGGCAGCGAAGACGTCAGCTCATCCCGCTTCAGGCGGCGGGCCAGCTCAACCCCGGAAACATCCGGCAGCATCCAGTCCAGCAGCACAAGATCCGGCTTCTCGTCGATCACCAGTGCGTGCGCCGCCTGCGCATTCTCCGCCTCAAGGCAGCGATAATCCGCCATCTCCAGCGCAATTCGCAGCATATCCCGGACCGGGGCTTCGTCGTCGACTATAAGGATCGTCTTGCTGTGCATTTGCCTGCCATACCCTAGCTGGTGAATTTGTCACTTAACTGACTTTTCTTAGAGTGGCCATTTAACGTCACTTTAATGACAAATATATGACAGCTGTGCGGCGATCACGACCTCGCCGCCAAAAGGTAGGTTCAGTTGGCTAGAAAATGGAAAAAAATACCTGCAAAAATCGCCGCGCCAGCCCAATTATTGTTGAGAAACGCCTGAAAGCAGAGTGCCCGTTGCCGATTCCGCACCAGCCGCTGTTGATAGATGAACAGCCCGGTCGCCGCGGCCACGCCGCAGTAAAACAGAGCACCCAGCGCCTCCCGGCTGCCCAGCATCAGCAGCGCCAAAACGACCATCGCCTGCAAACTGCCGGTCATCACCCGGTCCATATCGCCAAACAGGATGGCGGTGGACTTGACCCCGATCCGCAAGTCGTCGTCCCGGTCCACCATCGCGTAAAAGGTGTCGTAGGCCACGGTCCACAGCAGATTCGCGGTGAAAATCAGCCAGGCCACCGCCGGCACTTCTCCCTGCACCGCCGCGAACGCCATGGGAATACCCATGCTGAAGGCGGCGCCCAGCACCACCTGTGGCAGGTGGGTATAGCGCTTGGCAAAGGGGTAGCAAAAGGCCAGCGCCAGTGCCGGCAGCGACAACAGTACAGTGAGCCGGTTGGTCGTCAGCACCAGTAGGAAGGCCGCCAGCATCAGGCCCGCGAACAGCAGCAGAGCGCCCTTCGGCGTGGCCGCACCGGTGGCCAGGGGGCGCTGGTTGGTGCGCTTCACGTGGCCATCGATGTTGCGGTCGGCGAAGTCGTTGACGGCACAGCCGGCGGCGCGAGTGAGGACCACACCGAGGGTGAACACCGCAAACAGATGCAGACCCGGCCAGCCCTCAGCGGCAATCCACAGGGCCCACCAGGTGGGCCAGAGCAGCAGCAGCGAGCCGATGGGGCGGTCGAGGCGCGCCAGCTGCCAGTAGGGAAGCAGTTGCGGCCAGCGCTGTTGTATCTGTTGGCTGATCACTTGCATAGGTGTCTCCCGGAACGCGTAGCCCTCAGGCGGAGGGTGGACTGTGGGGATTGAAACTGCTGAGGAAGGTTTCCGCAACCAACAGGGGCTTGTCGCCGAGCCAGAAGGTGGAGCGGCGGCCCCAGGCGCGGGTGGCCATGTCGGCGAACTGTTCGAGCTGGCATTGGGGATTGCGCGCAAGCTGATTGAGGACGATGGGGCCGCGCCGCATATCGGATCGGCTGAACAGGAGTTCCCCCAGGGGGCGGTTGTCGAGACTGCGCAGGTGGCGGTGTTTGCCGGCCAGGGAGCGCTCAGGCAGGATACTGCGGGCGTAGACCCAGGGTTGGCCGCGACCGCAGAGCAAAACTTCGCGCACGAGGGCGAGGGATTTGTCGCGCAGGCCGAGGGCGCGACGCTCTTCGAGGCGCGGTTGCTGCCAGCCCTGGTTGAGTATCTGAACGTGAAACTCGCCGCTGCTGTGGTGTTTGAGAGCGGCGGTGAGGGAGCCGGGGTGCAGCAGCCAGGGCAGCAGTGGCTCCGGTGGCGTTGATCCGTGGAGGGTGTCCAGCGGGTGGGGGTGCCAGTCGCCGACGGGTTCAAAAGGGGAGTGGTACAACGCTGACTCCGCGCGGGTTCAAATGACCGCATTGTACCTGAGCAAGCCATTCGGGGAACGCGCTTTGCCCCTCGTGCTTGCTGCCGATATAGTGGCGCAATCTATAACTAGAGGCCTGAACTAAGTTCGGTGGCGGCGCCTTCGCCCGGAAATTCTTGGTTCTTGCCATCCGCATATAATTTTTTGCCGCACTCGTGGTGAAAACATAAACAGGACGGACCATGGGGCTCACCAAACAAATCGTACTGGCCATGATCGCGGGCATCGCGGTCGGCCTGCTGTTCAATTTTCTCAATGTCAGCCAGATCCTTGGCGGAGGCGTAACCGGGTTTATCAATAACTACCTGACCAATGGCCTGTTCGATGTTGTCGGGCGGATCTTTATCGCGTCCCTTCAGCTGATGGTTGTGCCGCTGGTACTGGTTTCCCTGATCTGCGGAGCCTGTGCGCTGTCGGACGGCAGCCGGGTTGGGGTGCTGGCGGGCAAGACGCTGCTGCTGTACCTGATGACCACGGCACTGGCGATTTCGCTGGCACTGGTGCTGGCGTTGGTGTTCCAACCGGGTGCGGGTATGGAAGGAATGGCCGGTGATGCGGTGTTTGATCCCAAGCCGGCACCGCCGCTGTCGGAAATGCTGGTGAACATCTTCCCCACCAACCCGGTGGAAGCGATGGCCAAAGGCAACATGCTGCAGATCATTGTATTTGCTCTGCTGATGGGTTTTGCAATTTCCCGCAGCGGCAAGCCGGGGCAGCGCATTGCGGGCTTCTTTAATGATCTCAACGAAGTGATCATGCGCATGGTTTCGGTGCTGATGGTGTTTGCACCCTATGGGGTATTCGCGCTGTTGGCGAACAAGATTGCGCAACTGGGGCTGGATGCGATCCTGCAGTTGCTGAAGTACTTCCTTGTGGTGCTCGGCACGCTGCTGCTGCATGCCTTCGGGGTCTACTCGCTGCTGCTTAAGCTGCTGTCCGGCCTGAACCCGGTGAAGCTGATAAAGAAGATGCGCCCGGCGATGGTGTTTGCCTTCAGTACCGCCTCTTCCGCGGCCACGATACCGGTCACATTGCAGACGGTGGAGAAGCGCCTGGGCGTGGATAACAAGGTGGCCTCTTTCACCATCCCGCTGGGTGCGACCATCAACATGGACGGCACCGCGATCATGCAGGGGGTGGCGACGGTATTCATTTCCCAGCTTTACGGGATCGAGATCGGCCTGATGGGCTACCTGACCGTGATCCTGACGGCGACGCTGGCTTCTGTTGGCACCGCTGGCGTGCCTGGTGTCGGCTTGATCATGCTGGCGATGGTGCTGCAGCAGGTGGGCTTGCCGCTGGAGGGGATCGCCATTGTGATGGGTGTGGATCGCCTGCTGGATATGGTGCGAACGGCGGTGAATATCACCGGGGACGCGGTGGTGAGTACGATTGTGGCCAAAAGCGAAGGCGCGCTCAATCTCCAGACCTTCAACGATGACAACTACAACAGCGTGGCAGACGGCAACGAACGGAGTGCGAGCAGCGCCACCTCCTGACACTGCAGAAAATCACAAACAACAGGGCTGCGTTTGCAGCCCCTGTTGTTTGTGCGCCTTACGTCTCCAGCGGGAAGCCGCTACAGCGCGGCCAGCTCCCGCAGCCGGTCCGCCTCGAGGTTTTCCTCCATGGACTCCACCAGCTGTTCCACCAGCTCGCTGAGCGCTTTCTTGATCGCCTCTTCGGTGTTGTCGTCACCGGTGCGGCCGTCGTGGTAGACGCGGGCCAGGTATTTTTCGCTGATCCTGAGTTCGTCGATATTGATCCTCTGCTCGCGCAGCGCGGTACCGCTGCGATTGCTGAGGACGTAACGGAACTCGCCGTTCAGGGTGACGTTGCCCTGCTCCAGGTCATAATCGGCCTTGGGCTTGATGCCGGCCAAGTGCTTGATGACCTTGAGGTTGAGGTTGTTTTGCAGGGTTAGAGCGCCGTCTGCCTGTACCAGCGGTACTTTCTCATCGTCCAGATACTCGTGCAGCTCCGTTGCCAGCTCGCTGTGCAGATGCTGGGTGTAGGTGCGTATCGCCTGCTGTTTCAGATCCGAAAGTGCGCCGCCGTTGCCGGCCTGGGCCAGCATAAGCTCCAGATTGCCAGCGGAAACGGGCATGGGCACATCAATCTCGATTTGTGTGGCGGCGACCACAAGACTGGGGGTGACATCATCGCCGCCCCAGAAGCCGCCCTGGGCATGGCTCTGGACAGTAAATCCAATGCTCAGCAGGCCGGCGAGCGCCAGCTTGCGCAAGGTGGGGGTTCTCATTCATCGCTCCCTGTTTTCTTTTTTATGCCGGGATGTCTGGTAAAGCTCTGGCGAATCAATTCGCTCTGTAATTACTGTATAACAAGTGACAGGCTGCCAGTTATTGGGACAGAGAGCAAAATTTTTCCGTGACCTATACGTCAGTAGTCGTTCGTTTTGTGCGCGGGATCTCGGCGGGAATTTGCAAGTTCGGCTACAGCCCTTGGGGATAGCTGGCGGCTGCGTGATCGGTGGGAGGCGCGCCCCAGGGCGCGCGGCGGGAGTGGGTCAGCCGCCGGCGATATTCCGCAGGCTGTCTGCTTCCAGGTCGTCCTCGATGCGGTCGAGTATCCGCGCCACCAGGTTGTCGGTCAGCTTTTCCAGTTCTGCTGGCGTACTGTCTTCGGCGGCCTGGCCGTTGCTGTAGGTCTTGATCTGGTAGCTGGCCTTGATACGCAGGTCGGCGATATCCAGGCGCCGCTCTTTCAGCACCTCGCCGCCCGGCTTCTGCAGGCGGAAGTTGAAATCGCCACTGGCGCTCAGATTGCCCTTCTCCAGCTCATAGTCGTCACCGCTTTTGAGTCCGCTCAACTGCTTGACGATGGAAATGTCGATGAAGTTGTGCAGGGTCAGCGAATGGTCGCTGGCAGCGAGCTCCACCTGTTCCTCCGCAAAAAAATCCCGCAGCGCGTGTTCGAGCTTGCTGCGCAATTGTTCGCTGAAGGCGCGGGTGGCTGCGTCCCGCGCGGCTGCCAGACCCTCGCCGGAGGCGGCCTGGGCGAGCAGCGCCTGCATGTCGTTTCCTTGCAGCGGCGTGGGGATTTCCGCGGCCACTTGGGTGCGCGCCAGGGTGATCTGGGGGAGTGGCGGTTCATCGCTGCTGCCAAACAGGCCGAGGGCCAGAGAGGGTGCGGAGGGCAGCGTCAACATGGCACAGACGACAAGGCGGCTGCCGGCGGACACAAGATTGTGCCTGAATGAGCGGTTCAAGTGAGTCTTCCTGTGGTTTTCGCGAGGTTACGCCATGTCGGCGCCGAGGGTTGTTGTACGTGCGTGAGCAACTCTCCAGCGGAGGCTGCCACTGCCACGGTGCGAGTGCAAAAATATTGGTGACTGTTCTTGACCAGTTGGTCTCTGCAAGGGGTGGCGGCTTCGAAAAAGGCGCAGCGCTTCACAAAGCCGGGAAAAGCTGGAGGGAAACTGTATAGCTAAGGACCGTGTAGCGTTGCGCACCGCCCCCATCAGGCCTCCGCGAAGCGCGGCTTGTTGTGCAGCCAGCGTCGCACCAGTGCCGCGCGTGCCCTGTGGTCCAGGCGGGGGTCGGCGGCGATTTTCTGCACCAGTGGCAACAGGTGCGCATCCCGCTGCAGGTCCGCGATGCGGTGCTGGATCTCGCCGGTCTGGCGGGTGCCGAGGATTTCGCCGGGGCCGCGCAGGCGCAGATCTTCCTCGGCGATGGCGAAACCGTCGGCGTGGCTGCGCAGGGCCTGCAGGCGCGCGCGGCCGTTGGCAGACAGCGGCGTGGTGTACATCAGCACACAGTGACTGGCGATGCTGCCCCTGCCGACGCGCCCTCTCAGCTGATGCAGCTGTGCGAGACCCAGGCGTTCAGGGTTCTCGATGATCATCAGGCTGGCATTGGGCACATCCACGCCCACCTCGATCACGGTAGTTGCGACCAATAAATCCACGTCGCCGGCCTTGAAGGCCTTCATTACCAGCTCCTTGGCGTCGGGCTTCATGCGCCCGTGCACCAGGGCCACGCGCACGCCGTCGAGGGTATCCGCCAGCTCCTCGGCGGTGGATTCGGCGGCCTGCGCCTGCAGCGTTTCCGACTCTTCAATCAGGGTGCACACCCAGTAGGCCTGGCGACCCTCGCGCACCGCGTTCTGTACCCGCTCCATCACCTCGTAACGGCGCTCGCTGGAGATGGCCACGGTGTTGATCGGCTGGCGGCCGGGGGGTAGTTCATCGATCACCGAACAGTCCAGATCCGCGAATGCCGACATCGCCAGAGTGCGTGGAATCGGGGTGGCGGTCATGATCAGCTGGTGCGGTTGGGTGCGGGCCGCGCCCTCGACAGAGTCATTTTCTCCGCTGGCGGCGCCCTTTTCCCGCAGCTGCAGCCGTTGGCGCACGCCAAAGCGGTGTTGTTCGTCGATGATCACCAGCGCCAGGCGGTGGAACTCCACGCCATCCTGAAACAGTGCGTGAGTGCCTACCACCAACTGTGCGTCGCCGGTGGCGATGGCCGCCAGCTGCGCGCGACGCTCCGATACTTTCATACTGCCGGTGAGCCAGGCCACGGTGATGCCCAGGGGTTCCAGCCAGCCGCAGAAGTTGATCCGGTGCTGCTCGGCGAGAATCTCCGTGGGCGCCATCACCGCGCATTGATAGCCGGCGCCGATGGCCTGCAGAGCGGCGCGCGCGGCCACCAGGGTTTTCCCGGAGCCCACGTCGCCCTGCAGCAGGCGCATCATTGGCACCGAGCGCGTGAGATCGTCGGCAATCTCTTTTCCCACGCGCTTCTGGGCATTGGTGGGCGCAAACGGCAGGCGCGCGAGAAAATCCCGCTCCAGCGCCGCGTTGGGGGTGAGTGCGGGTGCGGAGACCCTGGAGGTGCTGCGGCGCAGTTCCAGCAGGCTCAGGTGGTGCGCCAGCAATTCTTCCAGCGCCAGCCGTTGCTGTGAAGGATGCTGGCCTTCCGCCATTTGCGGCAGGTCCGCGTCTGCCGGCGGCTGGTGCAGATACATCAGCGCGCCTGCCAGTGGAATCTGCAGGGAGCGCGGCAGCAGTTCCGCCGGCAGCAGTTCGGTGACATTGTTGCCGGCGAGCCAGTCGAGCCCCTGCCCGATCAACGCGCGCAGCCGCCCCTGCCCGAGGCCCTCGGTCAGCGGGTATACGGGCGTGAGGGTGTCGGCAGTGGGGGAAATTTCCTCGCCGAGAATCTCGGTTTCCGGGTGATAAAGTTCGATACCCGCACTGCCGCGGCGGGCTTCGCCGTAGCAGCGTATGCGGGTGCCGGGGGCCAGGCGGTTTTTCTGCGCGGCGGTGAAATGGAAAAAGCGCAGCGTGACACTGCCGCTGCTGTCCTGCAGGCGCACCGCCAGGCTGCGGCGACGGCCGAGCACCACGTCCGCGGCGCGCACTTCACCCTCGATGACCGCATCCATGCCCGGGCGCAGGCCCGCCAGCGGGACTACGCGGGTGCGATCCTGGTAGCGGGCCGGCAGGTGGAACAGCAGGTCCTGCAGTGAGCTGATATGCAGTTTGGCGAGGGTCTCCGCGAGCTTGGCGCCGACGCCTTTGAGGGCGGTAACGGGGATTTCCGCCAGCGGTTTCTGGCCCTGGCGTTGGCTTTGGTCTTGTCTCTGGCTCACGGACTCTTGAGCTGGCACTGGTTGATGGCGTCGCGCAGCATGTCGATGGCGCGGTGTCGCGGGAAACTCGCCCGCCAGGCCAGGGCCACGGTGCGCCGAGGCGCCGGTGCCACAAATGGGCGGGTTACCAGCACACCGGTGGCGTACTGGGAGGCCGCCGCCGCCGAAAGTGGCAGCACGGTAATGCCCAGGCGGGAGGCCACCATATGGCGCAGGGTTTCCAGTGAGCTGCCGTCGGCCGCGGTGCGGATATGACCACTGGCGGCCTCTTTTTCAATCGACTGCTGCAGCTGCGGGCAGGCCTCCAGCACCTGGTCGCGGAAGCAGTGGCCTTCCCCAAGCAGCAGGACATTGTCTTCGCACAGCTGCTCCGGGCTCAGCGCTTCAAACTTGGCGAGTGGGTGATCCGAGGGCATCAGCACCACGAAGGGTTCATCGTACAGCGGTTGGGTGACCACATCCGGTTCGGTAAATGGCAGCGCAATGATTACCGCGTCCAACTCGCCTTTGCGCAGGCGCGCCCGCAAAGTGGAGGTGTAGCCCTCCTCTACATACAGCGGCATCTGTGGTGCCAGGTGTTGCAGCTGTGGAATGAAATGCGGGAATAAGTAGGGCCCAATGGTAAAGATGGCCCCGACGGACAGCGGGCTGCTCAGTTGGTCCTTGCCGGCGCTGGCGATGTCCTTGATGGCCGCCGACTGTTCCAGTACCAGCTGTGCCTGGGCGACGATACGCTCGCCCAATGGGGTGGCTTGCACCCGGGTCTTGGAGCGTTCGAACAGGGCGACCCCCAGCTCTTTCTCCAGCTTTTTGACGGCGATGGAAAGTGTGGGTTGGCTCACAAAACAGCGCTCGGCGGCGCGGCCGAAATGCTGCTCCTGAGCGAGGGTAACGATGTAGCGCAACTCGTTTAATGTCATGGCAAACGCAATCAAGGAAAACTTGGCGATAGAGTTTATTCATAAACGCCCCCAGGCGGCCAGCAAAACTGCCACCCGGATGTGTAAATGTCTCAAACCAGAAAAAAATGCTATTAATCAGCTTTATAGTTAGTAATTTTTGCTATTAACTTTCGCTCTTCGCAGTGGTGTGGCGCTTTATTTGCTATACGTTAAAGGGCAAGTGTTCAATACACACAAAGCGGAGAATCGCTATGGGAATCTTGTCTTGGATAATTCTCGGCCTGATCGCGGGCGCGCTGGCCAAGTGGATCATGCCGGGTCCGGACCCGGGCGGCTGGATTGTCACGATCATCATCGGCATTGTCGGTGCGATCATCGGCGGTTGGCTCGGCTCGCTGGTTGGTATCGGCGGACCTGTCACCGGCTTTGCGCTTGGCGATATCATCACTGCAGTGATCGGTGCCGTCATCCTGCTGTTTATCTACAGGATGGTGAAGTCGCGCAGCTGACTGCGGAATCGGAATACCGAGTGCAGAGGCCCACGGCGCGCTGTGGGCCTCGTTCACAGATTGCGATGAGCAAACAGGTTATAAATGGGTTTGCTGACTGAGTATTCGCAATAATTCACAAATTGTTCTCACATTCAACTTAGAAAAGGGTGCCGGAGCGATTGCGGCACCGGACATATTGGGGCCGACGTTCGGACCTGGGGGTTTATTCAAGCGGTTATGGCAAAGGAAAAAGTCTGGATCTTCGGCTGCGGCGATCTGGGGACTCGTCTGGCATTGAAGCTGGATCGCAAGGCGTACGACGTATTTGGCGTGCGACGCAATCCGCTGCAGGCGCTGGCACGCAAGCGCCGGGCAGACGTCGTCAACTGGCGCCGCGGCGACGCTACCCGGGCGGAAGACATCCACAGGCATCTCGATGGGGGTGCGGATGTGGTCATCGCAACCTTTACCCCCGGCGCCAGCACGCCGCAGGCATATCAACGCGCCTATGTGGAAACCGCCAGCGCCATGCGCCAGGCCCTTGCGGATATGCAAAAGCCACCGCGTCTGCTGCTGTGGATTTCCTCGTCCCGTGTTTACGGCCAGAGCGGCGATCAGTGGCTGGACGAGCGCTCACAACCGCTGCCCAGCAGTTACCAGGGCGAAGCATTGCTGGCGGCGGAAAAGATCATTCAACAGAGTGTGGTGGAAACCTGTGTCGTGCGTTTCGCCGGCATATACGGCCCCGGCCGCGATCGCCTGCTTTCGCAAGTGCGCGCCGGCCGCTGCGCACCGCCCTCGCCGCCGCAATACAGCAACCGGATTCATGTGGATGATGCGGTGGGTTTTCTGGCCCATCTGATCGAGAATCAGAAAAGCGGCCGCGCCATTGAAAAACTGTATATCGGTGCCGACTGCACGCCGGTGCCCATGTACGAACTCCAGAGCTGGCTGGCCAAATCCATGGGATATACCAGCGCACATCTACGCGAAGAAGTGCCCACCAGCGAACGCCGCTCGAAGAAGCTGAGCAACAAGCGCATGCTGGAAAGTGGTTATGAAATGCTGTATCCCGATTATCGCGCGGGCTATAGCACCCTGCTGGAAAACGACTGACAGGCTTCCGCGGAGCCATCTTCCCCGAAATCCACGCAGCGCGCCGCTTGTTCAAAGCGCGCGCGACCTCCTGCTCAGATCACCATCACCGCTTCGGCTTCAAACTGCGCCCCCCGCGGCAGCTGGCTGACACCTACCGCAGCGCGCGCCGGGAAGGGCTTGGTGAACAGCTCGTCCATCACTTCATTGACGGTGGCGAAGTTGCTCAGATCGGTGAGGTACAGGTTCAGTTTGACGATGTGGTCCAGCGAGCCGTTGGCCGCTTCGCATACCGCCCGCAGGTTCTTGAACACCTGCAGGGCCTGCTCGCGGAAGTCCTCGGAGACGAGCTCCATGGTTTCCGGCACCAGTGGAATCTGGCCGGACAAGTAGATGGTGTTGTCGACTTTGACGGCTTGCGAGTAGCTGCCGATGGCGGCCGGTGCCTTATCGGTCTTTATCACGGCGCGATTGGGCATGGGGTTACTTCTCCGGGCCCTGCGGGGCCTGCTTGCTGAAAAAGAAAGCGGGAGAATATAGCGCGGTTTAAGCCGATTGGGGAGAAATGTGAGGCAGTCGGAAACGATATGCGAACCCATCCACAATCCAGAAAAAATTGTGCAAATCCCTTCCGAATTTAACAAAACCTCCGCAACCACCATCCGCCAGCAACCACAATTCAGAAGCCACAAATGAGGCCCGTCACCGGTGCCCACCCGACAAACGATTGCCGACAGGTTGTTTGGCGGGTGGGCACCGGTGGCGGGCCGGGCTATCCGACCACTTGTGTGACCGCAGGCTCCGGGTGCTCCGTAGCTGAGCGCGGGCGCTTCGTAGTGATATCTGTGGCGGCACTGCTACCGGTGACTGCTCGCGGGACACGAGCTAGGCGCCCCCCCTCAACCCATCCATGGGGGCTCGGCTGCGGCCATCCAGGCCGCAGACGGTCCCGCGAGCAGTCCCCGGCATCAGTGCCTTCGATTCTGAGATTTTAGTATTAACTGGCCCGTCAAACCGTCACCGGGTAAATGCGTATTTACGGACGAGCGATCTTCAGAACCGCGGGCAGGTTGCGCAGACGTTTCATCACCCGCGCCAGGTGCACCCGGTTGGTGACCTCCAGAGTGAGGGAGATCACGCTGTGCTGAGCATCCTTCTCGTCCACATGGATCTGTTCGATGCTGGCGCCCTCCTCCGTGATACGCGTCGCCAGGCGCGCGATGATGCCGCGCTCGGATTCGACTTCCACCCGCACATCACCGAGGAAATCCCCCTTCACATCCGGCGACCAGTTCACCGCCATAATATTTTCCGGGTGCTCGCGCAACTCCGCCGCATTGCGGCAGGTATCGCGGTGCACCACCACACCCTTGCCGGAACTGATATGGCCCATGATGGTATCGCCTGGAATCGGCCGGCAGCAGCGGGCGAAACTGATCATCATGCCCTCCTGGGCGTCGATGGTCAGCGGCGACGAGATATGGCTGGCTTCGGTTTCCGTGGTGCCCGGCGGTACCAGTAGCTTGGCGGCGGAGAAGGCGGCGCGGTTGCCGAGGCCGATTTCTTCCAGCAGGTTGTCAAAGCTCTCGCAGCGCGCCTCTTTTACTCCGCGCTGGATCTGCTCTTCCGTAAGATCGGTGATTTTGAAGTGGAACTTCACCAGCGCCTTTTCCAGCAACCGCCGTCCCAGAGCGATGGAGTCGTGGTGGCGCTGGTGTTTGAGGAAATGACGGATGGCGCTGCGCGCCTTGGCGGTGACCACAAAGTTGAGCCAGTTGGGGTTTGGCTGCACATTCTTGCTGGTGAGAATTTCCACCTTTTGGCCGCTCTCCAGCGGCTGCGACAGCGGTGCCAGGCGCTGGTTGATGCGCACCGCGACACAGGAGTTGCCGATATCGGTGTGCACCGAGTAGGCAAAGTCCACCGCGGTGGCGCCGGCGGGCAGGTCGATGATTTTGCCTTTGGGCGTGAATACATAGACCTCGTCCGGGAAGAGGTCGATCTTCACGTTTTCGATAAACTCCAGCGAGTCGCCGGCGCGCTGCTGCATCTCCAGCAGGCCCTGTACCCAGCGGCGCGCGCGCACCTGGCTGGTGCCGCCGGTGTTCAACACCTCATCCCCGGAGGACTTGTACAGCCAGTGGGCGGCGATGCCGCTGTTGGCCATCTCGTCCATTTCCTTGGTGCGGATCTGCACCTCGATCGGCACCCCGTGCATGCCCAGCAACACCGTGTGCAAGGACTGATAACCATTGGATTTGGGGATGGCGATATAGTCCTTGAACTCGCTGATCACCGGCTTGTACAAGTTGTGGATAACGCCGAAGGTGCGATAACAGGTATCCACGCTGTCGACGATGATGCGGAAGGCGTAGACGTCCATGATTTCCTTGAACGACTTCTTCTTCGAGCGCATCTTTTGATAAATGCTGAACAGGTGCTTCTCGCGCCCGATTACCAGCGCATCGATATTTTCCCGCTCCAGGCGCAGCTCGATGGCGTTCTGGATCTTTTCCAGCAGTTCCTTGCGGTTGCCGCGTGCGGCCACCAGCGCGGCGCGCAGGCGGCTGGCGCGCAGCGGGTAGATGGCGAAAAAGGCGCGGTCCTCGAACTCGATGCGCACATCGTTCATACCCAGGCGATTGGCGATGGGCGCGTAGATTTCCAGGGTTTCGCGGGCGATGCGCGCGCGCTTTTCCGGTTTCAGCGAGCCGAGGGTGCGCATGTTGTGCAAACGGTCGGCGAGCTTGACCAGAATTACGCGGATATCCCGCGCCATGGCCAGCGCCATTTTCTGGAAGTTCTCCGCCTGTTTTTCCGCCGGGCTGTCGGTTTCGAACTGGGTGAGCTTGGAGACCCCGTCCACCAGGTCCGCCACCTCGTCGCCGAACTGTTCCGCCAGTGCCGCCTTGGGGATGCCGGTGTCTTCGATCACGTCGTGCAGCATGGCCGCGGCCAGACTCTGGGCGTCCATGTGCATGCCCGCCAGGATGGTGGCGACGGCGAGGGGATGGGTAATGTAGGGTTCACCAGAGCGCCGCGTCTGGCCGTCGTGGGCCTGTTCCGCATAGAAGTACGCGCGGCGGACGAACTGGATCTGATCGGGCGGAAGATAGGACGAGAGGCGATGGGCCAGACTGTCGATAGTATGCAAAGCCGCGCTCGCCTCTTAGATTTCCTGCAAATCCTGCATCAATACGTCGGTAACCGGATTACAGGTCCTGCTCGGACAGGAATACAGGTGCCGGCGCGGCTCGGCGGACTGGCTCTTCTTCCGGCTCGTCGAGGATGCTGGCGTCCACGAAGCCCTCTTCGATTTCGCGCAGGGCGATCACGGTGGGCTTGTCGTTTTCTTCCGGTACAAACGGGTCGCGGCCGCCGGTGGCGATCTGGCGGGCGCGCTTGCTGCCGACAATCACCAGTTCAAAGCGGTTGTCTACGTGGTCGAGGCAATCTTCAACGGTAATACGTGCCATAAATCTTCTGTTCCAGTGTGGGTACGCCCGGGTGGGCGAGAAAGAGCGAATTCTGTCGTCCGCCGGGTTTAGACCCGGATGGATTGGGGGTAGCTATTCTACCGGACCGCGCGGTGTACGCAAATCGAACAGTGCACGGATCAAGATGCGAAGGTGGCGATGCCGGGTATAGGTTTGTGAGACCTTCCGCGAGAGGGACCTCGCGGAAGAGCCCCCATGGATGGGTTGAGGGGGGGCGCCTAGCCCGTGTCTCACAAACCTATACCCGGTAGCGCCGCCGCCACGGAATACGTTTAGAACGGGTGGCTTACTGCGTCCGTAACAGCGACTGCAGCAACGCACTGTGCCGCTCCTGCTGCCGCACCAGCCGCTGGCGCTCCGCCACCATGATGGCGCGCAGTTCGGCCAGCGCGGTGGTGAAGTCGTCGTTGATGACCAAGTAATCCGTCTCCACATAGTGGGACATTTCGTTGATCGCCTGCGCCATGCGCTTGTCGATCACCGCCTGATCGTCCTGGCCGCGCCCGGTCAGGCGCTCCAGCAGTGCCTGCTGCGACGGCGGCAGAATGAATATGCCTACCGTCTCCGGCATCAGCCGGCGCACCTGCGCCGCGCCCTGCCAGTCGATTTCCAGGATCACATCGCGACCGCTGGCCAGGGTTTCATCCACCCAGGCCCTGGAGGTGCCGTAGAAATTCTCGAATACCTGGGCGTGTTCCAGAAACGCGCTTTCACCGAGCATGTGCACGAACTCGTCGCGACTCACGAAATGATAGTTGATGCCCTCGATCTCACCCGGACGCATGGGCCGGGTGGTGTGGGACACGGATACGGTGACCTGGGTGTCGGCCTCGATCAGCGCTTTCACGAGGCTGGTTTTACCGGCGCCGGAGGGCGCAGAGACCGTATAAAGAGTACCTGTGGACACGGCGAACCTTGCTGCAGTGGTAGTGAGTGGGAACAGATTGGCGGGGAGTATAACGGATGCGAGACAGGCAGTCCCCCGACCGGTGCTGGGGGCAAAAGTGTTGGGCTTTTTCAGCCACCTGTCACGGGGAGACAGGTGGCTGAAGCCGGCCGGGAGTGCCTGCGGAAACTCAACCCGGACTCAGCAAAAGTGCGGGCTACAGCGGATTCCTAACGTTAATGACTAACGGAGGCGACTGTATCGCCTTTGCCATTAAAAACCAACCACCACCAGAGCGCGGCGCTGGCCACACAATAGCCGGCAACCGCGGCCCAGGTCGCCTGGGGCAACAGCGGCAGCGCGGCCAGCAGCGCGCCCAGCCGGCCCGGTTCCCACAAGCGGGTGCGCACTTCGCCATCCAGAATACGCCCGTTCACCACCAGCCCCGCCACCAGCATCAGCACCAGCAGCGCGGTGGTGGCGTAGTCCAGGGTTTTGCCGTACTGCAGCAGCGCGAGCGTGGCGATGGAATAAACCAGGTGCTGCGCCAGCGCATACCAGCGCAGGCCGCGGGCGACCTTGGGGTCGTAGCGCTGGAAATTGGCCAGATCGCAACTGGGCACCGGCATCGCCGCCTCTGCATCCGCGGGGCGGTAACCGGTGGCGCGGAACCACAGGGTAAGTTTTTCCTTCCAGCTTTTGGTGTACACCGCGTCGAGCCACATGCGCTTGAAGTGCTGCAGGTTGGCGGCGAGCGGATCAAAGCTGTTCAGCGGTTTGCGCACGCCATAGATGCAGGGTTCCTCGTCCAGCTCCTCCTGGTATGTGCCGAACAGGCGATCCCAAATAATCAGCACGCCGCCGTAATTGCGGTCCACATACACCTTGTTCTGGGCGTGGTGCACCCGGTGGTTGGAGGGGGTGACGAGGATCCATTCCATCCAGCGCATCCCTCTTTTAAAAGCGGGAATCTTCTGGGTGTGCACCCAGAACTGGTAGATCAGGTCGATGGCGCCGGCGGTGACCAGCAGTTCCCACGGCAGGCCGATCAACAGCAGCGGCAGGTAGAAGATCCAGCCCAGCGGCACCAGGTCGCTGGACTGGCGCAGCGCGGTGGTGAGGTTGTAGTCCTCACTCTGGTGGTGCACCAGATGCTCCGCCCAGAAGATATTGATTTCGTGACTGACGCGGTGCTTCCAGTAGTAACAGAAGTCGTACGCGATCACGGCCAGCAGCAGGTGCCAGGGGTTGTCGAGGGACCAGCTGATACCGAGCTGCCGGTAGACGGGTTCCAGCCATTGGTACAGGGGAATGTAGAACAGCACCAGGATGCCCGCCCGCACCAGACCGAGGATGCGGCTGAGTATGCCGGCGCCGAGACTGCCGATGGCGTCGTTCAGCCGGTACAGGCCCCAGCCGCGCCAGCGGTCCAGTGCCAGTTCAATCAGTACGGCGAGCAGGAAAAATGGAATGGCGGCGGTAACGAGTCCCACGGACACCTCGGAAATTGTCTATATCGTTATCGTTGTTTTGACCTCGCGGGTAATGTTGCCACAGGCCGCGACGTGAACAATGTCCAGCGGAGACCGGATTCCGAAATCCGTACGCTATTGTCACCTATTCACCGCCAACACAAATGGGAGTCACCATGATCAACGCCTACGCCGCCGACAGCGCCGGTGCCGAGCTCAAGCCCTTCAGCTATGACCCGGGCAGCCTTCCCCCCGGCCAGGTGGAAATCGCGGTGGAGTACTGCGGCCTCTGCCACAGTGATGTGAGCGTGGTGAATGACGAATGGGGCATGACCGCCTTTCCTGTTGTGCCCGGGCACGAGGTGGTGGGCCGTATCGCGGCACTGGGCGACGGCGTTAGCCACCTGAAGAAAGACCAGCGTGTCGGGCTCGGCTGGCACGCTGGATTCTGCGGCCACTGTGGCGAGTGCGACACCGGCAATCAAAATCTCTGCTCTCAGGCTCAGCCCACCATCATCGGCCACCACGGTGGCTTTGCTGACAGGGTGCGCGCCAGTGCCAGCAGTGTGGTGCCGATCCCCGAGGGGCTCGACCCGAAAGTGGTCGGCCCGCTCTTCTGCGCGGGCATCACCGTGTACAACCCGTTGGTGCAGTTCGACATCAAACCCAACAGCCGCGCCGGCGTCATTGGCATTGGCGGCCTCGGCCATCTCGCCCTGCAGTTCCTGAATGCCTGGGGTTGTGAAGTGACGGCGTTTACCTCAAGCGACAGCAAACGCGACGAGGCGCTGTCACTGGGGGCGCACCACACGCTGGACAGTCGCGATCCCAAAGCGTTGAAGGCCGCCGCCGGCAGTTTTGACCTGATTATCTCCACCGTGAACGTGAAGCTGGACTGGAACACTTACCTCGCCACGCTGAGGCCCCGCGGTCGCCTGCACTTTGTCGGTGCCACCACCGCGCCGCTGGATCTCAATGTGTTCAATCTGCTGATGACCCAACGCCAGGTCTCGGGTTCGCCCGTGGGCAGCCCCGCCACCATTGCGGATATGCTCGAATTTGCCGCCCGCCACGGGATCGCGCCAAAAGTGGAGCACTTTCCCATGAGTGCGGTAAACGAAGCGTTCGAGCGGCTGGAGAGCGGCAAAGCGCGCTATCGCATCGTTCTGGAAGCGGGAAAGTAAGCAGTAAAAAGGCCGGCGGATGCCGGCCAGAAAGGAAGAGGTGAATTAGTTTGGAATCGAGCGGATCGGTTCGCGATCAGGGCGCGGCTTCCGCCTGCAGTGTGACGCCTGAATAGGCGCTGTAACCGCGGATACTGATATACCAGGTGCCGGCCTGTGGATTGCTGAAACTGCAGCTCTCGTTATTGCCGTTGCGGTAGGGGCGGCAGTTGTAGCTGCTGGTGGTGGGTTGTGCGCCGTACCGTACGTACAGGTCGCCGTCGCCACTGCCGCCGCTCATCAGTACTTCCAGCGCCGCCATGCCGCTGTTCACATCCAGAGTGAAGTGCTGCCAGGACCCCGAAGCGCCCGAGAGGTTGCTTTCGGTCCAGCCTGTGGCGCCACCGCCACTGCCGCCCTCGTCAAAGCTGCCCGTAAGGCTGACGCCGGAGAAGCTGCTGTAGGCCTGCAGCATCACGTGGTAAGTCCCCGCCTGCACATTGCTGATATTGCAGGTTTCGTTGTTGCCATTCAGATAGGGGCGGCAATCGTAACTGCCGGTGGTGGGCTGGCTGGCATAGCGCACATACAGGTCCGCATCGCCGCTGCCACCGGAGATAGAGAAGCTGAGGTTGCTGGCGCCGGCCGGCACTTCAAGCGTGAAGTACAGGGCCTGTCCACTGCTGGCGGAAAGGCCGGTCACCGCGACGCCGTTGGTGAGTTCGCCGTCGCCGGGTTCCGGATCACTGCCGCCGCCACCGTTGGCTGCCGCGACCGCTGCGGAGGCATCCACGATACCGGAGCCGCACTGGTTGCAGGTGCCGGGAAAGCTGCGCGCGGTGTTCTTCAGGATGGACTCCACGTCGCTCGGTGTGATGCCGCTATCCACTGCGTACAGCAGTGCGGCGGCACCGGCCACATGCGGCGCGGCCATACTGGTGCCCTGGTAGAAGGCATAGCTGTCACTACCTGGGCCCTGACTGCCACTGTTGAGGGTGGACAGCACGCCGTTGGAGCTCACTGAGGTTTCACCGCCCGGTGCCGCCACATCCACCACGCTGCCGTAGTTGGAGTAATAGGCGCGGCTGCCGGCGCGGTTGGTGGACGCCACGGAAATGACACCGGAACAGCTGGCGGGACTGTAGTTGCCGGCATTGGCGTTGGAGTTGCCCGCGGCTACTACCACGGTGGTACCTAGACTGCGAGCAGTATTGATGGCGTTTTGGGTGGTGGTGTCACAGCTGCCGCTGCCGCCGAGGCTCAGGTTAAGAACCTGCGCGGGATTCTGGTTGGCCGGCACACCGCTGACGCTACCGCCAGCGCCCCAGATTATGCCGTCGGCAATATCCGAAGTGTAACCGCCGCAGCGGCCCAGCACCCGAATAGGCACAATCTTGGATTTATACGCCACACCCGCCACACCGGTGCCGTTGTTGGTCACAGCGGCAATGGTGCCGGCCACGTGGGTGCCGTGCCAACTGCTGTTGCGCGCGGGTTGCCCGGCGCCACAAGCACCGGCGGGAGACCAGTCGCCAGGATCACTGGCATCGGAGTCGCGACCGTTTCCATCCTGGGCTACCGTGGTGTCGGAGATCATGTCGTAACCCGGCAGGATATTGGCGTTCAGGTCCGCGTGCGGGCGGTAACCGGTGTCGATTACTCCCACTACCACGCCTTCTCCCTGAGTCACATCCCAGGCGGTCGGCAGGTTCAGGCCGCCGGTGGCTTCAAAGTAATGCCACTGCTGGTTGTAGTTGGTGTCGTTGGGGACAGCCATGGGTTGCATCAAACGGTCGGGTTCGGCGTATTCCACCTGCGGGTCCTGCTGCAGGCGCGCGATAATGGCATCGAGTTCCGCTTTACTGGTGCGCTGCTCCAGCTTCATCAACTGTGCCCCGGTGGCGAGACGGCGCATATGTGTGACGCGGTGCCCTGCGGTTTGCGCAATACGGTCCATTGCGGTCTGCGACATGGACATCGCATTGGCACCCGCCATGGTGCTCTTGTATTTCACGATGATGCGGTCTGTCACCACTTCGTCCGGCGCCACCGCCATAGCGGACAGCTCCGGTTCCACCGCCTGCGCAGTGAAACTCATGCCGAAAGTGGCACTGAACAACAGTGTTGCTGCGCCGAGCACGGCGCCGGGTCGCTGTTTCAATAATGCTGAAAATTTCATTGTTGCGAATTTCTCCATAATTATTTTTATCGACGGAGCTGGGTAGAGCCGTCGTCAACCACACTGCGGAACTCCTGGGCAGTAGGCCCCGAATGCCAAGTACAATTTTGTTGTATCAACGTTTCGAGGTAATGGTTTAACGAGGAAGATGGTTGCGCCCGCAATTGAAAATTGGGACAACTCTTTGGAATTTGCGCCAAAATCAGGATTTACTTGGTACGCGCGTTTTAGGTGGGTTTGGGTCTGTGACGGAAGTCTCCGCGGGTGGCGCACAAAGAGTTTTCATCTGGCTGAGATAAAGCGGAGTAAAAACAGGAAAGCCGCGCGGGCGTGGTGGGCGCAAGGATGACCTGTGCAAGATAGCAGCGGGTTGTTGAATTTATTGCTTCACTTGCTGTGTCAGAAGTTTTTGCACCACGTGGGTGTGTATAGGTACCAGGCCCGCCCGCAAGCCGAAGGGCTTGAATACTTTATTGATAACCGTATTCGCGGGGCTGCTCTTGTCCCGCTCCAGGTCCGAGAGTGTTCGTCGGCTTATATTGACGAGTTCGGCGTACTGAGTTTGGTTGAGGCCGAGTATTTCCTTGCGTAAATACTGCAGTAGTTGTCCTTGGGTAAGTTTTCCCAACATGTAGTTCGTCAGCAATTCGATCAGAAGGGCTTGTCTCTGTTCTGCGTTGAGGATCATATCAGGTCCCAGCGTTTCAGTTTTTGATCCAGAAAATCGAACCCAACCGCGGGCATGGATAAAATCCGCTCGGGCACCCCCCGCCGTTGCAGCCGGCCTTTCAACCCCTGCAGTTGTCCGGCCGTTTGCCGCAGTGTTTGCAGTATCTTTTGTGGGGGGCATCGTGAACCCAGTTTTTCCGCAATTTTCTCCCAGTGATATTCTCCCCCCTCCTCGTAGGGACTTCCCCAGGTCATGGTTCGGGTAATGCCTTCCGGGTCTGCTTTCATGGGGGCAAAGTCATAAATTGGTGACAGTCGTATCGAGCCGTTGTTTTTAATAAAAGCAGTATTGCGTCCGTGGTTGTCTGAATTTGCGAAGGCAATATTGAGCAGGTCGCGTTTAATCCATTCGCAGACGAAGGCTTCCTGGTCAAAATCTTCACCTCTTTTGCCGAGCAGTTCGCACAGCGTGTCGAGAGTGTCAAAATGGTTGAGGTAACTGCCCGCCGGTTTATCGAGTATCGATAACACGGATTCCAGCCCGTATCGCTGCCACTTACCGTCATGCCAGCACACATCAAACCGGGGTAGCCACAGCGACGGATAGCGCTCCCCTTCCATTAGCCGCATATTCTTTGTGGCGATGGTTTCCACACCCATCGCTTCCAGCTCGTGGTAGAAGTGATATTCGGCGCGGAGGATGTCGCAATCGTCGACGCCTCTATTACCCCGCGGGAATTTCACCAGGTAGTGTTCGTCGGAATTGGTGAAGTCATCCTGGTAAGTGTCGATCCAGATGGCATTTTCTTTTGAGCAGCGCAGCAGCAATTTCGGCGCTTCGCCACCGGCGCCGGTAGCGCCGCCGCTGATGGCCCCCATTTGCTGTGCATATTCGAGAAAATCCGTGTGCCGTTCGATAACATCCGTCACGTTAAAGCGCCGCAAGTGCAGGGTGCTGTCTTCCTGCCGTGGAGGCAGTGCTTCCTTGATTCGTAGATTACCCACCGGTGCTATGGTGCCCTTCTCCAGCAGCGCTGTGTCCTGTTGTGCCGCCGTTGCACTTTGCAGTCCGAGATAGTTCACCCAGTAGCGCCGGGCTGCACCGGAGGGAACAATGTCTTCGAGAAAGCGAAGCCATTGCGGTGCTTCGTGGGCGATCATTATCGCCACCGGCTGGTTGAGGCTGCAGGCGTGTTCATCGTCCCGCTCCATCCACCGCAGGGCGTAGTCGAGGTTGTAGCCCAGGGTTGTGGGGCTGGCGGCACCCCGCTCCGGCTGGGACAGAGTCAGTTCGGCGGCGTCCTGCCACTGGCCGTCCACGAGTATTTGCACCGTCAGTGATTTCATAAACGCATTTTGAGCAAAAATTCACTCAAAAATAGCACCAAGCTTATATTTTGGGAATTTTTTTGCACATAAAACCGCTAACCCTAAAAAAATGAGCAAAATATTGCTCATCAGGTCGTGGTGATGGCGCGAGTGTTAACGCCGATTTATGTGCCGGCAGCCTTGTTCTTGGCTTCGATCCAGCGGCTCATGAATTCCTCGGCACGATGCTCGGTGCGCCTCAGGATGCGCCCCCAAATATTGCGCTTGCGATGCTCCTGCAGGTTCGCGGTGATATTTTCCAGTCGCTCGATAAATGCCGCCGCATGCTGCGTGTAGCAAAAGTTGTCGGCAAGTGCGCGGCAGCCGGCATCGCGCACCCTGAGCCATGCGGTTTTGTCCTGATAGAGGCGCGCCGTGGTTTGCGCAAACTGATCCGCATCGTCACTGAGCGGGTATCCCCAATCGCCCTCACCGGCCATGGATTCGGCGCCTACAGGTGTGGTAACCGTAGGTGTGCCGGAGAGCCAGCCGTCCAGAATTTTGCCTTTCTGCCCGGCGCCGAAGCGCAGTGGCGCCAGGTTCAGTCGGTAGCGCGCAAGCGTGGTCAGGGCGTCGTCGGCGCGCCCGTAAATGCGCAAGCCTGTCTTGGGACTGGTGAGTCGATGCATCGCGTGATCCGAGTAGGCGCCGTATACGTGGCACTCCACACCGGGCAGCAGTGGGTGCAGTCGCGGCCAGATGGCCTCGGCAAACCAATTGGTGGCATCGCGGTTGGGGGCGTGTTTGAACCCACCGATCATCACCAAGTGGCGGCGCGCGTCAAAGCCCGGCAATGAATTCATATCGGGCAGTTCCCGCACCAGGAAGGGCAGGTAGTACAGCTGCCAGTCCGGCAGGGCGAAGTGCTGTTTCAGCAGCTCCACCTCGACTTGCGAAATCATTACCGCGAGATCGCAGCGCGCCATGGCCGCCACTTCGCGCTCGGCGATGGGGTGAAACAGGTCCAGTGGTTGCCCGCTTTTCAGTGCCTGGTGGCGCGCCTCGCGCAGGCTGTGGAAATCGCTGGTGTCGAGCAGGGTGACCGCTTTCGGGCACTGCGCGTGTACCCGCCAGCCAAACTGTTCCTCCATGACAAAGCGATCGTAAATCACCAGTGCGGGATCCAGTGCGCGCACCCAGGCATCAAAACGGTCGTCGTTGACCGCGATCTGATGCTCGCCGTAACCTGTGCTGGCCTGAAATGGTGTGGGCTGTGCGGGGCTGGCGATTTCAATCCGGTAGCCCGCCTCCGCCAGTAGATCGAGAATATCCAGCGTGCGCCGGCCGGCGGCGGTAGACGCTGGCTCGGGCCACTGCTTGGCGAGCAGCAGTGCGGTTTTGCCCGGCATGCCGGAAGACACCTGAAAACTATTCGATATTCTGCACCTGCTCCCGCATCTGCTCGATCAGCACTTTCAGCTCCACCGCGGCCTGGGTGGTATCGGTCACCACCGCTTTTGACGACAACGTATTCGCCTCGCGATTGAACTCCTGCATCAGGAAATCCAGACGCCGGCCGATGGGACCACCGTTTTTAAGCACCCGGCGGGTCTCGGTGATGTGGGCGTCCAGGCGGTCGAGTTCTTCGTCGACGTCGGCCTTCTGTGCCAGCAGGGCGATCTCCTGCTCAATGCGGTCCTTGTCGATTTCCTCCAGCAGCTCCTGCAGGCGGGTTTTCAACTTCTCGCGCTGGTTCTGCAGTATCTGCGGCAGCAGCGCGCGCACCTTTGCGACCTGTTCGCCGATGCCCTTGATGCGCGCTTCGATAAAGCCAGCCAGTTCCGCCCCCTCGCGCTCGCGGTTGTCCACCACCTGCGTCAGCGCCTGTTGGAAGCCGTCGAGGATGGCGCGGGCCTGTTCGGCGGTGTCGGTTTCCGGCTCGGCGATGACACCCGGCCACTTGAGTACTTCCAGCGGATTGAGTGGCTGGCTTTCCGGGGTCACCTGCATTGCGGCCCTGACCAGTTCCTCGACCAGCGCCTGATTGATCTGCAGGCCGGTTACTTCACCGCTGTTGGCCTTGAGGTTCAGGGTCATTTCTACCTTGCCGCGGTTCAGGTTCTTGCGCAGCAGCTCGCGCAGTTTGGGCTCCAGTGCGCGGGCGGCTTCCGGCAGGCGGAAGTGGGGCTCCAGGTAGCGATGGTTGACGGAGCGCATTTCCCACACGGCGGTGCCGGTGGAGTAGTTCACTTCCGCGCGCCCGAAGGCGGTCATGCTGCGCACTTTGTCGTTGGCCATAATGCCGTGCTCCAGAAAAGCTTTGCAGGCACCTCTGAAAATCTACTGCGGATGTGCCTGGCGGCGCCCGCTCGCAGCGGTTTTTTAAAGGTGCCCTGGAATCGGGGTGGAAAAAAGAGCGGCAAAGCATAGCACAGGGTGATAGCCGGATTTGATGGCTATAATGGCCGGCCTTGAAGGATCTTATTTGATAGAACATGAGGTGTTATATGCAGCGACCGAGCGGCCGCAAACCAGAGCAACTGCGCGATGTGCGCATCACCCGCCACTACACCCGTCACGCGGAGGGGTCGGTGCTGGTGGAGTTCGGCGATACCAAGGTGCTCTGCAACGCGTCGGTTGAGGCGGAAGTTCCGCGGTTTTTGCGCGGTAAGGGCAGTGGCTGGTTTACCGCGGAGTACGGCATGCTGCCCCGCTCTACCGGCTCCCGGATGGGGCGCGAGGCGGCGCGCGGTAAGCAGGGCGGGCGCACGGTGGAGATCCAGCGTCTTATCGGCCGCTCCCTGCGCGCAGCGGTAGATTTGACGCTGTTGGGCGAACACCAGATCACTCTCGACTGCGATGTGATCCAGGCAGACGGTGGCACCCGCACCGCATCCATCACCGGCGCCTGTGTGGCGCTGGTGGATGCCATTCGCTATATGCAGCGGGAGAAAATGATTGCCACCGATCCGCTGAGAAATATGGTGGCGGCGATTTCCGTGGGCATCTACGGCGGTGTACCGGTGCTGGATCTGGATTACCCGGAAGATTCAAACGCCGACACCGATATGAATCTGGTGATGGCGGAAGACGGCGGCATGATTGAGGTGCAGGGCACCGCGGAGGGCGCGCCGTTCTCCGAGCAGCAGTTTGCCGAAATGCTGGCGCTGGGCAAGGCGGGCATCCGCGAGCTGATCGAGATCCAGAAAAAGGCGCTGGCAGAGTAGTCAGGCCGTCACTTCAAAAACAGGCGGACTTTGCCACTTCAAGTGGCGGGCCGCCGCCCGTTTTGTCATAGGCTGTTCTCCAGGTTCGCTCCAGGAACCTCAACCAAAATAGCGAGAGAGCCGATGACAAGAATGTCCCTTGCTGCGGTGTTTGCCGCGTTGGTGACCGGTGCGCTGCCCATCGCTGCGCAGGAAACCCGCGAGGAGCCGAGCGCCCGCCACAAGCACTACCACGAGCCTGACGTCGGCGATCAACCCTCGCCCACAGGTAGCCTCGCCCCCCGCCTGCAGAATCTCGGCAAACACACCTTCCCGGTGAGCTGCGCCTCTGAGAAGGGGCAGCAGTACATCAATCAGGGCGTGAACCTCGCCTACGGTTTCAACCACGCGGAAGCCGGCCGTTCGTTCCGCGAAGCGGCGCGGTTGGACCCGGATTGCGCCATGGCCTACTGGGGGCAGGCGCTGGTGCTCGGGCCAAACATCAATGCGCCGATGGATCCGGAGGCAGAGCCGCAGGCGCGCGAGCTGGTACGCAAGGCGCAGGCCCTGGCGAGCAGTGCCAGTGCACGGGAGCGCGCGCTGATCGAGGCGCTGAGTAACCGCTATACCGGTGACCCGACGGAGCGCAAAAAGGCGGATGTGGCCTATGCCGCAGCCATGGCCCAGGTGGCGCAGAAGTATCCCGACGATCTGGATATCGCCACCCTGTACGCGGAGTCGATGATGGACCTGCGGCCGTGGAATTACTGGATGCGGGACGGCACACCCTATGCAGGCACCGAGGAAATCGTCGCGCTGCTGGAAAAGGTGATGGCGCAGAACCCCGAACACCCGGGTGCCCTGCACCTGTATATCCACCTGATCGAACCCACCGACACACCGGAGCGCGCGGAAAAAGCCGCGGATACCCTGCGCGGCCTGATGCCTGGCGCCGGCCACATCGTGCATATGCCGGCACATATCTACCAGCGTGTCGGCCGCTACGCGGATTCCGCGAGTGCCAATGAGCGCGCCATTGCCGCGGACGAGGATTACATCAGCCAGTGCCGCGCCCAGGGCCTTTACCCCATGGCCTATTACCCGCACAACCTCCACTTCCTGTGGTTCGCCACCACCGCCCAGGGGCGCAGTGCCGCGGCGATCGACGCCGCAGAAAAGACCGCGGCGCAGGTCAGTGATGAATCCCTCGCGCAGATGCCGATGCTGGCGGGCTTCCGCGTAATTCCCTACTGGTCGCTGGCGCGGTTTGGCAAATGGGATCAGGTGCTGGCGCTGCCGAAGCCGGCGCAGGACCCGTTCCTCACCGGTGCCTGGCACTATGTGCGCGGTCTCGCCTTCATCGGCAAAGGGCAGCTGGACCGTGCGGAAGCGGAACTGAAGCAGGTGCAGACCATTGCCGCCAGTCCATCGCTGGACTACGCGATGTTCTCGCCCAACAGCGCCAAGCAGATTCTGGCCATCGCACCGGAAGTGCTGGCAGGGGAGCTGGCGGCGGCGAGAAAGGATTACGCCACCGCGATAGGTCATCTTGAGCGTGCGGTGCGCCTTGAAGAGGGGCTTGTGTATACCGAGCCGAACGAGTGGCACTATCCGCCGCGGCTTGCGCTGGGGGCCATTTTGCTGGCCGCGGGGCGCCCGGCGGAGGCGGAAACGGTGTACTGGCAGAACCTGTCGCGGTACCCGGCCAATGGCTGGGGCCTGTTCGGGCTTGCCCAGGCGCTGCGCGCCCAGGAAAAAACGGAGGAGGCGGCATTGATTGAGGGCCGCTTCCAGCGCGCGTGGCGCGACGCTGATATCAAGCTTGCGGCTTCCCGTATCCAGTAAATAAAAACGGGCGCATCGAGTTCTCGATACGCCCGTTTTAGTGCCCTATTCAGCCCGGCTCAGGCGACCATCAGACTTCCAGATCGTAATCCATGATCACCGGCAGGTGGCTGGAGAACGCCACATTCTTGTTAATGGCGCCGTACTCGATCTTGTTTTTCAGCGTCTGGGAGACGATCTGCATGTCGGTGCGCCAGCCATCGCCCTCGCCCACCTTGCCGCTCGGCCACCAAGTAAACTCATCGGGGTCTTTCACGATGCGGCGGAAGGCGTCCACGTAGCCGATCTCGTTGAACAGCTGGTCGAGCCAGCGCTGCTCGTGGCGCATGAAGCCGGGGGTGTCCTGGTGGTCCTGCCAGTTCTCCACATCGGCGCGGCGGTGCGCCATGCCCCAGTTGCCGCAGAAGATGAAGTCGCGGCGTTTGCGGCTGATCTTGGCCAGATGTGCCTGCATATCGTCGAAAAACTGCACTTTCACTTCCAGCGAGGCCTCATCAGTCGCCACCGGAGCCAGCAGTGAGCCGACGCTCAGGCGTTCGAAATCCGCCTGTAGGTAACGGCCGTACATGTCGACGCCATTGGCAAAGCCCATGCCGTAGATCAGTGCCTTGGGCTGGGCGCGCGTATAGATGGCGACGCCATTCTCGTGGGGAGTGCCGGAATCGAAGAAATAGCTGTAGTAACCGTCCGGATGGAAAATGGGATGATCCAGTTCCGGTTCCAGTGAGCGCAGATCCTGCAGACAGATGATGTCCGCGTCCTGATCTGCCAGCCAGTCGTAGAGCCCGCGCTGTGCCGCCTGGTGCACTCCATCCACGGACAAACTCACTATTCGCATTATTAGCCCCTTACCAGCGGACTGTGTAAAATTGCAGTCGTTATTCGTCTGAACATTCTATGATCGTCGCCCCCATTTTCCGGGGGTTATCCTTCACCTTAGCCAATAGTTATCAAATTGCCATGCAGCAGTACCAGCGCGACTTTATTGAACTGGCCCTGGAGCACGATGTGCTCTGTTTCGGAGATTTTACGTTGAAATCCGGGCGCCAGAGTCCCTACTTCTTCAACGCCGGCCGTTTCCACAGCGGCGCAGCGCTCGCCGCACTGGGCAATGCCTACGCGGAGGCGATTATTGCCTCAGGTGTGGAGTTTGATGTCATTTTCGGGCCGGCCTACAAGGGCATCCCGCTGGGTGCGGTGACCGCGGTGGCACTGGCGCAGAAAGGCGTAGACAAACCCTTCTGTTACAACCGAAAAGAGGCCAAGGACCACGGCGAGGGCGGAACCTTAGTGGGTGCGCCGCTTAAAGGCAAGGTTTTGATCATTGACGACGTGATTACTGCGGGTACCGCGGTGCGCGAAGTGATGCAGATCATCCACTCCCAGGGAGCCGAGCCCGCCGGGGTGGTGATTGGCCTGAACCGTCAGGAGAAGGCTGGGGAGGATTCCGAGCTGTCGGCGATCCAGCAAGTAGAAAGGGAATACGGCATTCCTGTGATCGGCATTGTGGAACTGGACGATATTATTTCCTATCTTAAGTCGCAGGCCGCCAGCGACGAGCTGTTGCAGCGGATCATCGACTATCGGCAGCGCTATGGCGTAAGTTCTGAGGGCTGAACTTCAGAGCTCGTCATAGGAATGAGGCGCGTGAAACGGCTTCTGCTGACCCCAAAATAATTGGCGCGCATATATTAATGACGAGGCAGGCGTGAAAACCGCATTTGCGCTGGCAATGGCCGGCGTCCTTCTGACACTGGATGCCGGCGCTTCCACTCAGGGGTGGGATGGCAGGAAGCTGTACCGCTACACCAACGAACACGGCGTACAGGTGCTGGATGATCAGGTACCTCCCCGTTACGTGGCCGGTGGTTATGAGATTTTGACCTCAACCGGGCGGGTGCTGGAGGTGGTGGCGCCAGAGCTTACCGGCGAGCAATTGGCGGAAAAGGAGCGCCGCGAGGCGCGGGAGGCGGCGGACCTGCAACTGCTCAAGCGCTACAACAGCGTTGCCGACATAGAGTCCGCGCGCAAGCGCAAGCTCGCCATCGTGCAGCAGGACATGGCGATCCTGCGTTCCAACATTGCCTCCCTGAACCGCCAGATCGAACACGAAGAGTCCACTGCCGCGCGCACCCAGCGCAATGGCGGTGCCGTAGCACCGGAACTGCTGGAGCGGATCGCGAATCTGCGCAAGGAAGTCGAAGTGGTCAGCGAGCGTCTCTCTCTGCGGGAAAAAGAAGCCCAGGCGATCAACAGCGAGTTTGACCTCGCCGCCAGTCGTTATCAGGAAATAGCCGGCAAATAATTGGTTTGCCGGCAGCAGTGCCGCCACAGCAGCCTAAACAGAACTGGCTTAACCCTGCGCAGCCAGCGCACTCTCCCTGAAGAATCCAGCAACCAGTACCGGCCACTGCTCTGCCCAGAATTCCGTCGGGCGGCGTTTGAAGCCGCTGCGCACATACTGGACGATGCGGCCCTCGGCGCTTGCCAGCAACAGGTTGGCGGCGGCGGTCAGTGGGATCGCGGGGCGCAGCTGTTCGCGCAGCTCCGCTTCGCGCAGGATCTGCTTCAGCTGGGTTTCCAGGCGGTCGAACAGTTGCAGAATGCGGCTGTGCAGGCGCTCGGTCTCGCCGGTGAGGGCGTCGCCGGTGAGCAGGCGGGTGATACCGGGGTTGCGTTCGCAGAAGGCCAGCACCAGGTGCAGGATTTTCTGGCAGCGGGCGAGCGCGGTGGGCTCGTCCTGCATGATGATCTTGATGCGGCTGAAGATGGTCTCTTCGATAAATTCGATCAGCCCCTCAAACATCTTGGATTTGCTGGGGAAGTGGCGGTAGAGCGCCGCTTCGGAGAATCCCACTTCCTTGGCGAGTGCCGCCGTGGTGATACGGGCGCCGGGACTGGCCTCCAGCATATGGGCCAGGGCCTGCAGTATCTGCTGGCGCCGATTGATTTTTTCGCTGCTCATTAACTGCCTTTACCCGGAATATTCAGCCGGGAACTGATTTTGTTGTTGTGCCGGAATTGTTCTCATTGGTCGGCTCAGCGGCAATTCCGGGATGGGGAGCGTCAGAAACCCGCTGGAATTTGCCGAAAGCCCGTTAACCGGCGCCAGAATCCTAACGATTCGGCGCCACGGCATCAATTGTTAGTGACCGTTAACAACTGGAATGTGACCAGATTCACGTCTCTTCTTGAGGTTTGTTGTTGGTGATCAGGGTGCCGACGCCGCTGTCGGTGAAGATCTCCAGCAGTACCGCGTGGGGCACGCGACCGTCGATGATATGGGCGGAGGTCACACCGCCCTTCACCGCATCCAGGGCACAGGCGATCTTTGGCAGCATGCCGCCGTAGATGGTGCCGTCGGCGATCAGACCGTCCACCTCCAGGGTGGACAGGCCGGTGAGCACCTTGCCGTCCTTGTTTTGCAGCCCTGCCACGTTGGTGAGCAGCATGAGCTTCTCCGCCCTCAGGTACTCGGCGATCTTACCCGCCACCAGGTCGGCGTTGATGTTGTAGGACTCGCCCTGTTTACCCACGCCGATGGGGGCAATCACCGGGATGAAGTCGCTGTTGATCAGCATCTCGATCACGTCGGTGTTGACGCTCTCCACTTCGCCCACGTGGCCGATATCAATGATTTCGGAGGCGTGCAGACCGGCGGTTTCCTCCTGGCGGCGCAGCTTTCTGGCGCGGATCAGCAGGCCGTCCTTACCGGTTACACCCACCGCGCGGCCGCCGTTTTTATTGATCAGGTTGACGATCTGCTTGTTCACGGTTCCGCCGAGCACCATTTCCACCACGTCCATGGTCTGGCTGTCGGTGACGCGCATGCCGTCCACAAAGCGGGATTCGATACTGAGCTTGTTCAGCAGGTCGCCGATCTGCGGGCCGCCGCCGTGCACCACCACCGGGTTCATACCCACCAGCTTCATCAGGATCACGTCGCGCGCGAAACTGTTTTGCAACTCCTCGTCCACCATGGCGTTGCCGCCGAATTTGACCACCACGGTCTTGCCGATAAAGCGCTGGATGTAGGGCAGCGCCTCGTTGAGCACCTGCGCGACGCGCAGGGCGGATTTCTGATCCAGAGACATAGCGTTTTCCTTACTGCATGAGCGAGACGACCGGCCCGGCAATACCTCAGGTCAGACCTGAGGCAGCGCCAGGGCGGGATCGAGTTTGTGGAGCTGTGCGGCCACCAGCGCGCGGATGCGCGCGAGAGCGGCCTCGTTGTCGGCTTCAAAGCGCAGGGTCAGCGCGGCACTGGTATTGGACGCGCGCACCAGGCCCCAGCCATCGGCGAATTCTATGCGCAGACCATCGATGGTATTGAGGTCTGCATGCTCAAATTTAGCCTCTTTGCGCAGGCGGTCGATGAGTGCGAATTTAGCATTTTCCGGCACCGGCAGCAGGATTTCCGGGGTATTCACCATGTGTGGCAGGGAGTCGAGCAGTTCGTCCAGGCTCTGCTCGCGCAGCGCCATGATTTCCAGGATACGCGCGGCGGCGTAGATACCGTCGTCGAAACCGTACCAGCGATCCTTGATAAAAATATGCCCGGAGAGTTCGCCGCCGAGCGCGGCGCCGGTTTCCAGCATCTTGGTTTTCATCGGCGAGTGGCCGGTTTTCCACATGATGGGGCGGCCGCCGTACTGAGTGACCAGATTGGCCAGTGCGCGGGTGCTCTTCACATCAAACACGATATCCGAGCCCGGATTGCGCGCGAGAATATCCCGCGCCAGCAGCATGACAAGCTGGTCCGCCCACACGATGCGGCCGCTGCCGGTAATGAGGGTGACGCGGTCGCCGTCGCCGTCGAGGGCAATCCCCAGATCGGCACCTTCCGCCTTCACCTTCTGGATCAGGTCCTGCAGGTTTTCCGGGCGCGATGGGTCCGGCGCGTGGTTGGGGAAGTTGCCGTCTATTTCGCAGTAGAGGGTTTCCACCTGACAACCCAGTTGCTCAAACAGCTCCGGCGCCAGTTCCGAGGTGGCGCCGTTGCCGGCGTCGATGACGATGCGCGGCTGCCCCGCCAGCGCGACGTCGTTGAATATCTCGTCGATATACAGGCCGCTCACATCCTGGAAGTTGTGGCTGCCCTGGCCGCTGGCAAACTGGATGGTCTGCATCATGGCGCGCAGTTTCTGCAGTTTTTCCTCCGCTAGCGGGCGGCCCTTCATCACAATCTTGAAGCCGTTGTACTCCGCCGGGTTGTGACTCGCGGTGACCATCACGCCGCTGTTCGCGTTCTTGCTGCGGGCGCAGGCGAAGTACAGCAGTGGCGACGGCACCAGGCCGAGATCCACGGTGTCGCAACCGCTTTCCAGAATCCCCTCAATCAGGCAGTCGCGCAACAGCTCGCTGCTGTTGCGGCCGTCGCGCCCCACCAGCAATACGTCCTGCCCGGACTGTTTGGCGATACTGCCCAGCGCGCGGCCCAGCTGGTAGGCAAATGGCTCGTTAATCTCCTCGCCGGCGACGCCGCGGATATCGTAGGCGCGGAACACGTGGGCGGGGATTTCGGTGCTCGGGGTGCGCATCAAATCGCCGCGATCCGGCTCCTCTGCCTGTGGCGCCGCTGGCGCCGGTGCGGTGGCCACCGCGGTGCTGACGTTTTCCGACGCGGCAGGGGTTTTTTGCAGGTCTTCCTTGCGCAGCCCCGCTTTCGTCGGAGCGCGGCTGCCGCGGGCGGCTTTCTCCCAGGGCGCCGCGCCGCCGTCGGCGGGCATCAGTTTCCACAATCCGAACAGGCTGCCCAGAAGACCAAGCAGGGCGATGCCGTACACCAGACCGGCGGGAATGCTGTGGTTGGCGGCGAACGCCGACGACGGCGTAAAGACGATTTTGAGATAGGTGCCGGGCACTGCGGCGCTGGCGGCAGCACTCTGCACTTCCGATCCCTCGGCTGGAGAGCTCCACAGCGACCGCGCCGGACCGTCGGGGAACTGCTGATTGATCTGGATGGCACCGGCACTCAGGTCCAACTGGCGGAGCGCGCGCTCGAACACGTCGAATGGCTGGCTCACCAGCAGTGCGCCATCGGCCTCGGCGCGAGCGCTGTAGAGCTGCCACTGGTTCTGGCCGTCGCGCAGGAACTCCGGCTTTGGATTGCCCTCTTCGCGGCTGCGCTTCAGCAGATCCACCAGGGCAAAGTTGAGCGGCGGCTGGCCCGCGCCCACATGCAACTGCTCCGGGGTAAAGAACTGCAGTGATGCCTGGCTGGGCTCGCCGGCCGTAGAGCGAATGCTGGATTTCCGCAGCGGCTTCAGCCCGCGCAACTGCTGTAAGCGCTGGGCGAAAAACTGCTGCAGTTGCAGCGCGTGGTTATCGGCCACCTGTTGCGCGGCCCGCTGCACACTGTCGGTATTGCGCCCTTCGATTACCTTGGTCATCAGCAGGTGGCTACCGCCCAGCCACACTGCGGCGGCGAACAGGGCGGGCAGCGTCAGACTACTGTGCCACAGCGGTTTTCTTGCGGATTGATTGGCAGATTGATTGTTTGAAGCCACGACGGTTTTACGTCTCCCCAGCCTTTCCAGGCCAGTACCCTGACCGGTCCAGTATTTTCTGAATCTTGTGTGTTGTGGTGTTGTACAGCGTTGATTTCTTTCTTATTTATTTTTATTTCTTCGCAAAGGCCCTGTCTGCAATCAGTGTCACCAGTTGGCTGGCGAGCTCCGTCTTGAGCGCCGGCGGCAGCGGCTGGCGGCCGCTGCGGTCGATGAGGATCACCTCGTTGCGGTCGCTGTTGAATCCACCTTCCGGGTCACTCACATCGTTGGCCACGATCATGTCGAGATTCTTGCGCGCGAGTTTGCCCTCGGCGTGCTCCACGACGTTCTCCGTCTCCGCGGCGAAGCCCACCACGAACGGGCGCTTGTCGCTGCGCGCGGCGATGGTGGCGACGATATCCGGATTTTTCACCAACTGCAGCACGTCGTGGTCGTCGCCCTCGCTCTTTTTGATCTTCTGTGAAGAGACTACTTCGGGGCGGAAGTCCACCACTGCGGCGGCGGCGATAAACAGGTCGCAGTCATCCGCCGCGCGCTCGGCGGCGGCGAGCATTTCCTCGGTACTGATGACGTCCACGCGGTTTACCCCGGCGGGCGTGGCGAGGCGCACCGGCCCGGCTATCAGGGTAACCTCGGCGCCCGCGCGGGCGGCAGCGGCGGCGATGGCAAAACCCATCTTGCCCGAGCTGTGATTGCTGAGGTAGCGCACCGGGTCCAGGGCCTCGCGGGTGGGGCCGGCGGTGATGGCGACTTTTTTACCGGCGAGGACCTGTTCCGGGGCTAGCTGCTGGATCAGTCCGTCGACGATTGCCAGCGGCTCCAGCATACGCCCGGGGCCCACGTCGCCGCAGGCCTGGCTGCCGGCATCCGGTCCCAGCAGGGTAACGCCGCGGCTTTGCAGCGTCTGCATATTGGCCTGGGTGGCGGGATGACGCCACATGGCCTGATTCATCGCCGGCGCGAGCACCACGGGCGCTTCGCTGGCGAGGCACAGGGTGGTGAGCAGGTCGTCGGCCATGCCGGCGGCGAGCTTCGCCATCACGCTGGCGCTGGCCGGAGCAATCAGGATCACATCGGCCCACTTGGCCAGTTCGATGTGCCCCATGGCGGCCTCGGCGGCCGGGTCCAGCAGGTCGGTGTGCACCGGGTTGCCGGAAAGCGCCTGAAAGGTGAGCGGGCGCACGAACTCCTGGGCACCGGCGGTCATGACCACGCGCACGGTGGCGCCGCGATCCTGGAGCCGGCGTACCAGGTCGGCGCTTTTGTAGGCGGCGATACCGCCGGTCACGCCAAGCAGTATCCGTTTATCGGCCAGAGAGGGCATATTCGGTGGTTCCGGAACTCTGAGAACGCGTAAGATTACCATCTTAGTGTCCGGGGCCATATGGCCCATTGGGTGCGCGTTCGGGCTCACATTGGACGTGGGCATTTACTGTTTCCAGGGAGGGACTATGGCGATTACGGATTGGCCGGCGGAGGAGCGTCCGCGGGAGAAGTTGCTGGCGCGAGGCGCGGAGGCGCTGTCGGATGCGGAGCTACTGGCCATTTTCCTGCGCACGGGGTTGCCGGGGGTGTCGGCGGTGGATCTGGCGCGGCAGTTGTTGTCGGATTTCGGTGGGCTTAGACCTTTGTTGGAGGCGGATCGCAAGGCGTTCTGTGCCGGCAAGGGTCTGGGGGATGCGAAGTTTGTGCAGTTGCAGGCGGTGCTGGAGATGGGGCGCCGCCATCTGGCAGAGCGTCTGAAGCGCTCGGATGCGCTGACGAGTCCGCAGGCGGTGCGTGACTATTTGGCTGCGCAGCTGCGCCACCGCACCCGGGAGGTGTTCTGCTGTCTGTTTCTGGACAGCCAGCACCGGGTGATTGCCTATGAGGAGTTGTTTGAGGGTACGTTGAATGCGGCGAGCGTGTATCCCCGCGAGGTGGTGCAGGCGGCACTGGCCAAGGGAGCTGCGGCGGTTATTCTGGCGCACAACCACCCGTCGGGGGTGAGTGAGCCCAGTCAGGCGGATATTCATATTACCCAGCGGTTAAAGGATGCTTTGGCGCTGGTGGATATCCGGGTGCTGGACCATCTGATTGTCGGTGAGGGGGGAGGTTGTTCCTTTGCAGAACGAGGTCTCATTTAACCCCCGGCACTCGACCTTCGCGTCACGTCACGCGCTTCGAAGCTAGCCCGTTATTGGATCTCGGCGCCCAGTGGCCAATCAGACAGCAAAAACATTGATCAAAACTTGCCCCCCATAGGGTGTTCTGGTATAAAACGCCGCTCTTTGCGGCCGGGCCAGATTCTGTACAGATCCCGCGGTCCGCTGGATAACGAATTTAGTCCCTGCCCCGCCCTTGAGCTGAGGGCACGAGAGTTTTAAAGAGGCCAATCAGATGTCCAAGGTATGTCAGGTAACCGGTAAGCGCCCGGTAACCGGAAACAACGTTTCTCACGCCAAAAACCGCACCAAGCGTCGCTTCGTGCCGAACCTACAGTCCCACCGTTTCTGGGTGGAAGCAGAGAAGCGCTTCGTTAAGCTGCGTGTATCCACCAAAGGCATGCGTATTATCGATAAGAAAGGTATCGATAGCGTACTGGCCGAGCTGCGCGCGCGCGGCGAAAAAGTTTAATTGCTGCTCTGACAGCAGATTGGAGATAGAACAATGCGTGACAAGATTCGTCTGAATTCCAGCGCCGGCACCGGCCACTTCTACACCACTGACAAGAACAAGCGCAACATGCCTGAGAAAATGGAGATCAAAAAATACGATCCCGTTGTTCGCAAGCACGTTGTGTACAAGGAAGGCAAAATCAAGTAATTGATTGCCTTGCTAGTTCACGAAAAAGCCCGGTTTTCCGGGCTTTTTTGTGCCTGAAAGAACCCAACCGTCGATGCGAAGGCTTCGATAGGGATGGCCCTTTGCCAGACCGTCTGCGGCCTGGATGGCCGCAGCCGAGCCCCCATGGATGGGTTTACGGCGTGTCTGGCAAAGGGCCATCGCTAGCGGAGCCGCCACTGAACTACCTAGTGGCTACCCGGAACCCAAACGATGCCCGAACTACCGGAAGTAGAAACCACCAAACGCGGCTTGGCTCCCCATCTTGAGGGCCGAAAGGTAAAGCTGTGTGAGATCCGCCAGCACAGCCTGCGCTGGCCGGTGGATGCGGACTTTGCCGAGAAGATTCAGGGTGCCCGGATTCAGCGCCTGGATCGCCGCGCCAAATACCTGCTGGTGGAAACCGACAAAGGCCTCGCCATCTGGCACCTGGGCATGTCCGGCAGCCTGCGCATCGTCGACGGTAAACTGCCGCCGCAAAAACACGACCATATCGACTGGCTCCTCGACAGCGGCCAGCGCCTGCGCTTCCACGACCCGCGCCGCTTCGGCGCCCTGCTGTGGACCACCGACGATATCACCGGTCACGAACTCATCGCCCACCTCGGTCCCGAGCCCCTGAGCGAAGAATTCCACGGCGACTACCTGTTCATCGCCTCCCGCAACCGCAAAGCCCCGATAAAGAGCTTCATCATGGACGGCCGCATCGTCGTCGGCGTCGGCAACATCTACGCCAGTGAAGCCCTGTTTATGGCCGGTATTCGCCCGCAGACCCCCGCCGGCAAAATCTCCCGCCCGCGCTACCAGCGGCTAGTGGAAGCCATCAAAACCGTCCTCGCCGCGGCCATCGAACAGGGCGGCACCACCCTAAAAGACTTCGTCGGTGGCGACGGGAAACCGGGCTACTTTGCTCAGCAATTAAATGCCTACGGCCGCGCCGGTCTGCCCTGCCCCCGCTGCCCCGGCACCATCCGCGAACAGATCATCGGCCAGCGCAACACCTTCTTCTGCCCGCGCTGCCAGCGCTGATTAACGCCCGACCGCGCTGCCCTCGCGACGGGTATCGGCACCGCCGTGGAGTTGATCATGCATCAGCGCGATCGCGTGAATGCCGCTGTTCAGTTCCTTGCGCACGACCTTGTGGCCCATCTCCTCCAGCTTTTTCAGTTCAGTATCGGAAAGGGCTTCGGGTTCCACTTCCACCTGGTAACCGATTGCGGTGATGTTGCCCGCGTGGATGGCTTCGGCAATGGGCATTCCTTTGACCAGGTGATACAGGATCGTGCGCGCGGTGTAGTCGATGATGCGCGAACCGCCGGGTGATCCCACGAGCAGTCGCAGGCTGCCGTCCCGGTTGAACACCATTGTGGGCGACATGGACGAGCGCGGGCGCTTGCCGGGTTCGATGCGGTTGGCCACTTTTCGTTTGTCCGCATTCGTGGGCACGAAGGAGAAGTCCGTAAGCTGGTTGTTGAGCAGGAAGCCCTTTACCAGCAAGCGCGACCCGAAGCCGGTTTCGATACTGGTGGTCATGCTCACGCCGTTGCCGTACTGGTCGACGATGGACAGGTGGCTGGTGTTTGGCAGCTCGGGGGACTGGGCGACCTGGCGCTTGCGGGCAAAGCCCGCCGGGTCGCCGGCGCTCGCCGGTTGGGCTTTCGTCGGGTCGATCAGCTTCGCGCGCGCAGCGAGATAGTCCGCGGATACCATCGCTGCCGTCGGCACTTCCACGAAATCCGGGTCGGCGGAGTAGGCGTTGCGATCCGCGAAAGCGAGTTCGGAGGCTTCTACAAACAGGTGCGTGAGCTCGGCACTGCCCACATCGGCCGTTTCCAACGGAAAATGCTGCAACATACCCAGCAGCGCGCCGACGGTGGTGCCGCCGGAAGACGGCGCCGCTGCGCCACAGACTTCATAGACGAGGAAGTCCGCGCACACCGGCTCCCGCACCCTGGCGCGGTAGCTGGCCAAATCCTTGCGGGTCATCAGCCCGGGGTTTTGCGGGTCGCTCCGCACCGCATCCACAATAGCTTCGGCGATTTCACCCTCATAAAACGGCTGTACACCCTTTTCCGCCAGGAGTTGCAGAGTTGCGGCGTACTCCGGGTTTTTCAGCCGGTGGCCCACCGGCAGCGGCTTGCCGTCCTTACCGAAAAAGTAGTCGCGGATCGCCGGGCGCACCGCCACCCTCGGCATCTGTTCGAGCAACTGGTGCAGGCGCGGGGATATTTCAAAACCCTGCTCGGCAAGTGCAATGGCCGGCTGGAACAGATCCTTCCACGGCAGCTTGCCATCGCGCATATGCGCGAGCGCGAGCATGCGCATCACGCCCGGCACGCCCACCGAGTAGCCGCCGATCACCGCGTCGAGAAAACCCCGCGGCTGACCGTCGCGGATAAAGTAGTTTTCATCCACCGCCATCGGCGCCGTTTCGCGACCGTCGTAGGAGAAGAGTTTTTTCTGATCGGCGCGGTAGCTCAGCATGAACGCGCCGCCGCCGATCCCGGAGGACTGAGGCTCCACCAATCCCAATACCAGCTGTGCGGCAATCGCCGCGTCCACCGCGCTGCCGCCCTTGGCTAGCATCTGCTCGGCGGCAGCGGAGGCGTGCGGGTTGGCGGTGACCGCCATATATTTGCTGGCCGTTGCGGATTTGATTTCCGTGCGCCCGGTGGCGATCTCCGGCTGTACTTCAGGCGGCGGTGACGCGTAGGCGGCGGCGGAGAATAGTAAGGCGGAGAGGGAGGAAAGCAGAATTCTGTTCACAGGGCGATCCGGTGTTGCGCTCGCGGGATCGCCCGAGTGTATCAGACCTGAATCCCGCGGGGTTCAGGTCTGATACTGGATATCGCCATCAGGGCGCCTGGCGGTTGAACTTTTCCTGCAGGGCCTTTTGCACACCGGGAGGCACAAACTTGGTGACGTCGCCGCCGAGGGAGGCGATCTCGCGCACCAGCGACGAGGAAATGTAGGAGAGGTGTTCCGCCGGGGTCAGGAACAGACTTTCCATCTGCGGTGCCAGCTGGCGGTTCATGTTGGCGAGCTGGAATTCGTACTCGAAGTCAGACACCGCGCGCAGGCCCCGCACCACGCCGTAAGCATCCAGCTGCCGCACCAGGTCGGCGAGCAGAATGTCGAAACCGATCACCTCGATATTGTCGAGGTGCGCCAGTTCCTGCTGGGCCAGCTCCACCCGCTCCTCAAGGGTAAACAGAGGGTTCTTGCGGGTGCTGGCGGCAACGGCGACCACCACGTGATCGAACAGGCGGCAGGCCCGCTCCACCAGGTCCATGTGCCCGTTGGTGATGGGATCGAAAGTACCTGGATAAACCACTTTTTTCATAAGTCACTTCGCCTTGCCGGCCAGAGGGGACGCGCATCTTAAACAATTTAGCCGCATCCCTCAAAAAATCGCGGAACGGGCGCCGATCACGCGCGGAACAGGCGCATACAGACCTGTCCTGCGTGTTTTTCTTTCTCCAGCCGCCAGTCCGCGGGTGTGGGGATGGGGGTGCTGCGCGGGGATTCCACATAAATGAACGCGCCCGGCCGGATGCGATCACCGGCGACCAGAGTCTGCAGGGTGTTGGCCCACAGATCGCCGGCAAACGGCGGATCGACAAAAATCACATCCCAGGCTTCTCCGGGCTGCTCCAGAAAGACCTGCGCCGGGCAATTGTGCACCCGCGCCCCTTCTGCCTGTAGCAGGTCCAACTGCTGGCGCAGCATCTGCGCCGCGCCCCTATCGAGCTCGACAAAATCCACCGCCGCCGCACCCCGGCTCAGAGCCTCGAGCCCCAGAGCGCCGGAACCGGCAAACAGGTCCAGGCAGCGGGCGCCGGGCAGATGGAACTGCAGCCAGTTGAACAGCGTCTCCCGCAACCGATCGCCGGTGGGGCGCAGTCCTTCGATCGGCGCGAACGCCACTTTGCGACCGCGCCAGCGCCCGCCGATGATGCGCAATTGCGATATGGCACCGGCAGCGGTGCGGGATTTTGTGGGCGGTGGCTTTCTGGGCATCGGGCTCGAATCTTGACTGCAGGCAAATTGGGCGGGGTATGACTGTGTGTTAAATGGTCAGCGGTGCTAAGATTACCGCCTTTCCGCGGCCGGCCGCCAGTCGGCACCCGCCAGTCATTGATTTCCTGTCAAAGAATCCACACGCGATGATTTTTGATTTCCTGCGCAAGAAGAAGCCCGAGGGCGAATCCGGCGATAACGAATCCACCCAGGTGGAAGCCAGCAACCCGCTGGTGGAAGAGCCGGCGTTCGAGATTCCGGACAACCTGAAGGCGGCACCCGCCGAAGCGGAGGTGGTCGCAGAGGCCGCGCCTGCGCCGGAAGTGGAGGAAAAACTCTCCGTGGAAGAGGCGCCGGAAGCCGCCTTCGACCCGGCGGCGGAAGTGGCCGCAGCGCCGGCGCCCGCAGTCGCGGAAGAAGAAACCGCGCCGCCGCAGCCCGTCACCCAGGAAAAGCCGCAGAAGGAAGGCTTCTTTGCCCGCATCCGCCGCGGCCTGTCCCGTACCAGCAGCCAGTTCGCCGAGGGTATGGGCAACCTGTTCCTGGGCGCGAAGGAAATCGACGAAGACCTGATGGAGGAGCTGGAAACCCAGCTGCTGATGGCGGATGTGGGTGTGGACGCCACCACCGAGATCATCGACCGCCTCACCGAGCGCGTATCCCGCCGCGAGCTATCCAATGGCGAAGCCCTGTACAAGGCGCTGCAAGAGGAACTGGCGAGCCTGCTGGACAAGGTCGAGGCGCCGCTCGCCATAGACATGGCCAAACAGCCGTTTGTGATTCTGGTGGTGGGCGTCAACGGCGTCGGCAAGACCACCACCATCGGCAAGCTCGCCCACCGCTACCTGAACGAGGGCAAGTCGGTGATGCTGGCCGCCGGCGACACCTTCCGCGCCGCGGCGGTAGAGCAGCTGCAGGTGTGGGGGCAGCGCCACAATGTGCCGGTGGTGGCTCAGCACACCGGCGCGGATAGCGCTTCGGTCATCTTCGATGCCATTCAGTCCGCCAAGTCCCGCGGTGTCGATGTGGTGATCGCGGATACCGCCGGCCGCCTGCACAACAAGGTGCACCTGATGGAGGAGCTGTCCAAGGTGCGCCGGGTGATGGGCAAGCTGGATGAGTCTGCGCCCCACGAGGTACTGCTGGTACTGGACGCGGGCACCGGCCAGAACGCGATCTCCCAGGCCGAGACCTTCAAGAGTGCCACCGGTGTCACCGGTCTGGTGCTGACCAAGCTGGATGGCACCGCCAAGGGCGGGGTGATTTTCGCGCTGGCGCAGAAGCTGGGGATTCCGGTACGCTTCATCGGCGTTGGCGAGCAGTCGGAAGACCTGCAACCGTTTGTGGCGAAAGATTTTGTCGCCGCGCTGTTTAACCGGGCCCAAGGCTGATTGCAGCGAGCAGAACATTTTCACAGAACACGTTGGGTGGCGGCGCTGCTACCGGGTTCGGCCTTGTGAGACACGCCGTGAACCCATCCCTGGGGGCTCTTCCGCGAGGTGGCCCGGCCGCTGCATGTATTCGCGGCGCCTCCGGCCCCTCTCGCGGAAGGTCTCACAAGGCCGAACCCGGTATCAGCGCCTTCGCGTCGAGCTGATCACTTCGATCAGAGTCCGAAGAATCAAAGAACAACAAAAACGCGCTCATGATCCAATTCGATAACGTCAACAAACGCTACGAGTCCGGGCAGGACGCGCTGGGGCGTGTGAGCCTGGAGATCGAGCGCGCGGAGATGGTGTTCCTCACCGGCCACTCCGGTGCCGGCAAAAGTACCCTGTTGAAACTTCTCACCGCCATAGAGCGTCCCACCCGCGGCAATGTCATTGTCGGCGGGCAGAATCTCAACCGGCTGCGCAACAGCCAGATCCCCTACTACCGCCGCAATCTGGGCATCGTGTTCCAGAACCACCAGTTGCTGTTCGACCGCAGTGTGTTCGACAACGTCGCCCTGCCGCTGTCGGTTTCCGGCTGTAGCAAGCGCGAGGTGGGTCGGCGGGTGCGCGCGGCGCTGGACAAGGTGGGGCTGCTGCACAAGGAAAACCAGAATCCCATCGTGCTCTCCGGCGGTGAGCAGCAGCGTGTCGGCATTGCGCGCGCGGTGGTGAACAAGCCGGCGGTACTGGTGGCGGACGAGCCCACCGGTAACCTGGACCCGAAGCTGTCGGAGGAGATCATGCGCCTGTTCCGCGATTTCAATGCGGTGGGCACCACGGTGCTGATCGCGAGCCACGATCTCGAACTGATCGCGCGCATGAGGCAGCGCGTCCTTACCCTGCAGCAGGGGCAACTGATTTACGACGGATACCCGAGCCGTGAACCAGCGTATTAACTCTCCCTTACGAGCCTCTCAGGCCCAAGCGGAGCGCCCGCGCTCCACCGGCGCGGTGACCGCGCGCACTAGCGGCGGCGACCGCCTGCGCAGCTGGCTCGGCCACCACAGAGAGATGTGGCACGAGTCCTGGGTGCGCTTTTTTGCCTCGCCCATGTCCAGCGGTATGACCGCGCTGGTGATCGCCATCGCGCTCGCCCTGCCGGCGGCGCTGCAGCTGGGGCTCACCAACTTCCAGCGCGCGGTGGCGGGCTGGGACGGGCAGCCGCAGATTTCGGTGTTCCTGCACAAGGGCGCCAAACAGGAGGCGGTTTCCGCCTGGACCGACAAGCTGCGCGCGGACCCGCTGGTGGCGGAGGTGACCTACATTTCCCCGGAGCAGGCGCTGGCGGAGTTCCAGCAGGCGTCGGGTCTCGGCGATGCGCTGGTGGGGATGGACAGCAATCCGCTGCCGGCCGTGCTGCTGGTGCGGCCATCCGGTTCAGACAGCGCGGCCCTGGAGGCGCTGGCGGAGCGGTTGCGGGAGAGTGCGCTGACGGATTCGGTGGTGCTGGATATGGCTTGGGTGCAGCGGCTGGCGCAGCTGACAGAACTCGGGCGGCGCATGAGCCTGGGGCTGGCGTTCCTGCTGGCGCTGGGGGTGCTGCTGGTGGTGGTCAACAGTATCCGCCTGCACATCGAGAACCGACGCGAGGAGATTCTGGTGGTGAAGCTGGTGGGCGGCACCGATGCGTTTGTGCGCCGGCCTTTTCTGTATACCGGACTGGTGTACGGCCTGGTGGGCGGGCTGATCGCCTGGCTGCTGGTGAGCGTCGGCGTCTGGCTGCTGGCGGGGCCGGTGAGTGGGCTGGCGGGTTCCTACGGCAGCGGCTTTGAGCTTGATGGCCCGGGAGTCACTTACCTGCTCGGGCTGGCTGGCGGTGCAGCGCTGCTGGGGCTGACCGGGGCCTGGCTGGCGGTGGCGCGGCATATTTCCGCGATCCAGCCGCGCTAAAACATCCCCGTCATCCCGGCATTGAGCCGGGATCTAGATTCTACGGGGCTCCGAGCTTGCACTGGATACCGGCATGCGCCGGTATGACCCAAGGGTCGGTCAAGATTCGTAAAGTCCCCTTTTCCGCGCGGAACTCCCCCTGTGGATAACCCTCTAACCCACCGAAAATCAAGGCCTGGCGCGGTTTGCCGGGCCGCCGCAAACGGGGTTCCATTTCCGTCTGTGGGTGCTAAACTGTGGCCAACTTTGCACGTCCGGTGCCGCTTTGAGGCTAAATCAGCCAAGGGCCGGGGGAGCAAGCCGCCGCAAAATACTGGTCCCGGTATGAAAATAGTCCGGGCAGCAAGTGCCAAGCGGGGCAACTGAGCGATACGAGGAGAATCCTGAATGGGAACCAGTCTGCAGCCGATCCATACCCTGTCGCCAGGCGGTAATCTGAACGCCTACATCCAGACAGTCAGCGGCTTTGAAGTACTGTCCGCCGAGGAAGAAAAGAAGCTCGCGGAAGATCTCTACTACAACAATGACCTGGAAGCTGCCCGCCAGCTGGTCATGTCTCACCTGCGCTTTGTGGTGCACATTGCCAAGTCCTACTCCGGTTACGGCCTGAACCAGGGCGACTTGATTCAGGAGGGCAACGTTGGCCTGATGAAGGCGGTGAAGCGTTTCAACCCCGAGAAGGGGGTTCGTCTGGTGTCCTTTGCGGTGCACTGGATCAAGGCGGAGATTCACGAGTTCATCCTGCGCAACTGGCGCATTGTGAAGATTGCGACCACCAAGGCGCAGCGCAAGCTGTTCTTCAACCTGCGCGGCCACAAGAAGTCGCTGGCGTGGCTGACGAATGAGGAAGCCAAGCGGGTGGCGGAAGAGCTGAATGTGGACGTGGCGCACGTGCACGATATGGAAGGGCGCTTGGCGGCCCACGATGCGGCGTTCGACGCCGGCGTGGACGACGATGACGATTCCGCATGGCAGGCGCCGGCCCATTACCTGGAAGACCGCCGTTACGACCCGGCGGCGATGCTGGAGCAGGACAACTGGGAAGAAACCAGTGTGAACAATCTGGCGATGGCGATGGAGCAGTTGGACGACCGCAGCCGCGATATCATCGAGGCCCGCTGGCTGACCGACAACAAAGCCACCCTGCACGAGCTGGCCGACAAATACGGTGTTTCCGCCGAGCGTATCCGCCAGCTGGAAAAGAACGCCATGAAGAAAGTCCGGGTGGCGATGGAGGCCTGATTCGTTTCCTGATTCAGCCGGATTCTAGAACCGCGCTCTATGCGCGGTTTTTTCTTATCTGGAGGTATGGTGATTTTTGGTGGGGTGCTCTGAAGCCGGCTCGGTGGCGGGTGAGCACTGGGGGCGGGTTTTCAGGACCGCTGTGAACCCATCCCTGGGCGCTGCGGCGCAAAGTGTCCGGCCGCTTCAACGCGGCGCCTGCGGCCCTGTTTGCGACGCTTCCGAAAACCCATACCCGGCACCGCCCCTTCTCTTCCAATTTCTGTACTTCGTGAGCCATCTGAGAAAGGACATTTTTAATGGCTAAATTGTATTTACTGTTGGCTGCATTTTTTGGCGGCACGGGTGTAATCCTCGGTGCTTTCGGCGCACACGGTCTGCGCGACAAAGTCGCGGAAAACCTGCTGGAAGCCTATAAAACCGGAGTGCACTACCAGATGATCCACGCACTGGCGCTGATCGGTATTGTGCTGCTGATCAACCAGATCGGTGCAAAAACCTCCTTGATTGTCAGCGGCGCACTGTTCGCTGTCGGCATACTGTTTTTCTCGGGGAGCCTCTATGGGCTGACATTTGGTGGCCCGCGTTGGTTGGGCCCGATCACCCCACTGGGGGGCACCCTGATGATCGGCGGCTGGATTGCCCTATTTATCGCCGCACTCGGCTACACAAAGTAAGCGCCAATAAGCAACGAAGTAAAAAAAACCAAATTGAAGGCCAAGTGCCGGGGATGGGTTTTCGGAAGCGTCGCAAACAGGATGTTTGCGCCGCAGCGCCCAGGGATGGGTTCACAGCGGTTCCGAAAACCCATACCCGGTGCTTGGCCGCCCCAGCACCAGCTACGAAGCACCCAACCCAATGAACAGTGCTCCGAAGCAACGAGGTAACCACACAGCGATGCAAGAAGAACCCATCAACGAACAAACGGGCGAGGAAGAAGACTTCCCTTACCGCACCGAATTCAAAAAGAAATCCATCCGCAGCTACGTGATCCGCGCCGGCCGCATGACCGAAGGCCAACGTCGCGCGTTCGACAACTACTGGGGCAGCTATGGACTGTCGCTGTTCAACGGCAGCATCGACCCCAAAGAAGTGTTCGGACGCGAAGCGCCGGTGGTGCTGGAGATCGGTTTCGGCATGGGCGACTCCCTGCTGGAAATGGCGACCGCCGAACAGGACAAAGACTTTATCGGCATCGAAGTGCACCCGCCGGGCGTCGGCCGCCTGATCAACAATGCTGGCAAAGAAGAACTAAAAAACCTGCGGGTGTACATGGCCGACGCCGTCGACGTGCTGAATGACTGCATTGCCGACGCCAGCCTCGACCGCTTCCAGCTGTATTTCCCCGACCCATGGCACAAGAAAAAGCACCAGAAGCGCCGCATCGTGCAGCCCGAGTTTGTGAAACTCCTGTGCAACAAACTGAAGCCCGGCGGCCTCATGCACATGGCCACCGACTGGGAAAACTACGCCGAACAGATGCTCGAAGTACTCGAAGCGGAAAGCATGTTGGAAAACACCGCGGGCAAAGGTAATTATGCGCCCCGCCCCGAATTTCGCCCCCAAACCAAATTCGAACGCCGCGGCGAGCGCCTCGGTCACGGAGTATGGGACCTGTTGTACCGCCGGCGCTAAATCAAAAAACTCCCGACAGCTTGGCTGGCGGGAGTTTGCCGCACTTGTGGCTACGGCACCTTTACCACCGGAGGCGGGCTCCAGGAACCGTCCAGAATGGATGGAGATTTTTCACTCGGCCAATAAAGCCGCAGCATCAGGTTGAATTTCCCCGCGGGTGCCGGAAGCCAGTTGGCCGTTTTATCGCCACCTGGGTCGTCCGCCTGAATGTAGAGCGTCACCGAGCCATCAGGATTGGTTTTAAGGGAATTGCGCTGGCTGAGTGTGTATCGATTCAGAGGGTTTTCGACAAAGAAAAACTTGTCGTTGTACATGGTCAGCGACCAGAACCCGTTGACCGGAGGTAACTTGCCTTTGGGAAAGGTAAGGGTGTAGCGATTTTTTCCGTCCAGTGGTTGGCCGGATGCGTCGACATCCAGCGTCGGATACACCGCGTCTTGCGGGCGGTTGGCGCCGAGCCCGATGGCGGTAATAAATGCTCGCTGTAGATAATCTGTCCCGTAGACGCCGGTATCGGTGGTAAACAACCAGCCATTGATGTGTTTGCCCGATACTTTTGAGTGCGCCATGATTTTCTCAAAGGATATTTCCGGAACATCGCGGATCGCATCCTGTACCGCTTTGCTCAGCCTGGAAAACTCGAAAGGTTTTCCCGGTTCAATTCCGAGGCGCGCAAATTTTTTCAGTGCCGGGGCATCCGCCGCTGTCGGAGGATTGTCCTTCATCAGCCGTGCCAGCAGTTTGAAATAAGCCTCTGTCGTCAAGCTGTTTACCTGATCGCGCACCGGCGTTTTCATATCCACTGAAGGATCGACTTTGCCCGCGGGAGGCGTGTAATTTTTTCCATATGCGCTCAGCGGTATTGCGGAAATTTCATTCTGTAGTTTGTGGACCTCCGCGTAGTCCTTTTGGGTGCCGCTGGAATAAATACGGCCGAGCACCCACACCATCGATGTGGGGGATTTGTACTCTTTGACGCCCGCCGGTAGCTGTCCCTCCCATCCGGGCCCGGTGATGGCGTATTGTTGGGCGCCTGTGCCGGTGGTGCGCTTGCCGGGTACCTGGAAGACGGTGGTCCAGCCGTCCAGCATCGGGAATAAGTAGTATCGGTCGTGCATGTCGGGCAGGGAGACGATCCAGGGCTCCTTGCCCACATCCAGCCAGGCAACGGTATATAGCGTGTCCGCATTGGGTGCAGTGACATCGTGAAACGCCGCGGTCGGGTATTCCCGCAAGCGTGCAAACTGGCCCACGGGAGCGTGGGCCCCAGAGGGCTTGGCGACATTCGTCGTCACCCGCCGTGTCATCTCCATGGTGACCAAGGGGTATCCGTAGATGTAGGCATCGATGGCAATGGCTTTGGCTTCTTCCGGGGTGAGACTGTGTTCCGTTTGCGATTGCACAAGCGGCGCAAGACCTATGGCGCATAGAGCGGTAGAAAGCATGGCAGTTCGCCAGTGACGTAGAGTGTTCACACGTACCTCGCGGGGTGTTTAGGACTTACCGGAAACGATGTCCCTGCCAGCCCAGGAAACATCTTCTTGGAAAAAGCATAGTCGCCAAATACCACCTGTCGCGCGAAATCACTCGCTTCATTTGGATGACAATCCTGGAAATAAGACAACCTCTGCTATCTTCATTGTTCAGGGATAGAGCCGGGAAACAGGAAAGGGAAGCCTGGAACCACAATGTATAAAAATGACCGTAATCGTAATACAGCTGCCACATATGCGGCACTGACCGCGGCCTTGCTGGTTGGTAGTGCCCAGGTGGCCACCGCGGATCAGGAGGGCACACTCACCTTGTACCTCAATGGCGGCCAGTACTGGTTCGATGAAGACCGCCTCTCGGGGACGCCCTATATCGGCTACGAGCTGGAAGACAGCGCCGGCGGTGGTTTCGGTTTCGGCTATAACGTCACTGATCGCTGGGCCGTGGAAGGGGTTTACGACTATTTCAGCGTCAATGTGGAAGACACTCGCGAAGATGTGAGCGTACAGAACTACCACCTCGACCTGATGTACCAGTTCGCCGGGCAATTCTGCGGCAACTACGACTGGCAACCCTATGTGGTGGTAGGTGCCGGTGAAATCAGGATCAATGAAGATTCCTTCGGCTATCCGGACAACTGGCACGCCCGCCAGACCATGGTCAACTTTGGCGCCGGCATCAAATATCGCCTCGGCCCACGCTGGCAGCTGCGCGGCGACGCGCGCGGATTTCAGGGGGTTGAAGAGGGCGGCCTGGATGGCTTCGTGAGCCTCGCCATCGGTTACCAGTGGACAGACGAAGTGACGCCGAGGGATTGGGACGGCGATGGTGTCTACAGCAACGTCGACCAGTGTCCGCAAACTCCTGTCGGCATCGACGTGGACGCCCGCGGCTGCCCGCTCGACAGCGACGGCGACGGTGTCCCGGACTATATGGATCAGTGCCCGGCGACCCCCATGGGGATGGCGGTGAATGAAGACGGCTGCCCGCGCGAGCCCTACACCCCCGGGGACTTCTCCAAGTAAACCTGTGTCGGGCGACATTGCCGCCCGACACAGTGGTTTGCGGTAGCTTGGGTTACGCGTCCCGCGCCGCCTCCAGCTGCTCAGAAATTTCCAGCCACTCCATTTCCAGCGCTTCCAGCGTCTCCCGCGCCTGCCCCTGGGCCTGGGTCAGGCGCGCGATTTCGTCTTGCTGGCCGCCGCTGTAGAGGTTCTCGTCGGCAAGCTTCCGCTCGATGTCCTGAACCTCTTTTTCCGCCTTTGCCATTTTCTGTTCAATGGTCTTTATCTTGTTGGTGAGCGGTTTCAGCTGTTCCCGCAGTGCGGCGGCAGCGCGGCGCTGGGCCTTTTTGTCTTCCGCGGGTTTGTTGTCCATTGCACTTTGGATCTCGGTGCCCTGGCGTTTTTCCTCGCGCTTAAAACTGAGCAGCCACTGCTTGTAATCGTCAAGGTCGCCGTCGTAGGGCTCGGCGCGGCCCTCCGCCACCAGAATGAATTCGTCGGTGGTGTTGGCCAGCAGATGGCGATCGTGGGAGACCAGCAGCATGGCGCCGGGGAATTCCGCCAGCGCCATGGTCAGCGCGTGGCGCATCTCAAGGTCCAAATGGTTGGTGGGTTCGTCCAACAGCAGCAGGTTGGGTTTCTGCCACGCCAGCAGCGCCAGTGCCACCCGCGCCTTTTCTCCACCGGAGAAGCCGCCCACCGGCTCGAACACGCGGTCGCCGATAAAACCGTAGCCACCGAGGAAATCCCGCAGCTGCTGCTCGCTGGCATCCGGTGAAAGCCGCTGTACGTGCAGCAGCGGCGAGGCTTTGGCATCCAGCGCCTCCAATTGGTGCTGGGCGAAATAGCCGATCTTCAGGTGCTCGCCGCACTGGCGCTCTCCGCCGAGCAGCGGCAACTCGCCGGCGATGGTTTTGATCAGCGACGATTTACCGGCGCCATTTGGCCCCAGCAGCCCGATACGGCGGCCGGGCTGAATGCCCAGCTCCACCCGCGGCAAAATGGTTTTGCCGGGGTAGCCGATCGCCGCTTCGCGCAGATCCACCAGCGGGTTGGACACCTTGTCCGAACACGGCAGGCGGAAACGGAATGGCGAGTCCACGTGGGCCGGGGCGATTTCCGCCATGCGGTCCAACGCCTTCAGGCGGCTCTGGGCCTGCTTAGCTTTGGACGCCTTGGCGCGGAAGCGCCGCACGAAGTCTTCCATGTGCGCGCGTTCGGCCTGTTGCTTCTCGTACTGTACCTGCTGCTGCGCGAGGCGCTCGGCGCGGGTGCGTTCAAACGCGGTGTAGTTGCCGCTGTATAGCACCAACGACTGCTGTTCGAAACTGACGATGCTGTCCACCACCGCGTCGAGAAAATCGCGGTCGTGGGAAATGATCAACAGAGTGCCAGGGAAGCGTTGCAGCCACTGCTCCAGCCACAGGGTTGCGTCCAGATCCAGGTGGTTGGTGGGTTCGTCCAGCAACAGCAGGTCCGCGGGGCACATGAGTGCGCGCGCCAGGTTCAGGCGGATGCGCCAGCCACCGGAAAAGCTTTTTACCGGGCGCTGCTGGTCCGCGTGGGAAAAACCGAGGCCGTCCAGCAGTTGCGCAGCGCGCGCCGGGCCGGAATAGCCGTCTATGGCCGCCATGCGCTCGTGCAGCTCGCCGATCAGCCGGCCATCGCTGCCGTCGGCTTCCGCCGCTTCAAGCGCCTGTTGCAGTTGGCGCAGGCGGTGGTCGCCGTCGAGGGCGTAGTCCAGGGCGCTGCGCTCACTGGCGGAGACTTCCTGAGCCATGTGCGCCACTTCCCAGCCGGAGGGCACCTCTACCGAGCCGGCGTCACTCTCCTGCTGCTTGAGCAGCATTTTGAACAGGGTGGACTTGCCGCAGCCGTTGGCGCCGATGACGCCGACCTTGTGGCCGGGGAAAATGCGGCAGCTGGCATCGCGCAGCAGGTCGCGTCCGCCTACCTGCAGCGATACGCCTTGCAGATTGATCAATGGAAACCTCTTTGAATTCGTCGGATTTTGACTAGGCTATCCGAAAACAAAACGCCGGAATTCTATCGTGACAGAAACCGCACCTCCATCTCCGCCGCTCTCCCCGCTGCAGAATCCGTTGTGGGATTTCAGCCTTGAGTTCTACCGCCAGCCGCAAGTGGCCGAATTCCTGCTGGAATGCCAGGACGTGCGCGGCGCAGACGTGTGCCTGTTGCTGTGGGCCAGTTACACCAGCGCCTGCGGGCGGCAGTTGAGCGACGAGAGCTGGCGGGTGGCGGACCGCGGTCTGGCGCCGCGCCGGCGCATGATCAACAGTGTGCGCAATCTGCGCCGCTGGCTTGCGCGGGTCAACAAAGGGGGCGGGTTGTACGAGTGGTGCAAGCGCTGTGAACTGCGCATGGAACAGCGGCAACTGGCCGCGCTGTGGAAGCTGCACCGCGAGTCCTGGCCGGAAACCCGTTCACCACTGGAGCTGGCGGGACAGCAATACGGCCTGCTGCAAAAAGATCAGGCCCGCTGGGCGGGCCTGATCGATGCTTATAGTACCGCTGCGATAAGCGGTGCCGGAGCGACTGGCGAAGCCCCCTCTGTGGATGCCATCACCGGTTCCGGCGGTGCAGCCGACAGCGGTTGAGTGGGCCTCGAGGTCAAACTCAATACTTGTGTTTGTGTTCTTCCGGCCCGTAGTGCGGATTTTCCTCGGTGGCAAACAGGCTGTTGGCCGGGGTGCTGGGCGTGATGCTCGGGGTTACCGGGTTGATCGCGATGGCACTGGATTCCGGCATCAGCGGCTTCGGATCTGAAGGCTTGCCCATAACCGGCTCGGGGGTGCTGATCGCCGGCGCTGATTCCTGAGTTTTCACCGCGGGTTTGCTGCCATTGGTTTTGGCGGGCTTGTCCGTTGCGGATTTGGCGGTTGCCTTTGGGCTGGCCGCCTTCTTCGGAGTGGCCTGTTTGGCCACGGTTTTCTTTGCGCTCGTTTTTTTCGCCGGCTTGTCTTCCGCGGTTTTCGCCGTCGACTTTACTTCCGCTGCGGGGGCTTTCTTTGCCGCGACTTTCTTGGCAGTCGCTTTCTTCGCAGCTGTCTTTTTCGCAGCGGCTTTCTTTGGCGTTGCCTCTTTTTTCGCTTTTGCCGCGCCGGCTTTCTTGGCAGTAGCGGTTTTCGTTACCGCCGCCTTCTTGGCAGAGGCTTTTTTGCCGGCCGCTTTCTTCTTGGGCTTGTTCGCGCCCATGGCTTTTTTACCCGCGGCTTCACCCGCCTTGCGAATGGTTTCGGCGGTTTTCACCGCCAGTTTGGCGGCGGACGCTGCGGCAGCGGCGTCAGATGCCAGCTTGGCTGCGTCCTTGGCGGACTTATCCAGTTTGGCGAGGTTGGCCTTGGCGGTATCGACTTTTTTCTTTGCGGAGGCCTTTGCCGCGGCGGTTTTGGCCTTGCTGGCGGCGGCGCGGGTGGCAGCCAGTTTATCCTTGGCTTTCTTCACCTGCGCTTGCGCACTGGCGGCATCCTTGGTGGCTTTTTTCAGAGCCTTCTCGGCATCGGCCGCTTCCTTGGTCCGCGCCTTGTCGAGTTGGGTGATGATCGAGGCAATCTGTTTTTCCAGATCGGCAATGGATACAGCGGCTTTGCGTTTGGCGGCCATGAGTCGAAATCCTGCGGTTGAATCGGGTTGTCGGAATCTGTTTGGTCGGAACCCTGGGCTCACTTCCGGCAGCGCAGCACCGCCTATCTTCCGGAGGAAAAAATCAGGGTTGAACGCTGATAATAGCGCTGTTATTTGGGAAGTGCATCCCTGATACCCTGCCGATTTTGCGCACTTTTTACCGACCCGCACCCTTCTGCTGCGTGTGCGCTCCGGCGTGCTTGCGCGCGGTGCAAAATAAATTACGCGGAAATGAAACATCCGGCGCGAATTGGCGTCTTACCCGGCAGTGTGCAGCCTCAACCTGCATGGGGTAGACTTGCCTGTCGCTGGCCGGACTCGACGTAACTGTGACCTGCCGCACAATGCGCACAGTGGTCTGGGTGTACAACAGCAGAGAAGGGTGGACGGATCTGTAGCCCTGCTCGATATAAAATTTGCTTCACGGAAATAAAGAGAACTTTCTCATGAATAAAACTTCTTTGGCTGCTGCGGTTGCGCTGGGTATTGCACTTGTCGGCTGTAACAAACAGGAATCCGCGAGCAGCGCGGATATCAAGCTCGAATCCCAGGAGCAGAAGGTCAGCTATATCATCGCCGAAGATATGGCCAACCGCCTGAAATCCCAGGATGTCGCGCTGGACCCGAAAATTGTCGCCATGGCGCTGGAAGATGTGGCCAGCGGCCGCGAGTCCCGCCTGAGCGAAGAAGACAAGCAGCAGGTGATCCAGGTATTCCAGGAAAACATGCAGGCCAAGCAGAAAGAGCTGATGGCTAAGCAGGAGGCTGAATTCAAGGCCGCCGCTGACAAGAACCTGGAAGACGGCAAGAAATTCCTGGAAGAAAACGCCAAGAAAGAAGGCGTAAAAACTACCGACTCCGGCCTTCAGTACAAGGTGATCACCGAGGGTAGTGGCCCGAGCCCCAGCGAAACCAGTGTGGTGGAAGTCGACTATAGAGGCACCCTGATCGACGGCACCGAGTTCGACAGCTCCCACAAAAACGGCAAACCGGTGCAGTTCCCGGTAAACGGCGTGATCAAGGGCTGGACCGAAGCGCTGCAGCTGATGAAGGAAGGCGCCAAGTGGGAACTCTACATTCCCTCTGACCTGGCCTACGGCCCGGGCGGTGCGGGCGGCCTGATTGGCCCCAACTCCACCCTGATTTTTGAAGTGGAGCTGCACAAAGCGGACGTCAGCAATGATGAAGGTGCCGCGGAGCAGAACGCGCCGGAAGAAGGCAAGGCAGACGACGGCCACAACCACTAAGGTCAGTGCCGCGAAGCGTTATGCGCAAGCAATAAAAAAGGGGCCGCGGCCCCTTTTTTATGTGCCAGAGAAATCACTCAGGCCAGTTGATTTTTGTGTGCGGTGTGCAGTGTGTCGATCATGCGATCTTCCGCCGCGAAGCGGGTTTCCAGAGCAACGCCCAGCTCGGAGAGATCCTGCGCGAGGGACCCGAGATCGTCGGTCTCCTGATACTTGTCGTTGAAGTCCACGGCCACGTCGGTGGTGGCGTCGATTTCCCGGTACAGCGCTTTCGCCTGCTGCAGGCCCTCGCTGTCGCCGAATGCCTGACCTTCCTGGATCAGCTGGTCGTACACTTCGAAGTGGCCGGCGGATACGTAGTCCACCAGCTGCTGGCACAGGGTGCGCACACCGGCTTCCGCTTCCCGGTTGCCATCGGCGATTTCCTTTTTCTCCGACAGATGGCAAAAGCTCACCAGCAGTGCCTGCCGGGAGTGTAGCCAGCGGTCAATAATCTGGCTGACACCGCCCCAGCGCTCCTGCGCGTTTTTACAGTTTTCCAACATCTCCAAGTTTCCTTTTGTGACTTCTACAACCACTTACTGGAATGTAGAAGCTTATGCCGCCGGCGGCAAGGAGAACGCGGGGAAAAACGTCACAATGAAAAAACGTCGGATCCCTCAGCCGACAAACAGCGGTAGCAGCAGCGCGGTCAATGCTCCGCACAAACCCATGGCCAGCGCGGAAAACGCGGCGCAGAGGGCGCTGATCTCCAGTGCGCGCACGGTGCCGATGGCGTGGGCATTGATCCCGAGGCTCAGTCCCATCACACGTTCGTCTGCGATACCCAGCAATCGCAGCAGGCCAGGGCCAAACACCGCGCCCACAATACCGGTAAACGCCACCACGCCGGCGGCAAGGCTCTGGATGCCGTGCAGCTCCTGAGCCAGCGCCAGCGCTACTGGCGTGGTTACGGACTTGGTGGTGAGTGCAATGATGACCGTGCGACTGCCGCCGAGCAGTGCGGCAATGACCACCGCGACCAGAGGGGCTGCAATGGCGCCGACCAACAGCCCGAGCATCATGGGCCATCCTGCCCGGCGCACCATGGCCAGGTTCTGCTTCAGGGGAATCGCCAGCGCGACCACTGACGGCCCCAGCAACAGGTAAAGCAGACCGCTGCCCCGCTGGTAACCGGGAAAGTCCACATCCATCAGCCACAAGCCCGCAAACACCAGCAGGCTGCCCCCCACCACCGGGTGCAGCAGCGGAGTACCGACGCGACGGTAAAATTTGAGTCCGAGCCAGAAGGCGGCAATATTGAGTGGCAGTATTACCAGTGGGTGAGATGCCGAAAGGGGATCGGCAAATGCGCCGGCCACCTGTTGCAGTTGCGACAGCCAGCGTGGCCACGCGCCTGCCGCTTCAGTCATGCTGCCCATCTCCCGCGCCGTGCGCTGTGCGGTGCGCGATCAACCGATTCAGCAGTGCCGCGGTGAGCGCGAAGCTGATCAGCGTGCCGAGCACCATGGCGGCAACGAGGGCGAGCCAGTCACCGCCGGACAGGTCGCGCACAAAGTACACACCCACCGAGGCGGGAAGAAAAATTAACACCAGCAGGCGCAGTATCTGTTCGCTGACGGTCGCGAGCCCTGTTGGCACACGCCCATACAGCATCAGTGCCAGCATCAGCAGGAGCATACCGAGCACGGGGCCCGGCACTGGCAGCGATAACGCAGCACCGAGACTGCGCCCCGCCAGGTCAAAGACCAGCAGCAGCGCGGCGCCGAGCAGCCAGTGCAGAAATTTCTTGAGCCGCGCCATGGATATTCAGCGCTTGCGGAACGCCTGCCACAGGCCGAACAGGATCAGCCCGACAAACCCCACAGCCGCCCAGCCGGGGATGGAGAGACCGAGCAGGGTCCACTTTACCTCGGCGCAGTTGCCGTCGCCGGTAAGCAGGGTCTTGAGGACTTCCGACATGGGGAACATTTCCACCATATAAGTGATGCCGGGGCCGCAGGCTGGCACCTGGTCTTCCGGCAGGCTCTGCAGCCACAGCTGGCGGCCGGAGAAGTACAGGCCGCCCAGTGCCCACAGGGAGACCAGCAAGCCGTAGATACGGCGGCCGATGACCTTGGGGTTGTGCAGGAAGGCGATCAGGGAGACCAGGCCCACACCGAGGAACATGACGCGCTGGGTGATACACAGCGGGCAGGGCTCGAGCCCCATGGCGTATTCCATATAGAACGCGGCGGCGAGTACGAAGATGACCGCGAGGAACATCAGCAGGAAGGTGGTGCGGGGGCTTGGCAGGGTCATGGCAATTATTTTCCGGGGTAATTCTGGTTCTGGTGCTGTTGCCGGAACAGCGCGGCCTGTAGCGTCAGATCCGTATACAGTGTGTGAAATTCGCGCTCCAGCAATACACGATCTGCCTGCAGCAACGGCAGCATATCTACCAAAGGCTGCGGTCGCCGCAGTCTTTGGCCGACGCGCTCCAGGGTGCGCTGGATGACGCCGACGTCGCGATAGCCGGGCAGCAGTGTAAATTGCTCGGCGCGCTGAATAAATGCCCGAGCGTTCTCCGGGATCCACTGCTGGCGCTGGCGGAAGTTGGACCAGCAGGTGTCGACGAAGGTTTCCAGCGGTACCGGGGTCCATTGCTGCCAGCTGTCGGCGAGCAGGTGGTCGAACCAGATATCAAGGGCGATGCCGCCGAGGCGGCGCCACCGGGGGCCGAGGCGGGCGAGTGCGGAGAGGTAGGCGGGATGTTGGTCACTCAGCAGGTCGATGCGCCGGTGCAGGCGGATACCGTCTTCGATGGCCTGCGGGCGCTCACCTTTGAGGGGACCTTTGACGAAATCGCCGAGCAGTCCGCCCAGCTGCCAGTCCGGATCGGGGCCGGATAGAAGCAAGTGGGCGAGGTAGTTCATTGGGGGAGTACTTCGAACGGATTCTGTGGCGGCACCGCTACCGGGAGTTGGTGTGTGAGACGCGCCGTGAACCCATCCATGGGGGCTCTGCAAAAACATCCTGTTTTTGAAGGTCTCACACACCAACTCCCGGTATCGGCGCCTTCGCGTCGAGGTTCAAAGGTCTCGTTGGCAGAACACGTACTGCGCATAATAGCTGCCGAGATAATCCTCAAAGCTGCCCTTGTCGGCATCTTCTATGGCTTTCTGTTTTTCCAGTGACTCTTCGGCAAGCCGCTCGAACTTCGCCTGTTCTGCCGCGTCCAGCGGGCGCTCGAGGAAGTACTGGCGGTGCTGTTCGGCCTTGGCTTTGGCCCACTGGAAGAAGGTCTGCCCGTGCTCGTGCATTTCCGCGAGCATCTGCGCGGCGGGGGTCGGGGTAATGCCTGCGATCTTGTCGCGCTGGGCGCTGACCGCGCGCTGGTAGTCGTGGCTGGCCCAGGCCTGATCCAGCAGGTCGGCCATGGGGCTGATCTGGTCGAGAAGTTCGTCCGCCCAGTCGGTGAGTTTGCGCTCGCCGCCATTGTGGATCAGCTGCAGTTCCGGGTCGCGGCCGCGGTAAACGATGCGCGCCTGGTTTTCCTGTACCGCGCGGTAGTCGGCGCTGTCGGTCTGCGGGCTGTCGGTGAGCAGGCAGTGCAGCAGGAAGGCGTCGAGGAAGCGCATCTGCGGCGCTTCAATGCCGAGCGGCACAAAGGGATTGAGGTCGAGGCAGCGGACTTCGATGTACTCGACACCGCGGGCGTCGAGGGCAGACAGCGCGGTCTCACCCATACCGGCGGGATTTTTCGGGCGGATCGCGGAGTAGAACTCGTTTTCGATCTGCAGCAGCCCGGGAGACAGCTGCTGATATTCGCCGCTGGCATCCTTCACACCCAATTCGAGATAGGGCGGATACGGCAGGCTGATGGCGGTGCACAGGGTGACGAGATAGCTCTGCAGATCGTTGTAGCAGACGATGAGGGATTTCTGCGCGTCGCTGGTGTAGCCGAGGTCGCCCATGCGCAGGGAGGTGGCCTGAGGGGCGTAGAGGCTGCGGCCGTCGCCGTCGAAGGGCTGCAGGCTGTGCTGGCGGTTCTGCACAAAAGTGCCGCACACCGCCGGCGCGGCGCCGAACAGATAGATCAGCAGCCAGTAGTGGCGGCGGAAGTTGCGGATCAGGTCGAAGTAGCGGCGGGTTTTGAAATCCTGCAACGATTCGTCACTGCCTTCTTTGTCCCGCAGCCACTGCCAGAAGTTGTCCGGCAGTGAGAAGTTGTAGTGAATCCCGGCAATAGTCTGCATGGCGCGCCCGTAGCGCAGGCCGAGACCCAGCCGGTAGATCGTCTTCATGGTGCCGCTGTGGGAGCTGCCGTAGCGGGCCACGGGAATGTCCGCGTCGCGGCCGATGCGCCCGGGCATGCTGTTCACCCACAAGCGCTCTTCGCCCATCTGGCTGTAGGTGAAGCGGTGGATCTGGTCGAGCTTCTCCAGCGCCTGCTCCGGTGTCGCCACCGGCGGGGTGATGAACTCCAGCAGCGCTTCGGCGAAATCGGTGGTGATGCAGTCGTGGGTGAGTGCGGAGCCGAGGCCCAGGGGGTGGTCGGTCTGCGCCAGCTCGCCCTCGGGGGTCACCCGCAGGCTCTCTTTTTCGATACCGCGGCGAATGCCCTTTAGCAGGGACAGGGCTTCCGGCTGGGCCAGTTCGGCCAGGTTGAATGTGGGCACTGGGATCTCCTGTGCGCAGCCGGTCGGTTATTTCGCCGGATATGCCGCGATCGGGGGTGTCTGCTTATTCCGCCTAAGTGGGGGCACAGAGTCACAACTCAAGGGCGCGTGTTTCAAAAGAAGAGCATCAGATCTGGCTGACGACGGATTCCGGGGGCTGCTCTGGCTCGATCTCCGGTGTGTCGCCCGGGTACTGGTCCGGGTCGATCTCCGGCTGAGGGTCCGGTTCCACTTCCGGTACCGGCTGCGGGTCTACTTCCGGATTGTGCTCCGGCGGAACTTCACTGGGGTCCGGCTGTGGCAGTTCTTCCGGATCGCCACCCTCTTCCGCTACCGCTCCCTCCTGTTCGTCCGCCACATACAGCGGCTCGTCGCTCAGGGCGTCGGCGGGAATCTGGGGGTTTTTCTTGGTGTCGAGTCCGCATTCGAGCAGTTCGATGCGCAGGGTGACGTCGCGGGTATTGGCCTCGAACATCTGGTTGATGGCGACATCCTTGTATTCGGTACGGAACAGCCGGGCGCTATCGCGGCCGTCGATCCATTCGTTGCTTTTGCTCAAAAACTGCTGGTGCTGATTGGTCAGCACGTAAACATGACTCATGCGGGGAGGGAACTCTGTTCAAACATGAGGGGGAGTTTAGCGGCGGTGGGGGTGGGGCTCAAGAATTGTGTCGGGATTGGGCGGGAAGTGAACGTTTCTGACTGTAGGAGCCTGCTTGCAGGCGAATCGTGCTCCGATGTGGCCCCGGTGGCGGTGCCGCTAGCCGGTACAGCCTTGTGAGACACGCCGTGAACCCATCCCTGGGGGCTCTTCCGCGAGGTGGCCCGGCCGCTCCAAGTATTCGCGGCGCCTTCGGCCCCTCTCGCGGACAAAGCGTAGGCTTTGGACGCCGCAGGCGCCCGAAGGGTGAGGGCCTTGGCCCGAATCAACGTCTCACAAGGCTGCACCCGCTATCGCCACCTTCGCAGCAAGCGCAGAGCTTAAACCAAAACCTTACAGCGCCTTCAGCGGGTAATGAACCGGATATGGCAGCCGCGCCGCACCACTGTCCACCGCCGCCTTCGCCACCGCCGCCGCCACTTCCGGCAGCAGGCGCGGGTCGATGGGTTTCGGCAGGATGTAATCCGGGCCAAAGCTCAGTTCCACGCCGCCGTAGCCCGCGCGCACCTCGTCCGGTACCGGCTCACGGGCCAGTCTGCGCAGCGCCTCGACGGCCGCGAGCTTCATGTCTTCATTGATGCGCGTCGCGCGCACATCCAGCGCACCGCGGAAAATGAACGGGAAGCACAACACATTGTTCACCTGGTTCGGGTAGTCCGAACGGCCGGTGGCCATGATAAGGTCATCGCGGGTGGCGTGGGCCAGCTCCGGGGAAATTTCCGGATTCGGATTCGAGCAGGCGAATACCACGGGCTTGTCCGCCATATGCGCCAGCTGCTCCGCGGTCAACAAGTCCGGGCCGGACACGCCGAGGAACACATCGGCGCCCTCGATAGCGTCGTCCAGGGTGCGCATCTCGGTATCCCGCGCCCACTCGCCCTTGTAGGCGTTGATGTCTGTGCGCCCGGAGTGGATCACGCCGCGGCTGTCGAGCATGGTGATGTTGTGCTTTTTCGCCCCGGCGGCCAGCAGCAGTTTGCAGCAGGCCGTGGCGGCGGCGCCGGCGCCGAGGCACACGATGCGCACGTCGCCGATGTTTTTGCCCTGGATCTCCAGCGCATTCAGCATTCCCGCCACGGTGACAATGGCAGTGCCGTGCTGGTCGTCGTGGAACACCGGTACCGAGCAGCGCTCGATCAGTGCCTCTTCAATGTGGAAACACTCCGGCGCTTTGATGTCCTCGAGATTGATGCCGCCGAAGGTATTGGCGATGGCGGCGACGGTCTCGATAAAGCGCTCGGGACTGGTGGTGTCCACCTCGATATCCACCGAGTTGATACCGGCAAAGCGCTTGAACAGCAGGGACTTGCCTTCCATCACCGGCTTGGAGGCCAGTGGGCCCAGGTTGCCGAGGCCGAGAATGGCCGTGCCGTTGGAAATGACCGCCACCAGGTTGCCCTTGCCGGTATACAGGTACGCGGCCTCCGGGTCTTTGGCGATTTCGCGCACCGGCTCGGCGACGCCGGGGCTGTAAGCGAGGGACAGGTCTTCCTGGGTCTGGGCGGGGGTCGTCAACTCCACCGAGAGTTTGCCCGGTGTTGGCAGGGCGTGGTAGTCCAGCGCTGCCTGGCGCAGGGAGTAGGTCATGGGGATGTCGTCTCTTTGGTCTGGAATGCGCGACCGGCGTACTGCAGCCGGGCGCGGTTTACAGCGGATGTATTGATTTTATTGTGGGGTGGGCGGTGTGCTCGCTCCCCTATCCGAGGCGCGAAGAATAGCCGAGACGACCGGAAGTCCACAAGCTCAAAAACTGAGCTTGCCAGTCATTTCCTACTAATTTCGATAGTAAATTCTGAGTCCGATGCAACAAACCATCTTTTATGGTTCTTGTTTTGGGATGAATATTTTGCTCCGCGGTCCACTAGCCAGCCTTTCACTTCTATTTTTCGCCCTTGCCAATTGCGCCCGCTCACGTGGCCATAATCCCGTTCGGGTTGCAGGCGCACTGCCACCGGGCCATCCAGTTCAAGCCACACAAACTGGTTTTTCTCCACCTCTTTCACGGTGCCGGTGAGCAGGACAAAACCGCCGTCGCCAGGCCGGATGTCCGCCGCTTGAAGCACCGGCCACACTCCGGGAGTCCAGACGCCGCGGTGGGCATCCTGCGCCTCCTGTTCGCGACTGGAAAGGCACTCGGCCAGCGACAGATTGGGAGCAACGGCGATATGAAAGGCGAGCCCGGCGGACAGCAGTGCCGACTCCAGGCTGTCGCCGCGGTGGTTGTAGACGTGCGCCAGCACCCGGCCGTGATTGTCGCGGCGGTCGCGGTCGTAGACCAGCTCCAGGTCACCGCCGGAAAGAAAGCGCTCGGTGAACTCCTTCGCTTCCCGCGCCAACGGTTGCGCCCGCCGCCCGCCGTGAGCCAGCTCCGGCGCGTTCACGCCGATAAGGCGCACGCGGCGGCCGTCTTTAAGGCGCAGGGTATCGCCGTCCACCACCTTCTTCAGCGCCACGATCTCGTCCGCTTCGCCCAGTACACAGTCAGCGTGCGCCGGCAGCAATGTCGCCAGCAGTAAAAAGCACGCATAAAAAAAGGCACTCAGGGGGGCCCTGAATGCCTTTTGGGTCACCGGGAACAAATGGATCATTCCGGTGCGCGGCGCGCCGACGCTTACTTGGAAATGCGGCTGCCGAAACGCTTCTTGAAGCGGTCCACACGACCACCGGTGCTCGCCTGTTTCTGCTTGCCGGTGTAGAACGGGTGGCAGTTGGAGCAGACGTCGAGCTGGATGTCCTTGCCCAGGGTGGAGCCCATTTTGAACTCGTTGCCGCAGGAGCAGGTAGCTGTGATTTGAACGTAATTCGGGTGGATATCGGTCTTCATGATGGCCTCTTTTCGACACCGCCACCTGGTCATCTGCCGGGCACGGGATCGTCATTGGTGCAGGGGATGACTCCCCGGGCTGTTTAAAAAGTCGGCGCATACTACCAGATTAGCTCGCCTATTCAAGCGGAACCTGTCCTGCTCTCGCGCCACCGCGCGGATCGCGACGCCACTGGGGTATCATGCGCGTTTTGTGAGGATACCAAGGGGGGCGCTTTGGGGGTTGTGGCGGATGAGTCAGGTTCATTGCAAGGTACAGTGGCGATCTTGCGCCTCGCGGTGCCGGTACCCCTGCGCCGCCTGTTCGACTACCTGCCACCCCAGGGACTCGGTGCCGATGACCTGCGCCCGGGGCAGCGCTATCTGGTGCCCTTCGGCAGCCGCGATCTGGTGGCGGTGCTGGTGGAGGTGGTGGCGGAGTCGCCGCTTGCCGAGCTGAAGCCCGCCGGCGAGCGCATCGACCGCCAGCCCATCTTTGATACACGCAGCCGCCAGTTTCTGCAGTGGGCGGCAGACTACTACCAGGCTCCGGTGGGCGAACTTTACGCCGCCGCCCTTCCCGTCGCGCTGCGCAAGGGCAAACCGGCGGATCACTGGGCGGAACAGTGGCTGGAGCTCACCACGGAAGGCAAGGGTCTGCCGGAGACCGCACTGGCACGGGCCAAAAAGCAGCAGGAGTTGCTACAGCTGCTGCTGAAAACCAACCGCCAGAGCCGCACGGCGTTGAACGCCCGCGGCCTCAACGCCCCGGTGTGCAAGGCGTTGGTCGAGCGCAAGCTGGCGCGCTGGGTCAGCGGTCCTACCGCGCCGCCACCGCTGGAAGCGGTTGAGCCGCAGCCGGTGCCGCAATTAAATGACGAGCAGCGCCAGGTGATCGACGCGGTCCCCGCCAGCGGTTTCAGCGCTTCGCTGCTGGAAGGCACCACCGGTAGCGGCAAGACCGAGGTCTACCTGCGTCTGATGGCGCGCGCGCTCAACCAGGGCAATCAGGCCCTGTTGCTGGTGCCGGAGATCGGCCTTACCCCTCAGACCCTGCGTCGCATCGCCGCGCGCTTTCCGGATTTCCGCATCGCCGCGCTGCACTCGGGCCTCGCCGACGGCGAGCGCGCCCGCGCCTGGCTGTCGGCGGCGAGCGGCGTGGCGGATATTGTCATCGGCACCCGTTCGGCGATCTTCACCCCGCTGCCGCGCCTCGGCGTGATCCTGATCGACGAGGAGCACGACGGCTCCTTCAAACAGCAGGACGGCGTGCGCTACTCCGCCCGCGATCTGTCCGTGGTACTGGCAAAAAACGCCGATGTGCCGGTGTTGCTGGGCTCGGCGACGCCATCGCTGGAGAGTCTGCACAATGCGCTCTCCGGCCGCTACCAGCACCTGCGCCTGCGCCACCGCGCCGGCAATGCGCGCCCGCCCGAGATCAGTGTGGTGCCGACCCTGCATCAACCGTTGCAGGAAGGCTTCGCCCCCCAGGTGCTGCGGCATATCGGCGATACCCTGAACCGCGGCGAACAGGCGCTGGTGTTCATCAACCGCCGCGGCTATGCCCCGGCGCTCACTTGCGACGACTGCGGTTGGCTCGCCGACTGCCCGCACTGCTCCGCCAAGCTCACCCTGCACCGGCGGAGCCGCCACCTGCGTTGCCACCACTGCGACTATCGCATGCGCGAGGTGACGAGCTGCCCCCAGTGCCACAGCCGCAATCTCAACGCCCTGGGTGCGGGCACCGAGCGCAGTGAGGACTTCCTTACCCACAGCTTCCGAAATTTCCCGGTGATTCGCGTCGACCGCGACACCACCGCCACCAAGCAGGCGCTGGACAAGCTGCTGGAACCCGCGCGCAATGGTGAGCCCTGCCTGCTGCTGGGTACCCAGATGCTGGCCAAGGGCCACCACCTGCCGAAAGTCACCCTGGTGGTGATCCAGGACGCCGACGGCGGCCTGTTCAGCGCGGATTTCCGCGCGCCCGAGCGCATGGGGCAGCTGCTGGAACAGGTGGCGGGGCGCGCCGGTCGCGGCGACCTGCCGGGGCATGTGCTGGTGCAGAGTCGCTACCCCGAACACCCGCTGCTCCAACTGCTGCTGAACCGAGGCTACGGTGCCTTCGCCCGCCAGCTGATGGAGGAGCGCAAGATCGCCCAGCTGCCGCCAATGCGCGCGATGGCATTGGTGCGGGCCGAGTGCGAGGAACCGCGATGGGCGGAGGAATTTCTCGCCAATGCGCGCAATTATCTCGAAGCGCTGGCGCCGAGCTCGCCGGAGCTGCAGTACCTGGGGCCGGTACCTGCGCTGCTTGAGCGCAAGTCCGGCCGCTACCGCTTCTATATCCAGATCACCGCCGACCGGCGCGGCCTGCTGCAGCAGCTGCTCACCCGTTTCTGTCAGTGGGCGGAGGGGAATCGCAACCGGCGTCTGCGTTGGGCGGTAGACATGGATGCCCAGGAATTATCTTGAGGTCGGCGGACATGCCTGAACGCAGGGGTTACAATTCCCGACCCGCAGAATAATCGCGAAAAAGATCGAGAGAGCATTCATGGCCCGCCGCAATACCCGCCGCCCGCAATCTTCCGGCAAACCCGCCTGGGTCTGGTTTGTGCTCGGCAACTTCGTCGGCGGCTTTGCCGTGTTCATCTTTCTGCTGAGCGATCTCAAAACCGAAAAGACCAAGGTGACCGGCACCGGCAAATCCGCGCCGCAGGCGCAGGCGCCCGCGGAGGCCAAGCCCAAGTTCGATTTCTACAAACTGCTGGAAGAGAGCGAAGTAAAGGTCGCACCGCCGAAAAACCAGCAGGTGCGCGTGCGCGAGACCGACAATGGCGCCGGCAACAAGCCAGCGGAAAAGGAAGAAGCGCAGCCGGATCTCGTGTACATCCTCCAGGCCGCCAGTTTCCGCGACAAGGAAGAAGCCGAGCGCCTGCGTGCGCAACTGATGCTCGCCAACCTCGACGTCAAAGTGGAATCCGCCACCGACAGCCGCGGCACCTGGCACCGGGTCCTTGTCGGCCCCTATACCAACCGCTCAAAAGTCGCCAAGGCCCGCAGCATCCTCGCCGAGCACCGGCTGATGCCACTGGTACTGAAGCGCCCGGCACAGGGGTGAGCGCGAAGGGCTAGTCCGTTTCCACCAACCTGCGCGTAATCCGATGCGCCACCGGCGCAATAATGGAGATCAGTGGAAACGCAATTACCCACGCCACCAGCCAAGCGTGAAACCAGCGGGTCAGGAAGCCCTCGGTAATCCCAGTGTTCATTACCGTAATCACCCCGGACATCAGTGCCGACATAAACAGCGACATGAACAACGCGAAAACCAGGGTGTAGTAACGGCGTTTCAAACGGGCCACAGGCGAACCTCCCAGTACCTCAGAAGATGGCGGATTATAGGCGCCTCACACAAAAGTTGAAATTCGCCCCCCTCGACCACATTTAGAGCTTCTGACCCAGCAAACACAGAGGCACCAGTGGAACAGTATCGCGGCACAACCATTCTCTCCGTGCGCCGGAACGGCAAAGTCGTCATTGGCGGTGACGGCCAGGTCTCCATGGGCAACACCATCATGAAAGGCAACGCCCGCAAAGTGCGCCGCCTCTACAATGACAAAGTCATCGCCGGATTCGCCGGCGGCACCGCCGACGCCTTCACCCTGTTCGAGCGCTTCGAAGCCAAACTCCAGGCCCACAACGGCCAGCTCACCCGCGCCGCCGTCGAACTCGCCAAAGACTGGCGCACCGACCGCGCCCTGCGCAGGCTGGAAGCTCTGCTCGCCGTCGCCGACGAAACCGCCAGCCTGATCGTCACCGGCAACGGTGATGTGATCCAGCCGGAAGACGATCTGATTGCCATCGGCTCCGGCGGGCCATTTGCGCAATCCGCCGCACGCGCGCTGCTGGACAACACTGATATGGATGCGCGCAGCATCGTCGAGCAGGGTTTGAAGATCGCCGGTGATATCTGTGTGTACACCAACCAGAATCACACGATTGAAGAATTGAATTACTGACAACTGAAATTGCTGACGAAGTAATCCGCCACGAATCGAAGGGCGGGCGCCGGGGAACAGGTTTCAGGACTGTCGCAAACAGGGACGTTTGCGACAGAGCGTACAGGGATGTATTCACCGCGGTCCTGAAACCTGTTCCCCGGTGACCGGCCGCCACCGCGCCAGCTTAGAACAAGCGGTGCCAGAAAAAATACCGAATGTTCGCCTGCAGGCAGGCTCCTACAGAGTGAGCCGTGTGGGCTTGAAAATACGAGTTTTGTTATGTCCATGACCCCCAGAGAAATCGTCCACGAACTCGACCGCCACATTGTCGGCCAGCACGACGCCAAGCGCGCCGTCGCCATCGCGCTCAGAAACCGCTGGCGCCGCATGCAGGTCAACGAAGAACTGCGCGCGGAAATCACCCCGAAAAACATCCTCATGATCGGGCCCACCGGCGTCGGCAAAACCGAAATCGCCCGTCGCCTCGCCAAACTCGCCGGCGCACCCTTTATCAAAGTCGAAGCCACCAAATTCACCGAAGTCGGCTACGTCGGCCGCGATGTCGAATCCATCGTGCGCGACCTCGTCGAAATGGCCGTGAAACTCGAACGCGAGCGCGCCATGGAATCCGTCAAACAGCGTGCCATGGACGCCGCCGAAGAGCGCGTACTCGACGCCCTGCTGCCCCCCGCACGCAACACCGAACCCGGTGACAGAGACTCCGGCACCCGCCAGGTGTTCCGCAAAAAACTGCGCGAAGGCGAACTCAACGACAAGGAAATCGAAATCGACGTCTCCGCCGCTCCCGTCGGTGTCGAAATCATGGCGCCCCCCGGCATGGAAGAAATGACCAACCAGCTGCAGGGCATGTTCTCCAACATGTCCAAAGGCAAAACCCAGAAGCGCAAGCTCACCGTCAAAAAAGCCCTCAAACAGCTCACCGACGACGAAGCCGCGAAAATGATCAACGACGAAGAGATCAAGACCCGCGCCATCCAGTCCGCCGAGCAGAACGGCATCGTGTTTATCGACGAGATCGACAAGGTCGCCAAACGCCAGGGCAACAGCGGAGCCGACGTCTCCCGCGAAGGTGTACAGCGCGACCTGCTGCCGCTGATCGAAGGCTGCACCGTCACCACCAAATACGGCATGTTGAAGACCGACCACATCCTCTTCATCGCCTCCGGCGCCTTCCACCTGGCCAAGCCGTCCGACCTGATTCCGGAACTGCAAGGGCGCCTGCCGATTCGCGTGGAACTGAGCTCGCTCACTTCCCAGGATTTCCAGCGCATCCTCACCGAGCCGAGTGCCTCGCTCACCGAACAACAGAAAGCACTGCTGGCCACCGAGGGTGTCGACCTGAGTTTCACCGAAGACGGCATCCGCCGCATTGCGGAAGTGGCGTACGACGTGAACGAATCCACCGAAAATATCGGCGCGCGCCGCCTGCATACCGTGCTGGAGCGACTGCTGGAAGAAATTTCCTTCGCCGGCGGTGACGGCGATACCAGCGTGACCATCGATGCGGCCTATGTGGACAAGCATCTGGGTGAATTGAGTAAAGACGAAGACCTCTCACGCTTTATTCTCTGATCGCGCTTCACCCTGTAGGAGCCTGCCTTGCAGGCGAATCGTTCGAAGCTCCGGACCGTTCGCCTGCAAGGCAGGCTCCTACAAGGCCACTCACCCCGGAATTTTTCATGCAGCCGCCGAAAAAAATTCGCCTCGACCAGGCCGATAAAAAACTGATTCTTGAATATCCGGACGGAGCGTTTGTACTCCCGGCCGAATATCTCCGCGTCTATTCCCCCAGCGCCGAGGTGCGAGGCCACGGCATCGGTGAAGGCACACTGGTCAGCGGGAAAATGCATGTGGGTATCGACAGGGTCGCCTCCGCCGGTCGCTACGCCCTGCAGATTTTTTTCGACGACGGCCACGACAGCGGCATCTACACCTGGGCCTATCTGCGCGAATTGTGCGAGACACAGCCGGAAAAATGGCAGGCCTATCTCGAGTGCCTGCAGCGCGAAGGCAAGGGCCGCGACCCGGATGAAAGCCCGGTGAAATTCATCGGCTGAACGGCAAATCTCTCACCGCCGTGGATTGTGACCCGAATCCCGATTCACGAAATCTTCATCCACCCGTCACACAGGCAGGTCCACCTGTCACTTCGCTGTCACCTCCGGCCGTTTAAATCCCTGCGCAAAATAATTTTGAGCTTGGGGGCTTGAACGATGATTCCATTTACCAAAACACCGCTAGCGCTGAAGCTGGGTGTGATTCTTGCCGCGTTTGCACTGCTGCCCGCATGCAGCGACGATAACGACCGCAACGACCCACCGGTGGTCACCCCGGACCCGGGTCCCGGCGATGGCGGCGGTGAAACACCGGAGCGCACCCTGAGCTTCACCGGCGTCGCCGCACCGGCCAGCGATATGGAAAAACGCCAGATCCTGGCGTCGCCGAAAGTCGCCGTAAACGGTGAGGAATACGACATCGGCTTCCACACCCTGCTGCGCTCCGGAGACTCGGTCAACAGCACCGTGGTGTTCGGCCAGCTGGTGGATGCCGCCGGCCAGCCGCTGTACGACGAAGACGGCCTGCTCAAGATCACCGACGCCAACGAGCACACCTCTCTGCTGCCGATCGGCGACCGCCTGTTCTCCGTGTCGCAGATGGAAACCCGCCCCGGCGCCATGTTCCTGATGGAGCTGGACCAGAATCCGGAGACCGGCGAGCTCAGCACCAAAGACCTGTGGCAGGTCGACCAGTCCGGTGTGGATGGTGGCTGGGTGCACTGCGCCGCCTCTGTCACTCCGTGGAACGCGCACCTCGCGTCCGAAGAATACGAGCCGGACGCGCGCACCCTGCCCACCGGTGTCGAAGCGGCAGCCGACGGCTACTCCGCGGGCATGCTGGATTACTACGCCGACGACAGCCAGTGGAACCCCTACTTTTACGGCTGGAATATCGAGATCAATGTGAACGCGGAGGGCGACGTCGCACCCACCACCGATCTCGTCAAACACTACGCCATGGGCCGCCTCGCGTTCGAGCTGTCTTACGTGATGCCCGACAGCAAGACCGTGTATATGACCGACGACGGCACCAACGTAGGTCTGTACATGTTTATCGCGGATACCGCCGGCGATCTGAGCGCGGGCACCGTCTATGCGGCCAAGTGGAACCAGACTTCCGCGGAAGGTCTCGGCGCTGCCGACCTGGAGTGGGTATCTCTCGGCCATGCCAGCAACGATGAAATCAGCGCAGCGGTGCACGGCAGCGAAGGTGTGCCCGCGGTCACGTTCAACGATATCTTCGACGTGGATGCGGAAGGCTGTGTGGCAACCGCCACCAACGGCAACGAGGAGTGCCTGAGCCTGAAGCCGGGCATGGAGAAAATCGCCTCGCGGCTGGAAACCCGCCGCTACGCGGCGCTGATGGGCGCGACCACCGAATTCCGCAAGGAAGAGGGTGTCACCTTCGACCCGGATGGCAGCAAACTGTATGTGGCCATGAGTGAAGTGGGCAAAGGCATGACCGACGGTGTCGGCCATGTACAGATCGCCGAAGCGAATGCCTGCGGCGCCGTATACCAGCTGGACGTGGCCGCGGACAGCGATATCGGCTCAGACTATGTGGCGGGCAACATGTACGGCCTGATTGGCGGTATTCCTGCCGAATACCCGGCAGACAGCCCCTTCGCCAGCTACAGATGCGACGCGGACGCCATCGCCAACCCGGACAACGTCACCTTCATCACCGGCTACAACACGCTGATCATCGGTGAAGACACCGGCTCCGGTCACCAGAACGACGTGATTTGGTCGCTGAACCTGGATGACGTCGATGCCGCCGATTCCACCGCCGGTCTCACCCGCATCCAGACCACCCCCTACGGTTCCGAGACCACCTCGCCCTACTGGTACCCGAACATCAATGGCTTCGGTTATCTGATGAGCGTGATCCAGCACCCCTACGGTGAATCCGATGACGACAAACTGGCCCCGGGTTCGCTTGAACACCGTGCGTACACCGGATACGTCGGCCCCTTCCCGGCCATGGATGTGACGGCCGAGTAATCGCACACCTCCGCAAACTTTCTGCTCGTCACCCCCGCGCAGGCGGGGGGCCAGTCAACTGGATTCCCGCCTGCGCGGGAATGACGGCATGCAAACGTCGAGTGAACTCCATGCACACCATTTTTCCGGCAATCTTCGCCGCTTTGCTGAGCGGCAACGCCCTGTCCGCTGACACGGATAACCTCGGCCGCCTCTACCTGTCTAACCCCGCCGCCGTCACACCGCCGCAGTGTTACACCAAAACCGAAAACACCAGCGGGCCTGCCAGCAATCCCTGCTATGTGTGCCACACCAGCAGCCAGGCCCCGAACTTTACCAACGACCTGGATCTGCAACTGGCGTACGACTTCGCCGAACCGGCGCGGGAAAACCGCTGGCACAATCTGTTCAGGGACCGCGGTGACTATCTGGCGTCCGTGAGTGACAAGGCCATTCTCGACTATGTGCGCGAGGACAATTACCGCGCAGCGGACGGCCGCATTCCCCTCGCGCAGACACTTACACAAAAACTGCCGGCCCACTGGGATGGCAACCAGAACGGCACCTGGGACGGCTATATCCCGGATGTGGGTTTTAATTTCGACCGCGAGGGTTTCGACCGCAACGACGAGGGCAAATACACCGGCTGGCGCGCCCTGGCCTACACCCCGTTTCCCGGTACTTTTTTTCCCACCAATGGCTCCACCGACGATGTGATGATTCGTCTGCCCGCCATCTATCGCAACGACGAAAATGGTAATTACAACAGTGTCGTGTATCGGGTAAATCTCGCTGTGGTCGAAGCGCTGATCAAGCGCGCGGATGTGGCCATCGAAGCGGTGGATGAGAATCTTCTCAAGGTGGACCTCGACAAGAGCGGCGATCTCACCACGGCGACAAAAGTTGCCTACGACTGGGCACCGCTGGAGCAGCGCTTCATGTCCTACGTGGGCGCGGCTCGCCTTGCCCAGCAAAAAGGAGAGGCGCCGCTGTCCGCCGGTTCCTACCCGCTGGGCACCGAATTCCTGCACAGCGTGCGCTACCTGGATGTGGATACCAATGGCCAGGTGCACATGGCAGCGCGCATGAAAGAGCTGCGATACGCGCGCAAGGTGCGCTGGGTGAATTATTTCCAGCATCGTGAACTCGCCGCCGATGAACTCAAGGAGGCGCACGATTTTCCCGACCGCATTGAACCGGTGGTGGGGGATATCGAGCGCGGCGTCAGCAACCGCCGCGGCTGGCGCTACAGCGGTTTTATCGAGGATGCCCACGGCGATCTGCGCCCGCAGTCGTACGAGGAACTCGCCACCTGTGCCGGCTGTCACGGCGCTATCGGGGCGAATATCGACGGCGGTTTTGCCATGACCCGCAAACTGGATGCGGCCGACAGCTTCCAGCGCGGCTGGTACCACTGGTCCCAGAAACCGCTCGCCGGCATCCCGGAACCGCGGCGGCAGGACGGCCGCGGAGAGTACGCGGTGTACCTGCAGCAGGTGGGCAACGCCGACGAGTACCGCTCGAATGAGGAGGTGCGCGCGCGCTTCTTCGCTGCCGACGGCAGCCTGAAAACCGCCATGCTCGAGCGCCTGGCCGCCGACATCAATACCCTGATCATGCCCTCCCCGCGCCGCGCGCTGGATCTGAACAAGGCCTACCGCGCTATCGTCGAGGAGCAGAGTTATCGCGAAGGCCGCGACGCGGTGCTGGCCCCGCGGGAAAATCTGTTGAGAGAGGTAAGTGAGGGTCAGGAAACCGGAGTGGAACAGGTTCTCAGCTACCGCTGATATTCTTCGTTTCGCACCTTGTAGGACCCTGCTTGCAGGGCCAACTTGAGCGTATAGCGAGCACTGCTCGCTGCTCAGGTTGGCGCCAGGCCAAGGATGGCCTGGCCGGACTCTGCTCCATGGATGGCTGCTTGATATGAACCTTCCAATTCGCCTGCAAGCAGGCTCCTACAAGGCGCGCACAACGAGGAATTCAGTTATCGAAGGACTCGCCACCATTCTGTAACATGCTCCCAGTCTAATTGGCGTCTTTTCTTTCGTCTGTTTGCCCGGGGGTAATTCAATGATCCGTAAATCCATCGCCGCAGCACTCGCCTGTGCACTTTCTACAGCGACCCTTGCGGCCGAAAAGCTGCCGGAAAGCCAGCGCGACAGCCATTGGTTCAATGAAGCCCAGGCCAGCTTGCAGCAGGCGGCCGAGGTGGAGATCAACAACAAGCGCGGCGCGGCGAAAAACGTCATTTTGTTTGTGGGCGATGGTATGGGCATCTCCACCGTCACCGCCGCGCGTATTCTCGCGGGCCAGCAGCAGGGCCTCGACGGCGAGGAATACCAGCTGAGCTTCGAAAAAATGCCGTTCGCCGGCCTGATCAAAACCTACAACACCAACCAGCAGACCCCGGACTCCGCCGGCACCGCCACCGCGATGGTCACCGGGGTAAAAACCAAGGCGGGGTTCATCGGCGTGGGTGAAAGCGTCGCCCGCGGCGACTGCAAGGCGAGCCTCGAACACCCGCTCACCACCGCGCTGGAACTGGCGGAAACCCGTGGCAAGGGCACTGGCATTATCAGCACCGCGCGCATCACTCACGCCACACCCGCATCCACCTACGCCAAGGTACCGGAGCGCGATTGGGAATACTCCGCGCCCGCAGGCTGCCGCGATATCGCCGCGCAGCTGGTGGAAATGAACGTGGGTGACGGCATCGACGTGATCATGGGCGGCGGCCGCCGCGGCTTCCTGCCGACCAGTGTGACCGATCTGGAAGGGGCTGCCGGCAAGCGCGAAGACGGCCGCAATCTGGTGAGCGAATGGCAGAAGCGCTACGGCGAAAACGCGGTGTATATCGAAGACAAGTCCGGCTTCGACAAGGTGAATATCAAATCCACCGACAAACTGCTCGGTCTGTTCCAGCCCTCGCACATGCGCTATGAAGCCGACCGCGACAACGACAAGGCCGGTGAACCGTCGCTCAGTGAGATGACCGCGAAAGGTATCGAATTGCTGAAGCGGGGCAAGGAAGGCTATTTCCTGCTGGTGGAGGGCGGCCGCATCGACCACGGCCACCATGCGGGCAATGCCTATAACGCGCTGCACGATGCGGTGGAATTCGCCAAAGCGGTGCAGGTGGCCATGGACAACACCGATGCCAAGGACACCCTGATCATCGTCACCGCCGACCACAGCCATACCTTCACCATCGCCGGCTACCCTACCCGCGGCAACCCGATTCTCGGCAAAGTGATTGGCAACGACGAGCGCGGCGAGCCCAGGAAAACCCCGGATCTCGCCAGCGACGGCAAGCCCTACACCACCGTCGGCTACGCCAACGGGCAGGGGTTTGCGGATCTGGGCAGGGAAACCGATTCCGACAACCGCCGCGATACCCACACCCATCCCGGGCGCGCCGATATCAGCGAGGTCAACACCCGGAACCCGGGATTTTTCCAGGAGGCGCTGGTGCCCACCTCGGGTGAAACCCACGGTGGTGAAGACGTGGGCATCTGGGCGCGCGGCCCGGGCTCACAGCTGTTGTCCGGCACACACGAGCAGAACTACATCTTTCACGTGATGGCCCACGCCGGCGGTTTGCTCGAGCGCAAATAACCCGTCTTTCAATCGGGCGCGGGGACCTTGCACAAGCGCTGCTGTTTCCAGCGCTTGTGCCGGAACAGCAGTTCGCACTCGCGTCCGATCACTTCACGCAATTCAGCCAGCCGCTGCTGTGCGGCATCCAGCAGCGGTATCAGCTCCTCTTCTGCTTCAGCACTCAATACCTGTTTATGGCTGGCCAGGAAGGCGCACAGCAGGCGCAGGTCGCGCCAGTCGCCCAGTGCGCTCGCCAGGGTTTTCAAGCGCGCCCGGCGGCGGCCGATCTTTTTCGGCTTGAGCGGCTGCAGCAAACGGGTGTGGTACCACTGGTCTTTAACCCGTTTGCGCAATGTGTGCATGCGCCCGTCGTCATCGTCTGGCAAGGCCTTTTCCATCGCCTTGAACGTGCGCCGGTAGCTGCGCGCATAGCCGCGCATCAGGTTCTTTCTGTCGAGACCTGTCAGATCCCAGGTGTCGACATGCTGCGCACCCTGCCGCAGTAAATCCCGCGCCTGTTGCAGAGCTTCCTGTGTGTCTCCGTTATCGATCCGGGATTTGAGCAGCGCCGCGGTCGCCGGAAAGCGTTCGTCACCCAGCTGCTTGCGCAACGCGTCGTGAAGTGAAACCGCGTCGCGACTGCCGGAAAGCAGATCGGCAATGCGGCGGTAGTGGGCGTTTTCGAAGCGGTAGAGTGATTCAGCCTCGCCGTTGGTCTTTTGCACCAGGCGCACCAGTGCGCGCATCTTTTTGCAGTGTTTGCGGATCTGGTGGGTGGCTATTTCGTAGTCACGAGACCGTGCTGCCTTCAGCGCCTTAGTAACTTGTTCAGCGGAAACTTCTTGGAGACTTAGCGCTGGTGGATTGTCCGAATTGAAACTGTACAAAAGTTTGTTCCTTTCATTCTGCAGTGAGTCATTACGGTTTAGCGGGACCGATTGAGCAAATGGCTGGTGAGATATTTGGGGATGAACAAGTATCAAAATAGCGATTGAAAACGAAAACTCCGAAAACTTTCACAAAAAAAGTTTAATTAACTGTTTTTTTCTTTCGCTTGATACTAAATTCTTTTCTGCTTGGCCGCTGTAGGTGACTAAGCATTCCAATTTGGTCAAAATTTGTACTTTTGTGGTTGTCACATCACGTCTGCGCTGTTGGAGGTTTATTTTTCTACGTTCTTGTTTTCACAGGAAAAAATAACTAATTTTTAATAAATTCATAAAAAATATGAGGGGTTAGGCGGGCTAGCCGTTATAGATTTGTTGTGAAGCCTTTCGCGACGCTTTGCCTATAAATATCTATTGGGGGCTAATAATATGAATAAATTGAGAGCAATCATTAATAATGCCAGCTTGCCACTTAAAGCCAGCGTATCCACCGCTGTGTTGGCAACCGTGCTTTCACCAGTCTCTTTTGCGCAGCAAGGTAATAGTGCACTTACCGAGAGCAATGTAGTTGCCAGTGAAGAACAACCCAATGTTTCTGCTCGCCAAGTGAAAGAGGCTGATAGTGGCGTCGAAGAAGTGGTGGTTACCGGTTCCCGCCTGAAACGCGACACCTTCTCAAGCATTGCGCCACTGCAAATTATTGACACTGAAGGCGCACGTGAAGCCGGTGCCATCGATACATCTTCTATTTTGCAGACCAGCGGCGCCGCCAGCGGCCAGCAAATTGATCTGACATTTTCTGGCTATGTACTCGACAATGGGCCAGGTTCCGCCACTGTGGATCTAAGGGGCCTGGGTGCTGGTCGTACTCTGGTACTGTTGAATGGCCGTCGCCTAGCTCCGGCCGGTGTGGAAGGCGCACCTGTTGCGGCGGACCTCAACTTGATTCCGTCTTCTCTGGTTCAGCGTTACGACATGCTGCTGGATGGTGCATCCTCTATTTATGGTTCTGACGCTGTGGCCGGCGTAACCAACATCATTCTAAAAAAAGATTTTGAAGGCGTAGATTTCGAAGTGTTCAGCAAGACCCCTCAGCAGGGCAATGGTGAGGAAATCACCATGAGTCTGAGCTGGGGTAAAAACTTCGATCGCGGTTTTTTCGGTATCGGCGCGGAGCACTTCACTGCCAGTGCGGTAACCCTTGCCGATCGTGAGTGGACCGATAGCTGCGAGCGCAATGTGGAAGTTGGCACTGATGGCAAGATTTACCACAGCGACGCCTACTATAGCACTGTGCTGGGTATGGATATGTCCGATGGCTGTGCCGTTGGTCTGTTAGCGGGCCGTGTCTCTGTGCCGGTTGCCGGGAGTATTTATTATAGCCCGAGTGGCTCCCAGGGGGCTTGGCCGGGTTTCGCTGAGTCCAACCTGTTCGGCTTCGGTGTGGACGCGGATGGTGACGGGGTGACCGATGTTAACTTCCGCAACCACGACATCAACGGTAACGACCTGTTCGCACATCTCTACCCTGAACAGGAGCGCACCAGCATCATGACTTACGGCGAATACACCTTTGAAGGTGATATGAACCTGACGCCATTTTACGAGGCGAGCTATGCCAAAAGAGAAACATATATTAATGCTGGCGCGCTGCAATTGTTCCCTTCAGTTCCCGGTGCCAACCCATTCAACATCTGCAATCCGGACGGTGTTCGTGGTGTAGACTGTGGTCTGGCCTACGATGCTCTACTTGATGATCCTGAGTTTGTGGCTCAATTTGTCGAGCACTACGGTGCTACTCCGGCAGATTACGGCTTGCACTACGGTGCTCTTGGTCCTCAGTCTGCCCAGCCAATCGTGTCCGTATACGGCGATCGCAATACGGGGGACGTTGAAGTTTCTCAGATGCGTTTCGTAACCGGTTTGCGCGGTGATCTTCCAATGCTGAATGTTGGCAGCCTCTCTGACTGGTCTTTTGAACTCTCCGGTTCCATTACCAAGTCGGAAGGCAAATCCCACCGCTACGGTATTCGTGATGACCGTTTGACCCAATCGCTTAACACAACTCGCGAAGATCCAAATAATCCTGGCACTTACATTTGTGATCCGTTACCTGGCGAATCCACATGTGTGCCGGTCGATATGTTCGCAGACTCATTATACGAGGGCGTAGTGGGCGATTTTGCCACCCAGGCAGAGCGCGATTATCTGTTCGATAGCCGTGATTTTGATACCTCCTACTACCAGTCCATTTTCTCCGCCTATGCGTCTGGTACTGTTGCCACCCTGCCTGCGGGTGACGTAATCGTTGGTGTAGGTGCCGAGCTGCGCAATGACCGCATCAAGTCTCTACCGGATGATGTCGCTAGAGACGGGCTGTTCTTCGGCTTCTTCTCTGACGGGGGTGCTACCGGTAGTAAGGATACTAAAGAGGCTTTTGCTGAAGTTGAGCTTCCTTTAATCTCCGGCAAGTTTATGGCAGAAGAGCTGACTACCAACCTGTCTGCGCGTTACACCAAAGACGAATTCTACGGCGGTGCTTGGACCAATGCTGCCAAAATTGCCTATCGCCCGGTTGAGTCCCTGTTACTGCGTTCTACTTACGGCACTTCCTACCGTGCGCCCAATCTGCGTGAAAACTTCCTGAAAAATCAGACTGGCTTTCCAACAGTATTTGACCCGTGCCTGATTCCAGAAGCAGCGTTGGATCCAATCAGTGGCGGTTACAATGCAGCCTTAGATACCCGTTCTCCAGAGGTGTTGACAAACTGTGCGGCAAACGGTGTTGACCCGACAGTTGTACATAACAATGGTTTTAATAACTACAGCGTAGAATCTTCAGCTGGAGGTAACCTCAACCTTAAGGAGGAAACATCTGATTCATACACCGTTGGCTTTTCTTTCGAACAGCCGTTCTTTGATGATTTTGATCTCACACTGGGGATGACCTACTACGATATCGAAATTGAAAATTCTATTATCGAGCCAAGTCCGCAGTTCCTCATTAATGACTGCTACACAAACCCCAATGGAAACAGCGCCTTCTGTTCTCAGCTGAATCGCGATGAGGATGGGATGTTGAGCCTGATCAACGCAGGCTTCGTCAACCGGGACAGTGAAGTGGCTCGTGGGTTTGATTACAACCTTCGTTACACGCAGCCGGTGACCTTCTTTGGGGCTCCACTTGAACTATCTGCTAACCTGACCTTTAATCGAGTTCTGGAGCGGACCTTGACGTATGTATCTGAAGATGGCACTCCAGATGTCGAGAGATATCACGGTACCTTTGGTTTCCCGGAGTGGAACGCTCGCGGTGAATTTCGGATAGATTACGACAAGTATCGCTTTACATGGACTACTCGTTATCTAGGGGCTGTTGAACAAGATGACCAGTACTTAGATGAGTTCAGCGATATCTACGATACCAATAACACCGGCTTTATTTCCGATACTTGTATCGGCTCAGCCAACGGTGGAATCGATTGCCGCGATGTTGGCTTTGCAGATGACTACATGGTGCACTCCGCATCCCTGTATTACTATGCAGATACTTGGACAGCGGGTCTCGGTGTGAGCAACGTATTTAATGAAGCCCCTCCTCAGGTGAATGGTGATGAGATTACTTCTATTAACAATACACCAATCGGTTATGGTTATGACCTTCAAGGTAGAACCATGTTCCTGAATCTCCAGAAAAATTTCTGATAGTATTTAAGTTGCGAAAGCCCGCATTTTGCGGGCTTTTTTTCCACAAACAGAAGACTGATCAGCTTGTTATTTTCGGGGGGTAAATGAGCATGCTTAAAAGGCTGGCCGCATCGTTACTTATTTTGGTTAGTATCGATGTTGCGTCAAAAACAATCGATACCTATCCGCTGGATTATTGGGCTCTTCGCGACGTTATCAGCAACGTAGAAGTATCGCCTGATGGAAAGCGTCTTGCACTGCTGAAGATCCCGACCAAAGACGGTGATCCCATCATTGAGGTATACCCTACAGATAACCTCGAAGCTGAGCCATATCGTATCAACTCCGATCCAATGGAGATCCAGAGCTTTTTTTGGCTCAGTGACGATGTTATAGGTATGAGCCTTCGCCAGAAAGTTCGCGATAAAATCGAAGGGTTTAACCGGGGAGTATACGAATACCTACTTGCTTCCGTGGATGTCAAACGGAAAAAGCTGAAAAAGTACGATCAACTCGGTGCTGATCTGGAACATGTGCTACCAAACAATGATCGAAGAATTATTTTCTCTTATTTACCTGGTGGGGATGACGACCGCCTAAACAAAGCATTTCGTCCCCGTACTTATTTTGAATTGGATGTCAAATCCGGTGCCAAGAAACTGATTCTTCGCGGTAAACTGGATATGGGGCAAGTTGAATTCGACATTGATGGCAATCCCTGGTTGGCCCGTGGGTTTGATGTCGCAAAGGGTGAATATGTTTGGTATCAGCGCATAACCGACAAGAGTAAATGGCAAGAAATGTATCGCATGAGCGAAGACAGTTTCGAGACATTTGAAGTCGAAGGCTTTGACGACAAGCAACCGCACATTTTTTACGTTCGCGCCAACAATGGCGATGATAAAATTGGACTTTGGGAATTTGATGTCAAAAAAGTAAGCTTCGGTGAATTGATTTATCGCCGCAGTGATGTGGATGTGGCTGGTGTCCGGTATCACAGTAATCAGTGGAAAAATATGGATACTGTTGCTGGTGTGGTGTACACAAAGGAAAATATTGAAGTTGAATATTTTGACGAGCTTGAAATGGCTACTGCTCAACAGCTCGAGAATATTATTCCTAACTCTCACTATGTTCGCATAAACAGTCGCAGTCGAGATGGAAGCAGTTTGACCATCTATAACGTTGGACCGCGAGACCCCGGTACTTACTACATTTTGCATAAAGGCAAGCTGACAAAAGTAGGCGGCCGTCAGCCCCTATTGGAACCTGAAAGGTTGGCGGATGTTCGTTATATCGAATATAAGGCGCGTGATGGTCGCACTATTCCCGCGTATCTGACTATTCCCAACGGAACCCCTCCGTTTCCAGCCATTGTTATGCCTCATGGTGGTCCGTTTGTATCAGAAGTCGTGCTTTACGATGAATGGGCACAGATGCTGGCGAATAATGGCTATATCGTTTTGCAGCCGGAGTACCGCGGTTCCAAAGGCTTCGGGCTGGATCACTACCAGTCCGCCTTCATTAATGGCGGACAGGGCGGTTACAAGATGCAAGACGATAAAGACGATGGTATGCAGTATTTGGTCGAACAGGGCTGGACTGAATCGGATCGCCTCGCAATGTTCGGTTGGTCCTACGGTGGTTATGCGGCATTGGTCGCAGCGGCACGCAAGGAGCAAATCTATCAGTGTGTGATTGCCGGAGCCGCTGTTTCCGACAATCAGATGCAGGTAAATTACTATCGGGACCGTATTCGCGGTGCGCAAAAAATCGAGCAACTTGGGATGTGGGATGACAGTATTTCACCGATAGAAACTGTGGCTGATGTAAATGTCCCAATTTTGCTGATTCACGGGAGTGTCGACCAGAGAGTTCCTCCGGCTCATGCAGAACGCTATCGCAAAGCACTCGATAAGCATGGCAAGGTTTATAAGTATGTAGAACTGGATGGAGCCGATCACTTCAGTAACACTCTTTTCTACGATCATCAGAAAGTGCTATACGAATCTATGATTTCTTACCTGAAATCAGATTGTGGCGCCGGTGGCCTTTAAGGGCCGATTTACCTCCAGGTAACTTACCCCCCCGCCCATCCCCTCCACGCGGGGCAATGGGCGGGGCGTTAGAATACTCCCTTCATTAATTGCGAAGCGTCTGTGACAGGCGAGTGGGCAAAAAATGACCACCGCTGTTGACTTAAAGTGCCTCAGATTCGTCTGAATGTTGACCGGATTTGGTAGACTTCGTGCCGCGCAACCGCGCCCCATGTACAATACCGCCCTGAATTTGGCACAGCAGGCGCAAGATGACGGAACGCAAGACGACCCATTTCGGCTACCAGCAGGTGCCGGTCGAAGAGAAGGCCGGGCGGGTGGCGGATGTTTTTCACTCGGTGGCGGCCCGCTACGATGTGATGAACGATCTGATGTCCGGCGGTATTCACCGGCTATGGAAGCGGTTCACCATCGAGCTGTCGGCGGCGCGCCCGGGGCAGACGATCCTGGATATTGCCGGGGGCACGGGGGATCTGACGGCGCGGTTTTCCCGCATTGTGGGGCCAACCGGTAAGGTGGTGCTGGCGGATATCAATGCGTCGATGCTGAAGGTGGGCCGTGATCGCCTGCTGGATCGCGGTATTGCGGGCAATGTGGAGACGGTTCAGGCGGATGCCCAGTATCTGCCGTTTCCGGACAATACGTTTGACTGCATCACCATCGCGTTTGGCCTGCGCAATGTGACGGATAAGGATCTGGCGTTGCGTTCGATGTTGCGGGTGCTGAAGCCGGGTGGTCGGTTGCTGGTGCTGGAGTTTTCCAAGCCGCAGTCGAAGCTGCTGGAGAAGGTTTACGATCAGTACTCGTTCCGCCTGCTGCCGTTTATGGGCAAACTGGTGGCGGACGATGCGGACAGTTACCGCTATCTGGCGGAGAGCATCCGCATGCATCCGGATCAGGAAACCCTGAAAGGCATGATGAGTGACGCCGGGTTTGTGGACTGCGAGTTCCACAACATGACCGGTGGCATTGTGGCTTTGCACAAGGGCATCAAGCCCTGAAGATTAGACTTCGGTCCCCGTTCCGTGGCGGCACCGCTACCGGTGTCTGTTTGCGGGACACGCCGTAAACCCATCCATGGGGGCTCGGCTGCGGCCATCCAGGCCGCAGACGGTCCCGCAAACAGACCCCGGCATCGGCGCCTTCTCATCGGCGTTTTGAGCTTCGAGCAAAACCAATAGAAGAATGAGTGATCCCACCTTCCGCGCCGGCTTCGACGCCACCCTGGAAACCGCCATCAACACCGCCCTCCGCTATGACCCGGGCAGCCGCGCGCGCCTGAGCAAGCTGGCGGGCAAGGTGCTGGGGGTGAATCTCACGGCGCCTGCCATAAATCTGTTTCTGGTGATCGACGACGAGGATGATGAAGGTGGCTATGTCGAGGTGCACAGCCGCTGGAGTGGTGAGGTGACCACGGAGCTGTCCGGCTCGGCACTGGCGTTCCTGCAATTGCTGAGAAACCGCGATGCGACGCCGGCCAGGCTGGGGGTGACGGTGCGCGGTTCCAGTGCGCTGCTGGCGGAGCTGCAATCCATCCTGCGGGATCTGGATGTCGACTGGGAGGAGCCGCTGGCAAAGCTGATTGGCGATGCGCCGGCGCACCAGTTGGGCACCGGTATTCGGATGGCGGCGAGCTGGCTGAAAGACGCGCTGGGTTCTGCACCCAAGGCGGGCGCCGAGGCTGTGAGTGAGGAGTGGCGGATGACGCCGCCGCAGGCGCAGTTTGAGGCGTTTGCGGAGGATGTAGCCGGGTTTGCTCAGGGAGTGGACCGGTTGGAGGCGCGCATTGAGATTTTGCGCCGCCGGCTCGACGGCGAGGAGAAGTAGCAAGGTGCCGATCGCGAGAAGTCTGACCATTGCGCGGGTGTTCCTGCGCTACCGATTGAATGAGCTGGTCCCGGCAGAGCATCAGCCGCTGTGGCTGCGGGCGCTGTGGGTGCCGGCGAAGCTGCTGCCGCAGGGCAGCAAAGTGAAGAACATGGGCCGCGGTGAGAGGCTGCGGCGGGCGCTGGAGGATCTGGGGCCGATTTATGTGAAGTTCGGCCAGTTGCTGTCCACCCGCCCGGATCTGCTGCCGGTGGATATGGTGCGGGAGCTGAATCAGCTACAGGACAATGTACCGCCGTATCCCGCGGAGCAGTGCATTGCGCGCATAGAAGCGGCGCTGTGTGCAACCGTGGATGAGCTGTTTGCCGAGTTCGAGCGCGAGCCTCTGGCGTCGGCATCTGTGGCGCAGGTGCACGCGGCGCGGCTGAAGGGTCGGAACGGTGAGTCGGGCCAGGCGGTGGTGGTTAAAGTGCTGCGCCCCGGCATCCATAAAGTGATCCAGCAGGACCTGGAGCTGCTGCACCATATCGCCCGCTGGATCGAGCGCTATCTGCCGGATGGTCGGCGCATGCGTCCGGTGGAGGTGGTGGAGGATTACCGCCACACCATCGAAGGCGAACTCGATCTGGTGCGCGAGGCGTCCAATGGCTCCGAGCTGAAGCGCAATTTTGCCAACTCCCCGCTGTTGTATATTCCCGAGGTGCACTGGGACTACACCCGCGAGAATGTGCTGGTGCTGGAGCGAATCCACGGTATTCCGGTGACGGATCTGGCACAGCTGCGCGCGCAGAACACCAATATGGAACTGCTGGCCGAGCGCGGCGTGGAGATCTTTTTCAAGCAGGTGTTCGAGCACAATTTCTTCCACGCGGACATGCACCCGGGAAACATCTTTGTATCCCGCGAGCACCCCGACCGCCCCCAATACATCGCCATCGACACCGCCATCGTTGGCAGCCTGACCCGCGAGGACCAATACTATTTGGCGCGCAATTTGCTGGCCATGTTCCGGCGCGACTACCGCATGGTGGCGGAGCTGCACGTGCAGAGCGGCTGGGTGCGCCGGGACACGCCGGTAAATGCCTTCGAGGCGGCGATCCGCTCCGTGTGCGAACCCATCTTTGAGAAACCGCTGGGGGAAATTTCCTTCGCACGGGTTCTGATCAGCCTGTTCCAGACCGCCAGAAGGTTCGATATGGAGGTGCAGCCGCAGCTGGTGCTGTTGCAGAAAACCCTGTTGAATATTGAGGGATTGGGGCGCCAGCTTTATCCACAACTGGATCTGTGGAAGACTGCCCATCCATTTTTGGAACGGTGGATGCGCGAGCGTATCCACCCAAAAACCATCGTCGGCGAAATTCGACGATACGGACCAGAATGGCTGGAAAAATTCCCTCAACTGCCGCAACTTGCGTTTTCCGCCCTGGAGCAGGGGCGCGAGCTGGGCCCGCGGCTGCAGCAGTTGAGTGAACAGCTGGCGGGCAGTCGCCGGCGCGGACGCGCGCGCTACGCGCGTATGGTGGTTGGAGGCCTGTTAGCGGCGGGTGCCGCGCTGCTGGCCTCCCCCGGCCTGTTGGCGCAGGTGCCGGCGATGAGCTGGGCGCTGGGTGCGACGGCGCTGGCGCTGTTGCTTTGGCCCTGAGTTGATATTGGGCCGCGTAACCCCGTAGGAGCCTGCCTGCAGGCGAACCAAAGCTTTATCGCAAGCAGCCGTCCATGGGGCAGAGTCCGGCCCGGCCATCCCTGGCCGGTCACCCGTGAGAGCAGCGCCCTGCGCTCACCCGGGCCCGGCAAGCAGGCTCCTACAGTGAAGACCAGGACCAGCAATGCTCTGCGTGCCCAACAGGCTCGTCAGCCTACAATAACGAATGCAGTAAGGACGCAAACCGTGAACGAAACCGATTTTACTGAGGCGGTCAGTTGGACCAGCGAAGGGCTGGTGCCCGCCATAGCCCAGGATGTCAAAACCGGGCGGGTATTGATGATGGCGTGGATGAACCGGGAGTCGCTGCGCCTGACGGTGGAAGAAGGGCGCGCGGTCTACTGGTCGCGCTCCCGCGGCAAGCTGTGGCGCAAGGGCGAATCTTCCGGGCATGTGCAGCAGGTGCGGGAGATCCGCCTCGATTGCGACGGCGACACCATCGTACTGCTGGTGGAACAGCTGGGGGGTATCGCTTGTCATACCGGGCGCACCAGTTGTTTTTACCAGGTGCTGGAGAACGGCCAGTGGCAGATCCGCCAGCCGGTGATCGTCGACCCGCAGACCATCTACGCACAGACAACGCAGGTAGAAAAAAAGTCGCCATGAGCAATATGCTGATACAACTGGACCGGGTGTTGCGGCTGCGCATGCAACAAGGGGATGCGGAGTCATCCTACGTGGCGAGCCTGCACCGCAAGGGGCTGAACAAGATTCTGGAAAAGGTGGGCGAGGAAGCCACCGAACTCGTGATTGCCGCAAAGGATGCCGAGGGCAAAGGCAAAGACAGCGAGCAGTACCGGGCGCTGATCGGCGAGACCGCCGACCTCTGGTTTCATTCCCTGGTGATGCTTGCGCATCTGGGCGGCGATTCCCGCGAGGTGCTCGACGAGCTGGGCCGTCGTTTTGGCCTGTCGGGGCTGGAAGAAAAAGCGTCGCGAGCGCAGGATTGAGCGGTTGAGGCGAACCCCGTCGCGAATCGAACTCGCGAACCACATTTCGAGAACAACTTTCAGGAGCATTTCACATGGGCATTAGCTGGCAACAATTACTGATCCTGCTGGTCATCGTACTGCTGATTTTTGGCACCAAGCGTCTGCGCAATCTCGGCGGCGATCTGGGCGGTGCCATCAAGGGCTTCAAGAAAGCCATGAAAGAAGACGGCAAAAAAGACGATGAGGAAGAAGATAAAGACCCGGAATTGCTGGGCAAGGACGACAGCGTGAAGTCCCAGCAGAAAACCGGCAGTGAAGAAAAGCAGTCCCAGGACAAGTAAACGTCCGCACTGAGCGAGCATGAGCGCGTGTTTGATATCGGATTTTTTGAACTGCTGCTGGTCGGCGCCGTAGGTCTTGTGGTCATCGGCCCCGAGCGTCTGCCCGACGCCGTGCGCACCACGGTGCGCTGGTGGACCCAGATCAAGCAGACCCTCGGCAGTGCCCGTGAAGAGCTGGAGCGCGAGGTCGGCGCCGACGATATTCGCCGCGAGCTGCACAATGAGCGCGTACTGCGCGAGTTGCGCGAGAGCAAGGCGGAAATGGAGCGTACGTTCAAAGATGCCGAGCGCAAGTTTGCGCAGGATCTGAAAGACGTAGAGCGCCAGGCGGAAGAACTCAAGCAGGGTGTACAGCCGGTGCCCGCCTCCGAGCCGGACCCGCAGGCGGATCAGCTGCGGGTTGCGCAGGACTATCTGCCGGAGCAGGAAACCGGCCCCAAGCGCGCCGATGAATATCTGCCGGAGGACGACGAAAACGACGAGGATCTGGAGGACCCGGAATATCCCGAGCATCTGCACGATCACGGCGACCCGGAATTCAACCCGCACCATCCCGATCACTTCAAGCACGAGGAAGGCGATGCGTGGGCAGACGTGGACAGCGTCGACCCCGATGATTCAGCCCGCAGTGCGCCCGCTGAAACCTCGTCCAAAAACAATTCAGCGCCGGCGGAAGACAAGCCCCAATGAGCGACGCTTCACAAGTGGCTATCCATTTATCTCGGGTGATCATTCATGTCTGACAGGGAACAACCGTTTATCGAGCACCTGATCGAGCTGCGGGACCGTCTGTTGAAAACCCTGCTGGTGGTGGTGGCGATTTTTGCCTGCATGGCGCCTTTCGCCAACGAGATATACGATTTCGTCGCCGATCCGCTGCAGGCGCGCCTGACGGAGGGCGCGGGCATGATCGCCACCGAGGTCACCTCGCCCTTCCTCACGCCATTTAAAACTACCTTCGTGCTGGCGTTCTTTATCGCTATTCCAGTTGTGCTTTACCAATTCTGGGCATTTATCGCCCCGGGGTTGTACAAGCACGAAAAGCGCCTGATCGCGCCGTTGCTTGTTTCCAGTATTGTGTTGTTTTATGCGGGTATGGCCTTTGCCTACTACGTGGTTTTCCCGCTGATCTTTGACTTTTTTATCAGCTCCGCAGATGCGGATATCAAGGTGATGCCGGATATTCGCATGTATCTCGACCTGGCGCTGAAGCTGTTTTTTGCCTTTGGCTTCGCGTTTGAGATTCCCATCGCCACCATCGTGCTGATCTGGAGTGGCGCGGTTACCGCAGAGGGGCTGGCGAAGAAACGTCCCTATATCATCGTCGCCTGCTTCGCCATTGGTATGCTGCTGACCCCGCCGGACGTCATTTCCCAGACGTTACTGGCGGTGCCCATGTGGCTGCTGTTCGAAATCGGCGTGTTCTTCGGGCGCTGGATCAAACGCGGCCAGCGGGAAGAAGAAGTGGAATCACCCTGACGGGCAGGTCTGAAACTGCGCCCGGCGTGTTGCAGGAGGGCGCGGGGAGCCCGTCATGTCTGGCCGTGCGCCTATCAAGCGGAAGATGTACTCAGGCGGAAGATGCTCAGGCGGTGGCGACCGCGGTGCAGATCAGCAGAATTACCGCGCCGGTCAAAGTGACCAGCTCACGGTCCTGCCTCCGATGTGCCAATATGTTTACCAGTGCCAGTGGTGGCAGAAGAATGGCGATGATGCCGCTCAAGGCAGACTCGGCAAAGGACAGTCGCAGCACATAAATCCACAGTACGGCACCCAGCACCAGCGCAAATACCAGCGATACAGCGGCAACAGGTGGCATGGACGACTCCCTGAAAAATATCCTTCTGAAGGACACCCTTAACACAAAGCTAGCTCGTTTCCCCGGGTTTGGCCGTCCCTGGCGCGCGGCTTTACTTCTGCTCTGCACATTTCTCGGTGGCTGCGAAACGGTGCACTTCTATTCCCAGGCCGCCTCCGGCCAACTGAAAATCCTCGCCGGGCGCGAGCCCATTGACCGTCTGGTGGCGGACGAGCACACCGATGCAAAACTCCGCCGCCAATTGCATTGGGTGCAGGCCATCCGCGCCTATGCGGGCGCCGAGTTGCACCTGCCGGTGGGCCGCGCCTACAGTGAATTCACCCAGCTCGAAGGCGAGTACGCACTGTGGAACCTGATTGCGGCGCCGGAGTTCTCGCTGTCGCCGAAGCGCTGGTGCTACCCCATCGCCGGCTGCGCCAGCTATCGCGGCTATTTCGACAAGGCGGATGCGGAAGTCCACGCCGGGCGCTTGCGCGCCGAGGGTTACGACGTGTATCTGGGACCAGTCCCCGCCTACAGTACGCTGGGTTGGTTTGACGACCCGGTACTGTCAAGCTTCGTGAACTGGCAGCCGGATCGTCTCGCCAGCCTGCTGTTTCACGAGCTGGCGCACCGGCGGGTATATATTTCCGGGGATACCCAGTTCAACGAGAGCTTTGCCACCGCGGTATCGCGCATTGCACTGCCGGACTGGCGTCGCCGCCAGGGGATTCCCGCACCCAAGGTGGAAAGTGTCGCCCAGGCGCAGCGCGTGAACAGCCTGATGGTGAGCGCGCGCAAACAGCTGCAGCAAATCTACGGCTCGCCGCTGAGCGATGCGGAAAAGCGTGAGAAGAAAGCGCGCACCCTGCAGCAGTTGCGCCACTGCTACCGCGAGGTGTCGAAAGGTTGGGAGCAGGACGAGCAGTTCACCAAACTGGTGGAGAAAACCAACAACGCCACCCTGGCGCTGGTGAGCGAGTACCAGTCGCAGGTGCCCGCCTTTGCCCAGCTGTACCGGGACAGCGGCAGCGATTGGGAAGCGTTTTACACCGCGGTGGAGCAGTTGGGTGCGCTGCCGAAAGATCGGCGCAAGGCGCGGCTGGACGCGCTGGGCAAACGCGCGCAAAGCGCGGGCGCCGGTCAGACCTCCAGTAAAAACGTTACCGGGCCATCGTTGCAGAGCGACACCTGCATGTCCGCCGCAAACTGACCGCCGGCAACCGGCAATTCCGCCGGCATCGCCGCACGCGCCCGCAGCAGGAAATGGTCGTACAGTGCTTCCGCCTGTTGCGGGCTGGCGCCGCGGCTGAAACTCGGGCGCAGACCTTTGGCGGTATCCGCCACCAGGGTGAACTGACTGACGACCAGCAGCCCGCCGCCAGCCTGCTGCACATTCAGGTTCATCTTGCCCTGTTCATCGCTGAATATGCGGTAGTTCAGTACCTTGTGCAGCAGTTTGTCGGCACTCTCCGGGCTATCGTCCGCCTCCACACCAAGCAGTAGCAGGATGCCGTGGTCGATGGCCCCGACGGATTCACTGCCCACTTCCACTTTCGCGTGTTTTACCCGCTGAATCAGGCCTTTCATCGTAATCCTCTTCTAAACTGCTTGGCGCAACTGGCACCCCGCTGGCGAATCGCCTAGTGTACCGGTTCGGTCCCAGACCATCGACTCAGAAGATCCCGGAAGCCACCCATGAATAAATTCGGACTTACCCTGCTCACCGCCGCTATTGCCGCCGCAGCCGCCATCGCGGTCGCCAGCGGTGGAAAATCCTCCTCCCACTATCCGCACACCAAAACAGTGGCCCAGCAGGACGATTACTTCGGCACCAAAGTCAGTGACCCCTACCGCTGGCTGGAAGATCAGGACTCCAAGGCGGTGAAGGACTGGGTAACCGCACAGAATGACTTTTCCCTGCCCGCCCTCAAGGCGCTGCCGGGCTGGCAGAAAGTTAATGACCGCCTCACCGAACTGTGGCAGTACGAGCAGTACGGCGTACCGTACAAAAAAGCCGGCCAGGTATTCTATGAATACAACGACGGCAGCTGGGACCAGAGCGTGTTCTACAGCACCAGAGACATTCACGAGGACGGCGGCGTTGTGCTGGACCCGCGCACGCTGAGCAAGGACGGCACCATCGCCGCGAAGAACTACTCCGTCAGCCCCAAAGGCCGCTACCTCGCCTACGGTACGTCCGACGGGGGCACCGACTGGACCGACTACCGGGTGCGCGACTTGAAGACCCGCCGCCTGTTGCCGGATCACCTCACCGGGATCAAGTTCAGCGGCGCCAGCTGGGCCAAGGACGAATCGGGTTTTTACTACAGCCGTTATCCGTACAACAAAGACGGCAGCGCCGACGACAGCAAGCAGGTGGCGGTGTATTTCCACAAGGTCGGCGAGCCCCAGAGTAAAGACCGGCTGGTATACGAAATCACTGACCACCCCACCCGCAATCCGGAAGCCCAGGTCAGCGACGACGGCAACTACCTGATCTTCGGCATCTTCGACGGCTACGACAGCAACGGCGTGTACTACAAAGACCTGCGCGATGAAAAAGCGCCGGTGGTGAAATTGCTGAACGACTGGGATGCGCTCTACAGCTACCTCGGCAACGATGGAAAAACGTTTTACTTTGAAACCAATGCCGGAGCCACCAACGGCAAGATCGTCGCTATCGACCTGGAAAAACCGGAAAAATCCAACTGGAAAACCCTGGTACCGGAGCAGAAGAATGCGCTGCAGAGCGCCAGCCTGATCGGCGGCCGCTTTGTACTGCACTACCTGGAAGATGCGAAATCCAAGGTGGTGGTGACCGATCTCAGCGGCAAGCAGCAGTACGAATTGAAACTGCCGGGCATGGGCACGGTGCAGGGTTTCTACGGCGAGCCGGACGACAGCGAAACCTACTACGCCTTCAGCAATTTCCTCGCGCCTCCCAGCATTTACAAGCTGGATGTGGCCAGCGGAAAAAGTGAAAAAGTAAAACAGCCGAAGTACCCGGCGGACTTTTCCGACTACGCCGTGAGCCAGCACTTCTTCACCAGCAAGGACGGCACCCGTGTACCGCTGTTCCTGGTGCACAAAAAAAGCCTGAAAAAAGACGCGAAAAATCCCACCCTGCTGTACGGCTACGGCGGCTTCAATGCCGCACAACTGCCGCAGTTCTACACCCGCTTTGCCGGCTGGCTGGATATGGGCGGCACCTTCGCCATGGTGAACCTGCGCGGCGGCAGCGAGTACGGTGGCGACTGGCACAAGGCCGGTACCAAGCTGCAGAAGCAGAATGTATTCGATGATTTTATCGGCGCGGCCCAATGGCTGATCGACGAAAAAATCACATCACCGCAGAAACTCGGCATCATGGGCCGTTCCAACGGTGGTTTGCTGGTTGGTGCTACTGAAGTGCAGCGCCCGGAACTGTTCAAGGTAGCGCTGCCTATCGTCGGCGTGCTCGACATGCTGCGCTACCACACGGCATCCGCCAACGCGCGCCAGTGGTCGAGCGATTACGGACTCTCTGAAAACAAGGACGAGTTCGCCGCGCTTTACGCGTATTCACCGGTTCACAACACCACAAAGGGCACCTGTTATCCGGCGACCCTGATTACCACAGCCGATCGCGACGATAGAGTGGTCCCGTGGCACAGCTACAAGTTTGCCGCGGCATTGCAGCGCGACCAGAGCTGCGACAATCCCGTTTATCTGGCGGTAGAAACCCGCGCAGGCCACGGCGCCGGCAAACCGGTGTGGATGCAGGTGGAGGATTTCACCAATCAGTACGCATTTCTGGCCCATGAACTCGGCCTGGAAATCCAGTAATCCACAGCCGCCGTGCTGAACGCCAGCTGGGCTATCGCAACGAGATCAGCCTGGAAGAAACACTGCGCGAGCCGCGAGGCTGACTGGTGTCCCAAGGGCCGTTATCGCTGGCGCCGGTAACGGCAGAGGGAAAATAACGCGGAGAATGGTATGAATCGCAGCAATATCATTTTTGTACTGGTCATGACCCTGCTGGTACTGCAGTTGATCCAGCACTATTTCTTTTCCGGCGGCGGACACTAATCGCCAAACCCCGGTAGGAATACGCGATAACCCTGTGATCTGAGCCTAGTCGGCGTCCGGTCGATTGCCGTATCCTTGTGCCAGTTTTTACCAGTAATTGCAGACAGGGGAGAATTACCTGTGGATGGACTTAAAGCGCAGTTGGAAGAGCTCTGGCCTCTGGTGATGGGGGTCGGTCTCAATGTGCTGTGGGCGCTGCTGGCACTGCTGGTGACCTGGATCGCGGCAAAGATTGTGGCCCGCGGCGTCAACCGCCTGAGTGAGCGCGGCATCGACGAAACCCTGATCCCGGTGCTGGAAACCCTCGCGGTATGGGGCACCTATGTGGTGGGTGGTCTGGTGGTGCTGGACATCTTCGGGGCCAACACCACTTCGCTGGTGGCCCTGCTGGGTGCCGCCGGCCTCGCGGTCGGTCTCGCCCTCAAGGATACCCTCGCCTGTATCGCCGCGGGTTTTGTACTGCTGGGCCTGCGGCCCTTCCGCGTGGGTGAGACCATCCAGTTCGGCAGCATTATCGGCACCGTGCGCAAGATCGGCCTGTTTACCACCGAGTTGGATACCCCGGATGGCCTGCGTATTTCCGCCCCCAACGACAAGGTGTGGGGCGAGACCCTGACCAACTTTACCCGCAACTCAAGCCGCCGCATCGAGATCATCGCCAGCATTGCCTACGGTGACGATATCGAGACCGGTATGAACGTGTTGCGCACACTGGTGGCTAATGACTCGCGTATCCTCGCCGACCCCGAGCCCACCTACGCGGTGCGCGCACTGGCCGACAGCTCGGTGAATCTGCACCTGCGCGCCTGGGCCAAGACTGACGAATACTGGGACGTATACTGGGACTTGATGAAAAAGCTCAAGCCCGCACTGGAAGCGGAAGGTCTTACCATTCCCTTCCCCCAGCGCGAACTGCATATCGTAGACACCGCGCAGAAAAAACTGGTGAAGGATGCCCAGGGCGAAGTGAGCGGTTGATCCCGCGAGCAGACACACAGAATATCCATAAGATTTTCCTGATTTCATTCCTGAACAGAGAGGCAGAAAGTATGCGCAAGGCGCTCCTGAGTCTGGTGATTGCATCCGTAGTGGCGGGCTGTCAGCAGGCGGAAGAACCCAAAAAAGAAGCCCAGCTGGAATCCGGCGCGGTAACTGCGGAACAGCAGGCCGCGGATGCGGCGCCGGCTGCGCAGAGCGAACAGGACGCGGAGACCAAACGTCTTGGCGAATGGTTCGATGCGAAATACGAAGAGGAGCTGCAGTTCAGCCCGATCCAGCTCAGCTACCTGGGGCGCAAAGAGCAGTACGACAAGATCGACGACATGAGCAAAGCCGCCGACGAGCGCGAGCTCGCGTGGAAAAAAGCCACTGTCGAGGAAATGAAGCAGAAGTTCGACTACAACAAGCTCACGGATGCCGGCAAGGAGTCCTACGATCTGTGGATCTACCAGTACGAACAGGATGCGGCCGACAAGCCCTACTGGGACCACAGCTATTTCGCCAGTGAACTGGGCGGCCCCGAAGCCCAGTTCCCCACCTTCCTGATCAACCAGCACAAGGTGGATACCGAGCAGGATATGCGCGATTACATCGCCCGTATCGGCGGTATCAGCACCGCCCTCGGCCAGCTGCTGGAGCGTGCGCAGGGTTCGGCCAAAAAGGGCATTCGCCCGCCCCGTTTCGCCTACGACACCGCGATTGAGCGCGCGCAGAAGGTCACCACCGGCCAGCCGTTTGGCGAGGGTGACGACGCGCCGCTGATGGCGGACGCGAAGAAAAAGATCGCCGGCCTGAAAGACGCGGGCAAGATCGACGACGCCACCGCCAAGGATCTGCAGGCGCAGGTGGAAAAAGCCCTGACCGGTGAGCTCAAGCCGTCCTACGACGCGTATATTGCCTGGTTGCAGGAAGATCGCACCAATGCGGACGAAGCACCAAAAGGCGTTTCCAACCTGCCGGATGGCGATGCGTTCTACAGCAACCGTCTGTCCAACTACACCAACCTGCCGCTGACCGCCGAGCAGGTACACCAGATCGGCCTCGACGAAGTGGCGCGTATCCGCAAGGAGATGGAAGCCATCAAGGACAAGGTGGGCTTCGACGGCAGTCTCCCGGAGTTCTTCGCCTTCATCCGCACCGATGACCAGTTCTACTACCCCAACACCGATGAGGGCCGGGAAAAGTATCTGGAAGAAACCCGTGGCTACCTCGCCGACGTAAAGAGCAAGCTGCCGGAGTATTTCGGTCTGCTGCCGAAAGCGGACCTGGTGGTAAAACGCGTGGAGGCCTTCCGCGAAGTGCCCGGTGGCGCCCAGCACTATGTGCCCGGCACTCCCGACGGCAAGCGTCCGGGTACCTACTATGTGCACATGTCCGACATGAGCGCGCTTTCCACCACCGATATGGAAACCGTGACCTATCACGAGGGCAATCCCGGTCACCATATGCAGATTTCCATTGCACAGGAGCTGGAAGGCATTCCGCAATTCCGCACCCAGGCGCACTTCACTCCGTACGTAGAGGGCTGGGCGCTGTATTCCGAGAAGCTGTCCAAGGAAATGGGCCAGTTCAAGGACCCCTACCGCGACTTCGGCCGCCTGACCGCGGAAATGTGGCGCGCCATCCGCCTGGTGGTGGATACCGGCATGCACGCCAAGGGCTGGACCCAGGAGCAGGCGGTGGAGTACTTCCTGGAAAATTCCGCCATTCCCGAGGGCGCCGTGCGTTCCGAGGTGCGCCGCTACCTGACCGTGCCCGGCCAGGCTACCGCGTACAAGATTGGTATGTTGAAAATCGAGGAGCTGCGCGGCAAGGCGGAAGAGCAACTGGGTGACCAGTTCGACATCCGCGCTTTCCACGACACGGTACTCGGCGGCGGCGCACTGCCATTGCCGCTGTTGGAGAAGCGTGTAAACAACTGGATTGCCAGCGTAAAACAGTCCTGATCTCAGGGACTGCACCAATAAAAAAGCGGGCTCAGTGCAGCCCGCTTTTTTTGTGCCTGCTCCGTTTCGAAATAGGAGCGCGGATCAGAACGCTCGGCGACGGTAGCGGCGATAATCCGGATACCAGAAATTCTTCTCGATATTTTTTTCCAGTTTCTCTTCGGTGATACCCGGCGCCACGCCATCGGCCTGGGCCTGTTTGCCCACCGCCATGGCGATGGCCTTGCCCACTTCGCGGATCTGCGACAGCGGCGGCAGCAGCGCGCCGCTGCCCTCTTTTACCACCGGTGCGTTTTCCGCCAGCGCGTTGGATGCCGCCATCAGCATGTTTTCCGTTACCCGGTTGGCGCCGGCAGCGATGACGCCAAGACCGATGCCGGGGAAAATGTACACGTTATTGCACTGCGCAATCGCGTACTTTTCACCGTCGAGCTCCACCGGATTGAACGGGCTGCCGGTTGCCACCATGGCCTCGCCCCTGGTCCACTCCAGCACTTCGTGTGGCGTGGCCTCGGCGCGGGAGGTGGGGTTGGACAGCGGCATCACCAGTGGGCGCTTGCAGCCCTGGTGCAGGGCTTCGATCACCGGCTGGGTGAACAGGCCGCCCTGGCCGGACACACCGATGAGGATAGAGGGCTTCACCTGTTCGATCAGCGCCTGCAGGTTCCATTCGGGTGCCTGTGGATATTTCTCCGGACTCTGCGCCAGTTTTTGCTGGAAATCGTGCAGGCTCTTCATGTTGTCCATCACCAGGCCATAGCGGTCGAACATGAAAATGCGCTCGCGTGCCTTTTCTTCCGACAGGCCGTCATTGACCATCGCTGCCACAACCTGCTCGGCGATGCCGCAGCCAGCGGAACCGGCACCGACGACCAGTACCCTCTGCTTCGACAGTTTTTCATCCTTGGCCTTGCAGGCGGCAAGCATAGTGCCGAGAGCCACCGCAGCGGTGCCCTGGATGTCGTCGTTGAAGCAGCACACTTTGTCGCGGTAGCGATTCAGCAATGGCATGGCGTTGGTCTGAGCGAAGTCCTCGAACTGGATCAGTACCTTGGGCCAGCGGCGCTTCACCGCGGCAATGAATTCCTCCAGGAATTCGTCGTACTCCTCCTGGGAAATGCGCTCGTTGCGCCAGCCCATGTACATGGGATCGTTCAGCAGGGTGCGGTTATTGGTGCCCACATCCAGCATCACCGGCAGCGTATAAGCGGGGCTGATGCCGCCGCACGCGGTGTACAGAGACAGTTTGCCGATGGGGATACCCATACCACCGATACCCTGATCGCCGAGGCCGAGGATGCGCTCGCCGTCGGTGACCACGATTACCTTCACATTTTCCTTGGTGGCGCTGCGCAGAATGTCGTCCATATGTTTGCGGTCCGGGTAGGACACAAACAGGCCGCGGTGGTTGCGGTAGATATTGGAAAATTCTTCACAAGCCGCACCCACGGTCGGGGTGTAGATAATCGGCAGCATCTCTTCGATGTGCTGCTCGATCAGGCGAAAGAACAGGGTCTCGTTGTCGTCCTGTATCGCGCGCAGGTAGATATGGCGCTCCAGGTCCGTGCGGCACTGCTCGTACTGGTGATAGGCGCGGCGCACCTGCTCATTGATGTTCTCCACATTGTTTGGCAACAGGCCGATCAGGTTGAACTCAATGCGTTCCTGCAGGGTGAATGCGCTGCCCTTGTTGAGCAGGGGAATTTCCAACAGGGAGGGACCGGCGTGAGGGATATAGAGGGGGCGTTTATCTTTCTGACTCATAAAACTATTTCAGTCGGTAAATTACCGCGCGTTGGGCGCGGGCGCTAAAAAAATCAGCGTAGCGGATTTGGCCGCAGATTTTACGCGCACTTGACCAGATATGCCGCAGCAGATTGCAAATGCAAACATTTGTCCGGGCTTTCCGCCATTTATGGCAGATGATCACTGGATGATGGCGCCGCCGGCTGATTAAATCTGCGCTTGCGTTTTCAACGAGAGCCAGTGAGAAAAAGACCGATGTTCACTTACCAGGTAGAACCCCGTTTCAGCGAAACCGACGCCCTCGGGCACATCAACAATACTGTGGTGCCGGTGTGGTTCGAACAGGGCCGCATGCCGATTTTCCAGCTGTTCAACCCGGACTTGTCGCTGGTCAAGTGGAACCTGATCCTGAAAAAAATGGAGGTGGATTTTGTCGCCCAGATCTACCTGTTCGCACCGGTGGAAGTGAGAACCAGCCTGAGTGCGGTGGGCAACACCTCGATGACCATCCATCAGGAAGTGTGGCAGAAGGGCCAACTAGTGGCTCAGGGGGACTGCGTGATGGTGCACTTCGATTACGACAAGCAGAGTAAGGCGCCGATCCCCGATGCGGTGCGGGAAAAACTACTGCGGCACCTCGCCTGATCCAGAAGCTGGGGTCAGACGCTGACCACCTGATTGCGGCCGGCACTCTTGGCGCGGTACATGCGTGAGTCCGCTTCCGCCAGCAACTGGTTCTGGCCGTCGGTTCCGGCGTTGCCCTCAGCCACGCCGAAGCTGATGGAGATCTTTACGTCCTCCGCATAGGTCTCGCTCAGCGCTTCCACCTTTTGGCGCAACTTCTCCGCCAGGATACCGCCGCCATCCACGTCGGTATTCGGCAGGAGGATCAGGAATTCCTCCCCGCCCCAGCGCGCCACCACATCGTCCGCGCGGGTGCTTTCGCGCAAGGTCTGCGCCACATCCCGCAGTACGCGGTCGCCGAAGCTGTGGCCAAAGGTATCGTTGATGGCCTTGAAACTGTCCAGATCGCCGATCAACACCGTGTAGCGCCCCGCCAGTTCGCGGTTGCGCCGCTCCAGTTCATTGATAGCGCGGTAGGCTTCACGCCGGTTGGCGAGGCCGGTGAGCGCGTCGGTGCAGGCGTGGTTCTCCAGCTCCGCAGTAAGCTTATGCAGCATCTGCTGGGTTTGGTGGCGGCTGCTGTCGAGGATCGCGGTGAGCGCGGTCAGCGCGCCGAAAATGGCAATAAAGCGCACGCGGTGGCCGGTGTCGTACTGGGCCAGCAGGCCGGGAAAATCCGGGTAGAACAGGATCAGCGCGGTGGCACCGCCGACAATGCCAAGCGTCACCGTGCCCCACTTGTAGCCATAGAGGTTGATGAACCCGGGCACCAGCATCACCGCCCACATCAATCCGGTGTTGTTCACGCCGCCAGACAGCAGCAGGTAAAAATAGAGCACCAGCAGCAGCGCGCCCACCAGCACCGGTGTCTTGCGGCTGGGGCCGGCGATATTGACGCCGATGTAGGCTCCCAGAATCACCGCGGTCACCGCCGACAGGGTGCCGGCGAGAAACAGGTCCGCGGCCATCAGCGCGATCACACCCATGGCACCGGTAATGGCGAGGGCAAAAATCAACATATAGCCGGAGGCCTGAATGCGGCGGCGCAGGTCCAGGCCCAAAACCTGGGCGATAGGATCCTGGGCGATAGCGTCGAAATCCGGGTGGTCTGAGTTGACGCCGGCGCGCGGATTGAGCGGTGCAGAAGTTTCCATCTTTCCTGGTCTTGTTCGAATTGTCATCGCGGCCTGTTCCATAGGCCGTCATACCCCGGGCTCGCAGACAGACACCCGCGGCCAACGGGCTATAGTAATGGCGAACAGTACTGGCGCGGAGACCGGCATGGGACAGCTGCAACTGATTTGTGACGAAATTCTCATTATTGGGGCCGACGCCCTTGTATGTCCTGCACATAAACACCTGATTCGCGGTCGCGGTCTTTCTGCGCAGATCTATGACCGCGCCGGCGAGACTCTGGTGAGTGAGTGCTCGCAGCTACCGGAGTGTGCGGTGGGCGAGGCCCGTATCACCAGTGCCCCCAATCTTCCGGTGCAATATCTGCTCCACACCGTCACCCCGCAGTGGAGCAGCGGCGATCAGTGGGGCGCGCGTGGGCTGGAGCAATTGCGTCAGTGCTATGAGAGTGTGCTGGAGCTTGCGCGCCAGCGCGGCTTGAAGCGACTGCTGTTTCCGGCACTCGGTGCCGGCACCAACCGCTTTCCCCACGAGTTGGCGGCACACCAGGGGCTTGAGGCTTTGCACCGCGCGCGCAACGATTTTTCCTTGATAACCGTCTGCCTGCACAGCAAGGCGGCACTGGCGGACTGGCATCGAGTAAACACGCGCTTCTACGGCAGATCAACGTCCGCTGAACACGGGTCGTGAAACCGTCGCGGCGCCGGCAACTGCAGCGGGAACACCGGCCGGAAAATATTGCCCGCCGCCTGCGACAGCCGCGGCGTCCGGAGCGGATGTCCGATCTGGTGCTGGGTGCCATCGACGGCTGCATCACCACGTTTGCGATTGTCTCCGGGGCTTTCGGCGCGGGATTTCCTCCTCTAGTGGTGCTGGTGATGGGGGTGGCCAACCTGCTGGCAGACGGTGTCAGTATGGCGGTGAGCAACTACGAGGCGGTCAGTGCCCAGCGACGTTTTGCCGAGCATGCGCGCCGCACCGAAGAGCAGCATATCCGTGTGGTGCCCGAGGGAGAGCGCGAAGAAATCCGGCAAATTTTTGCCAACAAGGGGTTCAGTGGTGAGAACCTGGAGCACATTGTCGATACGGTGACTGCAGACCGGACGCTGTGGATAGATACCATGCTGAGCGAGGAATACGGGCTCAGCCTTGTCGACCCCAACCCACTGGCCTCAGCCTGGTGGACCTTCGTGGCCTTTGTTGTAGTGGGGCTGATTCCTCTACTGCCGTTTTTCTATGCTGGGGATAACTTTGCGCAGAAATTTACCATCAGCACGGCGCTTGCCGGACTGGTGTTTTTTTCCATCGGCCTGCTGAAGGGGTGGGTGTTTCAAACTTCCCTGGTGCGCGCGGGGTTCGGCACATTTCTGCTGGGAAGTGGCGCGGCGGGCATTGCTTTTGCCGTTGGAACTATTCTCCAGCAGGCATTCGGGGTCGCGTAGCAATCCGCCGCAGGTCGTTTTATTTTTGCCGAAAAGATCCTTCTTTCGACATGATCCATGCCTCGACCGTACACCGTGTACCCAGGCAGCAGAAGTCACCAAACTACGGAATTTATTGGCAGCCTTTGGATCGGTTCGATTCAGCATTCGTGGTATCAGGCTTTTTTAACAAATTCGGACTTGAGCATCATGTCGCCGGCGCCGTCGACTTTGCAGTCAATATTGTGATCGCCATCCACCAGTCGCTTGATGGTCGCTTTGGTACCAATTTTAAGCACCATTGACGACCCTTTGACCTTCAGGTCTTTGATCAGGGTGACCTTGTCGCCATCCACCAGCTGGGTGCCATTCGCGTCCTTGACCAGCAGCGCGTCTTCATCGACGACCTCGGCCGACGGGTTCCATTCATGGGCACACTCGGGGCAGATCAGCATGTCCTGATCCTGATACACATAGGCGGACTGGCATTTTGGACAGGCGGGCAAGGTGGAGCTCATAGAAACCTCTTGATCGGAAATTGGAAGTGGCTTAGCTTCTTTTTCGGCCATTATAACAACATTGTAATGCGGTTATAACATAAAGCTCGGGAAACGATGACCCATGATTGCGCTGAGGGAAGCTTACAACGCAGGTTTGCTGGGCAGGCAGCACTGGTTGAACAACCTTGTGGCGGGGTTGGTTGTCGGCATCGTCGCGCTGCCACTGGCGATGGCATTTGCCATAGCCTCCGGCGCCAAGCCGGAACAGGGAATTTATACCGCGATCATTGCCGGCTTTATCGTATCGGTGTTCGGCGGCAGCAAGGTGCAGATCGCAGGCCCTACCGGCGCCTTTATCGTGGTTCTCTCCGGTATTACTGCGCAGTACGGCATAGTAGGGCTGCAAATCGCGACGTTTATGGCCGGCCTGATTTTGCTCGCTTTGGGCCTGACAAAAATGGGGGGAATCATCAAATTCATCCCCGCCCCGGTCATCGTCGGGTTTACCGCCGGGATTGGTGTCATTATCTGGGTGGGGCAGTGGCGCGATTTTTTTGGCTTGCCGGAGGCGGGCGGCGAGTATTTCCATGAAAAACTCCTGCACTTGATTTACGCGCTGCCACAGTTTCACCTCCCCACCACACTGCTTGCGTTTGCATCCCTGGGGCTGGTGATTTTTACCCCCCGTATTCCCCGGATGAAACGCGTTCCCGGCCCGCTTGTGGCACTGGTGTTTGCCACTGTCGCACAAAGTGTTTTTCACTTTGATGGCGTCAGGACAATCGGCAGCGCCTTCGGCGGAATTCCCCAGGGTTTGCCGATGTTGCATTTCCCTGTGCCGGAGTGGTCGCAGATCATCGAACTGATCGGCCCCGCCTTCACCATAGCCATGCTGGGGGCGATTGAATCGCTGCTCTCCGCCGTGGTCGCAGACGGCATGGCCGGAACCCACCACGATTCCAATCAGGAGCTTGTGGGCCAGGGTATTGCGAATCTGTTTACACCGCTATTTGGCGGGTTCGCGGCCACCGGCGCAATTGCCAGAACCGCAACCAACATCCGCAACGGCGGCAACAGTCCAATTGCAGGGACCGTCCACTCGATCACATTGGTGGTTATTCTGGTGGCACTGGCGCCCCTGGCGGAAAACATACCGCTCGCCGCATTGGCTGCGATCCTGTTTGTCGTCGCGTGGAATATGAGCGAAGCCAGGCACTTTGTAAAAATGGTCGCGCGTGCACCGAGAGCGGATGTGGCCATTTTGCTCATCACCTTTGCGTTAACCGTTTTTGCGGACCTTGTAATTGCGGTCAATATCGGTGTAATTCTGGCCACATTCCACTTCCTCAGAAGAATGGCGTCGAGTGTTGAAGTTTCACAGGCCACATCGGCGGAGATCAATCGCGAACTCTCCCGCGTGGGAGAAAAGAATATCCCGGATTCAACCTTGGTTTTCACCGTCGAAGGTCCTTTCTTTTTTGGCGCGGTGGAGAATTTTGAAAGAGCCCTCGCCAATACGCATACCGATCCTGAATTTCTGATTATCCGTTTGAAGTGGGTGCCATTTATCGATGTAACGGGTCTGCAAACACTTGAAGAAGTTATCCAGGCATTACACAAGCGTGAAGTCACCGTGCTTTTGTCGGGCGCGAACAGCCGTGTCGATGGCAAACTCAGAAAGGCCGGTATTGTCGCGTTAATCGGGGAGGAGCACTATTTCCCGACATTTGATCAGAGCGTCAAGTACATCGCGGAGCTGGGCGGGTAGAGTACGCTGGAGGTGGCAAAAGCCGAGCAGCCCTTGCAATGAGATAACCCACCTGTGAAATCTCAGCGGTCGGGATGTTTCCGGTCCTGAACTTCCTGATTCATAAAATCGACATCGTGCTGCTCGAGATATTTCCGGATCAGTTGCCGGACGACCTGCGATGGCGTCAGGTCTTGCGATGCACAGAGCTGCTCAAAGGCTTTCTTTTTCCTTGGGTCAAGTAATACGGTAAAGCGTGCCGTTTTGGTTTCCATTGCACAATCCTGTATGTTCGATAGCGAACATTGTAATCCGATTATAATGCTGTGTGTAAGCCAAGGGGCTAGCCGGTTCTGACAGTACCATCCAAACAAAAAAACGGGCCCGTTGGGCCCGTTTTTTTGTTCCAGAAGAAATTACTTCTTCGCGCGCTTGCGCATGTTTTCCTGCAGGATTTTTTTGCGCAGGCGGATGTGATTCGGGGTCACTTCCACCAGTTCGTCGTCCTCGATGAACTCCAGCGCCTGCTCCAGGGTGTGGCGGATCGGCGGGGTCAGAGTCAGAGCCTCGTCGGTGCCGGCGGCGCGGATGTTGGTCAGCTGCTTGGCCTTGGTGGGGTTTACCACCAGGTCGTTGCCGCGGGAGTGGATGCCGACGATCTGGCCTTCGTAGATTTCCTCACCGTGGCCCAGGAACAGGCGGCCGCGGTCCTGCAGTGCGAACAGGCCGTAGGCCAGGGTCTTGCCCTTCACCATGGACACCAGCACGCCGTTGATGCGCTTGCCCACTTCGCCGGCTTTGACCGGGCCGTAGTGGTCGAAGATGCTGGTCATGATGCCGGAGCCGCTGGTCAGGGTCAGGAACTGGTTGCGGAAACCGATCAGGCCGCGGGACGGCACGATGAAGGTCAGGCGCACGCGGCCCTTGCCGTCCGGCTCCATGTTGGTCAGGTCCGCCTTGCGCAGGCCCAGTTCTTCCATGATGGAACCCTGGTGCTGCTCTTCCACGTCGATCACGACCTGCTCGTAGGGCTCCTGAATTTCGCCGTCGACGATTTTCTGTACCACTTCCGGGCGGGACACACCCAGCTCGAAGCCTTCGCGGCGCATGTTCTCGATCAGTACCGACAGGTGCAGTTCACCGCGGCCGGAGACCTTGAACTTGTCCGGGGTGTCGCCCTGCTCCACGCGCAGCGCCACGTTGTGGATCAGCTCCTGTTCCAGGCGCTCCTTGATGTTGCGGCTGGTGACGTACTTGCCGTCCTGGCCCGCGAACGGGGAGTCGTTTACCTGGAAGGTCATGCTCACGGTGGGCTCGTCCACGGTCAGCGCCGGCAGCGCTTCCGGGGCATCCGGGTGGCACAGGGTGTCGGAAATATTCAGCTCGCCCACACCGGTGATACACACGATGTCGCCGGCGCTGGCCTGTTCCACTTCCACGCGCTCGAGACCCAGGTAACCCATTACCTGCAGCACCTTGGCTTTGCGGGATTTGCCCTCGCGGTCCAGGATCACCACCTGCTGGTTCGGCTTCAGGGTGCCGCGCTTGATGCGGCCGACACCGATCACGCCCACGTAGCTGTTGTAGTCCAGCGCAGAGATCTGCATCTGGAAGGGACCGTTCAGGTCCACCTGCGGCGGCTTGACCTTGTCGACGATCAGCTGGAACAGCGGGGTCATGTCTTCCGCCATGTCGGTCTCGTCCATGCCGGCAATGCCGTTCAGGGCGGAGGCGTAGATGACCGGGAAGTCCAGCTGTTCATCGGTGGCGCCGAGGCTGTCGAACAGGTCGAACACCTGGTCCATCACCCAGTCCGGGCGCGCGCCCGGGCGGTCGATCTTGTTGATCACAACGATCGGGTTCAGGCCCTGCTCGAACGCCTTCTGGGTCACGAAGCGGGTCTGTGGCATGGGGCCGTCCACCGCGTCCACCAGCAGCAGTACCGAGTCCACCATGGACAGTACGCGCTCTACCTCACCGCCGAAGTCGGCGTGTCCGGGGGTGTCGACGATGTTGATGCGGTAGTCGTTCCAGCGGATGGCAGTGTTCTTGGCGAGGATGGTAATACCGCGCTCTTTTTCCTGGTCGTTGGAGTCCATCACGCGCTCGGAGTCGGCGCTGCGGCGGTCCAGGGTGCCGGACTGGGACAGCAGCTTGTCCACCAGGGTGGTCTTGCCGTGGTCAACGTGGGCGATGATCGCGATATTGCGAAGATTGTCTATCACTGGGGAGTTCTCGAAGGTGGTCGGATGCCGTGCGCGGCAGGCAATCTGGGCGCGGGCGGATGAAATTGGGGGCGCATTATAGGGGGGATATGTGTCAATTGGCAGTGCTTGCTGGATAAAAATTAGCCGGAACCGGCGCTGACTACCTCTATTCCACTAAGCGGCGGATACGCGGCCTATCCGCGCCGCGCCAGCCAGGCAAGCGCACCGCGGCCGGCGGCGCGGCCGCTGGCGAAGCAGGCGGTGAGCAGGTAGCCGCCGGTGGGAGCCTCCCAGTCGAGCATCTCGCCGGCGCAGAAGACCCCGGGCAGGGCCTTTAGCATCAGGCCGCCGTCCAGCGCCTCGAAGGGCACGCCGCCGGCGCTGCTGATGGCCTCCTCGATGGGGCGCGCGCGTACCAGCTCGATGGGCAGGGCCTTGATCCAGGGGGCGAGGTGGGCGGGATCCGCAAATGCGTCGCGCGGTGCGAGCTCGCGCAGCAGCGCCGCCTTGACACCGCTGAGTCCGGCCTGGCGGTGCAGGTGTTTGGCGAGAGACTGCTTGCCGCGGGGCCTGGCGAGCGCCGCGGTCAGTTTGTCTGCGGGAATCTGCGGCAGCAGGTCGAGCAGTACCCGGGCGGACCCGCGCGCCTCGATCTGCCGGCGGATGGCGGCGGACAGCGCGTACACCAGGCTGCCCTCGACACCGCAGTCGGTGAGCACAAACTCACCGGTGCGCGGCGCTTCGTCATCGACGCGGAGTGCCACGTTCTTCAGCGGGGCGCCGGCGAATTTTGTCTGCAAATGTTCGCTCCACGCCGCTACTTCGAAGCCGCAGTTGCTCGGCTTGAGGGGCGAGAGGTCCACACCGCGGGCCTGCAGCAGTGATGTCCAGCGGCCGTCCGAGCCCAGTCGCGGCCAACTGCCGCCGCCGAGGGCCAGCAGCACCGCGTCGGCCTCAATGTGCTTTTCTCCGTCCACCGTTTCCACCCGCAGTGCGCCGCCCTCGCTCCAGCCCAGCCAGCGGTGGCGGGTGTGGATCGCCACCCCCTGTGTGCGCAGACGCTTCAACCAGGCGCGCAGCAGCGGCGCGGCCTTCATATCGGTAGGAAAGACCCGCCCCGAGGTGCCGACGAAGGTGCTGATATCAAGACCGTGAATCCAGTCGCGCAGGGCGTCCGCGTCAAAGTCTTCAAGCAGACGCACCATTTCGGTGCGCCGCTCGCCGTAGCGCGTCAGGAATGCTACCTTGGGCTCCGAGTGGGTGATGTTCATGCCGCCCACCCCCGCCAGCAGGAATTTGCGTCCCACCGACGGCATGGCGTCGTACAGGTCGACATCTACCTTTGCCGCGGCCAGCACTTCTGCGGCCATCAGCCCGGCGGGGCCGCCACCGATGATGGCAACGCGGGGGGCGGTGGGTTTGGCTGGATCGGTCATGGGTTTTGGGGTGGTCCCGGTGAAAACGGTGCATTCTAGCCGAGACGGACCGCTGCGACCTCACCAGGGAGTACAGGTCGCTGCCGGTCCGACCCAGAGGTGCGCTGACTGCCAGTTCACTCCACAGCGTTTAAACGTAGACGCAGGGACTTGCCGGCCACCGGCCACTCGATACTGTCGCCAGCTTTCAGGCCGAGCAGGGCTGCGCCCGCCGGGGTGAGCAGGGAGACGCAGTGGTCTCCGGTCTTGTTTGCCGGCAGCACCAGCTTGAGGTGGTACACCTTACCGGACGCCTCGTTGGTAAAGCGCGCGTTGCTGTTGAGCCGCACCACGTCGCCGGGCATGTCCTTTTCCTCGCGGATCTCGGCGCGGTCCAGTTCATCGTACAGGCCTTCGACCACTTCGTTGTGCGCGGGGATGCTGTCCAGCAGGTTGTAGATTTGTTCGCGATCCTCGCGGGACACGATGATTGGGGGCAGCGAAGTCATAACTTCTCCAATGCAAAGCAGGTGAATTCGGGATTGAGAGGGGCGCGGGGAACCGGGGCGCCGGATTTCCCGCGCGCTGTCGGAAACCCGGCCTAGGACTGCAAGGCAGCAGCCAGCGCACGCCCGGAGAAGGGCGCGCGTGCGGTATGTTGCGGGGCCGAAGTGGCCGGAGAGTGATGGCTGATCATGGGGCAACCATAGCACTTCTGCGCCGGTTTGCTATATCCGCGAACCGGCGGCCTGGGGGAGATGGTAAACAGGGTGTCGGCAGAATTACCTGGGTTCGTGTTCCCGCAGTGGGCGGAACACGCCCACGTTGCGGTAGCCCTCGTCCAACAGGTGCGAGGCGTGCAGCTTGCTCATGACGCCGCGGGCGCAGTACAGCAGGTACTGCTTGTCTTTATCCAGGGATTTGAAAGCGGTGCTGAGGCGATAAAAAGGAATCGTTTCCACCGTGGCGTTGTCGAGCTCCAGCGGATTCACTTCCTCCTCGGTGGGGTGGCGGATGTCGATGACGACGGCGTCGCCCGGCTCGGCGAACTCCTCCACCGGCGGGGCATCCTCGCCCAGGTCTTCCATTACCTCGTCGATGTTCTGCATCACCCGATTGCCGATGGCGCGGTCGAGGATGGTGAAGTCGAAGCGGGTTTCCTCGTGTTCGACCTTCTCCAGTTTTGCGCGGGTGGTGGGCTTCACCGAGATCACACCGCAGTATTCGGGCATATTCGCGGCGAATTCCTCGGTGCCGATTTCGCGCGCGGTGCGAATGATGTCGGTCTTGTCGGAGGCAATCAGCGGGCGCAGCACCAGGGTATCGGTGACGCGGTCGATCACCGAGAGGTTCTTCAGGGTCTGGCTGGACACCTGGGCGATGGCTTCGCCGGTGACCAGCGCATCCACGTCCAGTTCCTTCGCGATCACCGTGCCCGCGCGCAACATCATGCGCTTCAGGATCACGCCCATGTGTGAGTCGTCGACGCGCTCGAGGATTTCCGCCACCACTTCATCGAATGGCACGGTGATGAACTTCACCCGGTGTGACGCGCCGTAGCGTTCCCACAGATAGAACGCCACTTCTTTCACGCCAAGCTCGTGCTGGCGCCCGCCCAGGTTGAAAAACAGGAAGTGAGTGCGGATGCCGCGCTTGATGGTGAGATAGCTGGCGACGGTGGAGTCGAAGCCGCCGGACACCAGCGAGATGACTGGGTCCTGGGTGCCCAGCGGAAAGCCGCCGAGGCCCTGGTGCAGTTGCTCGATAACGTTCAGTTTGTCGTGGCGGACTTCCAGTTTGACGGTGATGTCGGGGTTCTTCAGTTTCACCCCGGCGGCTTGGGTATTAGTGTTGAGGCCGCCGCCCACATACTGCTCCACGTCGAGGGACTGGAAGTCGTGTTTGCCGGTGCGCTTCACGCGCACGCAGAAGGTCTTACCGGCGAGCTTGTCGCCCCACACCGACAGGGTCTTGTGGTAAATGTCGTCCATGTCGCCCAGCGGGAACTGCTGCACCCGCGCGAAGTTGGCAATGCCGGGCGTGTGCGCCAGTACCTCTTCAATGCGGTCGCCGAGATGGGATACGGCATCCGGCGCGATGACATCGATTTTTTCCCAGTCCTTGCGCACCTGGATGCGGTCGTCGAGCCCGCGCATCAGCTTGCGCAGGTTGTCGGCGAGCTGGCGCGACATGCGCTTGCGCACCGGATTGCTTTTGATGGTGATCTCAGGGAAAAACTTGACGACGAAGTGCATAGGGGATGTGCCGGAACCGCAATTGACAGAAATAGTGGGCCGGGAGCGCGTTCGCCGCTTCCCGGGAAAGGTGGCGAATTATAAACTCGCTACCGGGAATTTGCTTGCAGCACCATTATGGTGCCTTGCGTGACTTCTCGGCCCCAAAATGGTGCATTCCGGGGTTTGAAAGCACCAATTTTGGGACTACCTTGGGGTTGTTCTGGGCATTGCCCGGCCGATTTGGTCCCGAACAGGGCCGCTGCCGCCGTATTCCGCGCGCCAGTCGCCGCCTACAGTCAGTTTGCCCCAATTTGGCACACTCCTTGCTTTTACTGTTGCCACAAGATACAGCGAATTGGCGCGACACATAACTTATCATTCTTGGAGGACTGCAATGTCAAAGACGCTCGGACTGATCAAAGAGAGCGAAGCCAGATGGGTAGACCTGCGCTTCACCGATACCAAGGGTAAAGAACAGCACGTTTCTATTCCTTCTAAGGAAGTAAACAGTGAATTCTTTGAAGTCGGCAAGATGTTCGATGGTTCCTCCATCGCCGGCTGGAAGGGTATCAACGAATCCGACATGGTACTGATGCCGGTCGACGATACCTCTTTCCTCGACCCCTTCACCGACGAGCCGACCGTTATCATCCGCTGTAACATCGTCGATCCGATCACCGGTCAGGGCTACGAGCGCGACCCGCGTTCCATCGCCATGCGCGCCGAGGAATACCTGAAGTCCACCGGTCTGGGCGACAAGGTACTGATGGGCCCGGAGCCCGAGTTCTTCGTATTCGACGACATTACCTGGGGTGCCGAAATGGGTGGCGCCTTCTACAAGATCAACTCCCAGGAAGCGGCCTGGTCCTCTGGTGCCAGCTTCGCTGAAGGCAACATGGGCCACCGTCCGGGCGTGAAAGGCGGCTACTTCCCGGTTCCGCCCGTCGACTCCCTGCACGACATCCGCGCTGCCATGTGCGCCGCGATGGAGCAGATGGGTCTGGAAATCGAAGTGCACCACCACGAAGTGGGCACCGCTGGCCAGTGTGAAATCGGCGTTGGCGCCAACACCCTGACCAAAAAGGCTGACGAAGTTCAGATCCTGAAGTACGCCGTGCACAACGTGGCGCACGCCTACGGCAAAACCGCCACCTTCATGCCCAAGCCGCTGGTAGGTGACAACGGTTCCGGTATGCACGTACACCATTCTTTCAGCAAGGACGGTGTTAACCAGTTCGCCGGTGACGCCTACGCAGGTCTGTCTGAAACTGCCCTGTTCTACATCGGCGGTATCATCAAGCACGCGCGCGCCCTGAACGCTATCTGTAACCCGTCCACTAACTCCTACAAGCGTCTGGTGCCGGGCTTCGAGGCGCCGGTAATCCTGGCTTACTCCGCGCGCAACCGCTCCGCATCCATCCGCATTCCATTCGTGGCGAGTCCGAAAGGCAAGCGCGTCGAGACCCGCTTCCCGGACCCGACCGCCAACCCCTACTTGTGTTTCGCGGCATTGCTGATGGCGGGCCTCGATGGCGTGAAGAACAAGATTCACCCCGGCGACCCGGCGGACAAGGATCTGTACGATCTGGAGCCGGAAGAACTGGCCGAGTACCCGACCGTTGCTTCCAGCCTGGAGCAGGCTCTGGACGCACTGGATCAGGACCGCGCCTTCCTGACCGAAGGTGGTGTATTCACCGACGACGCCATCGACGCCTTCATCGCCCTGAAGCGCGAAGAAGTGCAGCGTGTGAACATGACCACTCACCCGGTTGAGTTCGATATGTACTACTCCTGCTAATTTGGCAGGTATCGTCGGCGCATCGCACTCGGTTCGGTTCAGATGAGAGCGGTGCAAAGATGACGGGAAAGCCCACACTTCGGTGTGGGCTTTTTTTTTGTGTGACAGATGGCTAGCCTTAACAACAAGATTGAGAATGCAACAGGCGGGAATGCCCATGACAACAAGGATTGCACTGTTGGTGATGCTACTGGCAGCGCCGGCACTGGCGCTTCAGGATTCGGGTGCAGCGGCGGAGGCCCAGAGTGAGAATTCCTCTGGCGGCACCAGTGTCTACAGGATCGTCGGCCCCGACGGGCGCGTCACCTTCAGCGATACCGCACCCGCGGGCTCGAAGGCGGAAAAGATCGCGATTGGTCCCACCAATGTGCAACCCACCCCTTTGCCGCTGCGCAAGCTGTCGCCACGGGACCGCGACGCACGGGAAGAGCGGGCGGCGCGCAGTGACGACCAGCGCCCGGTGAATTTTGCCATTGTCAGCCCGGCAAACGATGCCACCATCCCCCCGGGCCAGCGCTTTATCGTGCTGCAGGTAGCGCTGGACCCGGTGCCCCGGGACGGCTACGCCTTCTACGCGGTGATCGATGGCCAGCGCTGGTCCGGCACCTCCTCGGGAACCAGCCTGGATATCTCCGCGTTGGAGCGCGGCACCCACACCATCCAGGCGGTGCTGTTGGATGCGGGTGGTCAACCGCTGGCGCAGTCTCAGGTAATCCAGGTGCATGTGAAGCGTCCCGGTGGTCAGGTGCCGGACTTCCCCGCCGAGCAGGCGCCGCAGATGCCGAAGGCGCCGCAGGTCCCCGGTATCGCCAGCCCGCCGAAGCCCCAGCCGCGCTGAAGCGGCGCCCGCGGGCACTCTCTCCGGTGCCCGCGACCATCTCTCTTCCATCCCCTACCCCATTTTTGCTCCTTCACCCCCTGTCGCCGATGCTGTCCCTCTGTTCTCCGGCCGATTTTGTGCGGCGAGACTGGCTATTTTTTGCTCTACGCACAATAATGGTGCACGTCCTGGCGGCATCTTTTTCCGGTGCCCCCGAACGTTTCCCGTGAATCCGGTTTTTGCGCCATTTTGGTTTGCTTTTTGCACTGCCAATAGGCGAGCCGAAAACGTGAACCAAATCGGTTCTCTCAACCTCGGAATTCTCAACCTCGGAAGACTGAATGCTCAACGACCGCCAGTTACGCCTGCTGCTGGACAATCTCACGTCGGCGGTTTTGGTGCTCGATGAAAACCTGTCGCTCTGCTACCTCAATTCGGCGGCAGAAGACCTGGTAGCGGCGTCCAGTGCCCGCGCCATTGGCCTGCCGCTGGAGGAAGTGGTGCGGGAATCCCGCTCCGCGGAACAGTCGCTGCGCTCGGCGCTCGCCACCGGTGAGAAGTACACCGTGCGCCGCGCCCTGTGGTTTCTGCACAACCTGGAAGAGTGCACCGTGGACTACTCGGTGACACCGCTTACCGACCTCGGCCTGTTGCTATTGGAAGTGCAGTCCATGGACCGCCTGTTGCGCATCGCGCGCGAGGATGCACTGCTCTCCGCCCAGGAGACCACCCGCAATCTGGTTCGCGGCATGGCGCACGAAGTGAAGAACCCGCTCGGCGGCATTCGCGGAGCGGCACAGTTGCTGCAAAGGGAGCTTAAAGATCTCGACGACGACGGCCTCGGTGAGTACACCCAGATCATCATTGAAGAGGCAGATCGCCTGCGCAATCTGGTGGACCGCATGCTCGGGCCGCGCAAACCGGTGAAACTGCAATCGGTGAACGTGCATTCCATCACCGAGCGGGTGGCGCAGCTGATCGAGGCGGAATGCGACGGTGCGCTGGAAATTAAACGGGATTACGACCCGTCGATTCCGGACATTCCCGCCGACAGCGAACAGTTGATCCAGGCGGTACTCAACATCGCGCGCAACGCCATGCAGGCGATTGCGGAGAATATAGGGCTGGCGGACGGCAACCTCACCATCCGCACCCGGGTGCAGCGGCAGTTCACCATTGGCCGCCGCCACTGTGCGCTGGTGTGCCGCATCGACATCGTCGACAACGGCCCGGGGATTCCGGAAGACATCCGCGAACGCATTTTTTACCCGATGATTTCCGGGCGCGCTGAGGGCTCGGGGCTGGGGCTGTCCATTTCCCAGCACATCATCAATCAGCACCGGGGGCTCATCAAATGCGAAAGCCAGCCGGGGCTGACCGAATTCCAGATTTATTTGCCGCTGGTAAGCGACTAGCGATCGGCGGCAATGCGAGTAGCAGAATTATTAGAAAGTAATCACAGAGCCGGGAAATTACTATGAACAATCGCGTATGGATCATTGATGACGACCGCTCCATCCGCTGGGTGCTGGAGCGCGCTTTGTCTCGTGCCGGGATCGACACCACCTGTTACGAAAACGGCGATCGCGCGCTGGACGACTTCTACAGCGAAACCCCCGACGTGGTGATCAGCGATATCCGCATGCCCGGGTCCGACGGCTTCAAATTGTTGCAGCGCTTCCAGGCGGAGCGCCCGTCGCTGCCGATCATCATCATGACCGCCCACTCGGATCTCGACAGTGCGGTGGCGGCCTACCAGGGCGGCGCCTTCGAATATCTGCCGAAACCGTTCGACGTTGACGAAGCGGTGGCGGTAACGCGCCGCGCCCTGGCCCACGCCAACGAGCAGAAGCCGGAAGAGCCCGTAGTCATTGAAAACGGTACTGGCAATAAGGAAATCATCGGCGAGGCGCCGGCGATGCAGGAGGTGTTCCGCGCGATCGGCCGCCTGTCGCACTCCAATATCACGGTGCTGATCAACGGCGAATCCGGCACCGGTAAGGAGCTGGTGGCGGCGGCGCTGCACAACCACAGTCCGCGCAAGAGCCAGCCATTTATTGCTTTGAACATGGCGGCGATTCCCCGCGACTTGATGGAATCCGAGCTGTTCGGCCACGAAAAGGGCGCCTTCACCGGCGCCAGCGCCCAGCGCGCCGGCCGCTTCGAGCAGGCCAATGGCGGCACCCTGTTTCTGGATGAGATCGGGGACATGCCCGCGGAGACTCAAACCCGTCTGCTCCGGGTACTGGCAGACGGGGAGTTTTACCGGGTGGGCGGCCACACCCCGGTAAAAGTGGATGTAAGGATCATCGCCGCGACCCACCAGCATCTCGAACGCCTTGTCGAACAGCACAAATTCCGCGAAGACCTGTTCCACCGCCTCAACGTCATCCGCATTCACATCCCGCGTCTTGCCGATCGCCGCGAAGACATTCCCCGCCTGGTGCGCCACTTCTTCAACATTGCCGCCAAAGACCTCGGGGTAGAACCGAAAATCCTGCTCAAGGAAACCGAGGAGTACCTCGCCAGTCTCGACTGGCCCGGCAACGTACGCCAGTTGGAAAATACCTGCCGCTGGATCACCGTGATGGCCTCCGGTCGCGAGGTGCATGTCGATGACCTGCCGCCGGAATTACACCAGCAGAGCGCCAGCAGCGAAGTGCCTCAGGACTGGCAGAAAGCCCTGCGCTTGTGGGCGGATCAGGCGCTCGCCACCGGCCAGCGGGAAATCCTCGGCCAGGCGGTGCCCGCGTTCGAGCGCGCTCTGATTGAAATCGCCCTCAAACATACCGCCGGCCGCAAACGCGATGCCGCGGAATTGCTCGGTTGGGGACGCAACACCCTCACCCGCAAACTCAAGGAGCTGGGGATGAGCGGCGGGGACGATTGAGCGCACACCGCGCCCTCTTCCCCCGCGGCTGAAAATGCCCCTCCTGCGCCCGGTCTTCTGCCGGGCGCATCCCCTGGCCTCCCGCTCTGAGCCACGATCCAGTCGTATTTGTGACGCGCATCCCAGATTTCGCTCATTGGCGCCACTTGCCGCACCTTGCGGACGACTACCGGGACTATGTGGTCGTTCTATTGCTGCAGGTTGCTGTTTTTGCGTATGCACGCAGAGATCAGCGGACAGGAATTTCCCGGATTGCGAAAAGAAAAACCATGCTCAAGGACCTCAGCCCGGCCCAGCGGAATTGGGCCATGCCACTGTGTACCCTGTTCTTTTTCTGTGCCCTGTTCTGGAACGGCCACGGCGGCGACCTGGGTTACTGGAGCGACTGGATGGCGGCGCTGTCGCAGGGTTACGGGCATATCCAGGCGAACTACCCGCCGATGCTGCTGCACTGGTTCTGGCTGTTGGCTCAGCTGTTTGACGCGCTGAATTTGGAATACCCACCGGCGTCGCCGATGCAGCTCAAATTTTTTGTGCTGCTGCCGGTGCTCGCCACCCAGTTGTGGCTGTGCCAGCAGGTGGAGCGGCTGCTTGTGGAGCGCGGTATCGAGCCGCTGCGCAGCCCGGTTTTCTGGAGTGTGGTGGCGAGTCCGGCACTGCTACTGGACGGCCCTGTGTGGGGACAGGTGGATCTGCTGCCATTCCTACCCATGTGGATATCTCTGGTGTGCGCTTTTCGCGCGCGCTTCTTTGCCGCCGGCGCTGCGTTTGCGCTGGCGCTGGTGTGGAAGTTCCAGGCCATTGTAATACTGCCGGTACTGGCGGGCCTGTTCATGCACCGCTGGCGCCTCCGCACCTGGCACTACGCGCCGCGGGCGCTGGCAGGATTTCTGCTGGTGGGGTTTGTGGCCTTTCTGCCGTTTATTTGGGTGGGGCGCTTTCAGGAAATGTTTCACGCGGCTTATCTCGGCAACGCAGACATTTTTCCCTTTTCTACCATGAACGCCGCAAATCTCTGGTTCCTGCTCGCCGGCAATAACACCGACATGCACTTACCTCTGATCCCGGGTGTCGGCTGGGCGACGCCCCAAAAGCTGGGACTCGGCTTGTTCCTGCTGGTGTCGGTGCTGTGCATGGCGCGGGCCTGGGTGGGCTGCCGCCGGTTTGGCGAGGTGGTGGGTCTGAGTATGGTGATGCTGCTGGGATTCTTCGCGCTTGCGCCTTCCATGCATGAGCGCTACCTGTTCCTGATGGTGCCGTTTGCCGCGCTGGGATGCGCGCGCGGCTACTTTCACGGGGTGTGGCTGCACCTGGCGAATCTGGTGGTGGCACTCAATATCGTGCTGGTGCTTCCGCTTGCCGGGCACGCGGTGTGGCAGCAGCTATCCTGGCTGGTTCTCGGGGTGGGACTTGCGGCATTGATGGTCTTTGTACTTCCCGCTGCGCGGATTGCGGCTCTGCTGCGTCCGCGCGCAGGCACCCGATATTTCACCTCTGTGTTGTGCCGGTTGCACGGCGGAGCTGTAGCGGCACTGATGGTGTTCACCTTTGCCGGTGTGGAGCTGCACCAGTTACACCGCCTCAACCACGCCAATTGGGACGAGCGCGGGCGCCTGTATCTCAGCGATTACCGTGAGCTCTCTGTTGAACAGCAGTGGGGGCGTCTGAGCCGCGACCGCGCAGTAAGCGACGAACCGTTGGATATCCATGGTCATCGCTTTGACAAGGGGCTGGGCGTACATGCCTACTCGCAGGTGGTATTCCGTATACCGGAGGGCGCGCGCTATTTTCACAGTTTTTACGGACTCAACCGTTCCGGCGAGCGCGGGCGCGTACGCTTCAGGATCCTGCTGGACGGGCGCCCGGTGTGGCAAAGCGGGATTGTGGGCTGGCAGGCGCCAGGTGAAGTGGTTCTGCCAGTGGACAATGCACAGACCCTGAGTCTCCAGGTGCACGGGGTGGGAGACATCAGCTCGGATCACGCCAACTGGGCAGAGGCGGGCTTCTGGCAGGGCATTCCGGAGCGCGGTGCTCTGACGATGGCGCGCCGCTGAGGCGCGTTCCGCATCAGAATAAGCCAGGTTGGCGCTCTATCCATTTTGTAACCGGTTACACCGTGTGGCACTATCCCTCTCGCCCTATCCGGGTAAATAAACCAATAAAAATGTAACCGGTTTCAACTCCCTATAGCGCAGTACCCAACATAGTGGTGGTTGCCTGCTGTACGGTTCTCAAATGGAGTGGAGCACTCAAATGTTCAAGCGATGCAAGTTAATCCAGTTTCTGCTTTCCCTGGTGTTGGCCTCAACCGCGCTGAATGCGCTCGCCGGTTTCCAGGTATCCGGCCGCGCCCTGCTGGATGGGAACGGAAATGTGTTTGTGATGCGTGGAATCAATCACGCGTATACCTGGTACACCGGCCAGAACGGCGCATTTGCCGATATCGCCGCCGCAGGAGCGAACACCGTACGTGTGGTGTTGAGCAATGGCACACAGTGGACGAGAAACAACGGTGATGAAGTGCAAAATATCATCGAACTGTGCAAGGCCAATAAATTGATCTGCGTGCTGGAAGTGCACGACTCAACCGGCTATCCGGAACAGGGGTCCGCGACACATATCTCCAACGCCACCAACTACTGGCTTTCGTCAGACATACTGCCGGTGATCCAGGGGCAAGAGGACTTCGTTATCATCAATATTGCCAACGAGCCCTTCGGCAATTCTGTGGCGGAAAGTACCTACGTCAATGACACGAAGGGAGCGATACAGGCACTTCGCAACGGCGGGATCACTCACACCATTATGGTGGACGCCGGCAACTGGGGGCAGGACTGGCAGTTTTTTATGCGCAATAACGCACCGAATATTTTTTCCAGTGATCCCGCGCGCAATGTGATTTTTGATGTGCATATGTACGAAGTCTTCAGCGATGCCTCGAAGGTAAGCAGCTACATGCAGGCATTTGCCAACCACAATCTGCCCCTGGTGGTGGGCGAGTTTGGTGCGACACACGGAGGCGGGAATGTCGATGAGGACTCCATCTTTTCCTATGCACAACAACTCGGCTTCGGGTATCTGGGGTGGTCCTGGTCGGGAAATGGCAGCTGTTGTACCGATCTCGATATCGCGCTGAATTTTGATCCGGACAATTTGAGTGCGTGGGGCAACCGCCTGATCAACGGCAGCAACGGTATTCGCGAGACATCCCAGATCGCTTCCGTATATACGGGCAGTGGCAGCTCTAGTGGCGGTTCAAGCTCGTCCGGGTCATCCAGCTCTGGCGGCGGCAGCAGCGAAAGCTGTCTCTGGAGCGACGGCAGCGTATGGCCCATGTGTCAGACCGACACCGGGGGCTGGGGTTGGGAGAACAATGCGAGTTGTGTTTCCGCCAGTATTTGCCCGGGTGAAGACGCGGCACAAACCTGCACCTGGAGCGATGGCAGCGTATGGCCGATGTGCGAGAACGACAATGGCGGCTGGGGTTGGGAGAACAACCAGAGCTGTGTGTCTGCGAGCATCTGTCCGCATTAGAGTGATAGCTGCGGTTTGACATTCAGGCTCCGGCACCGAAAAGGTGACCGGGGCCTGTTGCCTATGTAAAGCAGCGGCGAAGTCGGTGCGGGCTTACAGCGCACTGTCCGCGGAAGAGTCGCGCTTGTCCAGCTCGTCCAGCGGCGATTCGTCCCGCGGCGGCAGCAGTGGTTCATCGCGGCGGATGAACTCGCGCATGAAAATTTCCCAGAACGCCATGAACAGTGCAGCCAGCAGCGGGCCTATGGCGAAACCGCTGATGCCGAACATGATGAGCCCGCCGACGGTGGAAAACAGCACGATGTAATCCGGCAGCTTGGTGTCGCGGCCTACCAGGATCGGGCGCAGGATATTGTCCACCAGGCTGATGACGAGCACCCCATAGATCATCAGCGTCGTGGCTTTGACCGCTTCACCGGTGGAGTACAGATAGAGTGCGGCGGGAAACCAGATGATGGCCGCGCCCACTGCCGGCAGCAATGACAGCACCGTCATCACCACGCCCCACAGCAGCGGTGCCGGCAGATCCAGCACCCAGAAAATCAGCCCGCCCAGGGTGCCCTGCGTCACGGCCACCACCAGATTGCCCTTGATGGTGGCGCGGGTGACTTCGGCGAATTTGGCCAGCAGCAGTTTTTCCCGCTCGTCGCCCAGTGGCAGTGCGCGGATTAGCAGTGCCACCAGCGAGTTGCCGTCGCGGATCAGGAAAAAGGTCAGGTACATCATCAGCCCGAGGCTGACAAAAAAGTTGAGGGTATTCTGGCCCAGCGCCAGGGCGTTTTTCGCAATCAGGCTGCCCGCGGTCATCAGCCCACCCAGCAGGCGTTGCTTCAGCCCCTCGAAATCCATACCAAAGCGCTCCAGTGCGGCGTTGATGCCCGGAAAAGCGGCGCGCACCTGCTCTACCTTGGCACCGAGATTGATCTCGCCGGATTGCACCTTCTGGTACAGGCTCGCCACTTCACTGATAAACGAGCTCGCCACCAGCAGTACCGGAATCACCACGGCGATAAAGCACAGCAGCAGGGTCACCAGTGCGGTGAGATTTGGCCATGCGGGAAAGCGCTTGAGCAGGTAGCGATACAGCGGATGGAAGATCAGTGCGACCGCACAGGCCCAGAAAATGGCGGTAAAAAACGGCTTCAGCAGCAGGACAAAGGCAACCGTCACCAGCAGCAGAGTGAAAATGAATGAGCGTCTTTCCAGTTTTTCCTGCACTGCCTGCCCCCGAGGAATCTTGTTGTTTGTGTGTACTTCCTGGCGCGACGCGGGTGGCGCCGGGCGATGTGGGGCTAATGTAACCAGATAGCGGGGTGCTTACCAGCGCCGGAAACCACAGGTGTCTATATGAAAGCGAATGCCGCTATAGATACCGAGGCCGATGTTCCATTTGCGCCCGTGGCGCTGGTGGATCTTGCGCAACTTTGGCAGTAGCTCCGCGCGGGTGTAATCGGCCTCCGGAATCATGTCCAAACCGCAGAAATGCAGGTGCTTGCTCGACCGCGCGCCGCCCGCTTTGGCATTGTACTTGGGCGTGCGCCAGCCGGAGAGTACTACCACAGGGCCAATTTCGGGGATCACAAAATTTTTAATCACCCGCAGGGTATCCACCATGGTTTTCCAGTCGCGCTCCGGTGGGATTGCGAAGGGGGGCTCGCCGATTTCCTGCCAGTCGCTACCCTGGCGCAGCAGTTCAAACGGCGGCACCACATCCCCGACACCCTTGGTGTCGAGAAAAAATTTCAGCTTTTCAAATTTCTGCCGGTTGTTGCCCTCATCGAGAAATTTTTCAAACGACCCGACGGAGGCTGCGGAATAGCCTTTGATTTTGAAAACCAGAGGCGCGTCGGGTGCGATGGGTATCCGCTCGGGTTTGGGAACGGGGATATATTCCACCGGACGCACCGCGCGCTCCGCCAGTTCGCGCACTTTTTCCACCGTCAGTACCACGAGTACCAGGGTGCACAGGAGCACCAGTGCAGTGATCCATATCACCCGCCGGCGCTCGATGTGGATGTCGATAAACTCGTGATCCGGACTTTCTTTGATATCCATGCTGGCAACTACCGGGCTACTCGATTACCAGCGGCGAAAGCCGCAGGTGTCCACATGAAAGCGCACACCGCTGTAGATGCCGAGCCCCATCTGACTGTCGGGGCCGAGGCGCGCGTGCAGGTTGCGCAGTTCCTCGATCAGTTCACTGCGGCCGATATTGGAGCGGGGTACCAGATCGACACCGCAGAAGGTTCTGTGCTTGCTTTTGTGGGAGCCGCCCGCTTTGCGATTGTAGCTGTCGGTACGAAAGGCCGAGACGATATCCACGGGGCCGATGGCGGGCACCACCTCGTCGCGGAGTAGCCTCAGGGTGGCGACGATATTCGGCCAGTAGTCCCGCGGCGGGATGGCAAAGGGCGGCTCGTCAATGTCGAGCCAGTCGGATCCCTGGCGCAGCAAGCTTTCCGGTTCAATGGCATCCGCCACCCCGGCTTCTTGCAGGAAGCGCGCAAACTGGTCGAACTTGCGTCGGTTCGCACCGGTGCGCAGGAACGCGTTGAAGCTCGCGGGTGTCGCGACGCGGTAGCCCTTGAGATCCATATAGGGCTTCTCCCGCGCCTCGAACAGCAGGTAGACCCAAAGCCCGAGCAGCAGCAGTAACAGCAGTGCGGCCACGCCCACCACCACCCACCAGTTGGTCTGTTGACTGGGTGAGAGATGATCGTAGCGACGCCTGAATCTGGAGAGTGGATTGCCCGACGGCATGCCCGCTGCCTGTTTGCCCCTGTGGTTTGATCGGAAAGCCGTGACGGAACACTGGCTCTCCAAAAACTATAGCTTTCCGGCGCGGAAACTGTCGGACACAAAAAAGGCGGTCAGAGACCGCCTTTATGCTGGATCAGCGCACCATCACCCTTTGGGGCCGGCTGCTCTGATTTCGTCGCTGACTGCGAACTTGCCGATGTTGTCGGCAAACAGTGCGGCGAGTTTTTTCGCCGCCGCGTCGTAGGTTGCAGGATCGGCCCAGGCGTTGCGCGGATTCAGGTAGGACTTGTCCACACCCGGTACTTCCAGCGGGATTTCCAGGTTCATGATGTCCAGGTGCTCGGTACCGACATTGTCGAGTGCACCGTTCTGGATCGCCGCTACCACCGCGCGGGTGACCGGAATCGGGAAGCGTTTGCCCTTGTCGCCGGAGCCGCCGGTCCAGCCGGTGTTCACCAGGTAGACTCTGGACCCGAAGCCCTCGATACGCTTCATCAGCAGGTCCGCGTATTCGCGCGGCGCGCGCGGCATGAAGGGAGCGCCGAAGCAGGTGGAGAAGGTGGGGTTGATGCCCGCTTCCGCACCCAGTTCGGTGGAGCCCACACGGGCGGTGTAACCGGACAGGAAGTGATAAGCGGCCGCTTCCTTGGACAGGATGGCTACCGGTGGCAGTACGCCGGTCACGTCGCAGGTGAGGAAGATCACGTTCTTCGGTTCGCCGGCGCGGTTCTCGAGCTGACGCATTTCCACGTGCTCCAGCGGGTAGGAGCAGCGGCCGTTCTCGGTCAGGCTGGTGTCGTCGTAGTCCGGCACGCCGGCGTCGTCGGTCACCACGTTCTCGACAATGGCGCCGAAGCGGATGGCATCCCAGATCACCGGTTCATTCTTCTGGCTCAGGTTGATGGTTTTGGCGTAGCAGCCGCCCTCCATATTGAACACACCGCCCTTGGCCCAGCCGTGTTCGTCGTCGCCAATCAGGTAGCGTTCCGGGTCCGCGGACAGGGTAGTCTTGCCGGTGCCGGAGAGGCCGAAGAACAGGCACACGTCGCCGTCCTTGCCCACATTGGCCGCGCAGTGCATCGGCATCACGTCTTTTTCCGGCAGCAGGAAGTTCTGCACCGAGAACATGGCCTTTTTCATTTCGCCGGCGTAGCGCATACCGGCCAGCAGCACCTTGCGGCTGGCAAAGTTGATGATCACGCAGCCCTCGGAGTTGGTGCCGTCGCGGGACGGGTCGCACTCGAAGTTGGCCGCGTGCAGGATACGCCACTCTTCCTTGCCCTTGGGATTGTACTTTTCGGCGCGGATAAACATGTTGCGGCCGAACAGGTTGTGCCACGCGGTCTGGGTGGTCACCTTCACGGGAATATAGTGGTCCTCGTCCTGACCCACGTGCAGCTGCTGTACGAAGCTGTCGTGGCTGGCAACATAGTCCTCGACACGGCTCCAGAGGGCGTCGAACTTGTCCGCCGGGAAGGGGCGGTTCACGCTTCCCCACTCAATGCTGTCGGCGGTGGACGGCTCCTCCACCACAAAACGGTCCGCCGGCGAGCGACCGGTGCGCGCACCGGTAACGGCTAACAGAGCACCGGTGTGCGTAAGGTGGCCTTCGCCACGCTGCAGTGCCTGCTCCACCAGTTGCGCGGCGGAAAGGTTGGAAAATACCTGCACCGTATCGACTTGCTGTGCCATTCGCTTATTACCCATGAAAGTTGTATCACTGAAATAAATAGTAGGGGGTGCCGCCAGATACCGCGACAAGCTTCCGCGCGCGGCATCTGCGGCCAGGCCTCGCGAGCGGGCGCATTATGGCAAACTTCAATTTCTGATCACAGAAAAACAGAATAAATTTTGATCAAAGACAGCGTTGTCAGGAAAATTTTTAGCGAAATTTCATCGAAATTTATGATGTAGTTTTTTTACTTCATAAATATTGGGAATATTGGTGGTTCTGTAGTTTCAACTACAGCGCGAGGAAGGCCAGCGGGAGGGTGGCCGCCGGAGCGGGATCGCATTGGCGGCAGATACAAAAAAGCGCGCCAATGGCGTAATGCGGTTCACTTAGCAAAATATCGGGCGAAGGTGGCGATGCCGGGTGCGCTCTTGTGAGACCTTCTGCGAGAGGGACCTCGCAGAAGAGCCCCCATGGATGGGTCTACGGCGTGTCTCGCAAGAGCGCACCCGGTAGCGGCACCGCCACAGAGCTGCTTAAGTGAGCACCATTACGCCAATGGCGCGCCTTCTGACTGCAGGGGTTGTGTTCGGGGTTCAATGCAGGGTGTGTGGTGGAGCGTTGAACAGTGCTTCTATCTTCTCGCGATCGAAACGATAGGTGCGGTTGCAGAACTGGCAGTCCGCGGTGATCTCCCCGCCCTGCTCCTCCAGCAGGGTGTACACATTCTCCGGTCCCATGGCGATCAGCGCGCGCGCGCTGCGCTCGGGAGAACAGCTGCACTTGAAGCGGATATTGGCGGTACCGAGGCTCGCGGGTTCCAGTTCGTGGAACAACCGCACCAGCAACTGATCGTGCGGCAGGTTGTGCAGTTCCTCTGCGGTGACAGTGGCTGCGAGGTGCACCCCAGTCTCCCAGGCATCCGCGTTCTCCGCTTCGCTGGCCGCATTGTTGCCCGGCAGCACCTGCAGCATGACGCCGCCCACCGTATCCGCACTCGACTCGATCCAGAAGCGGGTCTGCAGTTGTTCGGACTGGGTGAAATAATCCTCCAGGCACTCCGCCAGGGTATCTTTTTCCAACGGCACAATGCCCTGATAGCGCTCGCCCTCCTGCGGGTCCACGGTAATCACCAGCGCGCCGCGATTGCCCACCAGCTCGCGCAGGGTTGCGCCTTCCGGTATTTCCGCACCTTCCGCTACCCGCGCCAGACCGCGCACATCACTGTGGTGCGTGCACTCCGCCACCAGCAGGGGCACGTCGCCTTCGCCGCGGGCCTGCAGCATCAAAATGCCTTCGAACTTGAGTGTGGTGGAAAGCAGGCAGGCGGCGGCGAGAAACTCGCCCAGCAGGCGCTGCACCGGCGCAGGCAGCTGGTTGTGCTCAAGCACTTCGCGGTAGGCTTTGGTGAGTGTGACCAATTGGCCGCGAATATCGTGCCTGGAGAAAATGAAGCGTTCCAACTGGTCCGACATGACTGAGTGCCTCACGAAAATCTGGGGGTGGCGATTCTAGCAGCCTGCCGGTACCAGGTCTGCTCTGCCACGGAAAAGTCCAGCCGCCCGCCGGGGCCTGCCGCGCGCGAAAACGACGGTCTTCTATGATAGCGACGATTGCAGTGGCGGGTTGACCGCTCAGCCGCAATAGCGGCGGATCTCGGCTTCCAGCTTCTGGGCCTCCTGCTGCCGCTGGCGCTCGCTGATGGTGGACTCCTGGCCGTTTTCGTCGACGAAATACACCCGCCCCTGAAGTATCTGCAGTTGCCGGCGCGCGCGCTGGCAGGCGATCTGCTGCTGTTGCAGGCTGCGCGACTGTTGCGATTCCTTGCGCGCGGCGTACTCGCGCTCAATCTCCCGGGAGCGCGAAGTGTCCGGAAAATCCTGGCGTCGGGTAGGCTCGGCGCCGTTCACCGGTTTCAATTTTCCGTCCAGCGGCTCCGCCTTCGCTGCCGCCGGCGGTCGGTCGCCAAAGTGGACCTTGCCGTCCGCATCCACCCAGCGATAGAGCTGCTGTGCGTCGGCGTGGATGGCCAGCACACTGCAGGCGATCAACAACACTGCTCGTATCATTTCCCCTCCCTGGATAATGTCTGCTTACTGAACCTGGCCGAGCGCTTCTGCGGTCTCGCGTTCGGCGAGGGTTCCAAACAGCCCTTGCGAGTGGCGCTCGGGAATCTGGTAAGTCTGCAGGATCAGCGGCTGCTGCTCGCGCGACGCCGCGGTGTCCAGCACCATGCGATAGCCGGAGCTGTCTCTCAGTTCCACAAACTCCCCTTCGCTGGATTCCATCAACTGCGCGAACTGCAGGAAATCGCGGATCTGCTCGCCGTTGACGCTCTCAATGATCCAGTTTTTCCAGTCGTGATAACCCAGATTCACCGGCGCCGGCAGCACCTTCAGGGCCACTACCAGTTCCTGTTGCTCCGGGTTCGACCACTGGTTGCGGGCGTAGAGGTACTCGATCGGCGCTTTGGAGTGCCAGTTGTTGCCCCAGCGTTTGATCAGGTTCATGTTCAGCGGCACAAATACCACGCCGCCGTAGATGTAATAGCGCGGACGCTGGTCGAACTTCTCCCCCTGCACCAGCGAGCGCGAGGGCGGGGTGGCGGCGAGGGTGATTTTCGCGTTGTGAATCTTGCCGTCGCGGGAAAAGCGCACCGGCAACTCGTCGCCCACGTGGTGGTGATCCACGGCGTAGTGGTAGTTGGTGCGCTGATTTTCACGCCACTCTATGGTGCGGTCCGCGGCGATGTCGAAGCCGTCCACCTGCAGCAGTACATCTCCCGCCTTGAGCACCTGCGCCGCTGGCGCATCTTCAAACACCCGCACCACCAGCGCGCCTTCCTGATCTTTCGCCAGACCTGCCGCGGCCTTCATCGACGGGCTCTCGAGGCTCTGGGTCACAGCGCCGAGTTCGGGGAAACCCTGGTGCACGCCGTCTTCGGCATCTTCCAGCACATGTTCGACCACGCTCGGCGGCACGAAATAGCCGAGATTCTCGGCGCCGTTGCTGTTGTTGGTCTGCATGGCGACGCCGACGATCTTGCCGTTGGAGATCACCGGGCCGCCGCTGTTGCCGGGGTTGATGGCGGCGTCGATCTGGCCGGCCATGAGGTAGCTTTCAGCGTGGGCGTAGTACTGGTGCTCGACCCGCGAGAGTACGCCGCGGGTGATGGACAGGGACTTGCCGCCGATGGGATAGCCGTAGACGGTGACCTCTTCCTGCAGTTCGGGCAGTGTGCCGAAGGCGAGTGGGCGGGTGTCGTCGAAGAAGGTTTCGTCGTCGACGCTGAGCAGGGCGAGGTCGGCGTCGTGGGAGACGAATTTGACCCGCGCGCGGAATTTCTGCGCGTCGCCGTGACGCTGCACCTGGATGAAGCTGCCGTCGGCGATGACGTGGGCGTTGGTGAGGATCTGTTTGCCTTTGATGACGGCGCCGGAGCCTGACAGTTGCTGGGCGTTGAGCAGGGCCCAGGGGTTGAAGTAGTCGGGCGCGGCGGCGGTGGTGTAGATCTTGATGATCGAGCGCTTGAGCTGCTCGTGCTCGCGACTGTCGGCGTGGGCGAGCTGGGTGCAGCAGAGGATCAGTAGGCCCAGTTTTAACAAGCAGGGTTTCAGCAGGTGTTTCATTGCGGCTTCTTGGTTATTCGTTAGGTTTCGGGAGTTTAGCACTTCGGTTCGGGGTCTCGGTGCTCTGAATGCCCTTTGGCGGCGTCCGGGTGCTGGGTGGGGCTTTCAGGACCGGGCTAGGCGCCCCCCTTCAACCCATATATGGGCGCTGTGGCGCAAACATCCTGTTTGAGACGCTCCTGAAAAGCTCCACCCAGCACCCGGCCTTAGCTTCTTTATCTGGCACTTCGTAGCTGCTGGATCCCGGATCAAGTCCGGGATGACGGGGCTCAGGGTAACGTCATGCCGGGCTTGACCCGGCATCCAGTGGGATTGGTACGAATTAATTAGTCCTGGGATTCGCGAATGAACTTGTGGATCTGTCGGCGCTGCTTTTTGTTGGGACGGTCGCTCTGGATCATTGCGTTATTTGCTTTGCGGTCGGCCGCAAACTGTTCGCGCTTCGAAATACTTTCTTCCGTCTCCCGATACAGCGTTTGGGCAACGTCGGCACCGCGGCGCTGATCAGAAAGCGCAATGACCTCCACAACTTTCTCATCCCAACCCTGGCGAATGGTGAGAGTAATTCCCAGCGAAATTTCCTTGCTGGCTTTAATGCGCTGGCCATCCGCGTGAATTTTCCCGCCCTCAATCGCCTGCTTGGCGAGACTGCGAGTCTTGAAAAATCGCGCGGCCCAGAGCCACTTATCAATACGAACTTTATCCATCAACTAAATTTCAAAAAATAAAAATAGCTACGAATTTACAAAAACTACGAAGCCTGAATCGTTATGCGAAGGTCGGGTGCCGGGCAAGGGTTTTCAGGAGCGTCGCAAACAGGATGTTTGCGCCGCAGCGCCCAGGGATGGGTTCACAGCGGTCCTGAAAACCCTTGCCCGGTGCCCGGCCGCTACTGCAGGTACGACCGGAGCTCCAAAAAAACCTCAGAGAACCCCCAAAATCTCATCGAAGTCGTGAATCGCGGGGAATTCAGAAATCTCTCGAGCTGGGTGCTTGCTATCCGGCTGGCGGATACACAGCAGATGCGCAATCCCGTAATCCCGCGCCGCACCGAGCACATGCAGGTTGTCATCCACAAACAGTGTGCGCTCCGGATCGAACGGCTGGCGTTCCTGCAGGGAGTGCCAGAACAGTACACTTTCCTTCGCATGGCCCAGGTCATGGGAAGAAATAATCTCATCCAGCCACTGATCGATCCCGGTCACCTCAAGCTTGTGCGACAGCCCATCCGGGTGCGCATTGGTCACCAGCAGCGCGCGCTTGTTCATCTGCCGCAGGCTGCGCAGGAAATTGTCCGTGTGCGGGCGCAGTGCGATGCGGTCCTCAATTTCCCGGTACATCGCCGCAATATCCATCTTCAGCGCATCGGACCAGTAGCGCAGACAGTACCAATCCAGAGTACCGCGCAACGCATCGGTCATGCGGATCACCAGCTCTCGCGCCTCCGGCACTGAAATATCGTTCGCCTCCGCATAGCGCAGCGGCAGATGCTCCATCCAGAAATGATTGTCGTAGTGCAGATCCAGCAGCGTGCCGTCCATATCCAACAGCACCGTATCGATCCGGCTCCAATCCAGCATGACTACCTCGTCAAATAGCCCATGGGCCCGGGCTGTACAAAAAAACGTCGTTCATTATCCACCAAGCCCGCGACGTCGACAAATCAGGCCCGCCGCGCCGTCAAATCCGCGCGGATCAGCCCCACTACCAGCAGCGCCTGTGCAACGTAATAGGTCAGCATGATCCAGGTGCCCGCCAGCGGCACCGGGTTCACGAAACGGTTGATGGCGATCAGCGCATCGGAGGCCATAAACGTCAGCGCGCCGGCAAACAGCAGGGACGAGCCGCTGCGATGGGCGGCGGCACTTAGGGTCATCGCGCTAATCGCAAGTATGTACAGCCCCACCGGCAGCGCCAGCGCGCCCGCAGCGGGCAACACCTGGCGGCCCAGCAGCACAACCGCCACCAGCACCGCGAAAGCGCGCCCCGCCAGGCACAAGCTCAACGTGCCATTGCGGGCAAAGGTCACGGTATAGGTCAGTTGCGCCAATAGGAAAGCGCCGAGCCCGAAGATGAAATGGTTGGCGAAGGGAATGGCCAGCAGCACATCGCCGATAGCAGAGAAACCGAGTGCCAGCAGGGCCAGGGTGCGGGTGGTGCCAACCAGTCTTTGCGCCGCAAGCCAGAACAGGACGCCGATGGGCACGATCTTGAGCGCCGCCATCCACAGCGCCTCGGTGCCGGTGGCGTCCAGCAGCGTATACAGCGCCGCCGCCAGCAGGAACAGCAGGCTGGCCCCGACTGGAAGTGCGGATGGCGAGGTTCCACCGTGTTGGTCTGAGGTCATCGCTGCGTCGTTCATGACATCTCCTGATTTTTATCTTTCTGCCGGTTTTTATCTTTGTCGCGGGGGGAGTATTCTTGCGCGAGTATTCGCGAAAGCGGGCGGCGGAGCAAATGGGCCGCAACCCGCTGTCTCCATTTTTATCGTCTTTTCAGGGAGCGACAGATGAAAGCCCGCAATATCCTCGAAACCATCGGCAACACCCCGCATGTGCGCATTAACCGTCTGTTCCGCGACGATATCGAAGTGTGGATGAAGGTGGAGCGTTTTAATCCCGGCAGCAGCATCAAAGATCGCATCGCGCTCGGTATGATCGAGGATGCGGAAAAATCCGATGCACTGAAACCCGGCGGTGTGATCGTGGAGCCCACATCCGGCAATACCGGTATCGGCCTCGCCATGGTGGCGGCGGTCAAGGGCTACAAACTGATCCTGACCATGCCGGAGTCCATGTCGGTGGAGCGACGCAAACTGATGAAGGCAATGGGAGCGGAGTTGGTGCTCACTCCCAAGGAAAATGGCATGCCCGGTGCCATCGCCAAGGCGGAGGAGATACTGTCGCAGAACGCCAACAGCTGGATGCCGCAGCAGTTCAACAATCCGGCCAATGTGACCGCGCACCGCAACACCACCGCAAAAGAGATTTTGGCGGATTTCCCCGAGGGGCTGGATTACCTGATTACCGGTGTCGGCACCGGCGGGCATATCACCGGCTGTGGCGAGGTGCTGAAAGAGGCGATGAAGGGCCTCAAGGTGTTCGCGGTGGAGCCGGAGAAATCCCAGGTAATTGCGGGTAAAGAGAAAGGCATGCACCGGCTGCAGGGCATCGGTGCCGGGTTTGTGCCGGAGGTTCTGAACAAGGGTATTCTCGACGGTACGATAGCGGTGTCGGAAGAGGAGAGCTTCGAGATGGCGCGCCAGTGCGCGCTGCAAGAGGGCATTTTTGTGGGCATCTCGTCCGGGGCCTCTCTTGCCGCACTCAAGCAGAAGGAGCAGGAGCTCGCGCCGGGCAGCCGGGTGCTGGTGTTCAGCTACGATACCGGCGAGCGCTATCTGTCCATCGAAGATCTCTTTTCCGCCTGAACCCCCGGCCTCCCAAAGCTGCAGCGGGATGCCCCATCCGCCGCGCTCTGCGTATAATCCCCCGTTTTGTCGTCAAAGAAAGTCAAACCGGGGGAATCATGGAAAATGTAATTAGCAGGGAACTGCTGGATCGGGTCATCGCCATTTCGGTACAAGCCGGAGAGGCGATTCTCGAGGTGTACAACGCCAGCGGCGAGCTGGAGGTGGACACCAAGTCTGACGATTCCCCAGTTACCGCCGCGGATCTCGCGGCGCACAGAATCCTGCTGCCCGCGCTGGAGCAGCTGATCGAAGGCGTGCCGGTGCTGTCCGAAGAGGGCAAACTGCCCCCGTTTGAGGTGCGCAGCCAGTGGAACCGCTACTGGATTATCGACCCGCTGGATGGCACCAAGGAGTTCATCCGCCGCAACGGCGAGTTCACGGTGAATGTGGCGCTGATCGAGAACGGCGAGCCGGTGCTGGGGGTGGTGCATGTACCGGTACTCGATATCACATACGCCGGCGCCAGGTCCCTCGGCGCGATCAAGCGGGATGCCGGTGGTGAAAAGACCATCGGAGTGCGCGCGATGCAGCCGCGTCTCGACAGCAGCCAGCCAATTGAGGTGGTGGCGAGCCGCAGTCACGGCGCCGGTGCGGTGGACGAACTGCTCGCGCGCATCGAGGGCAGCCTCGGTGAGACCGGGCTTAAAAACATGGGTAGCTCACTGAAGCTGTGTCTGGTGGCGGAAGGCGCCGCGGATCTCTACCCGCGCCTGGCGCTCACCTGCGAGTGGGACACGGCGGCGGCGCAGGCAGTGGTGGAGGCGGCCGGCGGCATCGTGGTGGACGAGCAGTTTGCGCTGCTGCGCTACAACCAGAAGGACGCGCTGCTGAACCCCTTCTTCTATGTGATCGGCGATCCGTCCTACGACTGGAAGTCCCTGCTGCTCGGTTAAATGCGCCCGGCTGAAGGGGAAAGACTGGTCTAGTCTTACTGGTATATCCGGCTGCTGCGCGATATGTCGCGATGGCCGGATAACCGGGATCTGACCGGGAGGTGCCCATTGCCCAGCAGTCATAACATTTCCAGACACATCAATATCAGCGAGACGGAGATCCGCGCATTGCGCTTGCGCCTGCAGACTGAGATCACCTGGCTGTTACGGCAGGTGGAGGATCTGCAGGGCGCGGATGATGCTCCCGACCTGTCGCTGGTCCAGACCTACCGGGAAATGATCTTTTCCCGTCGTGCCCTGCTCGGGCGCATTCCCCGCTAAGTTTCTCCCGCCTGTCGGCAACCGGCGCCGGCGTCGTATAAATAGTTTTTCCGCGGAGAAATTTGCTCAGGTTTCGACAATTGGGTCTACGCTTGGTGGGATATAAATTTAACGTAAACGAGTAAGTCCCATGCGCTACCCGGTCGTGGTACACAACATCGAATTTGCCGGTTACGGTGCCATCGCACCGGATCTTCCCCACTGCCACTGCCACGGAGATACCCTCGAAGGCGCACTGCAGAAAATGGCGGAAACCATTGCCCAGCGTCTGGACGATCTGCAGGCGGCGGGTGATCCACCCCCGGTCCCCGGCGAACTCGACAAGTTGCGCAAAAACCCTGCGTTTGTGGGCGGTGTGTGGGCGATTATCGACATCGAGCGCAACGAATTACGACCGAACTCCTGAACGACGGAGCGACAAAACCAACAAGACGTATTTGAAAAATTTTCAAATGTTTTATCCAAGGACGGTGACAATGAAAGGTCTGGTATTCCTTCTGGCCCTGTTTACTTCCAGTGCCGCATTGGCCCAGTGGAACAATCCCTTCGACGGCTACTGCAACGGCGAGTATCGTGTAATCGGCACCCTCGGACTCGGCGTTGGTGAACTGCAGATCAATGATGATCGGGACTTCGCCGGCTACGCCAGTATCGGTGTCACGCCAACCGTCGGCGTGTGGCAGGTGGAGCTGCGCTACACCGGCTTTGACGATGGCCGGGTAAATGTGGACCAGTGGGGAATCGGGGCCAAGGTCGATTTCACCCTGACCTGCGATGTGCAGTGCTTCTACTGGATGGTGGGGTGGAACTACGGTGAGTTCGATGTGGACACCATCGAAAAGCACGGCGTCCTGTACGAGGTGAACAGCGATAGCAGTGACAACTACTGGAATGCCGGCGTCGGTTACCGCTACAACTGGACGCGCGACTTCGATACCTCCATCGAGTACAACTACAACAATGTGCGCAACCGGGTCCGTTATTTCGACGTCGACGAGAATTTCCAGCGCCGCTTCGACCTCGGCCACCTGCGCACGCTGACAATCAATTTTGCGTACCGGTTCTAATCAGAAAAGGGCCGGCTGATTCGAGCCGGCCTCTACTTAAGTCTCCCTCAAAAGCAGTAAACCGCCTTCATCCACAGGGATCGCCCCGGTTATCCAGCGGTTGCGGACCTGGGATTCACGTGAGCGCGGGCCTGTGCTGGCGGATGGGGCTCGGGTTTAGAGTTTACCGCTGCGTTTCAGCTGCCAGTAGGCTTCCACCAGGGACATATGCATTTCCGACGGCAGGGCATCCGCGAGGATGGTTTTGCGCGCGCGCAGCTGCTGGAGCAGGCGGCCGCGGCGGCGCACAAAATCCCGGCCCGCGCCGTTCAGCAGTGCACTGTCAAAATCCACTACCGGCTTTTCCAGCAGTTCGTCCAGCGCGCGCTCGCGCAGGCACGCCACCATGACCAGGTGGTGGCGGGAGAGCTGCGCCACTGCGGCGGTGAGGTCTTCGCTGTCCTCGTCGCGCACGTTGGTGAGCAGAATCACCAGCGCGCGCCGCTGCTGGCGCGCCAGCAGCTGTTCCGCGGCGGCGGTGTAATCACTGTGTGCGGTGCCCGAGTGCAGATCGTAGACGTGGTTCAACAGCAGGTTGATTGCGCCTTCGCCCTTCACCGGTGGCAGGCGGCCCTGATTGCCGGCAAAGCACTGCAGCCCCACCGCGTCGCCCTGGCGAATGGCCACATAAGCAGACAGCAGCAGGGCGTTGAGGGCGTGATCAAAATGGCTCAGATCGCCGTCGCGGGCGCGCATGCGGCGACCGCAGTCCAGCAGGAAGATGATTTCCTGGTCGCGCTCGTCCTGGTACTCGCGGCTGATCAGTTTCTGCATGCGCGCGCTGGCCCGCCAGTCCACCTGGCGCTGGCTGTCGCCGCGGCGGTATTCCCGCAGCTGGCGGAAGTCCAGGCCTTCGCCCCGCCGCTGCTGCTGGTGTACGCCGAGAAAACGCAGGGTCTGTTCGGTAGAGAGCGCCTGCAGCGAGGAGATGCCGAGAAAATTCGGGTACACCTTCACCTGTTGCGGCTCCCCTGCCAGTACCTTGCACTGCCACAGTTGCCACGGGGAGTGCACCAGCAGCTCCAGCCGGCCGAAGGCGGCGAGTCCGCGGCGCACCGGCATCGCGGTGTAGTGGGCGACGATCTCCTGCTGCGGTTGCAGCTGAATGGTGAGCGGCAGGTTGCGGGCGCGCAGCTCTTCCGGCAGTTGGTCGGTAACCAGCAGGTTGAGCGGGCGGGTGCCAGTGTTGATCAGGTTCAGTTCGATTCGCTGCTCTACCCCGAGCGCCAGATTGCCCGGCAGGTGCCGCCGGCCGTCGAGGCCGCGGCAGTGGCGGCCGGTGGCGAAATCCAACAGGCTCGCCAGCGTCAGCGCGCCGAACCCCAGCCACCAGGTATTGGCCAGCAGCGCCGCCGCCTGCGGCCACCAGATGCGCGCGGCGCTCACCGCGAGCGCGCTGGCGCAGGCAATCAGCAGCAGGCGAATCAGCAACGGAGAGGGCTTCACAGCCGCGGCGCCTCCACGGATGCGATGATCTGTGCCAGCACCGAGTCGGCGGTCTCGCCGTCGATCTCCATATCCGGCGATACCGCCACCCGGTGGCGCATGACGGGTATGGCCATGGTTTTGATGTCGTCTGGCAGTACGAAATCGCGCCCCTCCATCAGAGCGTTGGCGCGGGCGGCCTGGATCAGGCCGATGCTGGCGCGGGGGCCGGCGGCGCGGCGCAACTGGGAGGATTCGCGGGTGGCGCGCACCAGGCGCACGGCGTAACTGAGCACCTGCTGGTCCACTTGTACCTGCGGCACCAGTGCCTGCAGTTGCTGCAGCTCGCCGGCATTGAAGACCGCCTGGACTCCATCGCGCAGGGTGCGCTCGATGTGGCCACCGCTGGCCGCGGCCGCCAGCTGCTCCTCGGCCTGCTGGCTGGGAAAGTCGATCAAAACCTTGAGCAGGAAGCGATCAAGCTCAGCCTCCGGCAGTGGGTAGGTGCCCTCCTGCTCCACCGGGTTCTGGGTGGCGAGCACCATGAATGGCAGCGGGGTGGCATGGGTTTCTCCGTCGATGGTGACCTGTTGCTCCTGCATCACCTCCAGCAGCGCCGCCTGGGTTTTCGCCGGCGCGCGGTTGATCTCGTCCGCCAGCAGCAGGTTGGTGAACACCGGGCCGCGGCGCACCTCGAAGCGGCTCTCCGCCATGTGATAGATGGCGTGACCGGTGACATCCGCGGGCATCAGGTCGGGAGTGAACTGGATGCGGCGGAAGTCGCCGCCAAAGCCCCTGGCGAGGCTGCGCACCAGCAGTGTCTTGCCGAGCCCGGGCACGCCTTCCAGCAGAACGTGTCCGCCCGCGAGCAGCGCGATCAGCACCTGGTCCACCACCGCGGGCTGGCCGATGACCACCTGGTTGATGCGGCGGCGGAGTTGCTCCACCCGCTCGCTGGCCTGCCGCCAGTGTCCGTCGGTGTCAGGTCCGCTGCCGGTTCTGGCGCTGGGTTCGGAGTGCAGTTGTGGAGCCTGGTCCAGGGTGGATTCGCTCATAGGGCGGCCTCGATGATCTGAATGCTGCGCAGTCGCGCGGTAAAGTCGTCTTCGCTGCGGGGCGCTTCCCCCCACAGGGTGTGAAAAATATCGCTGGCGCTCAGCCCGGTACGCGCTGCCACCGTCTCGCTGAGTTGCCGGCACTGTTCCGCAGTCAGTGCGTTCTGGCGCTGGCCGCAGAGCTTTTGCAGCAGCGGCGCGCGCGCCTGTTCATACAGATTCTCGCCGCGGCTGTGGCGCCAATAGAAATGTCCGCAGGCGCGGATGTGTTCAAGCAGCGAGCGGCGGGCGCTTGCGGGGGGCGCAATCAGCGGACCGAAACGGCGGCTGCGATTGGCGATCCACGCGGCAATGGTGAGCAGTGCAGCAACGAGGAATTCCAGTGCGTAGCGCTTGATCAGGTTGCTGAGGGTGTCAAACCTGGGCCGGGTGACCATCACCAGATTGCGCTCGCCCACAAGGTGCGCGAGAAAGTAGGCGTGATCGAATTCGCCGATGCGATGGTTGTGCCATAGCTCTCCGTCGGTCATCAGTGTGAGACGGCCGCGGCCATATTCGTAGAACACCAGTGGCGCCTGCGTGGAAATGCGCTGGAACGGCACCCAGTGCAATGGGTTTCCGTTTACGTCCGTATCCGCGCCCTGGCCCATCATCTCGTGGGTGAATACCTTGTGCGGATTGAAGTAGAGCGCGTAGCTGGCGCCGCTGTCGCTGGTGAGATTGATCAGGCGGTCGGGGTCGACGTCCGGGTCGCGCGCGGGCGCGTCACCGGTGTCCGTCGTGTCTTCTTCAGCGCCTTCGCTGCCGGTTTCCGGCTCCGCCAGCTTGCGGTTGTGTTCGCGCATCAGTTCGCTGATGGTTTTGTCCTGCAATTTACTGGCGTCCTCGCCGAACATCTCCCGCACCTGCTGATTGAAATACAGGTCCAGATCGCCGGTGGCGACTTCGAGGCCGAGCATGTCCAGCAGCAGATCCTGTTCGTGCTCGCCGCCGCTACTGTGGGCCACCACAATGGCCTGGCCGCCGCGCTCGATCCAGTCCATAAGCTCCCACAGCCGGTCGCTGTTGTAGATCTGGCTGGAGCTGGCGAGAAACAGCGCGTCGCTCTCATCCAGAGCCGATACGACGGCGATGTTATCGGCGCGGCGGTGGGGTATGTCGATGCGTTCCAGGAACTGCTCTGCGGCCAGAAACGGATTGTGCTGCGCCTCGGCACCATAGCCGAGATCCACTTCTTCACTGAAGCGTTCGAAAAAAAACAGAAACAGGGCGCCGGCGGCAACAACCAGCAGCAGTGTCGTGGCGATGGCGATACGGCTCAGTTTCACCGGGCGGTCTCCTCAGTGCGGAATACCTGCTGCCACTGTGCGCACAGCGCTTCCAGCTGGGCGTTCGCCGGCGCCTTGTGGGCGTAGGCGAGGCGCTGCCAGGTAGCTGTGAGCAGGCCGAAAAACTGCACCAGTGCGGGGTGCAGGCGCGGGTCCTGTTGCGCTTCGTCGCGCACCAGGTGCGCGCACTCCGCTTCGGTGTGGTGATCCTGAAACGGGCAGTCGTAGCGGGAAATCAGATCCGACAGGCTGGCGCGGTACAGAAGTCCCAGCGCCTCGCGCTCGGCGCCGGCCCGCCAAAGACGCAGCACTTCTGCGGTGATATCGTCCGGCAGGCTTTCCCGTCGCAGGTCGAGGCCGAACAGGGTTTCGGGGCGCCGGGTCTCCACTACTTTTTTGCGCGGGTGCTGGCCGAGCAAAGCGCGCAATTGCTGGCGGTAATTCCACAACAGCCATACGCAGATACCGACCGCGAGAATCCACAGTATCAGCTCAATAATGCCGGCGATCAGCGGCCAGAAAGCACCGTCCCACTCTGCTTCACCATCGCTGCGGCTCTCAAGCCACTCGATAAAGGCGATAAACCAATCGGGAAAGCGGTACTTGCGGGCATCGAATTCCCGCATCCGCCAGCCAGTCTTTGTTTCCCGCAGATGGAAGTCGTCACCCGCCAGGGTGTCGTCGATCAACTGCTGGGCTTCGCCGGGATTGACCCTGTCGGCAAGCGCCGGTTGTGGCAGCGACAGCAGTGTGCACAGACCGATGGCGGCCGCGCACAGCAGCGCGCTGGTGGACGTGCTGCGTGCCGTGACGGGGCGGGTGTTGGCGGCCGCTTTCCGGCCGGATGTCAGGCGCGCGCGCAGTTTGCGAAAGTGAATTTCGAGATCCCAGGCTTCCAGATCAATACGGCGGCCAATGTAAAGCATGAACCCGGCACACACATAAAACGGCGCGACCATTGCCATCACCAGCAGCGACATGCCATTGGCGAGCCACTGCATCAGGTTTTCGTTGTTGATGAGCATCGGCCACCAGTCGATATCCAGTTGCTCCGGCAGCATCAGCAACACCAGTGCCGCAACACCTATACCGAAGATCATTTCCACATGCGCGCCGACGATGTGCAGCCAGCTGGCGGTGCCCGCGGTCTTGCGATGCAGGAGGGCAAGACGCGCATTGCGCACCCGGCCGGTGGCTTGTTCCAGCACCGTTACCGGCAGATCGAATGCGCGCGTAAACGAGAGACGGCGCCAGCTGAGCCAGGCGAACCAGTCGCGTCCATTGGCGCGGCGGAACTGCGACAAGGCTTCGCGCATATGGATCTGTTCGCCAAACAACTGCCGGCTTACCACCAGCAGCGGCAGGCGCTCGAACAGCGGTTTAAGCCACCAGATACAGAAAATCGCCAGATTGGGACTGTGAGGAAACAGCAGCGCCATCAACGCGAACAGCGGTGCCGCCGGGATCAGCCACAGCAGCGTCATCTGCAGCCAATGCCGCCGCGCGAGCACTATGCCCAGGTCCACGGACTGCCAGTTGGAGCGCAGCCGCGCGCGCACTTGCAGACGGTCGAGATTCATCGCCCGCCCTCCAACGCCGCTGGGTCATCCCGGCGCCCGGCGAAGCAGCAATAAGCGATTACCAGCAACCAGAAACATCCACCCACCGCGAGTTTTACCGCGATGCTCACTTCGGTGCTGGACGACCAGAAGGCCTCCAGAAATGCGGCGATGACCAGCATCAGGAAGGTGCCGTACATGATTTTCATGGCGTCGTGCCCGGCTTCGCGCAGGGCGTGGCGGCGGCTCAGATTACCGGGACTCACCAGTGCGTGGCCCAGGCGGAGCCCCGCCGCGCCGGCGAATACGATAGCGGTCAACTCGAAGGCGCCGTGGCCGATGACAAAGGGATAGAAGGTGCTGACAAATCCGACGCGGGTGATATGCCCGAAAATCGCGCCGAGAAACACACCGTTGAACAGCAGGAAAAAAATCGAGCCGAGTCCGAACAGAATGCCAGAGGCGAACATCTGGAAGGCGATACCGATATTGTTCTTGATGTAAAAGCCAAACATCATCAGATCGGAATCGGAGCCGCGCTCGCGGCCCAGCACGCGGTTGCCCGGGTCGTACATGGACTCAATCTGCACCACCTGCTCCGGCGACATCACGGCGTAAATCAGCGCATCATTCCAGTAGCTGCCGAGCCCCATCACCAGCGCAGGCGCGAGAAAAAGTGCACAGGCGAGCCACACAAACCGCGACTGCGCGCGCAGCGCGCGGGGAAAACCCGCAAACAGATAGTCCAGCCAGCGATTTCTGGAAACCGAACCCTGTTGGTAGATACGCTGGTGGCAGGCCATTACCAGCAGGTTGAGACGCGCCACCAGGTTGCCGGTGTACTGGCGCTCCTTGGCGACGGCGAGATGCTGGCACAGGCAGCGATAGGCCGCCGGTATATCGTCGAAAACCGGCGCCCCTTCGGGAGCGTCCGCCTTCCGTGCCACGCTCTTCTGGTAACCGGCGAGCCAGTTATCCAGCTGTTGCCACAGCGGTTCGTGGCGCTGTTCAAATTCCCGCTGTTTCATGGCGTGTCCGCCTTGTGTTTGCCGTCCCGCGCACCCAGCAGCCAGTGGCCAATGGCGAACAGCTGACGCAGCCCGGGTTCACCGCTTTTGCCGGTGACAGGTTGTATAAGATCGGCCAGCTCCTGCTGGCGCGCCTGGCTCAACACGCCGCTGCGTTCGGTGAGACTGACGATTGCCTGCTGGTCGGCAAGGCTGAGCCCGCGCGGCGGTGGTGCGGGCGCGACATCGGGCAGGGCCGTCGCATGCACCCCCTGTTCGCGATAGATAACAATCGTGCCCGCGGCGTAGTCGCCGAGGCGCTGGAAACAGCCACTCAGGGTCATACTGAGCATGCCGGCACAGTAGCCGAATGGCAGAAAATCGGCGAAGCGCAGCAGATTGCGCATGATCGAGGCGCCCCAACCCACCGGGGTCAGGTTGTCATTGACCACCGCGAGGCCAAACGCGCGTTTGCCCGGGGTCTGTCCGCCGCGGAAAATTTCAAACACAACCGGGTAGAACCACTCCAGCAGAAAGGATGCCAGCAGCCAGACGCCGACGCCGGTTTTGCCGGCAAACGTCAGCGCGATTCCCAGTGCGATCAGGATCAGGGTGCGGTAAAACAGGTCCACCGAGTAGGCCAGGATACGCGGCACCGGCCCGGCAACATGTGCCGTCAGGTCGATCCCTTCGGGGGTTTCGATTTCGTAGAGGGTGTCCAGGCCGGTGTCGTCGGCGACGTCCGCAGAGTGGCCCGGAGAGGATGCTGAAGGAGCGGAGAAGTTCTGCATTGGAAGCTGCTACAACGGAAACGAGGGCAAATACCGGCGAAGGGGCCCCGCACTCGGGGCCTCTCCGCCGTCGCGGAAATCAGATTTCCGGATTGGCCTCATGGCCGCCAAACATATTGCGATAGAGGATGCCGTAGGCAATGCTCAGGGTCGGAATGGCCCAGATCAGGCCGATAATCAGCGCCAGGAAGCCAGCGAAATACAGCAGCATCAGCACGATCATAAAACCGAAGACCCCGAACCAATGCTTGGTAACGGCCTTGCGCGATAGCTCCAGCGCCTGCCAGGGACCGAGGTTTTTGTCCACGATCAGCGGCAGGATCATGACATAACCGATCGCCAGGTAGATCCCGGGAATGATCAGCAGGAGAAAGCCCAGAGCCATCAGGATGTACATCAGTACCATGGCCACCGCCAAGGGCAGGATTTTGTCAAAGTGCGCAAACACCTCGGTGCCGGATACCTGCTCGTCGCGGGCGATCTTTACACCGATCATCATCATGCCTGCACCCAGCGGTGCACTGACGGCGACAATAATGATATTGGAAAGGATCGCGCCGAGGCCCGCGTTGGCCTCCGGGTCGGTAAAGGATTGGCCTGTGATGAGCGTGGCCACCACGGAAATGCCGATATAGGCCACTAAATACAGCAATACACCCAGCCACACTGTGCCTTTGTTGCCTTTGGTTTTGGCCCAGGCCTCACTCAGGGTATCGCCGATGGCAACCTGATAGTCCCCCGCCAAGGCTTTGGGGATGGAGCCCATACCCGCATTGCCACTGTCGTCGCCCGCCAGCTCAGCCTGGGGTGCGTTGTAGATATCACTCATGGTCGAAATTCCTTGATCGAACTTTCTTGTCTTTATTGTGCCGGCAGTACTCCGCCAACCGGTTTTCCGCAGGGGGCCGGTTCCGGCAACAGGGCCTGCAACCATATCACAGCTCTTATGCGCTTTGGCGTGGTATTCCTGCTGATGTAAGCGTCTGTAATCCACCTCCCGCCGAGGGTACTATTGGCACCATTACGCGAGCGACGCAGGGGATGAGCAATGGGCAGATGGGGGGTGCGCGCCGGACTGGTCGTTGTGCTGCTGGGACTGGTGTATGCGGCACTGCCGTGGTACTCCGCCCACAAACTAGTGGAGGCGGCACAGCACCGGGACCTTGCGACCATGGAACGCTATGTGGATTTTCCACAACTGCGGCGCAATATCCGCAATCGCCTGTTGGAGGATGTGCGGACCGCTATGGAGCGCGATCTGTCGCCGGAACTGGGAGGTTTCTTTTCCGCCGGTGCGGAGCTGTTACTCGGTCCCCTGGTCGACAGCCTGATCAGCCCGCGCGGCATTTCCGAACTGATCCAGGGTCAGAAAGACTGGAAAGAGTTCGAGCGTGAACTCGAGGCTGTATTCGGCGGCGCCCGTCCGCCTGCCGCCGCTCCCGCCCCGCAACCGGAAGAGCAGGTGCAGGACGACGAGCACCGGCACCACTGGCAGTTGCGGCAGTGGCGTTTCCGCGGCCTGAACCGGGTGGAGGTGATCTGTAGTAATCGCGAAGACAATTCCGAGGTAAAACTGTTCATGCAGCGCAGCGGCTTGCGCTGGCGGCTGGTGGACATGCGACTGATAAACGACGAATCGAAGGGGGCGTGAACGTGGCAATCACACTGGAAATGCACGAGTCGAAAAATGTGTTCGGCGACTCACTGATTCCCTGCAGCAGCGATCCACTGACGGGTTTTTTCCGCGACAGCTGCTGCAATACCAGCGATCAGGATTTCGGCTCCCACACCGTGTGTGTGGAAGTGACCGAGAACTTTCTGAAGTTTTCCCGCGAGCGCGGCAACGATCTCAGCACGCCGGTGGAGGAGTTTGGCTTTCCCGGACTGAATCCCGGTGACCGCTGGTGTTTATGTGCGGCGCGCTGGCTGGAAGCGCAGAAGGCGGACATGGCGCCCCGGGTGTATCTGCAACGCACCCATCTGCGCGCGCTGGAAATTGTTCCTCTGGAGCTGCTGCGCCGGTATGCGGCGGATCTGAATTGAACGTCGGCTAAAGCGGTTGATGAAAACGCTCTGCGGCAGACCATCCTGGCCTGCCCAGAGCCAGCCTTGCGGCTGCAACCAACTCACAGGATGAGAATTTGTTGGTGAGCGCGGTATCCATTCCCACCGGGGCCCCTGAACGCAGGGGCCGGCGTGCTCAGGAGTCAGCTTGCGCTTAATGCGTATTGCCGGCAATAGCCCCTTGGAGTCAAATCCCATCCATGGGCGCAACAATTTGCGACCGTACTGGCGTTCGAATTCAGGAAAACTACCGCGAAACTAATGCATGACCAACGCTTGCACAGCGTTGCGTACGACCCGCTAGACCAGACCTTCCGCCAGCACTTTCGATACCAGTTGCCCGGTGGTCTTGCAGCCGGCCTTCTTGAGAATATTTTTCCGGTGGTTTTTCACCGTGTGTTGTGAAATTCCAAGAATCTCCGCCATTTCCACACTGGTTTTTCCCTCCGCCAGCATCCGCACTATCTGTATTTCCCGTCCGCTGAACAGGGACGGCGCGCCGACCACTTGGTTGTTTTCATCGAACACGTCGATATTGAGAAAACTCTCGCCACCGAACAGATGCAGTAATGACAACTTGTAGTTGTTGCGGTTGGTGATATGGGAAATATCCGTGTGGATGCTCAGCACCTTGGCGACCCGGTTGGCTTCATCCGTAGCCAGGACCAGAGCCTGGTGATTGAACATGCGATAACTGCCATCGCGGGTGCGCAGGCGCCCACAGTAGGAAATCTTGTAATTCCGGACCTGCTCCCTGCCAATCTGGTTGTTCAGTATCCTGAGCGCGGTTTCTTCGGCGCGCGCGGCAAAGGGCAGGTCTTCCGGGTGACCCCGCTCAATAATGGATTGAATGGTGGTGGCAGTTGGGTCGAGCCCGAGAATCCGTTCCACGGAATTACTGACCAGCATCGGCTTCCGGATATTGAGAAAGTCCAGCACATAGTAGTAGGCGGCACCGGTACTGAAGGTGTTAGCAATAAATTCATCGATTTCCTTGTGCGGCAGAGAAATGTCCTGCCGTGCAAAAAAATCCGGCACGTTGCGCCAGGCGCGATGAATCAGGTTTTTTTCCGGTTGCAGATCTTCAGGTTCCATCGAGATGGTCCTTGTAATTATGTGGTGTCCCCTGTTTGCTCGGCTATTTCACCCCGCGCCGGTGAAACTGACGGCAACAGCAGCAGGCTTCTATAACAGAATACGGCGTTTGCAGGGATCAGATAAGCCCCTCGACAATACAGCTGCCAAACAGCTGACCCATGTTCTGACACCCGGCCTTTTTCAGAATGCGCTTGCGGTGGTTCTTGATGGTAAATTCTGAAAGCGCCAGCTCGCGGGCTATCTCCGGACTGGTAAAACCGCGTGATATCAGGCGAATAACAGAAATTTCCCGCTGGCTGAACACCGGCTGGCTTGGCTGCAGGGTATCGGGCTCGCCATCCACTTCTATATTGAGGTACGAGGGTTCACCGTTCATACCGATCATGGAGAGGCGGTAATTGTTTTCCGCACACAGGTGGGAAATGTCCGTGTGTACATTCAGAGATTTGCCAATCCTGCCTTCATCATCCGTGGTCAGAACAATGGACTGATGATTGAACAGGCGATAGCTGCCATCGCGCACCCTGAAGCGGAAGCAGTAGGAAAACTTGTAGTCGGTTATCTTTTCCAGGCCGATCTGTTCCCGCACCAGGCGCAATGCCGTGGCCTCAGCGCTGGCCACAAACGCCATGTCGTCGGGATGGATCTGTTCGAGAATGTCCTGAAAGGTGAGGCGATTGAGGCGGAGGTCGTGGTGTTGCTCGAGCTGCGGGCTGATATACAGAAAGCTCAGATCGAACAGATCAAACACATAGTGATAACAGGGCCCATTGCTGAAGATGCGCCCCATGAGTTCGTCAATCCGGAATCCGGAAAGCGCTGTCCTGTTCTGTGCCAGCATTTCATGGCGGCTTTCCCACACGCCCGTGAGCAGCTCGGTTCTGGGCTTGCCGGTTTGCGTCTCGTCGGCCACAGGTACTGTCCAGGATAATTGTTGTTATTGCATCAGCAGTCGGGCCCGTCTTTGGGGATGCGGCCCCTGAGTCATCGGGTTATTGCGACACGCGTCACATTTGTGGGACTTTTGTACCAGAAGCGTCTGTGACAATGCAATTACCCCCCGTGTTATTTGCGTACTTCGCGCGACTTTCAGGTGACCGCAATGACGGTCGGGCAGTAAAGGCAGAAAAGTTCGGTGGTGCCGGGAGGTGAGCGCAGCCCGAACCCATGGAGTTGGATCTGGCCGCGATGACTGTTCAATTGGCCCGGGGGGGCGAGCTTGAAGACCGGGATGCTGGGGTCAACTACCCGGAAAAATACTTCAATCTATATTGCTATAGGGCTGACACAGAAGTTTGAATACCCTCATACAGAGTTCTGAACTCCGTTATGCTGGGCAAGACTGATCCCTTACGAATGAATCGCTTTGCCCCCAATTTCTTCAAGCTTCAGGATGATCCGTTGCTTCCAATGCAACTACACTCAATTTTTTAACATAATCATCCATGCCATTACTTTTAGCTCTTTGAATAAGTTTGTCTAAAATTACTTGGTCCTCCAAGGCGCTCGAACTATTTAGTAGCATCATCGGGATGTTATGAAAAACGTCAGCAAATTTATTTGCAGCATTCAGGCTAGTAGCCGACCTTATCTCGATAAAAGCGAGTTGCACCATATAATGCAGCGCTTTGTTAATTTTCCTATTCCCCTTTGTGTCTTCAGTCAATATAGTAGCTTACCTACCTGTAAGGCCCTAGTGGGTGATCACCTATGTTATCAGGCAGCTCTGGCAACTCTATAACAGGAATTTTAGTGGGAGTTTACCTGCGACTGATATGGAAGCTTTCTACAATCGCCAACGTCGCTACTCGCGGCTTGGTAATCTGGTCCCGGCGGAACTCGCAAAAAATATTGGGAAACAGTCGGATCTGCTTAAATTGGGGCTGTCCGATATCGCCAGGGCATCCCAAAGTTTTTCAGGAAAATCACTGGCTAGAAGAATTTTTCGCCATCTAGGCAATTGAGGTTTTCATTACCGTGGATTGTCAACACGCATACTAATGCTCGGTCGTTGCGCCCCCGCTTATATCTGCGAGATCTGGGTGGAAGATGACGCCGGTTAAACCTGCTCTCTCCACCGCCAGCCTCAGTTCATCGGTGCAGAAAACATCGTAGTAAGCACTAATAGTTGATCGGAAAATCATAGTGCCTACGGGCAGCTTATTTTCGATGAAGCCAATACTTTGGGCTTCATCGAATTCATTAAGTACTGTTAAGCGGTCGTCCCGCGCTCCGAAATTCTCGGCAATTGTGAGGGGGTTGAACAGATAGCCCGATCCGCCGGCGTAAGTTACTGGTAAGAACTCCCCATCCTGGCGAAGTTCGTCACCAAGCGTTTGGAATGCTTTGACACTGAAGAACATCCGGCCGTCATAAACTGACAAGTCAGGAATCTCTTCGTAGATAGTCTCTTCTTCGGGTCCGAAGTCTAAACGTAGAGGCTCTTTCCAAACTTCTGAATACTTTACGGGCGAACGCTTGATATGAATCGGGTAGGCCCTTCCCAGTTTCTCCAGCACTTCAAGGTGAGGAATGTCAAAAATAAGATAGCGGTCATCTCGGACTATTCTGTGAATTGTCATTGAGCGCGTTATGCCTTTTGCATTATGTAAGATGGCAGGGTGCCGGATTGCAAGCGGTGTTCGACAAACCTGAGGGTTTCAACTAGCTTTTGATCCGTGTCGATGGTGTCGAGATTGATTAATCTTTTGAACCACGAATAGTATTGTCTTCGGTGTATCTGGCTGTGTGGTACGGCTTTCCTTAACCAATCGGGCATAAATGACAGTGCTTTCGTGTTCTTGGGCAGCCAGCATCCATTAATTGAGTCATCAATCTTGCGGCATCTCTGTGTGCCCCAGATATGATTGCATGAGCGTCACACAACTCGTGCGGTCGCGGATCTCCATCTACTGTCATGTGCTTTCCGAGACGCAGGGAAACGTGCTTTTCTTCGAGCAACTCCCTGTCTGACATGTTTATTCCTTCAGCCCTGTAAATATCGAGTATGCTCTCTACCTGGGCAACGGTGCCCACTCGATTGAGATCTGCTTCTGTAGGGTTTTCGATGGATGCGAAATTATCAATAGCTCTATCAACTCGATGCATTTCATGAAACTTCTGTTTCGGCATAGCAATATCCTTTTGCTTCTGATGATAGAAGTTTGCAACGTTAACTGTTCCGCCAGAGGCCAACAATAAAGCCCCGGCAAAATGGCGCCGTCATCAAACTATGCTCTTTTCATTTCTCGGGAGCACTGCCGCCACTCAGGACGGCAGGAAGTCGATGGAGTAGTTGAGCGTGGATTTTTCCACACTGGCGGCACCGAAATTGATCAGGCCGATACGCGCCAGCAGTTTGCGCTCCAGATCCGCATCGCCGAGCTCGCTGCTAACCAGGGTCACCGAGGAGACGGTGCCGTTGGCCTCGATCACGAGCTTGACCGTTACCTTGCCGGCCAGCGCCGGGTCCTGGCGCAGGGCGCGGTTGTAGATGGCGAAGATGGCACCTTTGTTGGCTTCCATGACCTGACGGATGGATTCCTCGCCGCGGGTGCCGCGCTCGCGGCGCGCCTCCTTGGCACTGGACTTGGCCGCCGCCGTGGCCTCCGCCACTTCCACCTGGGTCGTCTCGCGCCCAGACAGCGCGGAACCGCCGGTGTTGCGGCTCAGCTGTCCGGTGTTGATGCCACCGCTGGACGCCTTGGATTTGTCGGAAATCAGCGAGCGGTCGATCTTCTGCGCGTTGGCAGCGCCACTGGCAAGACTGTTGGCATTGGCCACCTGGGATACGTCGAGGCTGTCGCGCATATCCATCAGGTCGTCCTGCAGCTGCATCAGGCCGCTATTGGCCGCCTTTTCCCGCGCCTTGGTCACCTCTTCTACCGTCGCTTTTTCCGTGAGCGGCTTGGGCTTGACGGTCTTCACCGGCTCCGGTTTCGGCTTTTCGACGGGCTTGGGCTTTTCCTGTTTGACCTCTTTGGGCTTGGGCTTTTTTTCTACGGGTTTAGGCTTCGGCTTTTCGACCGGTTTCGGCAGTTCCTTTTTTTCAAGAATCACCCGCGCGAGTTGCGGCGGCAGCTGTTCTTTCTGCTCGCGTGTCAGCTCCGGAGCCGGAATAAACGTGAACAGCGCGCCCACAATCACAAAGGCGACCATGCCCGCCTTGAGGAATTTTACAAAACGCTGGTCCTCTTCTTCGGTGGAAGACCAGGGCAGCAGTGCGTTGTAGTAGTGCCAGGGCATCAGCGCCGGGGCAGTCGTCGTCGACATAGCTGAACTCCCCCTTATTGACCGGCGGCCGGTGCGGCCGGATCCTGCGGTGCGGTCTGCGTGACCGCGAGATCGATATCCCGGTAGTCCGCTGCCGCGCAGGTGTTCATGATCTGCTTCAGCAGTGCATAGGGCACTTCCTCGTCACCGAGGATGGTGATCGGGCGGCCCACCGCCTGCTTATCTTCCGGCAGTGGCTCCGCGCGGCTGGCGAGATAGGTGAGCTCGTCGAGCAGTGGTTTGATCTGCTCGTCCGCCGCGGAAATATCCGCAATCTTCGTCACCACGCGGTTGCCCACCAGCAACTGATCGCCATTGACCCGCACTATGGTGGTGGTCTCCGGCTTCTGCGTAGAGGTGGATTCCGGAAGTTTGATGGTCTTGTCCGCCTGCAATACTTCCACATCGGAAGAATTCACCAGCAGGAAGAACACCAGAATGGTGAAAATATCCATCAGCGAGACCAGGTTCAGTTTGGTCTCCTTATGCCGGCGCTGCTTGCGCCCTTTCAGCTTGCCGCCGATCGTCGCTTTCATAGTCCGTTGCCTGCCAGCTGCTGTTCGCTTTCTTGTTGGGCTTGCGCCTGCCCTTCTTCAGGGGGGGCATCGCCGAGGGAAATCTGCGGGAACAGTTCCGCATCCACCACCGAAGCTGCCACTACCGCGCGGAACGAGCGCGCGGTGTCCATGGCGCTTACCAACGTGCGGTAGGGTGTACCGGGCTCGGAGAGGATCACCAGGTCTTTCTTGTCGATGTCTTTCTCGCGCAGGCTGCGCTTCACTTCCTGCAATACATCGGACACCAGCTTGAAATCCGGCGCGCCGTCCCGGTTGGAAATACGCTTCACGCGAATTCCCGCCGGATAGTTGATGTCGATGTAATCGGCGCGCAGCACCAATTCCAGTTGCTGATTTTCTTTCTGATCCTGTGTCGTGCTCGGGTCGCTGAGACCGGGCAGATTCAGGTTCAGTACGGAGATATGGGAAAACACCATATTCAGCAGCAATACGGGGACCAGAACGGTCATCAGGCTCATGAACGAGGTGATGTCCAGCTCCGGATCGGTTTCCAGCCTGCGTCGGATAGCCATGGCTCTCTCTTGTTATCGGATTACACGTTCAGTGTTCAAAGGCGCCCGGGGTCAGGCTCCCGCCTTCGCTGCCGGGCGCGCCGCTGCCGCCGGTTCTGCTTTCTGGCTGCGGGTCAGGGTAATCAGATTGAGGAATTTCACCCCGGCCATTTCCAGGCTGTCGATGATTTCGTTGGTTTTGTTCTGCAGCATGGAGTAAGCCAGCAGCAGCGGGATGGCGGCGATCAGACCGAAGGCGGTGGTGTTCATCGCCACGGAAATACTGGAGGACAGCATGGAGGCTTTTTCGGACGGTTCGGCGTTGGCTACCGCGGTAAACGCGGCGATCAGACCGATAATGGTGCCGAGCAGGCCGAGCAGGGTGGAAATGTTGGCGAGGGTGGCCAGGTAGTTGGTGCGTTTTTCCAGGCGCGGCACCGCTTCGAGGATGCTTTCTTCGATGGCCATTGCGATGTTTTCGTCTTTACGCGCGTGCTGGGCAGTTGCAATGCCGGCGGCGACGAGCTGGCCCATGGGGGCTTTTTCGCTCTGCGCGAATTTGAGTGCGGCGGCGAAGTTGCGCTGCTGCATCATCGGCAGGATCTGGCCGTAGGCGCGGCGGTTGGCCATTTTGGCGCGGGACAGGAACACCCAGCGCTCGACGACGAGCACCAGTCCGATCACCAGTACCAGCGCTATGGGGTACATGAATGCGCCGCCGTTCTGGAAGAAGCGCAGCAGTGTATTGAAAAACTCCATGGTCAAATCTCCGGGACGTAAAGATTTTTAGTGTGTAAAAGTAATTAACTTTGAAGTGAAGGTGATGACGCCGGGTATTGGTTCGCAAGACCTTCCGCGAGAGGGACCTCGCGGAAGAGCCCCCAGGGATGGGTTTACGGCGTGTCTTGCGAACCAATACCCGGTGGCAGCACCGCCACCAGATTTTCTTACAGGGCATTCTTGGTTGATTCTGGGAAGGAACCGACTTAGCAGGTCCTGTGGCGGCCAAGCACCGGGTATGGCTTTTCAAAACCGCTGTGAATACATCCATGTACGCTGCGTCGGCGACGTCCCTGTCGCCGACGCTTTTGAAAAGCCATACCCGGCACTCGGCCTTCAATTTGTATTTTGTACTTCGTTGGCCTTGGGTTAAGTAGGTGCTATCAGTTGTTGTTTTCGCTTTCCTGCACCAACTTTATTTCCCGCTTCAACTCCGAATATTCCTGATGCTGGAAACTGTGGTCGATGGCGGTGTGGATGGTGCTCTCGATTTTTTCCAGGCTCGCAGCCTGCTTCCAGGGGATGATGTACAACACCTTGGGTTGCTCCTGGCTGCCCACAATCGTGGATTCCAGCGAAATCACTTCGCCCTCTTCCTGCGCGGTCGCAGAAAAAGAAATGGCGAGAAATAACAGAGCAAACAGCGGAGACAGTTTCAGCATGAATTACATTCTCCGTTCCAGATCCACAATCCAGCCCGCCAGCACCCGGTCTTCCGCCTCTTCCAGCGCCTTCGCCTCGCGGTAGTGATGCAAAGCCTGTTCCGGTTTGTGCAGATACAGGTCGTACAGGATACCCAGGTTGCGGTGGCCCATGGCGAAATCAGGCCACTGTGCCAACGCACTTTCATAAGCCACACGGGCATCTTCGAACCGGCCCTGATCGCGCAGCAAAACACCGAGTGCATTCCACGCAAACACATTCTTTGCATTGGCCTCCACCGCACGGCGCAGGCTCGCTTCGGCCTGCTCGGGCTGTGCCAGTTTCAGCTGGACCTTGGACAGGTTCAGCCAGGCACCGGAAAGGTTCGGCCACTGGGCCACCACCTGCTGCAGCTCGGTTTCCGCCGCTTGAAATTGCTGTTGATCGAAGAATTCCCGCGCGCGCGACATGGCCTGCTGCGCGCCGGTCGGCACGCTGGTGCGCTCCGCGAAATAAGGATTCGGTGTCGCCACGCGCTTACCGTTCTCATCCAGCACCGGTTCGGCGGTATCCGCGATCTCCGGTTGCGATGGATTGCTGCCACAGGCCGCCAGCACTGTGGCGAGGCTGGCGATGGCGGCGAGGCGGAAGTAGCTTTTCATGAAGGGTTTCATATCAGTACGCCTCCTCACTCCACTCCAGAGTCGACTCCGGTTTGCGGTAGCGGGCCGGCAGCAGGTTTTCCAGGGAGGAGAAACTGTTCTTCACCCATTGGTCGTACACGCCGTCTGCCGTGCGCTGAATATTCGCTTCGTGCAGCTCGATGGCTTTTTCCTCGAACGGGAAAGCCTGTTCCTCCAGCAGGATCTCATACTGTTCCAGTTCCAGCGGACTCAGGCCGTTGGGGCGCTGGGAATCTATCAGGTCGCGGCTAAGTTGCCGGTAGACTTCGGCGAGGCGAAAGTTGGCGGCGGTGGTAAACTCGGCGATGCCGAAATCCAGCACTTTTTTGTAATCCGCCACCGTGGTTTCCATCGCCTGTTTCTTGTTTTTCAGACTCTGCTTCAGCGGCAGGGTGAGAGACAAACGCTCGAAGCGCGCGTAACTCTGTTCTGCCAGCTCACTCTGCGCGAAGGCAGCGAGATAGCGGCCGCGGGGTTCGGACACGCGGTTGCCGGACAGGCTCTTCAGCCAAAGATTGCGCTCACTCTGGTTGCCCGCTTTGGCGTACAGGGAAACCAGCTGGTATTGGGCTTCCAGATTCTGCAGCGCCGGTTCGCGCCACTGACGCGTGTACTGGCGGTAGGCGTCGATGGCTTTGGTGTTGTTGCCGGCCTGCTCGAACTGTTCCGCCGCCAGGTACAGTGAAGTGCGGCGCACCTCGGCACTGGGATCGCTGCTGGCCAGCGCCATCAGTTCGTCGGCGGCGGCTTCCGGCATGTCCATGCCCTGGTAGATTGCCACCGCCTTGGCGGCAAGCGACGGGGTCAGTTTGTGATTGGGGTAATGCTGGCGGAAGTCCGTCAGCTCGGCTTGCGCCGCCGGCCAGCGCTGCAGGCGCACCAGCTGGGTGATGGCGTCGTACTGGGCAGTGGCGGCGATGGTGGAGCGGCCACTCTGGCGCACCCGCAACAACAGCGCGATGGCCTGCTCCGTGGGCGCAATGAATTCCATGCTGTCACTGGTGAGATGTACCTGACTCAGGATCAGCTCCGCCTGCTTGTAGATGGACGACTGCAGGCGGTCGCGGGTATTAACGTATTCCGGGTCTGTAGACGCCATGCCGGAGAGCAGCTGGGTATAGGCGTTTTCCGCCGCGGCGAAATCGTCGATTTCAAAATAACTGTGGCCGAGCAGCATGAGGATACTGCGACGCTGGGCGGCGTCCGGTGGCGGCTGCCAGGCCGCGGCCTTTTCCGCCGCGGCAATGGTTTCCTGGTGGCGGTACTGCTCGAACAGGTTGTGCGCGGCGTCAAGTTGCACCGCCAGTGCGCGTTGGTCCTGCGGCCAGGTATCGGCGAAGCGCAGGCTTGTCTCGATCTTGCGATCGAGCCACAGGCTGGCCTGCTCCGGATTTTTCTGCCGCTTGTGCACCTGCCCTGCGGTCAGGATGGCGGCGTAGCCGGCTTCGCTGGCCTGTGGCGGCGCACTGCCGGTTTCCTCGGCAAACTCCCAGGCCACCCGCCGATAGGCGTTGAATGCCAGCGCATACTGGCCGGCCTCGCTCAGGCTCTCCGCCATCAGGAAGGTGAGCTCCGGGGCTTTCCCGTCTGTCGGGAAGGTCTCGATAAATTCGCCGTAGAGGCTGGCTGCGGCCAGGAACGCCTCGCGGGATTCGCGCAGGGCTTTTTCAGCAACGCGCAAATTATTACGAGCGACATGGGCCTCTTTGGCCAACGCCTGGGCGCGGGCGTGGTCGAAGCGCGCCAGCTCTTCCAGCCACGGCTTCAGGTGCGCCGTCAGTTCGCCGCGCTGTTGGTCGTCGGCGGCTTGCCAGTACTGGCTGCGGATGCCGTAGCGGACAATGAAGTCGCGCTTGGCCGGGACCACTTCGCTGGGGAAGTTGCCCTGCTGCAGAATTTCCACCGCGCGCACATGCATATTTGGCGCTTCAGCGCTTTGCGGATAGCGCTCCACATAGGTGAGGAAGGTCTGCGCACCGTCGCGGTAGCGCTCGCTCTCTGCGTACCAGTCGCCAAGGCCGCGGTAGAGCAGATGTTGATAGCTGCGCGGGCCGGTCTCGGGGCTGAAGGATTCGATCGCCCCGGCGCCGCCCAGGTAATTGAACCCGAGTGCCAGCACCCGCAAGGTGTCGTCGGCCAGCCGCCGTTCGCCCTGCTGCAGTTCTTCCAGTGAGCGTTTCTGCACCTGGCCTTCGGCCAGCAGGTCGTCCATCAGGACCAGGAAGGTTTCGCCGGCGTCCTGATAGCGCGCATCCTTGAACTGGCTCCAGCCGAGCATGTAGCGGGCATTGCGCGCGAACGGTGTGTCGCCCTGCGCCAGCACCGCGGCGAAATCGCGTTCCGCCGCGCGGTACTGTTTGCGGCCGAAGGCGGCCTCGCCGCGGCGAAACAGCGCCTCGGCGATAAACGGCGAGTCCGGCGCGGTTTCGACAATGGTCTCCAGTGCCTGCAGCGAGCCGCCGGTGTTGCCATCCAGCGCGCGCGCGCGGGCCAGGCGGTAGGCGAGATAATCGTCGTCGGCGGAGGTCTGCAGCAGTTCTTCGTAGTGGCGCACCGCATTGTTGTAGGCCACTGCCATCGCCGGGTTGTCCGCCTGCTGTTGTTCGAGCCGCTCCATTTCCAGATCCGCAAGGCGCAGCTGGATCTGGCGGCGGGTGCGCGGATCGCGGTTGGCCGCCAACGCTTTCTCGTAGCTGTCGATCAGTGCGGGCAGTGCCACCTTCGGCATCGGTACCGCCGGTTCCGGCGGCAATTCGCTGACAGGCAGCTGCGCGAGTGTGGTGCCGGGATCGAACTGACTGGCGCAGCCACTGAGGCTGGCCGCCGTGCACACGGCCAGGGCGAGCTGCGTTACGCGGTGACGATGAGTAACAGCTTTCACGATTGCACCTCGGTCATGACGTCGTCGTCGCGGTTTTCGGGTGCGGGGGCGCTGTCTATCTCGGCTTCGCGAATGTTGTCGGCTGCGGGCGGTGCAAATTTGCCCTGCATGTTGGCGTCCTGGATACGTGCAATGGCGAGACGGGTATGCGCCATGTACTGCTCGACGCGCGCTTTTGCGTCGCTCAGTGCGCGCTGCATGTCCTGGCGGATCTGGGCCTCGATGACACCGCTGGCGCGGTCGATGGCGGTGCGCTGTTCTGCCAGTCGCAGTGCGGCATCGTCCACGCTGCCTGCGAGCAGATTGAGCTGCGGTGCCTCGGCGGTGATGCGCGCTACCTTGCGCTGGCGCCGCGCCGCGTCGGTGAGTTGCTGCTCCAGTTCAGCGATGACTTTGCGCTGCTGCCACAGATTGTCGTGATACTGCTCGGACGCCTGCCACTGCAGAATCCCGCGGGCTCGGGCCAGCGTCTGTTGCTGGTAGCGACCGGATTTGCCGGCGCTGCTCAGGTGCGCGTGGCGGGCCTCGGCTTCCCGCAACATCTGTAGGTATTCGGCCGCTTCTCCGCCGCTGGCGGCGAGCATGGCGAGCCCGTCCTGCTCGGCTTCGATGCGCGCGAGTGAATTCCGCAGTGTTGCGAGTTCCTGTTCCGCAATCTGCACCTGCTGATCGTACTGGGCGCTGTCGTGTTGACGCAGGATCGCCGTGCGGCGCTGCTCGCGCTCGTCGATCAGGGTGTGAAATTCCGGCAGCCGCTGCTGCCACTTTTCCATAACCCGCTTCAGGTGGCGCAGGTCGCGCAGCTCCGACAGCTGCAGCTGCAGGCGGTCGCTCTGCATCATCTGCAACAGGTAGTGCTGGTTTGCGCGGATCAGCGCCGGGGTGGCGGCGTCTTCGAGCCAGCCGTAGCGGCGCAGGTTGATATCCGATTCGCTGTCGAGCTCGGCAAACTGCAGCTCGGCGGCGGCGCCGTGCAGCTTGCCGAGATCCTCCAGTGCCTGCTGGTACTTCTGCTCGGCGTCGCGGTAGGCCTGCAGCGCCAGTATCGGGCGCTGCAGCATTTCGTAACTGTACGGCAGCGCCAGCATGGCCTCCTGCACCTGCGGAGACAGCGGGTTGTCGCGGAACAGATAGGCTAGGGCGTCCACCGCTTTTTGGTAGTCGCCGCCGTTGACCGACGCCCAGCCGAGGCCGAGCAGTGCGTCTGCGGACCAGGGCGTATCCAGGCGCACCGCGCTGAACTCCAGTGCCGCCTGTGGGAAATTGCCGTCTACGGCTAAGGCAAAACCGGCACCGATGCGTGCCTTGTCACGCAGGATGCGCAGTTCCTCTTCCGTCTCGGGAGAGACGGTGGGTGCTTTCAGGGCGTGTTCCACCAGCTCGGCCGCGCGGCGGTATTCCGCGGCGGCGGCGGGCAGCTGCTGTTGTCTCGCCAGGAATGCTGCCAGATTGGTGTGTCCGAGCACCCGTTCCGCCAGCGGCAGCTCCGCCATCTGCAGCAGCTGCTGTGCCTGTTGCAGGTCGCCGCTGCGAATCGCCAGATTGAGCGTCAGCGTGGTCTGGTGCATGGCACCGGACTTTTCCAGTTGCAGGGCGGCGGTGTCCCAGTTCTGGTGGCGGTAATTGAGTTCCGCGAGCTTCAGCCAGGCGATTTCCCGATAACGGGTGAGACGTGTCTGGTTATCTTCGCCCGCGGCCTTCTGCAGCTGTTTCTCGAACAGCGCCGCGGCCTGCTGCTCAAGGCCAAAGGCAAGGCTGATACCGCCGCGGATCAGATCGGCGTTGTCCGCGTGATGTTGGATGCCGCCGCGCAGGTCGGACACCATCAGGGTACTCAGCGCGTCAAAACTGTTGCCCTGGAAGTAGTGGTACAGCGCCGCACCGTAGCGCATGTCCTGCGCCTGCTGGAACTTTTGCGCGGGCGCGTCGCTGTCCTTGTCGGCGTATACAGGGGCGGTCGCGAGCAGCGCAGCAGCGATGGCCAGTGTCAATGGCGACCGCTGCAGGGATTTTTTGAGGACGGCTGGGAACGGCATGGCGGCGTCCGGCTCAGGGCGCCGGCCATTCGATCACTTCGAACTCCGGCTGCTGCTTGCCGCCGGAATCGGAAATACGCAGCTCAACAACCGCCGGCTCATCGGTTTTTTTCAGTTCGATGGTGGCGGCGCGCTTGAACTCGCGCTGCTCCGGGCCGAAGCCGGTAAAGAATGCGGTAATCGTGTGATACCCGGATTTCAGGTTGCCCTTGAACAGCGGTTGGATACCGCCGCGGATCAGGGCCTGTTTCTGGTGGTCGGTGTAGAGATGGGTTTCCACCAGTTTGTTGTCGATATGCAGTTTGACCGAGTCCAGGTCGAAGAAATGGCCCACGTCCATGGAAACGTAGACGGCCACCTGGCTCTGTGCGGGGAACAGCAGGTCTTCTTCCAGTACCAGCAGATCCCGGTTCAGCTTCAGCACTTCCTGCTTCAGGTTTTCCAGATCGTCGGCAGCAAAGTCGCCGTCCTGGGCAATAGCACCTGCGGAACAGGTGAGAACCAGAGAGGCCAGAAAAGTACTGATACGGCGCGGGCAGAGCATGTTGAAGCCTGAATATCCATTTTCGTTATGTCCCGGGATTATCGCAGGGACCCACATATTCGATGTGACCTGGTTGGCAATTACTGCTGCAGGCCGCTACTGAAAAACATCCGGTGATCGGCGTCGATGACAATTGCCTCAAACCCGTCCAGCTGTTCAATCAGCGCCAGACCCTTGCGCTTGCCAAGTACAAACACACTGGTGGAAAGCGGGTCCGTATCAAAGCCCCGAGGGCCGAGGATACTCACGCTGATCAGCTTGTCCTGATCGGCGCCCTGCTTTCCATCCTCGTCGCCGGCGTCGGTATCGGTCGGCAGGCCGGTGGCGGGATTGAAAATATGGTGCACGCGGTGGTCGTCGCTGTCGATGAAAAACCGCTCGTAGTCACCGGAGGTGGAGATGGCGGTATTTTCCAGCGGGATCACCGCGGCATTTTTGCTCTTGTCGCGCGGGTGGCGGATGCCGATCAGCCAGGGTTTGCCGCGTTTGTCGCCGAGAAGGCGTGCGTCGCCGCCGGCACTGACACTGGCATTGTGCACCCCGAAACTTTGCAGAATAGCGACGGCGCGGTCTACGGAATAACCCTTGGCGATGCCACCCAGGTCTATCTTGGTGCGCGGATCTTTGAATGCCAGGCGGTGTTTGCGCTTATCCAGCGCGATGTGCCGGTAATTCACCGCGGGCAGCAGGTTTTCGGTGGTTTGCGTATCGGCTTTCTGACCCTTGCGGAAATCGTACAGGCTGCCGACGGTGGCGAAGGTGATATCAAAAGCGCCGCCGGTGCTGTCGCTGTAGTGCAGTGATTTGTCGATGATTTCCGCCAGTTCCGGGGAGACAGTCACCGTGCCCTTGCCAGCCTCGCGATTGACCCGGGAGAGCTCACTGTTTTCCTTGTACGGCGACAATGCCGCGTCGATGCGGCGGAACTCGTCCATCACCGCGCGGTTGATTTCCCCCGCCTTGCTGTCGTCATTCACCCAGAACTGCAGGTGAATCTCGGTGCCCATGATTGCCTGTTGGTCGTAGTGCCAGTCGGCGTGACTGGAACCGGTGGCGAACAGCGCAGCGAGAAACAATAGCGGACGGATCGGGTACATCGCGGTTCTTTATCTGATCGGTGCAAAGGCGGTCAGGCTGTCTATCAGGCTCGCGTTGCCGAGGCCGTGATTGGGGAACAGGCTGGCAAAACTGCCCTGTTCGCCGTGCAGTGCCATGTAATTCAGTACCACCGTCTGCACCAGCTGGTTGACGTTGTTGGCCGCGGGGCTGCCGGCGGTTTCCACATCGCCGGACGCGCGCATGTAACCGAGCTGCTGGTGGCGCGCCTGTTCGTCGGCGGTGCCGCCGAGCAATGTTGGGCGACCGGCGGGATTGTAAACCAGGAAATAGGAAGCCGCGGTCTGCTGGTTGTCCCCGGTCCACACGCCTTTGCCGCGCCCTTCCGCGGAGTCGTCCACCATGCCGTTGCTGAACACCGAACCGTCGCTGAACACATAGATCATCACTGGCTGGCCGACACGCGCCGCGTATTCCAGGCAGGCGCCGATACAGCGGCCCGCGCGCAGATCGCGCATCTCGCCGGTGGCGCGGTCTCCGGTGTGGTAGTCGTAGCCACCCATGGTGATGGTGCCGGCGCCGGCGTAGCCGTTGATCACGAGCTTCATGGTGGAGGCGGTTTTCTGGAATTCGCGATCGCCGAAAAATTCATCGGAAGAAAAAATACCGGCGGGGCCGACGATGTCCGGGTCGAGCGCCGGGTCCAGCGCGCTCGGGTTGCCAAATCGGTCGGCGAGATCGGCGCTCTTCATGTAGCCGCACTTCACCAGGTCTTTGATCACCGCGTCGTTACTGACTTGGGTGTTGACCTTACCGAGCTTGGCGTTGGAGATGCGGTACATGGATTCCATCACCGCGACGGTGTCTTCCTGGCTCAGCAGGCCGACCAGGTCGCCCACGTCCACAAGTCCGGTTACGTCCGACGGGCGGTCGATCTTGGTGGGGCGCACTTCCGGGTTGATCAGGTCCATGGGTGCCATGGAGTTGCCGCCGGATTCGCTGGTCTGGGAACCGATCAGCGCGAGCAGCGAGCCGTTGGCGCCGGCGCGGTTGATGCCGTACATGGGGTTGTGCGGGTTGTTGCCGGTGTCGTTCTCGGAGCGCGCCGGGATCACTGCGCCGTTGGTGGCGCCGGCGGTGCCGGGGGCGATTTTCTCGAGGATGCCGCGCAGCATTTGGCTGTCGCTGTGGAAGGCGAGGCCGAGGTCGGTGTTGATGAAGGAGTTACCGGCGGCGTCGGTGACGGAGGGCGCCATGTCGCCGGGCAGGCCCTGTTTGCTGTAACCGGCGGTGCTGAGAAAGTCGAGCTGGCCGCCCTGCTTACCTACCAATACGTTGGAGCCTGCGATGTTGGCGCCGCCGGCGAGGTCGAAGCAGATAAACGGTATCTTGCCGGCGCCGTTGGCGCTGACGCCGCAGGTTGCGCGCATGGCTTCGAGGTCGGGCGACAGCGCGGCGTGTGCCATGCGCGGGTTGGCAAACAGGCTGAACACCGAGCCGCCCAGCACCGTGGCCATACCGGCGCGAAAGCCCTGCCCGAGAAAATCCCGTCGGCTCACCGGACGGTGGTGATCCGGATGACGCAGAGGCTGGTCCAGTTCGAAATGTTTTTTCTTGCTCATGGTTTTTCCGGGCGCCCGGGGGGTGCTCTGTTCTCGATTTGTGGCGGCCCTGCTGGCGGGGACTGTTCGCGAGACACGCCGTGAACCCATCCATGGGGGCTCTTCCGCGAGGTCCCTCTCGCGGAAGGTCTCGCGAACAGTCCCCGCCATCAGGACCTGCAATTCTCAGACTGTTACTTCGTTAGAAGTATTTATTTCACCGACTTCGCACCAGGGGCCAGCGGGAAGATTCCGGCAAACGATTGCCGACAGGTTGTTTGCCGGGGTCTTACCGCTGGCCCCGTCCCGCTTACGAAGCACCCAAGCTACGAAGCACAAAACCTCAAAACTCAGTGAATCAAAATCATCGCACTGCCCATAGCTGCGGCGCAGGTGGCTTTTACCGTAGTGGCTGTGCGATCCGCGCTGCAGCTGCCGCCGCATGCAGTCATCTTGTCGATCAATTCATTCAGCTCAGTGCGCACCGCACCTTCATCCGGCGCCGTGGCGAGTTGTGCCGTGTGCCCACCCATCGACGTGGGCCAGGTGATCGGCCGGCCGAGGAGGTTTTCTAGCAGCGGGTCGATGATCTGTGCGCGCTTCGCACTGGTATCGAATGCCGAGGCGGCGCTGGCGGAGAAATTAAAACCCGGGAAGTAGGCCGCGCGCTTGCGGGTGTCGTCCACCAGCGTGCTGCAGTATTTCACCGCGAGCTGGGTGATACCCATCTGCTGTGCGGCGAGGAAACCGCGAACATCCGCTTCCACCGGCAGCTGCTGTTTCACTTTTTCCCAGGTATCCACCACCGCCGGGTGGGCGCTGGAAATTCCGGTAGCCGCAGACAGCGCCGCGTGGATCTGCTCGAAGCGGCGGATACCGATACGCGGTTGTGGCTTGAGGTCTGCAGGCGCGGCGGGGAGTGCCGGGGTGGCTTCCACACGCACGAATTCTTCACTGCCGAGGCGCTCGAAGGTCAGGAAAAATTCGTCCGAGATCGGGCCTTTTTCCAGCGTGATGATGGTGCCGAGTGGAGACAGCTTCTGCCCGCTCGCGGGGTCGTACTGGTCGGCAGTGACGGTGGTGTCGAGGTTGGCCCAGGCCTGGCCGACCACCGCTTCGCGGCCGTTGATGCCGATGCGCATGCCTTTTATCACCACGCCATCCGGCGTTACCCCGTCTTCCAGGGTAATGAATTTCGGTGCGCTGAACAGATAGCCGTGGTTGTCATACTGCTGCACCTCGAACATCACATAACCCTGGGGCACGTCGGTCTGTTGTTCCACCTTGAACAGCAGCAGGTATTTCTCGCCGACGCCGGCTTCGTAGTTGGTGAGAATGTCATCCTGATCCAGCGCGCGCGAGTGGATCGCGAGCAGGCGGATGGAGCCGGCCCAGGCGAATGCATTCGAGGCTTCACTGCCGAGCACCAGGGCAAAGGTGTCGTCCCAGGTAGACAGCAGTCCCGGTGCCGCCGGGTCCGCGTCGCCGGTGAACTCACCGTTTACATACAGGCGGCGGCCGTTGAGCGGGTCGAAGGTGGCCACCACATGCTGCAGGGTTGCCTGGGCGCGCTCCGCCATATCGTCGGTGATCAGCGCGGGCATGCCGTCGGCGTTGGTGCTGGCGTCGTTGCGGTTCTGGAAGGTGTAGTTGTACATCGCCTGGCCGAGGGTGAAGTTGCGGATGTTGTTGCCACCGGAGTAGCTGACGATCCGCGCCGGGCCTTCCTGTACCACGTTGGCCGGCGCCACCCAGGCCTCGATGGTGTATTCACCGGTGCCGCTCAATGTGTCGAACAGGCGCTTGCTGGTGGCGGTAGCCGCCTGGGCCTTGCCGCCGTTCAACTGGATGCCCCAGGAGCCCAACCACTCGAAATCGCCGGAGAGATTGAGGTCGATGGCCGGGTTGATACCGGAGGTGTCGTAGGCGGTGGTGCCGCTGCCGGTCTTGAATTCGTACAGCGCGATGGCGTTGTTCTCGATGCGCCCGCCGCCGCTGGCGACCACACCGTCGGTGAGGAACAGCGCTTTACTGGTCACCCACTCCGGGTCCACTTCGGTCACCGGAATGCCATTGACGAAACTGCGGATGGCCGCCGCCATGGTGTCCGCATTCTCTGCGCATTCGCTCCAGCAGTTGTGCTGTTCACTGCCGAGGCGCACCACGAAGCGGGAATTGTCCGGGTTGTCCAGGTCCATGCGCGCCTTGGATAACTCGTAGGCCTGGTCCACATCGTCGCTGGCGAAATACGGCTGCTGCTGTGCGACTTTCCCACTTTCGCTATGGCAGTCTGCACAGTATGTGGTGAGCAGTGGATACACGGTGGTGGCAAAGTTACCGCTGCTGGCGGGGAAGCTTTTGCTCGCGCCGACGTCGCGCTCAGGCGGCGGCGTCAGGGTGATGGTGCTGACTACCGAGCCCGCGGCCGCGGCCCACTCCTCGATGTAGTTGGTGATGATCTCGGCACAGGCATCGGGGCTGGCGAGCCAGCAGTTGTGGCCGCTGGCCACCTTGGTGACAAGGCGGGAATCCGCAGGGCTGCCGAGGTTGACCAGTTCGCGACCCTCGCCGTGGGCGAGATTGATGTCGTCGCCGCGCACAAAGCGCGGGCTCTGGTTGCCCTCGATATGGCAGCTGCCGCAGCGGTTCTCCGCCGCCAGGTTGTCCCAGATATAGCGTTTGTAATTCTGAACGTCTTCGCTTTCCGGGGCGGGACCGGAATAACTGGTATCGCCGGTATCCGGATTTGTGTTGGGCAGTTCCTCGGTGGACTGGCCGCTGCCGCCGGAGCAGGCAGCAATAAACAGTGCGGATGCGAATACACCCGACAGCAGCGTTGCGCGTGCGAACAGTGCGCTCAGTGGTCGTTGTGCGGTTTTGGTTTTCATCTGCTTATTCTCCCGCACAGTAAACCGCGGTATCCGCATACACCTGCTTCAGCCGGTAGCCGTTGCCGGTAAAACTCGCGGTGATGCTGTCGATCTGGTCGCGGTCCTGTTGGTCTTCCGGTGCGCGCAGGCACACCTGTTCGAAGACCTTGGTGACCTGGCACTGGGCAAACGCCTCGCTGTTGGCCAGTTCGCGGCCCATGGACTTGGCACCGTTGCCGGAGCCTGGCAGTTCGCTGCTCCAGCCCAGGTACATGTTCGGGCCTTCGCGCCAGTAGTTGTCCCACTTGTCATCGGGAATTACGAAGCCGTAGGGGAAGGTTGCGCTGTTGAAATGGTTTTTGGCTTTGACCCGGGTGCCGGTGGCGGGGTCGGTTTCACCGGCGCTGTTGTAGTCGAGCTGGCCGTTTTCACCGGTGGGGTCGTTGTCCACTTCGTAAACGTAGTCGTAGTAGGCGAACGCCTGTGCCATCGGGTCCATGCCGCTGTGGCAGCCGATGCAGTTGTTCTGGAACACGCGGCTGTCGCCGCCGGGGCTGCGGCTCACGTCCTGGCGGATGCGGTCCGGTGGCCTCGAGGTGTCGTGCACCTGCTCCAGGTCGCGGCACAGGTGGTTCAGCAGGGTAAAGCGGAACATGGCGCGGTTGGTGCCAGCGTAGAAAAACGCCTTGGCGCCGCCGCGGGTGGTGATCACGCCGGCGGTGGCGTCGCTGGGCAGGCCGGTGACGGCGGATTGGGTTTTGCGCTCGAGCGCTGTCTGCAGCGGATAGCCACTGTTTTCCAGTTCGATGTAGTGATTGTTGTTGCTGTTGCTGTAGGCAGGCAGCCCCAGGCCGGAAGCGCCGGTATACAGGATGTCGCCGGAGAGAATCTCGCGGAAGTCGACATCGTCGCGCACCATGCCGATCACGGTTGCGGTGTAGTCGTTCAGCGGTGCGAAATTGTCGGCGTCGCGGCTGGTCCACGGCGTGACCAGGTTTTTCAGGGTGACGTTATAGAATGCGTCGTTCTGCATCGCCAGGCGGGCGGCGTCCCCGGCCTGGCCTCCGGCGATCAGCTCGGCCATCTCTGTCAGCGTGGCAACGTCGGGCTTTACCCCGGTGATGCGGCTGTGTATCTGCGCGGCCTGTTCTTCCGGTCCCGCCAGGGCAGACAGGGAAAGTAGGGCACTGGCACAGGCGGTCGCCGCGAGTAGCAGGCGCGCGGCGGGCGATGTTATTTTCATGTGGCTTGTTCGCGTAGGGTTCTCGCCGCGGGTTTTGTGTGCGCGGATTTTGTGTCGTGTGACCGGCCACCGATAGTAAAGAATGCGGAATGATTCGCCAGCGGCAAAAATTTAAACCGTGTCGTGGTTGGCAAAATCCGTGTGCGCGACTTGAGGCAACAGCCGTCAATCGCGAGAATTCAGCCCAATAACACTGGTGAAGATCACCAGACTAAGGTCCAGTTATCCCGCAGCGGCCACGGTAAGTGAGCACTGAGAAACCGGCGGGAAAGGGGAAATTCCTTTGAGCAGATTTTGTACGCCCGGCGCACCGGCCGGGCGCTTTTCAGTGCGCTCGCTTCTCGCTTTATTCGCTCCGCGCGCGCCGTTCGCCATGGTGGCAATAGTACTGCTCAGCGGCTGTTCCGGTGGCAGTGCCGGACCCGGTGGCGATCAGGCAGAAGATCCGGTGGTAGTGGATTACCCCGTGGTTTATGTACGCCGCATGCTCAATCGCGATGATGAAGGTGAGTTGATGGGCAGCGATATTTACGCGCCCTCCACCTTCAATCCCGGTGCGGAACTGGTGCTGCGCGACCGCGCCACCGCCAGCGCACCGGAGCGGGTGCTGACTGCCGATCTGTTCATCAGCGATGAAGATGCAGGCCTGGTGTTCGAGGGCGGCTACGATGTGAAGGACCTGACCGTCTCCCACGATGGCAAAACCCTCGCCTTCGCCATGCGCGCACCGGATATCGAGGGCCTGGATGACGACGAGCAGCCGAGCTGGAATATCTGGCTGTACGACTTTGAATCCGCAGAGCTGAAGCGCGCAATCCAGTCCGACCTGATCGCGGAAGAGGGCGACGATATTGCTCCGGCATTCCTGCCCGATGGTCGCATCGTGTTTACCTCCACCCGCCAGCGCCGCTCGCGCGCATTGCTGCTCGACGACAACAAACCGCAGTTTTCCGCCCTCGCCGAAGACCTGGATGAGCCCGCGTTCGTGCTGCATGTGATGGAGCAGGACGGCAGCAACATCCGGCAGATTTCCTACAACCAGAGCCACGACCTCTCGCCCACCGTGCTCGCCAATGGCCGCGTGCTGTTCAGCCGCTGGGACAATATGGGCGGCGCAAACCGGCTCAGCCTGTACACAGTGAAGCCGGACGGCACCGACCTGCAGTTCCACTACGGTTATCACAGCCAGGCGACGGGAACGAGCGCGAATCCGGACAGCGACCCGGTGCCGGCGGCCTTCAGCAAACCGCAGCAGATGCCGGACGGGCGCATCCTCGTCACCCTGCGCGCCCCCGAGGGCATTACCTACGGCGGCGACATGGTAGTGATCGACGCGGAGAATTTCACCGAGGCCTACAGTGAGCCGGAACAGCAGGGCCTGCTGCAGGGGCAGGAGTCTCTCTCGGTCAAACAGGTGATCACCGACGGTGGTCTCTCCCCTCACGGCCTGTTCGCCAATGCCTGGGCGTTTCACGACGGCACCAGCCGTCTGCTAGTGAGCTGGAGCGAGTGCCGGGTGGTCGATCCGGAAACAGAGCTGCCGCAACCCTGCACCGATGAGTGGCTGGCAACCGAGGGCATCGTGCCCGCCGACCCGCTTTACGGCCTGTGGATATATGACTATGTGGAAGGTACCCAGCGCCCGATCATCCAACCCGCCGAGGGGCAGATGATTTCCGAGGCGGTCACCGCCGATACGCGCCCCACGCCCGCCTTTATTCCCGAGTCCATCCCCGGTATCGACATCGACCGCGATCTGTACGACGCCGGTCTCGCGATTCTCGATATCCGCAGCGTGTACGACTTCGACGGCACCGCCGCGCTGGATATCGCCGCGCTGGCGGATCCATTGCAGACATCGGCCGCCGAGCGCCCCGCGCGCTTCCTGCGGGTGGTCAAGGCCGTGGGCATTCCCGATGACGACACGCTCGATTTCGACCGCGCCGCCTTTGGGCGCAGCCGCGCGCAACTGATGCGCGAGATCATAGGCTACACCCCGATCCAGCCGGACGGCTCGGTGCGGGTAAAGGTGCCGGCGGATATGCCGCTCGCCATTTCCGTGGTGGATGCCGACGGCCGCCGTATTGTCGGCCGTCACAATAACTGGCTGCAGTTCCGCGCCGGTGAGATCCGCACATGTCAGGGCTGCCACAGCCGCAACAGCGAAGTGCCTCACGGCCGCACGGACAAAGAGCCCGCATCCGCCTGGGCCGGCGCCCCCACCAGCGGGGCGCCGTTTGCCAATACCGAGCCTGCGCTGACTGCGAATATGGGTGAGACCATGGCACAACTGCTGGCGCGTATCGCCGGCAACCCGTCCCTGGATGGGGATCTGAAATTTACCGATCAGTGGACCGACCCGGCTGCGCGGACCAAAGACCCGAGCAGCGAGCTGCTGATGAGCGAACTGCAGACGCCACCCCCCACCACCGCCGCCTGCCAGAGTGCCTGGAGCAGCGAGTGCCGCAGCGTTATCCACTACCCCGCGCACATCCAGCCCATCTGGGATCTGCCGCGACTAATCACCGACGACATGGACAATGTGCTGGAAGATCGCACCTGCAGCGGATGCCACAGCAACCGCGATGCCGCCGGCATGGCCCAGGTGCCGCCGGGACAGCTGGATCTGCGCGCGGACCAGTCCGGGGTCAACACCAATTTCAGCACCTCCTACGTCGAGCTGTTGTTCGACAACCCCACCGAGGAGCTGCGCGATGGCGCCGTGCAGAATGTGTTGGTGCAGGACACGGACGACAACGGCACCCCGCTGTTCGAGGTGGACGAGAACGGAGAACTCGTTCTGGATGCCGCGGGCAACCCGATTCCTGTTATGGTGACCGTCGATATCGAGCGGCTCATGGACACCGGCGGCGCGAACGCCAGCCGGTTTTTCCGGGTATTCGAAGCGGGCGGCGTGCACGATGGTGCGCTGTCCCCGGCGGAATTGCGTTTGATTTCAGAGTGGCTGGATATCGGAGCGCAGTATCACAACAACCCCTTTGATGCACCGGTCAACTGAAGCATGACAAGGCTGTCGAAAACCATAGCGCCCGGACTGGCCGTATTAATCGCCGGCCTCGTTTTGTCGGCGTATACGCGCGCGGCGGAACAGGAAGAAGAACCGCCCGTTACCGAGAGTTTCACCGCGACCCAGTTCGGTGAGCGCACGCCCGGCGGGCTTCCCGACGATGTCGAACAAGTCGTGGTTGGCTCGGAATTTCTCAACCTCTACACCGGACCCGGACGCGGTTATGTGATCGACCATGTGGTGGAATACGGCGAGCCCCTGTGGCTGCTGAAGCGCCGCACCGACTGGGTCAAGGTGATGACCCGCAGCGGGAAAACCGGCTGGGCAAAGATTGCCGAGCTGGACCAGATCGTGGCCCCCGACGGTGAGCCGCTCGCGGTGTCCACGCCCGGTATCGACGACTATCGCGAGCAGGGGCTGCGCTTCGGCTTCACCTATGGCGATTTCGAAGGAGCCAACTCTCTGGGGGTGTCGCTCGGATACCGTTTTACCGGCAATATTTCCGCGGAGCTGCGCGCGGCGCAGACCATCGGTGCCTATTCCAATAGCCAGACCTACCAGGTGGCACTGCTGCACCAGCCGTTTCCCCAGTGGCGGATCTCGCCGTATTTTCTGCTCGGCAGCGGGATCAATATCACCTCCCCCAATGCCACCATCGTCGCCACCGAAGACCGCCAGGACACCGCCATGCTTACCGGCATCGGCGTGACCACCTATTTATCCCGCCGCTTCGCCCTGCGCGCGGAAGTTGCCAATCACTACCTGCTCACCTCGCGGGAAAATAATCAGGAGATAGTCGAATGGAAGCTCGGATTCGACGTGTTTATGTAAAGCTCGCCTGTGCGCTGTCCTTCGCCGTTTTATCGACGGCGGCTCTTGCCCAGGGCGATGCGGTGATCGATGAGATCATCTCTCCGGATCTGGAGCGGCGCGAGATCCGCGAGGCGGCCATCGACAGTGAGGACTTCGAGTTCACCGTCTATGCCGGCGGCGTGCTGAGCGTGGAAGACTTCGGTACCAACCGCATGATCGGCGGCAGTCTGGCTTATCACATCAACGAAGATTTTTTTATGGAGGCGGCCTACGCCGAATCGGAACTGGGCCTGTCCAGTTACGAAAAGCTCAGTGGCAGCGCGCCGCTGCTCACCGACGATGAGCGCGATCTCTCCATGTACAACCTGTCGCTCGCCTGGAATTTTCTGCCCGGGGAAATTTTTATCCTCGACCGCTGGGCGCTCAACAGCAACCTGTACCTGATCGGCGGTATCGGCAACACCAGTTTCGCCGACGAGGAGTATTTCACCTACAACGTGGGTGCCGGCATTCGCGTGCTGGTGAAAGACTGGCTGGCACTGCGTTTCGATGTGCGGGATCACATTCTCGAACACGAGATCTTCGGCGAGCCGCAGAACACCAATAATATTTCCGCCCAATTGGGTTTATCGATTTATTTCTGATTCGATTTTTACAATAAAACAACCGGAGAAACTCGATGCGTAATTTCATCGCCGCACTCTGCGCCAGCGCCGCACTGCTTGCGGGCGCGCCCGTATCCGCCAGCGCGCCTGCCGCCGACTTTACCCTTGCGTCCCTGAAAGACGGCAACCTGAAACTCAGCGAGCAGCGTGGCGACGTAATCATGCTCAACTTCTGGGCCTCCTGGTGCGGTCCCTGTCGCGAGGAAATGCCGCTGCTGAATGACCTGCACGCGCGCTACGAATCCGTGGGTTTCAAGGTCTGGGGTGTCAATGTGGACGCCAACCGCGAGGACGCGCAGGCGATGCTGAATAAAATTCCGGTGGAATTTCCGGTGCTGTTCGACGCCGAGAGCAGCGTGAGCCGGCTGTTCGGTGTGGAAGCCATGCCGAGCTCGGTATTTATCGACCGCGACGGCAAAGTGCGCTACGTGCACAAGGGCTACCGCAGTGGCGACGAAGCCGAGTACAAAAAGATCATCAAGGAACTGATCCGGGAATAAGCCATGACCAAGCGCGCGCTTCTCCTTCTGCCATCGTTCCTGCTGCTCGGCGGTTGTGAAACCCTGATGCCGGAGCCCTGGGTAAAACCCTACGAGCGGCACTATCTCGCCGACCCGATCATGAGCTTCGAGCGCGATCCGGTAGCGGCGGGATACATGAACCATGTGTACGAAGCGCGCGAGGCGGCCAGGGGCGCTGAGGGTGGGTCAGGAGGCGGCTGTGGTTGTAACTAAAAAATCACATGAGAGCTACTGCGCTCCGCGCTTTGGCGGTCGGCGGTGCTCGCTGTCCTCACGCACTATAAGTGCGCTGCGGGAGCTGCGCTCCGGCGCTCACCAAACCGCGTTCGCTCGCTACGCTCTCAAGCGATTTTTACTCTGTTCGAGCCTGTTGATATTTGGCCCAATTCAAGTAAATGCAGCAGTTCTGCCGGAAGAGCGCGCGGACACCATGTACCACTCCTACAGCGGCGGCGGTGTCACCATCGACGGGCCGTCTGTGCTGGTGCGCAAGAATGTGGGCAACAAGGTTTCCCTGTCAGCCAACTATTACGTGGACATGATTTCCGGGGCGTCCATCGACGTACAGGCCACGGCGAGCCCCTATTCCGAGCAGCGCGATGAGTTTTCGCTCGGCGCGGACTATCTGGTGGAAAAAACCACCATGAGTCTCAACTACACCAATTCCAGCGAGGATGATTACAAGGCGGAAACCGTAGGCTTCGGCATTAAACAGGATTTCTTCGGCGACCTCAGCACCCTGTCCATGCGCGTGAGTTTCGGCAGTGACGACGTGATGCGCAACGGCGATGAGGATTTTCTCGAGCAGGCGGAGCACCGCCGCTACGCGCTGAACTGGAGCCAGATCCTCACCACCAAGCTGATCGCCGAGCTGAGTGTGGAAACCGTGGCGGACGAAGGTTTTCTCAACAATCCCTACCGCAGTGTGCGCTACCTGGATCCGGGCTCCGGCACCGGCTTTAGCTACCAGGCCGAACTCTATCCCACCACCCGCAACAGCGACGCCGTGGCACTGCGCGCAAAATACCGCCTGCCCTACCGCGCCGCGGTCAAAAGTGAATACCGCAAGTACGTCGACAGCTGGGGCATTGACGCCGAAAATCTGGAATTCCGCTACACCCATCCGCTGGAGTCGGAAAACCTGATCCTTGAGGGCAAGCTGCGCTTCTACCAGCAGACCGGGGCAGACTTTTACAGCGACCTGTTCCCCTATGTGAATGCGACGAGCTTCCGCGCCCGCGACAAGGAGCTGAGCGATTTCAGTAATACCTCCATCGGTATCGGCGCCTCTTATCAGTTGCCGGAGCGCTGGTCCCTGTTTGACCGCCGCAGCAGCGTGAATCTCTACTGGGATTACATCATGTTCGACTACGACAACTTCCGCGACGCGCGGGTGGTCGAAGCGCTGCCCGGGGAAGAACCCGCCTACAGTTTCAACGCCCACGTGATCCGGCTGTTCTGGTCCATGTGGTTCTGAGCCCGGCGGGTGTCGCTCAGAAAAGGATTGTCAGGGGCCGCCAGGGCCCCTAAAGTCGCCGGCCCTAGAATTTGATCTAAGCTCGTCTCACCCGTGCTGCCGATGTTCACCACCGCAGTGTGGTTTCCCTGTTTTCCCGGATGGCCCCATGCTCAGTTACCGCCACGGTTTCCACGCCGGCAACTTCGCCGATGTACTCAAACATTGCGTACAGATGGAAATTATTTCCTACCTGCAGAAGAAAGACACTCCATTCGACTATATCGACACCCACGCGGGTGCCGGCCTCTACAGCCTCGGTTCGGAGATGGCGCGCAAGAACAGCGAGTACATGACCGGCATCGGTCGTCTGTTCAATCACAGCGATTTGCCGGGCCTAAAAAGTTATCTGCAGCTCATCGCCGAGCTGAATCCGGAAAAGCGTCTGAAGTTTTACCCGGGTTCACCACTGATCGCCGCCGAAATGCTGCGGCCCCAGGATAAGGCCTGGCTGTTCGAACTGCACCCGGCCGACGCGGAGCATCTGCACAAAAACCTCGCCCGCAGGCGCCAGTGCCAGGTGCGCGAGGAAGACGGCCTCAAGGGATTGTCAGCGCTGTTGCCGACCCGCTCGCGCCGCGCACTGGTACTGATCGACCCCCCCTATGAGCAGAAGGAGGATTACCAGCGGGTGGTGGGCGCCATTCAGCTGATTCACCGCAAAATGCCCAACGCCGTCACCGCCCTGTGGTACCCGGTAGTGGACCGCCGCCGTATCGACGCCCTGGAAAAGCAGCTGAGCAGTTCCGGCATCCGCAATATCCAGTTGTTCGAGCTGGGCGTGCGCGCCGACGCAGCCGGTCACGGCATGACATCGGCGGGCATGATCGTGGTCAATCCGCCCTGGACCCTGCGCGGCCAGATGGAAGCGCTACTGCCACCGCTGGCCGCGGAGTTGAGCGCCGACGGCGGCAGTCACTTCCGCTGCGAGACGCTGGTGGCTGAGTAGGGGGTTGGTTTCTGCTCCGCCATGCGTCCTAACTTGTCACACCGTTGATTGTTGTTGTATGTTTTCCGGCCAGAACAATAATCAACCGGACGCGTGACGAGAGTGGCAGCCAGTACGCAAGGGCCGCCATCGCGTAGCCGGAAACCCGCCAACCCGCGGGATACAGCGATGACGACACGCCTATGCCCAAGACCTGCTTCGGGTCACTCCGCGCCCTAGTGTTGACGGCACACTGCTGTGCCTCGGCGACCGCTTTTGCCACGGAAGCGGCACCGGATGTGGCAGTGGAGGATTTGCCGGCAAGTACCCGCACCGAAGTCGAAGCGCATTCTTCTTCTGCAATCACCTATTTCTTCGAAATACCCACGCAACCGCTGGATCAGGCACTGCTGGCGTTCTCCCGCCAGACCGGTCTCGCCGTGATGGTGGCCACTTCCGGTCAACAGTCCTCCCCCATTCCGGATACCCAGGCACCGCCGGTGAAAGGCGAGTATTCCGCCGAGGCCGCAATGGGGCTGCTGCTGGCGCACACCGAGTTTCGCTACCGGCGGGTCGACGGCCAGGGCATGGTGATCCTGCCGCCGCGGCAAGAGCGAATCGCAGATGAACCGCAGGAGGAGGTGCCCGCCCCTGCCCTGCTGGAGGAAGTGGAGGTCGTGGCGAGCAAGCGTCGCACCAACCTGCAGCGCACTCCCCTCACGGTAACCGCCATTAGCGGTGGCACGCTCGAAGAGCGCCGCATCGACAGCCTGGAGCAACTGGCGGCGGAGGTCCCTAGCCTTCAGGTGGCCAGAAATGGGGACCACACCGCTTCCATGCTGTATATGCGCGGGGTGGGTTCCGACAATCATACCGAGGCCGGCGACTCCGGTGTCGCCACGCATGTGGACGGCATTTTCAGCAGCCGGGTGCAGGGTTCGGCCGTCATGCTCTACGACCTCGACCGGGTGGAAGTTCTGCGCGGCCCGCAGGGCACGCTGTTCGGGCGCAACTCCACCGGTGGAGTGATCAATTACCACACCGCGCGCCCGGAATCCGAGTGGTCATCCAGTGTCGCCGTCTCCCTTGGCAGCTACCGCCAGCGCAAGCTGAGTGCCGTGGCCAACGCGCCGCTCACCGACGACTGGTCCCTGCGCTGGGCGGCGGCGGCCGAGCGCGCCGACAGCTATATCGACTATGCCGAGGGCTCCGCCTGGGCCGCGCGCGCCCACCGCTACAACAACACCGATCTCTTCAGCCACCGCTTGAGTTCGAGCTGGCAGATCAATAGTGGTTTGAACTGGTGGCTCAGTTACGAGCGGTTCGAAGATCGCGGCGCCGGCAGCGTGCCGCTGGTGGACTACGACACCGCCGTCATGATCGATACCCCCGGGCGCACCCGCCTCGACCAGGACGCCCTGCGCAGCCGCCTGGAGCTGGAACTGCCCGGTGGCGCATCGCTGGCGTACATCGCCGGCTACGGCTTAAACGAGCGCAGCCAGGACTGGGATGAGGATCGCAGCGGTGCGGTGGGCAGCGAAACCGACCCGGCCATCTACCATCAGAGCAATCGCACCATCTGGTCCGAATACCGCGCCCGCCAGCACGAACTGCAGCTGAAAAGCAGCGATGAACAGCGGCTGCGTTGGCTGCTGGCCTACTTCAGTTTCTCCGAGAAAAACGCCATCCGCTTTGATCTGGAACATCAGGAAGCCGATGGCAGTGGCTGGGGCGATGCCCCCGCCCACAGTTTTCAGCAGCCCAACCGCGGCACCCGTCTCGGCGCCTTCTACGGCCAAGTGGATTACGATCTGAGCCAGGCGTGGGAAATCAGTGCCGGCGCCAGAAGCGGGCGCGACCAGCGCTACGACCGCGGCGGGCGCAACATCGCCTGCCCGGACCTGATCCGCAGCGATCGCGGCGGCGAACTCGGGGAGATCGCGGTCAACCGGGAGTCCGCCGCCGACGGCCAGTGTTTTGTCGCCAACTACAACGACGTCGACCGCACCTGGGACAGTACCACCGCCATGGCGCGCCTCACCTATCGCCCAACGGATCAGGCGATGCTCTATTTGCACTACGCCGAGGGTTTCAAGCCGGGCATAGTGCAGGACGGCGCCAAACTCAGTGGGGTCTACAATGGCGCTGACGATCCGGCGTACCAGTCCGCACTGCAAGCGTTGATCGAGCGCAACAACGGCGGCGCCGCCTTCGTCGGCCCGGAGACCAGCACCAATATCGAGCTGGGATTCAAGCTCGGTCTGCAGGGTGGCGCTATGACCCTGAACGGCGCGCTGTTCGACACCCGCTACCGCGACCTTCAGGTATCCGGGGTCGCCGTGGAGGAGGACGGCACCGAACTGGTTCGCAGTATTAACGCCCCCTCCGCCACCATCCGCGGACTCGAACTGGAACTCAACTGGGCCAGCAGCCCGAACGGACGCCTCACCGGTTTCCTGTCGCTGCTCGATGCCCGCTACAACCGCTTCCTCACTGTGGATAACGAGTTCCCACAGCACGGCCAGACCTGGAACCCCGGCGCTGACAATCCCGACATTCCGGACTTGGTGGATTTCAGTGGCAACCGGTTGAAGCAGGTGCCGGAGATCAGTCTCGGCCTCAATTACCGCCACGGTCTTGCTCTGGGCAGTTGGGGGCGCGCCACCGCCCGCGTTGGACTGCGCTATGCCGGCGACATGTATTTCGACGAGGCTAATCGCGGCGATCGCCGTGGCATGCTGTTGGATAATGGCAGTGGCGAATGGGTGCCGGACCCCGCCGGCCCCGCGCGCAATGTCGACCGCCAGGCGGCGTGGAGCCTGTGGAGCGCCGGTCTCAAGTTTGAGCCCGCCTCCGCCAACTGGTGGCTCGACCTCTATGGCGACAACCTCACCAATGAAGCCGTGGCCAATGACGTGCACGAGGCTGATATCCCCAGCCCCGAGTACTACTACGGCGCGCCGCGTATCTTCGGCCTGCGTGTTGGCATGAAATTCGACTGAATGGATAAGCTCCAAACATCTTCAACGCAGGGGGGACGATTCCGCCTGCTCAGCCGTTTCATCGGCGAGAGAAAGAATCCGGTGTCCGGAAGAGGCTCCCGGCACAGATACAGAAGAGCAACGACAAAACAAAACATAAAAACGATGGTGAAGAGAATCCATGGCGACAGCATGGGCGAGCCAATTGGCGACCGATAGCGACAGGGATCTGGATCACTACTACCGCGAATATCAGCAGGAACTGTGCCGGTACGCGGTGAGTAAGTTTGGACTGTCCTACAGCGAGGCGGAAGATCTGGTGCAGGAAGCGTTCGCGCGCATGGCGCCACAGCTTCGCGTCGGCGATATCGAGCACGTCAGGGCCTTCCTCTACCGGTCGGTGCACAACGCCACCATAGATGCCCTGCGCAAAGGGCAGGTGCGCGAGAGTTATGCACAGACCGTTCAGGACGACCCCGATCGCGAGCAGGACTGCCTGAGTCCTGAACGTGTGGCCGTCAGCCGGCAGTTTCTGAGCCTGGTGAACAGTGCCCTTTGGAACATGCCCCACAAGCGCCGGCGGCTGTTATTGATGAACCGTGTCGACGGCCTCTCCTACGCGGAAATCGCGCGGCGGGAAGGGCTCTCGGCAACAGTAGTGAAAAAGCACGTGGCGAAAGCCCTGGCGGGGTGCCAGGAAGCGCTGCGTGCACACGATGGAGAAGTGTGATGACGACTGGCAACAGTCACCCGCAGACCGATATCCGGCTGGTGGAAGCCGAAGCCCGCACCTGGTTTATGCTGCGCGGCGAGCGCGACCTCAAAGCCGACGAACAGTCCGCGTACGACGCCTGGATGCAACAGGCAGTAAACCGCAAAGCCTACCAGCGCCTGCAGCTGATCGACCGCAGTCTCGCCGCACTCGCCGCTGGCAGTGAGGGAGCCCGTCTGCGCCAGCCCGGTGGTCTCGCCGGTCTGCTCGACAGACTCAACAACTACTTCGGCATCAGCCCGGTAAGTGGTTTCGCTTTCGCCTGTACTCTGATGCTGGCTGTGGGCGTGGTCTATCTGGCCCCCTGGCAGGGTGAACCGGCTGCACAAGCCTACACCTCCGAACTCGCCCAGGTGCGCACCATCACGTTAGATGACGGCAGCCGTATTACCCTGGGCGGTGATACCGCCATCGAAAGCGACTTCAGCAATGAACGCCGCGGGGTCAAACTCCTGCGCGGTCAGGCCTTCTTCGACATCGCCAAGGATCCCTCGCGTCCGTTCTTCGTCAGCGCCCGCGGTGCCGAGATCCGCGTAGTCGGCACCCGTTTTGACGTCAATGCGGGCAGCAAGCTGAATCCGGAAGTGAAAGTCACCGTGGAAGAGGGCGTGGTCGATGTGGCCAGTCGCGACCGCGAATCCGCCGGTGCTGTTGAGGCTCCCAAGGTCCGCCTCACCGCTGGGCAACAGGTCCGTGTCAGCGAGCAACAACTGAGCCGCGTCAACACCGTAGACGCCACCCGGGTCGCCGGCTGGCGCCAGGGGAAATTCAGCTACCGCGACGCACCGCTGTCGGAAATCGTCGCCGACGCCAACCGCTATCGCAAAAACCGCATCGTCATCGGCACCCGCGAACTGGAAAACCTGCGCGTGACCACCGCCTTCAACGCAGACCAGGCGGATACGCTGGTGGCCATGCTGGAGCAGTCGCTGCCGGTGCGGGTATTCAAGGAGCCGGATGGAAGGGTGGTAATCTGGCCGGGGGCGGTTGCAGACTGAGAATAGTTCGGTAATAAAAAAGCCCTGAAAATCAGGGCTTTTTTATTAGAGGCTAAATACCAGTCGTGCGGCGAGCCCCAGTAGCAATACCCCGAATACCTGTTGAAGGCGGTGGGCGGCGCCAGCGCTGAGCCAGCCACGCCCGCTTCCCAGGGTCACCAGCAGTGCAACCAGCGCATACCAGATCGCGTCGATGCCGGCGGCCAGGCCTGCCATGCCAAGTTTGGTACTGAGCATTTGCTCGGCGGAAACGAACTGGCTGAACAGGGCGGTAAAAAAGATGGCGACCTTGGGGTTGAAGAATGCGATACCGAAACCCTGTAGCGCCGCCCGTGAGACGGAAACGGACTCTGGAGCTGGAGTGTTTACCGCGGTGCTACTTGTTGGCGCGGGAGCGCGCAGGGCCTTCCAGCCGAGATACACCAGCATGGCCGCGCCGCCCCACTGAAGGATGGCGAAGAGCATGGGGGTATGGGTGACCAGCGCCGCCAGCCCGAACGCAGTCAGGCAGGCATAGAGTGCTATGGCCCCGCCGTGGGCAATGGCGCACGCCAGCCCCTGACGGAAGCCGGCAGCGGCACAGCGCAGCACAATCAGCAGGCTGGGGCCGGGGCTCATGGCGCCCAGAGCGCAGATTCCCGCCAGGGAAAGCCAGGACAGCATATCCATCAGAAACCGCCTCCCTGATCCAGCCATTCCTGCTCCGCAGTAGACGATTCACGGCCGAGCGACGCATTTCGATGGGGGTAGCGCCCGAATTCGTCGATAACGCGCTGGTGGGCAACAGCGAATTGATAGAAGCTCTCGGCCTGTGCGGCACCGCTCGCCCCATCGACATAATCCATGCGCAGGCGGTTGAAGTAGTCCACTGAGCGGACCTGTATATACCCGCTCTCGGAGTGCTCCAGCGGCATACCGAGGAAGGCGCGCTGGCAGAGCCCCAACTGGGTGTCATCACCCCTCTCAATCACGGCGAGGGCAACTTCCAGGGCCAACGGATCCCCGGCAAATGCGCGCGCGGTGCCGCGGTAGATGTTCCGCGGGAACTGATCGCATACAAGCACCAGCGCCAGTTCACCGGCCAGGGACTCCCGCCAGTCGTGCAGCTCGCCGGCGATAGCTGATTCCACCAGTTGGCCGAATCGCTCCTCAATCTCCTGATCAAAGGCCTCATCGCGGGTAAACCAACGCCGTTGATGAACTTCGTCCACCGGTTCTTCCAGCTGATCTGTGCCAAACCAGAATTTCAGTATTTCTGCGGGGGTAGTCATGGATTCTCCTGATTCGTTTCACCGCTGCATGCAAATGTCTGCTATGGGGTGGGGTATTCTTCCCATTATTAAACAGCAGAAAAAGCAGAGTTTTTCGCACAATGCGGAAAAGAAAGTGTGCATGGAAAATCCGGGCTAATTGGATCAAGTGTGCCATTTGCACTGCAATGCTCCTCTCCATTCAACCAGGCGCCTGAAAGGGATAGGGGGAAGGAGCATTACCCTGGATGGCCGCTCTCTCTGTGCATTTTTGCTCCAACTCTCGTGAACGGCAGGCTGTACGTTCTAGGTTTTTGATCTATCAATATAGATCAAGGATCATTATTTGATCTATCTTTATATATCGTTATTTTATATATAAATCTATATCATGATCTGTTTTAGCAGATCTGAATCTTTGGATTTGCATGCTTAATGATCTACTATAGGTGATCAAAATAGCCTTCATGATATATAAAGGTAGATAATGAGCTATTTGAATGACCAGATATTGAAGAGTTTGCGCGAAGCGCGCCAGCGTAAGGGGCTAAGCCAGCGAGAGCTAAGCGCCAAGTCGGGTGTGCCGCAAAGCCATATTTCCAAGATTGAGAAGGGCGGCGTTGACCTTAGGGTTTCTAGCCTGATTGCCCTGGCGCGCGTTTTGGATCTTGAGCTGGAGCTTGTGCCTAAAAAGAGCGTGCCGGCCGTCAAGTCGATTGTGCGTAGCAGTGTGAGCGCAGATTACGAACAGATACAAAAACGCATTCATATGCAGCTCGCGGCGTTAGATGAGGTAGCAGCCAAAGCTGCTAAGCAGCGTTCAACTTCTGGGCTATCAAAAGAGCTTGAGTCTATTCAGCGAATAAGCCGCCAGATTGAACGATTGCAGCCCAGGGCTAAAACTTTAGAGAAAATTGAAAACTCGACCAAGGTGTTGCAAGAAGCTTTGGCAGAGAACTCTGGGGTTGATGAGGCCTTAAGGCGATCAGAAGAGCAGCTGCGTTCCATCAGAAATCTTGCGGTTCATATCCCTATACCTTCTGTACCTACCAAACCGGCTTATAGTCTCGATGAGAGCGATGACGATGAGTAGGGTTAGCACATTAAGTATACGCCTTTATGGCGAGCTGATCGGCACGATCACCAATGTTGGTTCGGACCGCTCGTTATTCGCATTTACCGAAGAATATATCGCTAATCAAAACCGTCCCATCTTAAGTCTTGGCTTTAAAGATAGCCTTGGTGAGCTGATCACGGATTTCAAAACGTATCAAAAACAACTGATGCCGTTTTTCTCAAACCTCCTGCCCGAAGACGCTATGCGCAAGTATCTGGCGGAGCGAGCGGGGGTGAATCCAGAGCGTGAGTTTTTCTTGCTGTGGGTGCTTGGTCAGGATCTGCCAGGGGCAATTTCTGTCGAGCCCGCCGATGGTGAAATGCTGCCGCCTAATGTGCATGAGCCGCTGGAGAAACATTCAGAGAGGGAGAGGGCGTTACGCTTTTCACTGGCCGGTGTGCAGCTGAAATTTTCAGCCATCAAGCAAGCAAATGGCGGACTAACCGTACCGGTTGATGGTGCGGGCGGCTCTTGGATCGTCAAGTTGCCTTGGAGTGCGCATGAAGGCGTGCCGGAGAACGAGTTCTCGATGATGGAGCTTGCGCGTCTGGTCGGCATAGATGTGCCGGACAACAAGCTGATCAAGATTGAAGAGGTCGAGAATATCCCCGCCGGTATAGAGCGATACGGAAATACGGCGTTTTCGATTAAGCGTTTTGATCGCGCTGAGGACGGCTCAGCTATCCATATCGAGGACTTTGCGCAAATCTTTGGCGTCTATCCGCACGATAAATACAAAAAGGCCACAATGCGTAATATTGCCAATGTAATTGGCATAGAGGGCGGCGAGCGTGATGTGGCTGAGCTGATCCGACGCATCGTCTTTAACGCGCTGATCGGAAATGCAGACATGCATCTCAAGAACTGGTCGCTGATCTACAACGATCCCCGCATCGCTTCAATTGCGCCTGCTTATGACTTTGTTTCAACCATTCCGTATATCAAAGATAACGCCATGGCACTCAAGGTCAGCCGAAGTAAGCGATTCGATGAATTCAGCTTTGATGAGCTTGTGCATATGGCGGCCAAGGCCATGCTGCCTGAAAAATTGGTGCTCGACACAGCTCGTGAAACTATAGCGCTCTTCCATGAACATTGGGCGGCTGAGAAGACCAATCTGCCACATGCGAGAAGCGTGGTGGATGCGATTGATAAGCATATAAAGGTTCTGCCCATCGCTCAGTAGATATGCAGATCTTCATTGATAATGAACGGTTAATGCGCCGAGCCGGAGAGTAAGAAATGGCAAAACCTAAACTAATGACACGGGAAGAGTTGTATGAGCTTGTTTGGACAAAACCAGTATCGAATCTCGCGGCAGAATTTAATTTAAGCGACAAAGGCTTGAATAAGAAGTGCCTACGACACAATATTCCATGCCCGCCAGTTGGCTATTGGGCGAAAGTTCAAAATGGCCACAAGGTAAAACGGACGCCTTTGCCGAGGAACACAAATCCGGAATTGGAGACTGTGATGTTTTGGCCAAAATCGGATACCGTCATAGCTGTAAAGGCTCCCGCCTCGCATTTGACCGAAGAGCAATTTGAAAAGGCGCTCGCGTATACCATCCCGGAACAAGTTAATCGTTATCATTCCGTGGTTGCCGCATGCAGAAAGGCTTACAAGGAAAGCGGCAAGCGGAGAAATATCGATAACTACGGTCGGGTTACCTTCCCACGATTGACGGCAAATCCTGGTTTCAAAGTGACACCTGAAACCTTTGATCGTGCATGCTTGTTTCTGCAAGGCATGATTACTTTGTTTGGCTCAATAGGATGGTCATTTGTAGAGCGATATGCGTCAAGGTCTGATACGGCTGCAAGTTGGGGCTTCAAACACGGAAACGAGATCCTCTCGTTTGAAATCAAAGAGCTCGTTACCAAAATGTCCGTTAGTGAAAGGAACTCACAAACAGAGACCGGAAAACGAACAAGTCGGCGAAATGAGCCGGATTTTTCATTTCTGTCTTACTCGCCCCCCTATTATAAGTCGACCGGCAAAATAGAGTTTGCTATAGAACTCTACTCACCGGGATTCAAAGTCAGGTGGAAAGACAACGGCACTGAGCTGATCGAACATCAGTTGAGCACCATAACGCAGGGCTTCAGCCGCGCCTTTGAATACAGCCGGCTGCGAACTATTGAGAATGAAAAACGGCGCTTGGAATATGAGAAACAAGAGGCTGTACGGAAAGAACAGGCCCGATTGCAAAGAATTGAGAAAGAATGCAGAGAACGGCTTTTTTCACTCGCGGACACTTTCGACAAAGTCACCAAGCTGAAGCACTTGATCACAGCTTTTGAGACGAAAGGCTGTGATGACCCGCGATTAGTCGAGTGGCTTTCCTGGGCCCGAGAAGTGGCTAATGACCTCGATCCCCTGGCGGAGCCGAGGCGAATACTCGATATCCACGAGGCCATTGGGGACAAAGAGATCTTTTATTAGGGGGTAAGGGGGGCAACCCTCGGGTTTCAAAGTCGCTCCCTATGAAGAATGACCTGCTGCTCTCAAGTCACGAGGCAATTTGCTCTTATCGCTGGCCACCTCTGGCGCACCGCAGATCCCATTACATGTTTTACGACAGGGGGACTCATACCCGGTCGACGGCAATTTTAAAATTATCTGTCGTGCAGGTCAATTTTCGACCGCAAGTTCGCGCGTTGCGCTCGTGCAACGACTAGAGTCTGGCCAATACTGCCTCTCTCAAAAGCCCGTCGTTCTCAAGAAGTTGGGCAATATTCCTGGCGTCATCCACACCTGAGTGATGCCGCCCCAAAAACTCAAGGCCGGATAGCTGGACTGCCCGTGCGAGTCCAACCCTATGGCCACGCTTCCTGGCGAATAGCTGCTTCATATTGATATGCTGAAGCGGCTCCAGGGGGCTCTGCAATTCTTTGAGCCTTGTCTCTGAGCTGAAATGACGCTGATCAAATTTCCCCCAACTCCCCCAGATTCTAACGTCGTAGTCAGCCATCCAACATTCCAGTAATTGAATAGCCTCCTTCAATGGTGGTGCCTGATCTACATCCTGCTGCTGGATACCAGTCAGATCTTTACAGAATGGTGTCAATGCTTGGTGCCACTGCGGAAGCACGTATATTTGTCGCCTTCCCAACAGCTCAAAGGAATCTAACCTCAACTTTCCAACCACGGCACCGATCTCAATGATCTCCATATCCTCACTTGGCAAGGGAGGCTGATCGTTGCAGGTGCACTCAAGGTCGAGCAATAGTAAATTGATGCCTGATTTCATTCTTACGGAGTTTACCTGAGAATATGCATGTAATTATAGCTACCAATACTTCGTATTTTACCTTGGTATATATGTGAGTCACACATGAAACAGCTAACGGATTTTGGCGACGAGCGTACATTACAATACTGCGCATTTTGTGGTGGTGAGACCGGTACAAGGGATCACTGTCCGTCAAAGGTGTTTCTTGACAAGCCTTTTCCAGAAAATCTACCTGTGGTATCAGCTTGTCTTGCTTGTAATAGCAGCTTTTCGATTGATGAAGAATATTTGGCCTGCCTCATCGCTTGTGTTCAGGCTGGGTCCACAGATCCTGAAAAGATTACCAGGGAAAGGATTGCGAAAACTCTTAAACGGCAGGGTTCTTTGCGGACCAGAATAGATGCATCCATATCGATTATTGATGGAAATACAGTATTTGAACCTGAGTGGGATCGCGTCAAATCGGTATTAATCAAACTGGCCCAAGGGCATGCGCTTTATGAGCTGCATGAACTTGTTTCCTTTGAACCTGATGACATTTGGTTCTTCCCACTTCATGTATTAACTGAAGTGCAGCGTTCTAACTTTGAAAGTGTTACCACTTTTGACATGTGGCCAGAAGTTGGCAGCCGGGCAATGCAACGTATGATTTCCGGTCAGGATATTAACCATGCTGGATGGATAATAGTTCAGCCAAACACCTATAGATATGTTACATCATCGAGTGGAGCAGAAATCGAAGTAAAAATTGCGATAAGTGAATATCTTGGCTGTATAGTAAAATGGTTCCCTTGATTTAAACCTCTCGAATGATCCTGGTTGTAATCATCGCAGTTAGTTGATCTTGCAAAGTTGTTGGAACTGACCCCCCAGTAATCATCACACCAGCTTCCATATTCTTGTCCATCGCATGGCCGGTTAGGTTCGCACTGGATACAAAGCACTTCTTGCGATCCGCAACCGCAGCTTTTGCATGTACTCTGGCATCAACGAAGTCATCTTTTTTTTCGTTCCAGCAATAGAGTGTAACATCAGGTAAATCTGCTTTTATTTTCCCTATTGCATCAACCGATATAGACCCCCCATGCTGATCAGAGGATTCGAGCAACATAGATACGGACACCTTTCGGTTTATCGCAGCTTCGATTGCCCTGAAAATCAGGGGGACTTTGTAAATAACGAAACTGACTATAAAGAGGCTGTCCTCAGCTGAATCAATGACCTCAAGTAAGGCTTGTTCGGTTTGTCGGGTTGACACAATCGGTGTCCTGGGCCCGGACCAAATCAATTCAGCCGTAACGTCCTGCTTAGCCTTCAGATAGGCACAACTCGCTCCTCGTAGCATTGCGGCCAATTCCAATGCCGACACTGGGGATCGTTTCCAGGCGTCGAAAAGATTCTCCACTAACTGTCGAACCACAGGCGTGCTTATGTTACGCACGGAAATGCTATGAAAATCACTTGAAGTGATCTTGGAAATATCCTTTGCAATCACATCAAGCCTCTCTGGTGAGACGTTAGAAGCGAGATCAGTAACAGCCTCCATCAGTTGGTTCATCAAATTAATCGCCAAAGAAAGCTGCAGTAGTGTTTTCTAAAGTTGGAACCAGAAGAGTTCGGTCGAGATACCGATTTCCACGCTCGCAGGATGTTTCTGCAACAAAGGAACACGCATGGCAAGCGGCTGCGTGTAGTGATTGGTCTTTTCCAGGATGGTGTTCGGAACACAAGGGGTCTGATGAGCATATCCTGGCTCGGTTGAGAGCTTGGTTCAGCAGACGACCCAGGTTTTCCGGTTTGCCCAAGTCGACCAGCCCACCCAAAGTACCGTCCGAGTCTGCCGCAGCGGTGTATACTAGAACTCCGGCTTGTGGATCGCTACTGCTCGTATCCGCATAAATACGCTCCCGAATACTTGCTGCGTTATACCCACACTCCAAGGCCAACTCACGAATCAGAAGATGAGCCAACGTATGGAGCATTGCGTACCTGACTCCAGGAAACTCTTCATCCGGCTCCAATCTTCGGGCATTACGCCATCCCCTGTGCCCCTCGAAAAGCTTGGCTTCGATTTCTTTTACGGATTGTAGCGCTTCCCACTTAACTAAAGATTCCTCGTCAAAGCGAATAAAAATTCCTTCACCATGAACTTGGCTCGCAGGCACCCAGTCTGGGGGCGTGCGACTCAGATTTGCCATTCCCGGGCCACCGACGGCCCCAGCCCCACCTTCCTGCGCTTCTACCCGAGTGAAACCAATCAGTGCATTCACTTCACGAAGTCTCTCCAGCTGTAGCACGCTAGTGATCTGAACTTCAAATCCCTTGGGTACTTCGACTCGCCGACTTAAAAAGTGAGGCCAGTCAGTGGGGGGATTCGGATGGGTCAGCACTTCCCATTCCGGGCCTTTGATATCAGACTCCGAAACGACGTCTGTTGCGGCGCCAGACCGATAGGCCTCAATTGCTTCCCAAATAGATTTTGGATCATGTTTATCGATACCCGGCAAGGCACCCGTCTTTTTAAGAGTTTTGACTGTAATAGCGACTTCAGCTTCGGACGCTAGGTCTTCAAAATAGTCCCACCCGTCCTGGACCATTTGAGAGATTGGGTTTCGCGAGAGAGGAATGGCCAAAGCAGATAGCGTAACGGGAAACCATGAATTGGTTGCACCAAGCAAAACAGCTCGCGCTTCTTCCTGGCAGTTATCTTCAAAAACGTCTAGATGAGGGTGCCTGCCTCTACAAGCGGGAAGATTCTCTCTTCCAGCCTGGCCAAACGCATGGGCCATATTTCTAGACGCACCACACGCATCACATTTCACCCAGAGGTTTTCGGTTTGCAAGGATGCACCACTCTCGAAGAAGCGCAGTGTCCCTTTACAATCTGAAGGGCCATTATGAACGAAGTAATGCCATGGAAAGTCATCCAAATGTCCATTTCGGCAGGCTAAAAGGAAACGAGCTGGGACGGCATCGGCATCCTTCGCCGGTTGATCTCCTTTTGAACCTTTACAGGCCTTGTGCACGAATCGAGTTTGCTCAGGTCGATAACGGTTTTCCTTTATTTCGAAGAGACCGACATCGTATTCCGACAGTAATCCACATTTCACACAACGTAACCACCTCGGGAACGGCCGTACTGGCACACCTATATGGGCTTCAGCCGACCACACATCGACTTGTTCACTTTTATGAAACGGAGGCATCCGCAGCGTATCGACTTGTGGGCCTAATACTCTTCTAACCGCAGCCAGTAGCCTTGCCTCTTCGATAGGCGGGCATTGATCTTTCTCCCACTGATTGATTCCCATCGTCACTACCGAAAGGTTGGGTAAATCAACCAATGCACCTGGACCATAGGTCCAGAGGAGTTGGCTCGGTCTTACTTCTCCAACTGGAGATTTCTCATTCATATTCAGATCTCAAACAATAAGGTCTTCTATCTTTCTATCGGAAACTATCTTGAGTATGTGCTTCGCTCTCGAACAGGCGACATACAAATCGGAAATTCCAAAATGCTCGACAGAGCCGGGCTCGACGACATCCACGAGTATCACGATATCTGCTTCCAAACCTTTGAAAGAGCGAATCGTAGAAAACAAAATTCCTTCGTCATGTCGCCACTCGGAAGTATCGAAAGTCAGTTTTTGCTCTCCAATCTTGTTTAATCCGTTCAAGCAAGAATTTTTGAACCGATTAGGAGAAAGGATCACAACCTGGGAGCAAGAAATCTTGTCTACAGCGATCAACTGTTTGACCATGGAATCAATAGCGGGAGGAATCTTGTGTTTTTTCTCGGTGATGAACTCCGTAGACACACCATCCGGGGCCAACGGATGTGTCGCTATTTCCCTTTTTAGAATCTTCGAACAGGTTCCCGATATGGCTTTAGTGTTTCGGCAGTTGGTTGGCAAGCGAAATGGTTCGCCCATTGCTGGCACGAAGACTTTTCCATCGTTATAGAGATTCTGTGCGGGATCATAGAACACATACAAAAAACCGTTCTCTTTGGCTTCATTCAATTGCTCCAGAGGCTCCCACCAATCCGGATAGAAATCTTGAGCCTCATCCACGACGACCGCATCGTATTGCTCGTGAATGAATTCGAGGGCATCCAATAGTAAATATGCCGCTTCCTCTTTCCAGAAATGCTCACTATTTCGTTCAGGAGGGTTGAAGCCAATGCCCGCTCTTCTACATAACTGTGCACACAGCGCATGGAAGTGATGTACATGAACCAAATCGTCTAGCTCACCAGGTAGCTCTTGCTTCAACCAGTTCGCCAGTTCCTTGTTGAAACAGACGAAAAGTGTTTTCATACCTTTTTCAGCAAAGGTTTCTGCTTGGCGTTTGGCAAGCATCGTTTTTCCCGATCCCGCAACGCCTTCGATTGCTACCCGCTTATTGTCTCCCAAAAATGCAAGCAACCTGATCTGCTCGTCAGTGAGTCGGATCAATCTTTCCTCTTGCTCTTCAATGGTTCGGAAAAGAACTGGCAGAATATTGAACGCTGGCAAAATGGCTCGTTGGACTTTGCCGAGCTCTTCTTTAGAAAAGGCGTAGGGTGTGGCTGTTCTGGCCCACTGTCGAAGGGCACGAGCCACCTTGTCCGCGATGCTGCTCAAATCATTAGAAGAGAGTGTAATGGCAGCATCTGCGCCTGGTGGGAGCGCACCGCTATAAATGCAATCTGGAAAGATAACGGCATAGCCGTGAGAAAAAGGAGGAGAGTTTCCTCCGTATACTCGATTGCTGATTAAACCCACTATCTGGTGCGAGTTTCGTCTGGCCTGTTCGAAAGGGTCCTTTATAGGCTTGGAATAACTTCCAAGTTCACGAAACCAACCTCTGTTATCAGCATCGTATTTAATGGTTCCTCCTTTTACCTCGACAACCAAAATACCCATCTCTGGCCATACGATCAAAAAATCTGCTTCGCCTTCGATCAGAGTAACTTTTCCTGTTCGATCATTTCTGTCAGGTCGCAGCCAAGGGTAACTGTGCAGCACGAGCACATTGTTTGGCAACTGATCGACGAGCGCTCGCGCTACATCTCGTTCCGGTTTTAAATCGATTTCATCAACATCGATATTGGGTATCAATCTGGCCATCTGAACCGCCTAATCCTTTATTTCTTCAGCATGGAGTGTGATTGAGGCCCAATCACCGTCCGGCAAATCGAATGAAACGTTGGCTTCCGGGTAACGTAGTTTCATACGAGTGGTTATGTTTCCATTTTCATCTTGTAATTCACTCCAACTCAATGTTCCCGCAAGTGTACCCTTAGGAAACTGTCCCTGTTGTACATCCGAAACGGACATCACCACGAACGTATTCTTTTCTGGCTTTTGATCTTTCGACCTGGCGATGGTCAGCTGCTTGGATTGTCCATCGACTTCAATTTCGACGACCGTTTCAGATTCATATTTGCCTTTTGCGATATCGACCACTGAAACGAGTAACCCGGGAGCAGATGTTGTAGAATTGGTTCTTCTTCTAGAACTTCTCCCTGATCCTGCTGAATTTGCATCATTGTCGTCAGGGACGACGACCCTGGGAGTCCAATTTGGGCTATCCGCAAACTTCCTTGTATTCATGACGAGACGGACACCGGGTTCCACCTCCCGCATGGACATCGGCACGGTGAAATCATCCCACGCTTGAACGCCTGGGGCCTTGATTAGGGCGACCATGGTGTCCTTATTGGGTCCTTTCTTTTCATAACCCAGCAAGCGCCCACCTTTTCTTACTTGTTTTGCCCATTCGTCTATACGCGCTTTCAATTCCAGCTTTGCCAATGCTTCGATATCCGAACGATCCGTGACGCTCCATGCTCGCTTGGTCAGAATATTCATGGCCGTCTTGGCCTCTGGCTTCTCCACCTTATCCATCGACATGGCGCCCGTATTCGGATTGAACGGTTCGTTCTCCAAACGCATGAGGCTCAACATCGTACCGGTAAGCCCTCGGTCGATTGCCCGCGGCGAGAAGGGTGTAACCGATTGTGCTTCTACGTGTTTGTAGAAGGTTGCGTGGTAATGTTCGAAAGTTTCGTAATGCGATAGGTCTCGGGGACGAGCCCAAGTAAGAACCGTGCACACCAGACCAGGGAATTGTCGACCGACGCGGCTAGTGGCCTGGATATATTCGGCCGTACCTTTGGGTTGCCCATTGACGGCCATAAGCCCCAATCGATTCACGTCGACACCTACCGACAACATATTCGTAGCCAACACCACGTCAATGGCCCGAATATCACCGTCTTGCCAGTCGGTCACGTATTTCCCTGTAGGAGCATCGAATCTCGCTTTGAAAGGGACTTCCAGCTGATCTAGATTCTTAGGGATATCACGATTGGAAATTCGTGAGGTCAACTCTTTGATATTCTGAACACTACGTTGAGCCAGCCCGGGGCGGTCGACCAAGCTCATCTGTACGCGGTAGGAACGTGTCTGCACGTCATCCTCCGCCAATCGTTTCATTCCGCCCAACTCTCGGAGTGAGTTGAAGTAACCCACTGTCGTCATATAAGGATCGGCTGCCGGTCCGAAACGATCGAACAATCCCTGCGATGCGGTCAGGAATGCGGTATAGACCCGAATAAGCATGGCAGGGCGTGAACTACCCGGCGAACAGACACCAAGGTATCGTCGCCCAGGATGCTCTTGAATTGGACGTTGGACGGAGAAAAAGTTGTCCTCTACATCCAATCCGTGGGGTGGAAAGACGGAAACCTTGCGCATGAAGACGCCATTGACCTGTTCCGCCGCTTTGCGCACCGTTGCAGTCGAGGCGATGATCTTTGGTTTGACCGGCTTGCCATCCAACTCCCAAGTTGAAAGCTCGTCCACCGCCGTCTCATACAGACCAACCATGGTACCCAAAGGTCCACTGATGAGATGGAATTCATCCTGAATGATCAAATCGGGTGGGCGGATAGGCATGATCTGCCGCACCTTGGTCGGAGCCAACCCTTTCAACGCACGATGGTTACCTTCGCACTCTGCACCGGGCCACAATAGACCATGACGTGGGCATTCCTTATTGGCTCGACCAAATAGAGTTCTTACCTGTCCACGCCAAGCCATCATCGCAAATTTGTCGACCGTCGCGATCATCATCGTTGGTGGGCGATGGTAGATTTCCTCGTCGACCACTTTCACCGGGATGCCAGGGTGTGGCAAATTCGAAGTCTTACCGCGTGAGAATTCGCAATGGCTCTTCTTGTCACCACAGTAAATGATGGTTTGACCTACCAGTTTGTTTACTTCGATATCTCGACCGGGCGCAACCTCACCTCCGCACCACGGGCAACTGGTTAGTTGAGCGGGCGAAGTACTGCCAGCATCCCACTTGTCCGGGTCCCGGATATCTTGAATGGCTCGATGGCTATCGTCAGTCGTGCCTGGAGTAACCTTGTTACCCACCCACAGCCCAATAGTGAATGGCTCCTTGCCCAAAGACTCGTCACCTTTGGCTAGCGCCTCCCGCCTGAGAACTTCCATTGCGCAAATCAGTGTCGTGGCACGCTGAAACTGCTGTAGGGTCAACAGTCTCAATGTATAGCGCATGATCACGGACAGTCCGCGAGAGCTATCGTAGCCCCCCAAGTTTCCCTGCAGCCTCCGGATGAACATGGTAAATGCCGCGACACCTAGATACGCTTCCGTCTTACCACCACCGGTGGGGAACCACAGCAAATCGGCGTAGGCTTCTATGGGTTTGGTACGGTCCTTGTGATTCGGATCGGCCAACGAGGGAATCGACAACAGCATGAAAGCCAGCTGAAAAGGTCGCCAAGAACGATTCTTTCGTTTTTGAAAGTCCGACAACGTCTTGGATTGATTTCTGCGTTGAGAGAGGGCGTACAAGCTACGAATACGTTGATTCGCCATCGCCAGGTTCGCCGTACGGAAGGCTCTCAATGCGTTGTCATTCTCCGCGAGCACCTGAATGCCTTCCACCAAACGCTGGTGAATATCGGTACATTTACTCAGTGCCTCTTTGGCTTCCTGATCATGACCGGCGACATCCTTCCCGATACGATCACTCTGCTCATCAATCCAAGCGCGATAATCGTCCGTTAATATCGACAAGGCTGAAACCAGTTCCTCTTTCGATAGCTCCGCTAATACCTCCATGTCCAAGTAGCCTTTCTTGACCATTTCGCACATGGCCAAGCGATCAGGACTATGGCTATTGTTTTCTGGCCAATACTCGTTTCTGCTACCAGGAATATCGGTAATCGGCACCTCATATTGCGGCATGATGATAGTGCGAACTTCTGTCGCATATTCGACAGTTTCTATATCGCTCACCGCGTGTACGGCAACACCGTGCCCAACCGCAAACTCCACCTTTTTACGGTAGACCATTTCCAGAGCCTTACGCTCGTGGTCATCAGAATCATCGAGTGCCAAAGGCCTACGTCGGAAGATTGCCTTGTCTGCCGAGTCCTGGGCAGCCCGAATTCGAATCTCAGGCTGGAACAACCATGCAGTATCCTTGTTGGATTCCGGCTCTTCCTGCGCATTGACCAGGAAGAGTGTAATCAAGCGGTCGCCATCGGCGTTTTTGGCCCGGACACTTCCTTGAATTCGGACTTCAGGATGCTCCTTGTCGGGAGCCTGGTGTGGGACGATCCCTTCCTTCATCGGCAAACTAATTCGGCCACCACAGGGAATACGTTTCCAGACTTTGGGTTTCATCTCGGTTTCGACTGAGAACAACTCGTCACCCGCCGCATTCTTAGTGCCCAGAGACACGCAATTGACCCGTTCCAGCCCTTTCTTTTCCTGGTGCGCTTCAACTTCCTGTTTGGTCATTTTGCGTTTTATGGGCTTGATATGCTCGTGGTCATAGAGCCGCTCATAACGACCCCATAGTGCCTCTACTTCAATAGCCTCAACATCCCCGCTTACACAGAACGTGATGCCCATACTGGATGGAATCAAAGACTGATTACTGGCAGCATCGATCTCATCTGCACTGTCAGACTCAGCCTCGACCTTACCCGTAGTGGAGTTAAATTCCGCTCCCGGTTCATGGCTCAATCGATTTGGTGCGTTCCTATCGTGAGTATCAATGGACTCATCTGGTTCTTCGCCTTCTTCGTTAGCAAGGGGGCCTTCTAGCCCTTCGATTGAGCCGTCTTTCCTACTGTCGCGTGGGGCCAGCTTCCCAACCAAATAACGGTCACGAACACTCATATCAACGATTTCTTCGTAAGGCCCATTCGCCGGCCCTAGAAGGTCGTCTACGACAGCAAGTTGTAATAATTCTCTTATATATGCCTGATCATTGATCAATGGCACCTCAGCAATGGTCGTTCCCGAAAGTTTGGGCAGGCTCTCAAGAAAATCAGTCCACTGAATTCTGGATATCCCGCCACTTGGTGCAGACAGTGGTGTTCCAAACAGTGATGAAGGTGCGTCGAAGGACAGGTATTTATCGAAATAGACGGTGGTGCTGTCGAGAGATGAACGGATTCGGTAGACCCGACCTACACCAATAGCGTCGGCAGAATCGTTAAGAGCCAAGATCCAATCACTTTCATGAAGGGCCTGATATTTCGTGACTTCACCAGCAAGCGAAAGTGAATAGTGCTCGAAAGGCAAGCCTAACGAGGTTTTTGATGTAAATGCGACCCACGCATTGTTTGTCTTTATACTAGTGTTCATTCGTCTTCCTGTCCGAAGATATCCATTTGCGGTGTTGGTTCGGCAACCTTATCCAACGTCATATCTCTCGGTGGTCGCTTATCATACTGAATGATTGAAGTTACGCTGGCCTTTTTAGATTTATTGGATAATTCGGCTTCATGGCGTTCTTTATTGAGTAGAGCCAAACGATAAAGTAGCTCCTCACGAGCGGCTTCACTGATTGTGAAACGTATGTTCTTTCCTTCTGGGAGGTAAGCAACTTCGTGAAAATCCTGTTCGAGGTTTATGTCATCGAAGCCATACGCATTCAATACAACTTGGTTTATTTTCGTTTGCAACTCACGAAGTTCGATAATATCTTCGGATTGAATTTCAGAATCGTGTAAATCGTTATAGAACTTCGTCATACCAATGTTGTTCGATTGCATGTATTGCAATCTTTTATCGAAGAATACCTCTCCTATATTACGTAAACCGTCATGTGAGTCACTTAGAGTGCCGTTTGGAAAGGGGAAAGTCTCAAATATATCGCTATGTGTATAGCGCATATCTTGTTTCATTTTCGAGCAGTACTCCCAAGCCCATATCGCATGAACATCTGATGAGAGGCAACAAAATAGCGCATAACTTTGACTAGCTATCACACACAAAGAGTCGCTATATACGTAATCTGACGGAACCAAAGCAAAGCATGGGTACTTTGTGGCAGCTCTAGCAAATACAATGATACGCTCTAAAGGTTGATTGCTTCCGTCCCAGCCTTTAGGGTGTTTTTCAAAGCTATGCCCACGACCTATTGCATGAAACATGGCTGGACGTTTTTCACCGTATTGCCACCACCTCTGTGGCAAAGGTTTTCTCAATACGTATTCCCCATTTTCATCTTTTCGTTGCCGCTCTGCTTTAACACTTTCTTCAATGTGTTTATATGCAGATTGAAATTTGCGTGCTGTATTCTCGTCCCAATCAAAAAAATTAATAACTTTTCGGCCAGGCACAAAACTAGGGGTGTTATTAACTTCTTTGCCAATCAAATAGTCAAACACGACCTCGCAAGAATTATCCTCATCTTGTTTCCATTGAGAATAGATTTCTTCATCAACAATAAATCCATCGCCTAGAATAATCGCACCCTGAAATACCAATCCGCTGCTTTCATATAACTTAACAGGTCTCCAATTCTCCCTTTGAGTTAATGACGAACTTATATTGTTGACGATGCTGACTCCGATAGACTTATTTCCAGCCCATTTTGATCGTGCGACATGGACACTGCTGGTAACAACATTTGCTTCACCAGACCAAACGATATTCGGATTCGTTTTGTAGATAATCGAACCTGATTCCAGCACGGAATCAAGACCAACTTCTCGCGTATTTCCTTCTGAAATCGTATTCACAGCGATAAGACCAAAGAACCCTGGTTTACGAATTATCGAGTTGGCTCTTATGAAGAAATACGCAACTAAGTCTGCGGAGCCTCGTCTTCCCATGGCAATTCGTTCTACCAAGAAACCTCTGTATACGTCTCCCATAGCTCCTGTGATCTTCTGTCCGCCCAGGAATGGAGGATTTCCCACAACTGCATCAAATCCTGATAACTGTCCAATGAACACTTCAGGAAACTCCAAGCACCAATGGAATGGTTTTCGATTAGGCTTGCCCGTTGGCAAATCAGTATTCATACCATCAGTGGCACGAAGGCTTAAACACTTAACCGCATCTGAATCGCCCTCAAATGCTTGGCCAGCTTCGACCGATAGCATGGTGACGTCAGCCTTCTTCCCCCCTGCCTTAAGGGTTTCTCCAACCAATGCATCAGCAACTAATTCTGGCAGCTCCAATTTCTCACGAGCTTTTTGATCCAAATGAGCCATTACCTCGACATCATGAATATCCAAGATCGGCCGCTCGCGCAATTCCAGACGGAGCTCAATGACCTCTTTAACTGCTTCCTCAATTTTTTGTGCAAAGAGCTTCTTCTCGCTACCTTTGCCAACGTTCATATCCAGATAATACAGTTGCTCCAGATCAGTAATCCCAAGCAAGCTATCTCCATGGCGAAGGTTGTGATCCAGGAAGCCAAAGGGGCGACCTTTCGCCAGGGTAACCAACCAGATGGAAAGCTTCGCCAACTCGACAGCGAGTGGATTGATATCGACCCCATACAGGCAGCGCTCACTAATCAGGCGTCGCGCATTTACCGAGCGCTCTTCTGCATCGCCAGTCATTGGTTCTTGATTGGAAATGTTATCTACGACGATTCCTTCGCCCGTGATGAACTTGTTTTGGGATTCGGCCTGAGCCCAGGCCTCCAACAACCTCTCCGATAACCAGCGGCATACCTGAACCAGAAAAGCCCCTGATCCCATGGCAAGATCGCAGATTTTAAGATCCAGCAGCTCTTCCGGAGTCTTCAGTTTCCAATCCTTGCGTTCGGTACCTTCGGCGGGGCCCACATAGACGATCGGTTCCAGCGTCTCCTTGACGATGGATTCCGTCAGGGATTTAGGCGTGTAGTGGGTGCCTGTTTCCCGGCGATCGGAACCCGTTGCCACCATGAAAGCACCCTTGGGGTATATCAGCGGGTAACCCCAGGGGTCGATACGTAGAAAATGATAGTAGGGGGCCAACCTATCGCGCAGGGCTTGGTCGCCCAGGCAAACGACTAACAGCTTTTCTTTGTGGGCATCGCTAACGACTTTGTTGAGATCATTATTGATGCGAGACGTCGAGCTGCCCGTTCGCTCTACCAGAAGTGCTTTTACAGCCTTCTCGCCACTCAGCCGTGCATCTTCCAATTCACCCCAGGTGACCCAGGGTTTCTTTGATTTCTTGGTAGCTTCCAATTCCAGCGTGACGTCCTTGGCACGGACTACCGTTCGCTCCAACAAACCTTCATAGACGTAGCCAATTTGCTCTACATCCAGTGCCCGATAGGACAGTGTCCTCCCCTGAAATAGTTGAATAGCATCTAGCAGTAACAGAACCGTGCGGTTGTCGATTGGTAACGGTTGCGCGGGATCGTAACGCCAGTTCGAATCTTTTGTGCGCCCTTCAAGAAAGGGGAATCGATCGGGGTCGAACAGAGAGCCCCCCAGCGCTGGCATGCGCAGCGTTTCGTGATCCACGCCGCCATACACGGCACGGAATATCGCCAGTAAGCGCGACCAGGCGTCGCGGCGATGGGATAGGATTTCTTCCGAGTGCAAGCCTGCTTGCTCACGCAATTGCATTCGCAAGCTCGAGGCGGCGTAGTAGGCTTCGTAGCGCTCATCACCCAATAGCAACAAACCGCGCTCTTCGGCACTCAACAAAAATACGAGGCGCATCATTACCGTCAAACCAGCCTCATAGAGTGCGGCGGGTTCTACGTCTTTGAGTAACTCACGTTCACGATCCTGGTCTGCCTTGTCCAGTGCCTGAACCAGCACTTCGACTGCACGCCTGACTTGATCGCCAAGAGCGTCGGTGACTTCATCCTGATGCTTTAGGGACTCATCCAGCAAGGCCGGCAATTGCTGACTCGAATCCAGGAAAAAGCGGCGAATTCCCAATAGGTTGATGAAGGCCTGTAACGTGACCGGTTCCTGCCCCCATAAGCGGGCATACCAACTGGCATAGGTAGTGACGCCGCCCTCGGGTGCATCGATCAGCATCCAGCGTTCACCGTTGGTGAGCAGCCCCAGTCGCACCTTCGTGGCTCGACAGAGTTGGAGCATTCTCTCCACAGGGCTCGCAGCCCATCCATCGGACTTGTTGACAGTCTCGAGATCAATGCCAGCAGGCAACGTTTTGATCAGCAGGCTAGGCGAATGATCAGCACCAGTGACTACGGCATAGTCCGGCTTGATCACGACGCCATGCTCTGGTGCTTCGAATGAGACTCCATCAATGCTGTTCGCCGGTTTCAGTACATCCTCATCGTCGTCTTCATCCAGCTCCAGACCTTGCTTGAGAACCAAATCTATCCAGGCCGCATGTAGCTCTGAAAACGAAGGATCTGCATCGTCTTGGGCTTCCCGCCACTCTTCATAGGCCTGGCGTAATAGCTTTTTCTTGGCTGGATTCAGTTCGTCCAGACCTTGAGGAAAGTGCGATTCCAGAACGGTCTCGGCGAGAAAGGGACCTGAGATTTCAAGGAGTGATAGCCATTCACCGTGAGTCTTCTTTTCGTACATCGTGATTACTCCGGCTGTGTGCTGAGTGATTGCGGAACGAGAATTATCGCAGCCACAGGAAAAGCATGTTGGCTGGGATCGCTGAATCGCATGGCGATGGCTTCGATTTCGCTTTCACGCTCTTTGGGAATGCGGGCCAACCGTGCTTCCAGAGCTTGGTTATCGCGCTTGAGTTGCGTACGTTCTACCTCGTTGAGATCTTCGAATACGAATCCCAGCTGCTCCGGCTGCCTCTCGAACTCCAACTCATGTCGAATGGTCTTTTCGAGTTCGTTGAGGACATCATTGATGTCCTTTGTTTCTTTCTCTTGCTGAATACGCAGAGTGTTCGCCAAAGTCTTCAAACGCTCGTTGGCCCGACTGGACACGGACGATTTGATGGCTTCGAGATGCCGATCGAATCGCGTCGCAAGGGCGATCGTCGTGGGTTCATCGACGGTGCAAGGCTCAGACTCCTCTAACCACCGACGCACTTCTCCCACGCGTGTTTCACGCTTGAAAGAGGTATCGCTAAGAAGGCCTCCTGACTCTATCAATTCTTCGTGAAGTCGATGATGTTTCCCTCCGGTGATCACCAGACGAGAGACGACCACCAACGCTGGGCCCTCCAGTTGATCATCCGGCAGTGCTTTTACACTGACCCGGTGTAATTTTTTGACATCTTCCTGGGCCCAAACCTCTGCTCGTAGTAGTCGTAAGCACATTTGCACCAAGCGATGATTCATGTGGACTAACACGATATCGTCTCTACCTTTGGCCACTTGGTGGTCAAAGGTGATCGGTCTGATTTGGTGAGTGTGCGGATGCTCCAGACCTTCGGCACAACGCGCCCATGAGCCTGTCAGTGCGGGCATCTGATAAATGGTGCCCGGTGGGGTTTCGGGCAATTCGATCGGCTTCAGGGGAGGCTTTCCTGCCAGTAATAGAGCAGTATCGACAGCCGCTTTGATCCGCTCGGGCGTAAGATGGAAGTCCTCTTGCGTTTCCAATAATCGACTGTGCAGCCTTTCGATCCTTTCCCTCAAACGGGCATCGGCACGCATGTACCGTTTGGAAGAAGCCATCTTTTGCTCTGCCACGGCTGTTTCCAATTCGGTTCTGGTGCCTTCCAGCACCTGGGAGATTTGTGGCTCGATGAGCGCATTCACGCTCCCCAGATCCTGACGCATGGAATCGATCTTGCGGAGCGCGCGCAATATGTCATCGGCATGGCCACCGATCGCGCCCTTAGACGTATCGGCATCGACCGGATGCCAAATGAAAACTTCTTTCTCGCGCTGACCATGACGATCAATACGGCCATTACGCTGTTCCATGACGTTGGGGTTATAGGGTATTTCAAGGTGGATGAGATAATTACAGTAGTTCTGTAAATCGATACCCTCAGAAGCTGCGTCGGTGGCCAACAATATGCGGACGTTGGATTGGGTTGGGTGTGCTTGGAAAGCGGCTTTTATGCGCTCTCGGTCCTGATGATCAATACCGCCATGTAAGATGGCCAAGCGCTCTCCACCATAATCGTGGGTAGCCAGGATTTTATGAAGCCAATCTAGGGTCGTTCTGTATTCAGTAAATAGAATGACGCGCTTGCCGTTCCAATCGCCACTTTCCTTTAAGTGAGATTCCAACCAATCCAGTATGGCCTTAGCCTTACTGTCTACTTGGTTCATGGCACTTTGCGCCCAGTCACGCATGGGTACCAAGGACGCGCGCTGTTCATCCGTCAAAGGCGGCACACGACGGCTTGCCTCTTCAACCGCTTCGGTTTGAGCCGATTCATAACCAATGTCATCACGATAACCTTCTTCCGTCTTGGCGATCAATTTCCGCAGAATCCGATCATCTATATCGCTCTTTTTCTTGCTGTAGCCCTTGTGGATATTTTCTACATGCCTTTCAAGTGTCGACGCAAAGGCTGCCGGTGAGGAAAACAGACGCTTCTTGAGCAGATTATTGATGAATTTGGTTCCAAACTGAGCTTGTCCATCTTCGGCAGATTCCAACCTGGATTGGGCATAAGCCTCAAGTTGTTTATGGATCTGTCGCTCTGCATCCGTATAGTCGATCTTCAGTGCTTGCAGGCTTCGCTTCGGATAAAGGGGATTACCATCGTTGTCGACAAGATCACTCTTCAACCGCCTGATCATGACCTGAGCGAGCTGAGCCTCATCGGGAAGAATGTTTCGGGCGAAGCGTTGGTCGTCCAGCAGTTCAAGTAAGGAAGTAAAAGATTCGGTATACCCATTGTGTGGCGTTGCCGTCAGGAAGAGGCGGTGCTGAAAATGCGGCGACAGTGTGCGAATCAGTTTCGTGCGCTGGCTTTCGACGGCATAACTTCCAGACCCAGACGGCGCTATGTTGTGTGCTTCATCCACCACCAACACATCGAATTTTCTTGGGTAGGAGGGATAGGTCGGCAATATGTCGCGCATGAGGCGCAGCCCTTCGCCACTCTTCATCCAATCCATAGAAGTAATCAATCGGGGAAACGATGTCCAAGGATTAACGTGAATTCCCCGTTCACGGCGCAATTTCTTGACGTAGTCCGTATCGACAACCTTGAACTCAAGCCCGAATTTCTCGAGCATTTCGCCGCGCCACTTCTCTTGCAAGGACGCGGGGCAAACGACCAATACACTACGTGCTCTATGTCGCAGCAAGAGTTCTTGAATCACCAGACCTGCTTCGATGGTCTTGCCAAGACCAACGTCATCCGCGATAAGGAGATTGGCTCGTGCTAGATCAATGGCCCGCACCAGAGGATCAAGCTGAAAGTCTTCTATGCTGACACCGCTCCTGAAGGGAGCCTGTAGAAAGCCGCGGTCGGCATTGGTTGCGGCGCCCCACCGGACGGCATCAAGGAAAGCTTCGAGACGCTTCGATTCGTCGAACCCCGTTATCGAGGGAAGTCCTTTGTTTTCGATGACATGGGCGCTAGGCTCGATTTCCCAAACCACTTCAAGTTCTTCGCCGAGCCCATCTTCATCGATCGAAGACAATTTGACATAGTGTTGACCCGTCTTGCCGATATCTTCAACGTCGGAGCGCTGTATATCAGCAACGACCCACTGCCTACGACGCACCTCAACCAATTGTCCTGGTTCAGGTGGTGTCGAGTATCTTCCACTTACTCTTCGCGTCGTATTGTCCGCCACTTTTCACCCCATATTTTTTGTTCTGCTATAAACCGCCTCAATGATTCTTTTGACGGCTATCTCCGGATCTTCGTGCTCCCAAATTCTGACGACATACCATCCGATATCGTTGAGCCGTCGATCCGTGTCTTTATCACGCTCACGATTGGTCTCGATTTTGTTTCGCCAAAATTCGGAGTTGGCTTTCGGCCAAGAACCATGTTCAAGACAGCCATGCCAAAAACATCCATCGACGAATACAGCAACCTTTGCACGAGTAAATACAATATCGGCTTTTCGCCTTGGCTTCCTGAGGACCGGGTAGTCGACCCTATACCGCAACCCTTGCGCAAATAAGCGCTTACGAATTCTGGTCTCTGCAGATGTGTCTCTCTGCCCGGTTGCAGCCATTCGCTTGCTTGCAGCAGCGGACGATGGAACGGGTGAAGTTCTTTTACGAGGCACACCCATTCTCCCAGCTAACAAATCAATTCGTATTCTTCGAGGTGAGCCTTGATACTTTTAGCGATGGCTTGGCCCAGACCTACGGGAACTGCGTTGCCGATCATCCTTCCCAGGGTTCTAAACTCAACGGATGCTCCTCTCTCAATAAATTTATAATCTCGAGGGAACCCCTGAATCACTGCCGCTTCGCGTAAAGAAATAGCACGGTCTTGTTCTGGATGTCCAAACCGCCCGTTTCCATAACCGTAGCATTGAGTGGTCATGGTCGGGGCTGGCTTATCCCATTCCATTCGGCCATAGACACTGGGATATGTTTTACCCGAACCCTCTTTGTGGCAGTCAGCTACCAGTTTCTTAGGCCAGTCTCGCCACGTGCCACCCGGTTTCGATGCTCGTATTCGTTTTAGATTAATTTCACTCAAAGTTGCAGAAACATGGAGCTTGTCTCGCTCGGAGCTCTCGCCAGCTGCTATTGGTTTTAGTCGACCGATTACTTGTTTAACAGTCCTCGGCTTTTCATGCGTCTTTTCGATCATCTTGATAGGGCCGTACTGCGAAGCGAGTAAGACCAACCTTTTTCGAGTCTGAGGGACACCATAATGAGTGCTATCGACGACGCTATACCAAACGTGATAATCAAGCTTCTTGAGATCAGAAACGAAGTCATGAAAGACTTCATGCTTTTGTACACTAGGTACGTTTTCCATCGTGATGACTTCAGGTAGAGTGCCTTCTGCCAATCTTGCAAATTCGTAAAGAAGCCCCCAGCGATCGTTTCGATCTAATTCATATCTCTGTGAATATGTAGAGAACGGCTGACAGGGTGCGCAACCCGCCAGGACTCGTATTTCGGCTTCACCAAACAGCGCCTCGATCTCTTCGGGTTCAAGTTCAGAAACATCCCGCTCCAAGAAAACGGAGTTATTATTCTTTTCATATGGATAGCGGCAGGCAGCATCCAAATCTATTCCTGCAACGACGGGCAACCCTTCCTTTACAAAGCCATGAGTCAAGCCACCCGCACCACAAAATAAATCGACACATGAAATCGTCATGGATCGGTACTCTCCATACTCAAAATATCGTTATAGACATGCATGTTTGTAGTTCAGCAGCAACATCAGCTTTCATGAGCATCCTTAGGTTCATTGTCATCAGCCTCCGCTGCCTGACCTGAGCGAACCCACTCATCTACCTCCGCCGCCTTGAACTTCCAAAAACGACCAATGCGATGCGCTGGCATCCCTTTCTTGTTCCGCCACGCGTAGACCGTATCCTTGCTCACACCAAGGTATTCACCGATCTCTTCAACAGAAAGCCATCTGTCGCTCATAGTTCAGGTGCCCATGCAAATCGTGTTTATAGATTTTTCTCAAGATAGTGATTTTGTCATAGGCCTAGTCGGATTAAAATGGAAAATAGCTGATTTGAGCTGAATAGAAGTGATTAGATCTGATTTGTGGTGGTCTTAAGGTTGTTGAAACACGGACAGCCGGGGTAAGGGCACTGGCTCATTACAGGCAAGAATTGTATTGATTGGGTGGCGCTGACGCTCGAACGCTACGATCGATAAGTTGATAGAACAGCAGATGGATGCTGTTGCATTTGGCCGTTAAAGAGATGTTGCTACTGATTCTGATTAAATTTAGTTTGCAGAAGGAGAAGAAAGATTGGGGCAATGGGGCATTAAATCAGAGATGTTTTCTGCGGATACAGAAATGAAAAAGCCTCTAGGATCAATATCTTAGAGGCTTTTTACCATAACCTGGCATTTGCAGATTTTTACCATAAAGTGGCAAAACAGCCATTTTTATCGGTGAATCCACAAAAGCCCCACCCTTGCGGGTGAGGCTTGTTTGTTTGGTGCCCAGAGGCGGAATCGAACCACCGACACGGGGATTTTCAATCCCCTGCTCTACCGACTGAGCTATCTGGGCTTCGCTTTTATCGAGGTGTCCCCGGCAGCGAGGCGCGTATTAAACCTGCTCTCTTTTGAGGAGTCAACCCCTTGATTGATAAATAGTTTTTGCGATCAATTAGACGGTTTGTGAGCGGTCGCTTACTTGTCGTCGCCTTGCTCTGGCACGAAGCCTTCGGCGGCGTCGTAGTCTTCGCCGCTGAAGAATTTGGTCATCTGGTCGGCGAGGTAGGCGCGGGATGAGGGTTCCATCATGTTCAGGCGCTTTTCGTTGATCAGCATGGTCTGGTGGGCCATCCACTCCTGCCAGGCTTTGGCGGATACGTTGTCGTAAATGTCCTGACCTTTGGGGCCGGGGAAGGGCGGGTTGGGGAGGCCTTCCAGTTCCTGTTGGTATTTGCGGCAGAAGACGGTGCGGGACATGGGTTCTCCTAATTCTCTGGTCGAGGATTGCGACTTCATCAAGGCTACGAAGTGCGATACCTGAATTGCAGGGTGGGTGCTGGGGTGGGCTTTCGAAAGCGTCGGCGACAGGGAAGTCGCCGACGCAGCGTACATGGATGTATTCACAGTGGTTTCGAAAGCCCGCACCAGTGCCCGCCCGCCACGAAACTATCTACGGAGCCTGCTTCAGCAAGGCGCCAATAAGGGCTCCCGAAGCGCAACAAGCTGTTTGACCAGCTTGGCTATGGGCGCCGGCAATCCGAGATCCTGCCCGGATCGGGGCCGGTCGAGCTGGCGCAGTTTATACCAGCCGCTGGCTCCTTCTGCCACCCGTGCGGGCTTCTGCGGCAGAGTTATCCACACGGGGTGTATGTCCAGGTGGAAGTGGCTGAAGGTGTGGCGCAGCAGTGGCAGGGGCTGGATTTCGGTGGCGTCCAGGTCCTGTGCCGCCAGCCACTCCTGGGCGCTGGCCTCGCCGCCATCGTCGCCTTCGAGCTGTGGCGGTATCCACAGCCCGCCCCACAGCCCCGCGGCCGGGCGCTGCTCCAGATACAGCTCGCCGTCGTGCTCGATCAGCAGCAGGGTAGTCTGGCGCTCCGGCTTTTCCTTTTTCGGCTTCTTGCCCGGGTAATCGGTGGGGTTGCCCTGGGCGCGGGCGAGGCAGTGGTTCTCGAACGGGCAGCGCTCACAGGCCGGGCGGGAGCGGGTGCAGAGGGTCGCGCCCAGGTCCATCATCGCCTGGGTGTAATCCCCAGTGCGTTCGGCGGGCGTGTAGCGCTCGGCGATCTCCCACATCTGGTTTGCCACCGTGGTCTGCCCCGGCCAGCCCTCTACCGCGTGAATACGCGCCAGCACCCGCTTTACATTGCCATCCAGAATCGCCGCTTTCAGGCCCATGCTGATACTGGCGATGGCCCCCGCGGTGGAGCGGCCGATGCCGGGCAATTCAGCCAGCGCCTCCACATTCCGCGGAAACTCGCCGCCGTGCTCGTTCACCACCGCCTGCGCGCACTTGTGCAGATTGCGCGCGCGGGCGTAGTAGCCGAGGCCGCTCCAGTGTGCCAGCACCCGGTCCTGGCTGGCGGCGGCCAGTGCCTGCACTGTGGGAAAAGATTCCATAAATCGCAGGTAATACGGAATAACCGCCGTCACCTGGGTCTGCTGCAGCATGATTTCCGACACCCACACCCGGTAGGGGTTGATGTCCTGCTGCCACGGCAGGTCGTGGCGGCCGTGCTGGTCGAACCATTTGAGCAGGGCCTGCTGGAAGCGGGCTGGGGTTTTGGGTTTGATCGGGGAATTTATAGGCATGGGTAAAAACGAAAATGGGCACCGCAAAGGATGCCCATGCTACTGCGTTATGCAATCTCGTCATACCGGCGAATGCCGGTATCCAGTGGTGATCGCTGGCGACGTGGTGCTGGATCCCGGCATTCGCCGGGATGACGAGGAGATACGTTTATTTCCGTAGCTCGTTTGCACCTCGCCGCCAAATATGACAGCCCCGCCAAAAAACCTTCACCAAATCTTCACCTAATCCCTGTCGCCTGCGCCGTTTTTTTCCGTCGTTGTATAGATCGGACTTGGAAAAAACCGGGGATCTCTGTGGCTGTGTGAATCCGCAACCGAGGCCGATGTTCGCGGGGGGAATTCCGCCGCACATTTTTATTTTCTTATTTCTTAGCTTTAGAGCGGGGGACAACATGGGATTGAGTGCTTCAAGGCGGCTGCTGTGCAGCGCTATTGGCATGATCGTGGCCAGCCAGGGGCAGGCGGCGGCCATCAAACTGGATGCGTTTGTCGACGGCAAACCGGCGGCGGTGACGGAAGTGCTACTGGACGGCAAGGCCATCGGCAGCAGCGCGGCCGGGGAAAGCTTCTGGTATGACGACCTGTCCGGTGGCGGCCACCAGCTGCAACTGCGCATCGGCGAGCGCGTGATCCCCTACGAATTCACCATCGGTGCCGAGGAAGCCGCGGTGATTATCGTCAACAGCGAATCCGCCAGCGGCCGCGCCATCAAATCGCTGCAGCGTCTTGAACTGTCCGCGTTTGATTCTGCCGGCGCGGAGGGAGAGGGAATTGCCAGCAGCGGCGAGGAAAGCCTGCTGCCGGGCCTGATCCAGGGCAAGGTGGTGAGCGCCGGTGGGAACACACCCCTGCGCAACGTTACCGTCAAGGTCGCGGGCAGCGATCAAAGCACCGTCACCGACCGCTTCGGCGCCTTCGAGCTGGAGCTGCCCCAGGGCGTTTATCAGCTGGAACTACAGCATCCGGAATTCCAGACCAGCCGCCTGCGCAACCAGCGCGTGCTGTCGAAAATGAACCTCGCGGTAGACGTGCAGCTCTCGCGGAAGGATGCATTTGCCGATGGCGACGCACCGGTGGTGGAAGAGGTGCAGGTGCTCGGCCGCTACCTGCCCGGCAACCCGATCGAGATCGAGCGCATCTCTTCCTCCGTGGTAGACAGTATCGACTTCACCCAGATTTCCCGCTTCGACGACTCCATGGTAAGCAGCGCGCTCAAGCGCGTGGTGGGTGTGTCGATGGAAGACGACCGTTACGCGGTAGTCCGCGGCATGAAGAGCCGCTACCAGTCCACTGAATTCAACGGCGCCACGCTGCCGAGCACGGATCCGGCGCGCCGTGACCTACCGCTGGATATCTTCCCCGCCGGCATCATGCAGGGCCTCAGCCTGCAGAAGAGTGCCACTGCCGATGTACCCAGCACGGCCACCGCCGGCCATATCAGTATGCGCACCAGGGATATTCCCGAGGCGGGCTTTTTCAAGATCTCCTCTTCCATCACCCACGGCGACAACCACGGCGATGATATGGTGATTTCCGACACCGAAGGTGACAGGGACTGGCTGGGCATGGACGATGGCAGCCGCGAATTGCCCAACGAATTGACGCCGTCCTTGCAACAATGGGTAAACCTCGACAATGGTGCCCCAGGCTATGGCGGATTCAATGAGGAAGAAGTCATTCGCATGGGCCAGAGCCTTAGGCACAACGCCATCTACAAGGGTGAGGCCCTAGGCGATTCCTCCATGGACTTCAGTGGTGGCAACAGCTGGGATATCGGTGAGCAGAGCCTGGGTGTTATCGGCGCGCTGCGCTACTCCAACAAATGGAGCAACAGCACCAAAAAAAATTCCCGATTTGCTAAATACAACGAGCGAATCGCCCTCATAGAATTCGCGGAAACTGAAGATACCAACAATATTATCGACCTCAGTGCCATGCTCAATCTGCAGTGGAATATCAACGATCGCCACCAGCTGGGACTGAACAATATCGCTTTGCGCCACACCACCAATTCAGCGGAGCTGGAGCACTTCGAGGATGTATCTACAGGTCATGAATTCAAGTTCCAGCGCACCGACTGGATCGAGGAGGAGCTGCTGAGTCACCAGGTATGGGGGTCGCACAGTTTCGATATTTCCGCTGGCGGCTGGAGCGCATACCTGGGTGACCTGTCCGTCGACTGGCAGTTGATGAACGCCGGGACCGAGTACGACCGCCCCAATGCAACTCAATACACTTATCAAAAAGGTGTTACCGGAACAGATAGCTATGGGCTAGTCGTAAAAAATTTTGGGGATCATTACAACCTGTGGGAAACCATGGAGGAAGCCAACAGTGGTTACAGGCTTGATGTCGCATTGCCGATAGAGGACATTTTCGGTGTGTCGCTGTTACTCAAGGTCGGCGCAAATGACCTGCAGCGCGAGCGCGATGGGTATCACTACCGCTATTCGCTAAGCGGTCGTTTCTCATCCGCAGGTATCGCACTGGCCGAAAACGCGGATCCATCCCAGGCGATCATCCCTGAGGTAATTGTGGGCAGACCTGGCCTCGGTGACGGCCCGTCGGGGCTGGGCAGTATGTATATCTATGTTGGCGGCCTGGACCCAGCAATGGATACGGGCTTGGAAGGCGACAGCTATATAGTCGAGCAAAACTCTGACGCCACCTATGGCCTGGTTGAGGCGAATATCCTCGAACAGGTCAAAGTCAATCTCGGAGTGCGCAGAGAAAATTTCTATATGGCCGGCGAGCAGTATATGTACACGGTCGAGCCCATGACCGAACTGCTGGATGAAGAACGCACATCCCCGTCTCTCAGCGTGACTTATCTGTTTAGCGATGCCTGGCAGTTGCGTGCTGCCTATTCCGAGACTGTGAGCTGGCCCGAAATTTTCGAGGTGTTGCCAAGAAAATTTAACGACATAGAAACTCTGGAGCAATACGAAGGTAATCCGGATCTGAAACCGGCGGATATCGAAAACCTCGACCTGCGCCTGGAATGGTACCCATCGGATACCGAATCGGTCACCTTGGCGCTTTTCTCCAAGGATATTACCAATGCGATCGAAAACCGCTTTGACGGTCTTGGTGATGTTTTCGACTACTACACCTTTACCAATGCGGAAAGCGCCGAAGTCTACGGAGCGGAACTGGACTTGCGCCGCGAGTTCGTGCTGGGCCGGGAACAGGGGCACGAATTTTTCGTGCAGTTCAACTACACCGACATCATGTCATCTGTTGACGTAACTGAGGGCAGTGGAATTTTCGAGTACGACACCGAGCGTCCATTGCAGGGCCAGCCGGACTATATCGTCAACCTGCAGCTGGGTTACGACCATGTGGACAGCGGGCAGGAAGTCACTCTGGTGTTCAACCGTAAGGGCGAGGAGCTGGCTATCGTAAATCCAGGTATCAGTGCTGCGGTTTCCAACGTATATGAAATGCCGTTCGACGACCTCAAGCTGATCTACATGAAAGGTTTCGACAATGGTCTCTCCCTGTCAGCCTCGGTGGAGAACCTGCTGGATGCTGAACGTAACCTGGAATATGAAACCCAAGAATTGCCTTACCTGCAATATTCGTCAGGGCGCAAGTTCAAGTTCAAGGCTAGCTACAGCTTTTGATAGGAATTGTTAGGCATTTTTCGTGGAAGTCACATGGCTGGCTTTCACTACAGATTTGAAATTTATTCAAGACCATTTTTAGGTGAGACCATGACTACCAAAAAAATATACCGGGTTCCGGCACGGGATGCCGGCGTCCTGTCTGGCCTGAAACGCAGGCTTAATCACTCCATGCTGCTGGTAACAAGCGCGTTACTGCTGAGCGCCTGCACAGGTGAAACTTCCGATGAGCTCGCCCAGGAGCCCCCCTTTGACCTGAGCCTCGCGCAATGTGAGGTCGCGGAGGGCGGCGTCGTCGGCACACCCACCGATCCGGTGATAGTGGACGGCGTGGAAACCCTGGCCTGCCTGCTAAATGCCGATGCGGGCCAGGTCGGCGCAGTCAATTTGAAAAGCAGCCACAACTATGAAAATCTGGTATGGGTGCTGGACGGCACCTACGAAATCGGCGAGAGCAAGAGCTACGCAACCCTGGCGGAACTGCAGGCAGATACGCGCCACGGTGTTGGTGGCTACGCGTCAAAAGTTTATGCAAAGCCCGGCACCGTGGTGGTGGTGCACCGCAACGGCAGTTTCGCACCGAATATTGTATCCATTGACGACGACAATATCGGCGGCGGCGAATGGGGTGGTGTGGTGGTAAACGGCATGGGCTACCACCCGGACTGCGGCACTACCGGCGGTGCGGACAATTTCTGCAATGTGCAGGGTGAGTGGGGTTACTACGGCGGCCTGTCGCAGCAGGAAACCCGTGAAGGCACTAGATTGCTCGGAACTCGTAATGGCTTTACCGGTTACGCCGCAGAAGCCGGCGGTGAGTTGAGTGGTGGTGAACGGCTCTCCGCGGCCATCACCGTCAATGCGCCGCATTTGGGCCAGAGTTATGCTCCCCAAGGCGTTTTTTACAGCGCGACCAATGGCCTGGAGCTGAATGGCGGCGCGCTGAGCATTGGCAGTTTCAGAGCCCTGGGCAACCAGGGCCACGCGCTTTACTGGCACAGCGGTTTTGGCGGTGAAATGTGGAGCAGCATCATCCACCACCAGTCCGATCTCGCCGCCATCAAAGGCGGGAACAGTGGCAGCGGCGACAGCGGTGTATCCATCAACGGCCTGACGCTGGTGGATCAATCCCTCAACGCCGGCTCCGCACTGGCGCTCGCCGGCGGCGGCAATATCGGCATTGACAATATGGTGGTGCAGGGCTTTGCTACCTGCCTGAATATTGGCGATGGCAATACCAGCGTGGCAGTTGCCAACAGTGCCTTCTATTGCGGAGAAACCACCGCCGCGGCGGAAGACGGCAGCGACTACGCCGCCCAGGCCCTGGCCCAGGCGGAAAACTTCTACACTCTCAACCCGGATCTCAGTGCCACCCTCGCGCTGGATAACGTCAACATCGAGGGGGTGGCGGCAGCTTCACTGAGCGGCAGCACCCTTGTCTACGGTTATGAGCTCGGTCTTTATTACGAGCCCTGTTACGGCGCCGGCGCTCTGCTGGAAGAAACAGTAGCCATCGGCCAGAGCACCTACCAGATCTGTGAACTCAAGGGACAGGTGAGCGGCAATCTTTACTTCGACGATGACATCAATGACGTAAAAGTGGCCTGGCGCATCAATGGCGCCGTCACCCTGGGCAGCGATTTCACAGCACTGGATGCGGCGCAGCAACAAGCGGCGCTGGCGGCGCCGGGCCAGATCGTTATCGACGGGGGCTCCAAAATTTTGCTGAGTACCGGCTCGACGCTTGCGCTGAATCCGAATGCGGCCCTGCGGGTACTGGGCACTGCGCAGAACCCCGTTGAACTGGCACCCCAGGGGCTCAATGAACACTGGGGCGGTATCACCATCAACGGCTTGGTGGACAACTGCGCCAGTAGTGAAATCTGCGCGCTGGCGCAGCAGCGGTTTGTGGAGATCGACTACCTGCGCCTGCTAAATGCGGGCAATGGCCAGCCGGCATTGACCCTGAACGAGGTCAGCGCCGCCGGGCAGATCAACTACCTGGATATTGCCGATTCCGCCAGCGCCGGCCTGTCATTAAATGGCGGTGCGGTAAATATCGACAACCTGCTGGTCTCAGATGTGGTAGGCAACCAGGTACAGTGGGCCAGCGGCTACCGCGGCACCCTGCAATACGCCATCCTGCAGGCCGGTGACAACAGCCTCGGCCACGCCCTGCATGGCAGCAACGATGCCGCCAATCATGATGCCGCACCGCGCTCGCGCCCGGTGATGGCGAATATTACCGTGAAGGGCGCAGAAAAGGCGGACACCGCCATCCTGCTGGAGCAGGGTTCCGGCCTGCTGCTGTACAACTCGGTGGTGGCGGACTTCAACACCTGCCTGGATATCGACGACCCGACCACCGCCAGCCTGCAGACCAGCAATCCGGCGCAGATCTTTTTCGACAATGTGGTGCTGGACTGCGGCGACACCATTGCCGAAGAAGACGAAGAGGCGGGAATGGACTACGCCGCCAGCACCCAGGGCCTGAGCGGTGTGTATCAGGTGCCCGCGGTGCTGGATACCAACTTTGTCGCCAGTGGCAGTGAGATTCCCGGCATCGAATCCAGTATCGACTTCACCCTGGCCGGCGGTGTTGCCATGTACCTGAACTCAGGTGTGGGTTATATGGGTTCGGTGCGCGACTCGGTGGACGACTGGTATCTGGGCTGGAGCGATTCCGTGGGCGTGGTGCTTGCGGCGGAGTGCGATTTTATGGGCGTGTTGGAGGATGACTTTGTTTTTGAATCGGATGACGACTATCCAGTTTACTTGCCCGATGGTGGGCCGCAAATTTCGTCAGCAAAGGCTAACCGCCCGGTCTGCGGACTGCGCGGCACCATTACTGAGGATCTGGTACTGAGCACCTATACCGGCAGCGAGCGATTGGCGGCAGAAGCGGGGGGGCAAATTAGCGAAGACTATTTATTGGGTGATGCTTTTCCAACAATTATGGTGCGCGACCCCGTGCCGACCGTATGGCTGCTGAACGGGCTGGTGCGCGTCGGAGAGGGTCACCTGGAAATTACCGATCTGGCGCAGCTGCAGGATATGAAGGAAAACCCGGTCACCCTGGAAATTGGACCCAGCGCCGATGTAGTGGCTACGGCCGGCGGTGCCCTACATGTTACCCGCGGTGGCGCGCTGCTGGCCCTGGGTGAAGTGGCGCTGGAAGACGACGCCGATACCGACGGCCTGGGTCCGGTGGGTCTGAGCGGAACGGGCCCGTGGCGCGGCCTGATCGTTGACGGTTTCGGCCGCAACAACCAGTGCCCCGATGCCATGGCCGAGCCCGGCACCAACATCTGCAATATCCAGGGCGAGTTCGGTTACTACGGCGGTTACGACAACAGCCACGGCAATCTGTGGATCGAGAATCTGGAACTGGTCGGCGGCCGCCTGCAGCTAAATAGTGTCGGCGGCGGTAGCGAGATTCACAATTTCCTGTTTTCCGGTGCCCTGACTGACAAACTTGAGGAAAGCTTCGGCAAGCCGGTGATTGACATCGACGGTGGTGCGGTCAATTTCCGCAACGTGAATATCGGCTCCAATAGCGCGCGCGCTGTGCTGGGTGGCAGCGTTATTAAATGGAACCACGGCTATCAGGGCACGCTACAGTCCGTGTGGCTTATGATGCAGCTGACCATGGCGCTGGCGGGTACGGATGCCGATGGTAACTACCGGACAATTTACCAGGAAACCGACGGTGACGTCACTTCGTCGCATTACTACCCGGTAATTCACGGAATCAACGGCGCTGTCGGCCATGAAAACGATTTGCCCCGTTCCGCACCTACCATTGCCAATCTGTCGTTGCGATATACAGAAGCGCAGCCAGAACGTTACTCCGATGCGCTGAGTTCCATGATCGAACTGTCAGGCGGTTCCGGTCTATACCTGCACAATAGTGTGCTCGGTACGAACAAAACGGGTTACGATCGCGGATTCAGCACCAGTCACCCCTATCCAATCGGGTTCGGCTGGGCGCCGGACTGGTGTATCAAGACCGACGGCAGCGTAGACGCACTGGTAGGTGAGGAAGTAATCTTCGATCAGGTGGCACTTGGCTGTACCCAGTTCTCCAACAATGCCGGATTGGAACAGGCATTCGATACCCGCTTTACCAGTAAAACCGTCACCAATGTTGCCGGCACCGCCAGTGATCTCACCACCGTGAAAAACCCCAGCGAAGCCAACGCGGATATCTACCGTTTCGGCTGGACGGTTGGCACCCGGGCTGCAGAAGCGAATTTCCAGGATGTAGAGGGCGTTGTCCGGCTTTCCGGTTGGGAAAATCGCAAGTACGCGACGCCCGATGTGATCAACCTGGGTGAGGCCGCCTCGGACTATTCGGCATCAAAGACGGTCAATAAAGACTTCATTCTGGATACCAATTATTTGGGCACGCTGGATTATTTTATTCCGATTGATGCCGGCTATCAGATATCTGCTGATTGATCGTATAACGTCGAATTTTCAGAAAGTTTGTCGAGTATAAATAAATGGCCGGAAGTGATTCCGGTCATTTTTTGTTTTCGCGTTTGCGCGTTTGCGCCGGTTTTCTGTAAAGAATTTGCATTGAATAATTCATTGAAATAAATGTCGCCTGCGTTTGAAAAATCCGTCTATACAGTCTGGTTATAATTGATTCGCTTGTAGTTTTGTTTTCTAAGTTCAAATGATTTCTGATATTAAACAAATAATTAATTGACGGTCTGTAGTCTTTGTTTGCCGGACAGATCCGGTCTTATTCACTTGGAGTATGTTTGGTTGGAATGCTGTGGCGTTTCTGTTTTTCCAGACTGACAGTTTTTCGGAATCATGAATCACAACACTTGGAAGGAATTTCTTATGAAAAAGACATTATTGTCTCTGAGCCTGCTGGCAGTGACTTCTGTATCCAATGCCGCTGTTGTAAACCTTGGTCTTGTTGATAGCAGCTGTAATTTCAACGGTACAGATAAGGGGCTGGTATCGTTCAACGGTGGTACCTATCTCAACTGTGAACTCCCGACTTCCATCATCGAAGGCAACAACACTGTTGTTTTGGCAAAAGAAAGTGCTGACACCCTTGATCCAATTGTGTGGACCCTGCCGGGTATCGTGGTAGTCGGTAACGGTAACACCCAGAATGCTGATCCGAGCACTGTCGACAAGACTGTGCTGCAGATCGAAGCGGGTGCCCAGATTGCCGGTTCCGTGGATAGCGCGTCCGCACTGATCATTTCCCGCGGTGCGCAGATCGACGCACAGGGCTCCGCCAACGATCCGATCGTGTTCTCCTCCCTGGACAACAACATGACCGGTTCCGGTGAGTGGGGCGGCCTGGTTCTGGCCGGTTTTGGCGAGAGCAACGCCTGCCCAAGCGGCGCCATCAGCGGCGGTCAGATGGGCGATGTCTGCACCATGGAAGGCGTTGCCAGCGCTGCTTACTTCGGCGCCGGCCACCTGTCCGCGCCGAATACTATGAGCAGTGGCACTTTGGAATATGTGGTAATCGCCGAGGGCGGCCACGTGATTACTGATGGCAATGAGATCAACGGCCTGACGCTGTATGCAGTGAACAGCTCCACCACCATCAATAATGTACATGTACATGGCAACCAAGACGACGGCGTTGAGTTCTTTGGTGGTAATGCTGCAATCACCAATATGTGGATGACCTGCAACGAAGACGACAGCATAGACTGGGACTTGGGTTATCAGGGTTATCTCGTAAATGTCAGTATTAAACAGGGTGATAATGCTGGCTACGCCTTAGAGCTGGCCAATAATCCGGACAACGACAATGCTTTGCCGCGTTCAAATGGCAGTATCTTTGCTATGAGCATTGATTACGTTGGTACCGGAACCCCCGCCAATGTGCCCTTCAAATTGAAAGAAGGCACCGATGGCACTTTCCAGCATGTAATTGTAGGTTCCAGTTACGACGCGAAAAACTGTGATGAAACTACGGGTGCCTATGTCAGCGCCTCCGGTCAGTGGAGCAACATCAATTACGGTTGTACCGAAATTGATGGAGACCCGTCCAATTGGGATATGCCCAGTTCCAGTGGTTCAGCGCTTGGTTTCAGCGGATCCTCTTTCTGGTCTGCTCCGGCCTGTGACTGATCTTTTGTAAATAGCGTGTTGATATTTGTTGTGCGCAGGCTTTGCCTGCGCATTTCAGTCAGCCTGATTGTTGAAGATCGGGCATAGGTAATCAATAAATTTTGAATCGCATTATGGAGCTTGCAATGAAAAAGGTAATCACAGATTTGGCTTTGTCAAAGGTGTTTGGAATTATCGGAGTTGTACTGGGAATTTCTCTGTTCTCCGTTGGTTCCGTGCAGGCACAGGAACTGAATGGCCGTATGTGTGCGATCTCCGGTTCATTCACTTTTTCCGGCCCATTGACGGTAGAGGATGAATCGCATGAGGTTTCCGGTTTGGCCGTTATCTCGGCTTGTGTCGACGAGAATGGTCCGGTAGAGGATGTTGAAGCTACGGTTTCATTTGGTGGTAGTGGTATCGCCAATTGTGCACTGCAGAGTTTTTCTCTGTCACAGTTGGTTCAGTGGAACTACGGCAAGCTCGATTTTATTGCTTTACAGCCGGCCATTGGTGACCGCGCTCCAATCGGAGCATACAAGGGAAACGTGAGCTTCGGTGAGTCGGCCGGCAATGAGGTAATCACTACCCTGTTCAATCAACAGCCGGTATCCACCCTGAGCTGCCTGCTGGGTATTGAGCCCCTGGGCACTTTCTCGTTCAGCGGTGTGCAGATTTTTGTCGATAAGGCGTCAGACCAGGACATCTGATGGCCACAGGCTAGTGCGAATTAAATAATGGCATCCGGAGCGGCGTAGCGCCTTTTGAATTGTCATTTTTTCGCAATAGCCGTTTGCGACTATCCGGGAACCGATGCGGTAACGTCCCCCTAAATATTGCGGTTCCCGGAGTTTTTCTGGCTATTCCCTGTGCACTGCGTCCGCTGGCTCTGTGCTGTGTGCTGTTAGGGCCATTCTCTACCTTGCCGGTGGCGGGGCAATCCTGCGATACGGGCGGTTCTTTATCTGCTGGGCCGGCTGGCTCCGAGCAGAGCCTGTTGTCGGCGCTGTATGCACTGGCGAAGGCATCCGGCTACCACCTGGTAACCATTCCGGATCTCGTAAAGGGTGAGCGGGTGGTGTGGCAGCCGGATTGCTCGCCGCAGGAACTCTCTTCGGAATTCTCTTCAGAACTCTTTTGGCAACAACAGGCGCACCGGTTGCTGGAACCGCGAGGCCTGGCCTACCGGGTCATTGACGATACGCTGGTGATCTTCCGCGCGGAACCCGTCAAAGAAAAAGTGGCGTCGGCGCCGGTGCCGGCACCTGCGATGGCCGAAGTGGTGGTGGAGGCCAGCCCTTTACCGGCGCAATCATCCACCGGCAGCGGCAACCAGTACGGCAATTATCTGGGCAGTGCGGATGCGGTGCTGGAGTTTGAGCGCATCCAATCCCTCGGTATTACCGACCTCGCCTCGGCGCTGGAACTGATCTCCGGGGTAAAGCTGGAGCAGGAGCGCTACGCGGTGATCCGCGGCATGAAGGGACGCTACCAGTCGGTGCGGTTGAACGGTGCCACCATTCCGAGCCTTGAACCCTCCGGCCAGCGGGTGCCGCTGGATGTGTTCCCGGTGAATATTCTGAACCAGGTGGATCTGCGCAAATCGGTATTTGCGGATGCGCCGGGCAACGCCAGCGCGGGCGTGGTGAATATCGAAACCCGGCGTATTCCAGAAACCCCCTACCTCACACTGGTTTCCGGCGGCGGCTACCGCAGTGGCACCACCGGCGCGCCGGTGATCCGCGGTTACACCGGTGGCCGCGACTGGCTGGGGTACGACGACGGCGGCCGCGCACTGCCACCGGTGCTGGCGGAAAATGCGCGTCTCGGCAGCCCGGATAACTGGAGCCCGGCGCAGCGGGAGGCGGCCGGTGAGGCAATCCTGGAAAACGCACACGGCGCACGCAAACTCGGCATTTACCACGGCAATGCCGGAGTGGATGGGTTGCTGAATCTTAGCGGCGGCCGCGCCTGGCAACACGGGCACCACAGTTGGGGCGCGGCGGCCTCCCTCGGCTACCAGAACGAGTGGCAGCAGCGGGAGCTGTTCTCTCAGGTGCTGAACCGTTTTTCGGCGCCGGAGAATGCGGATGGTAATAACGCGGGCAGCCTGTACGCCACAGAAGACGGCCACCACCGTCGCCTGGAAAATGTGATCAATCTGAACGGTCTGCTGGCGCTGGGTTACGGGCTGGATGAGCGGCATTTTCTCGGCAGCAATTTCCTGTTGCTGCGCCAGAGTGTAAACCGCACCGAGCAGATTGAAACCCGCGAGCGCGATGGTTTCGGCAAGTACGACGGCGGCGCCAGCCTGCGCAGTCTGTCCAACTGGACGGAAACCCGGATGGGGCTGGGGCAGTTTTACGGGCGCCATTTTACTGGGCCGGAAGAACGTATTGCACTGAACTGGCATCTCACCTCCGCGCGCTCCCGCTTTACCCGCCCGTTTGATGTGCGCTACCTCTACCGGCGCAGCAGCGCTTCCGATTCCTACCGTTTTGAGCCGGGCTACAACCATTTTGAGGTGTCCTGGGAGGATATGCGCGAGGAAACCCTGAGCGCGGGTGTGAATGCGGCCTGGGTGTGGGAGCTGGAGGATTGGAGCGGAGAGTTGAAGTCGGGCCTGGAGCTGATGGATGCGCGCCAGGACGGCTATCTGCTGGAGTACACGTTTATCGCCAAGGGCGATATCGAAAAGAACGAGCCGCTGATCCAGAGTGCGAATCCTGCGGATATTCTGACCCCGGAAACCATTATCGGCGCCCCCGGTACCGACGGCTTTCTGCTGGATGACGACGTAAAACTGTTTGTGAGCCCGCCCGAGCTGGACGGCAGTTTTTACGCGGCGGAGCACCGCAACCGCGCGGCGTATCTACTGGCGGATATCCGCCTCGGCGAGCGCTGGCAGTTTGTGCTGGGCGCGCGGCGCGAGCGCGACGGGGTAAAGGCGGATTTCTGGGATGCACAGCCGCAGGATTGGGTGCCGCTGCTGGACGGTGCGCGCACGCTCTACTCTGCCGCGCTGGCATTTGATCCTGCGCCACAGCAGGCGTTGCGCCTGGGCTACAGCGAAACCGCAGTGTGGCCCGGCGTCAACGAACTGATGCCGCGGCGCTATGAAGACACCGACCTGCGCATCGAGATTACCGGCAATCCCAACCTCAAAGCGGCCGCGGCGCAGAACTGGGACTTGCACTGGCAGTGGCGCGATGAGGGGCTGGGGCTCGATGTGAAACTGCTCGGTTTTTACAAAACCATCCGCAACGCCATCGAGGGTGTGTTCTTCGATCCGGTGATTGCCAACAATCAGGCCTTCAACATCTACAGCTACACCAATACCGGTTCCGCCCGTTTGTATGGTTACGAGCTGGAGCTGGATTACCAGCGGGTGTTTGCCGATGCGCACAAGCTCGCGCTGCAGTCCAGTTACGCGGGCATGGTTTCGCAGGTGGCGATGCCGCCGGACCGCTGGCGCGCGGGCAAAACCCGGCCGCTGCAGGGGCAGCCCGCATACCTCGGCGGCCTGCAGTTGCAGTACCAGCATCTCGACAGCGGCCGCAGTGCATCGCTGCTGTACAAGCGCGCGGGGCGGGAGCTGGATATTGTGAGCAATAACCTCCATGTGCCGGATGTATACCGCGATCCGTACGACAGCCTGGCGCTGGTGTTCAACACGCCGGTGTTTGACGGGATTCACGCAACCTTTTCTATGGAGAACCTGCTGGACGACGCGCGGCATTTTGCGCAGGGTGAGGAGACGTTTATGGCATATCGGCAGGGGCGGCGGTATCAGTTGCGGGTGGCGGTGGAGTTTTAGCGTTTGATACCGCTACACGCCCTGTAGGAGCCTGCCTGCAGGCGAACAGTCCGGAGCCCGGTTCTATTCGCCTGCAGGCAGGCTCCTACAGGGAGCTGTGGGTGGAATTACCATTCGACCGCAAAACGATTTCGTCGCCGGAATCGGAAATTGTCAGGCCGTGCAGGGTCGCGAGAATCTGCAGGTTGGTGTGTATGTCCTTGAGGTCAAACGTCCCACCCACGCGCAGGTTCCGTGTGTGTCGATCCCCGGCGATCAGCGGCGTGTCGGAATAGCGGTTGAATTCCACCAGCAGTTCTTCCAGCCGTATGTTTTCCACCTGCACCAGCCCCTGCAGCCAGTCACTGTAATTGTGCAGATCGAATTTTTGCACAGGCCCGATGGCGTTGCCGGAAATGCGCACACGCTCGCCGGCGGCGACGTGCTGTGTTTTGTCCGGCCGGTTCAGCGGGTGCGCGGATACCAGGCCTTCCAGCACCGTAAGCTCGGTGATATCGCCGCGCTGGTCCACGTTGAACACGGTGCCCAACGCCTTTACTGACGCCTGGCGGGATTCCACGACGAACGGGCGCTGCCGGTCTTTGGCGACGGTGAACCGGGCCTCGCCATCGTAGAGGCGGATGCGGCGCTCGCGCTCGCTAAAGTCCACGGCAACGCGGGACTGGGCGCTCATATCCAGCGTTGATCCGTCGGCCAGTGCGTTGCGGCTGGTCTGTTGGCGCTCGGTGGCATAGAGGCGATTGCCGGCATCTGTCGATGGGTTTGATGGCTGCAGCAGCGATACCGTAATCGCTACCAGAAAACCTGCGGCGGCTGCCGCCAGGTACCAGGGATTGCGATAGCGCCGGGGCGTGGCCGTGTCCAGCGGGAGTGTGCTGCCTATGAGACGCGCGGCCTTCTCAAACTCGGGGTGATTCCAGACGCCGTCCACCTGGCTGGCCTTGTGTGCTCTGGCCGGGCTTTCCTGCAGCCAGTTCTGGTATTGCCGCCACGCCTCGGCATCGGCCTTCTCTGCCTCGCCGTGGACGATCCAGCGGTAGATTCGTTCTTCTTCCTTTTCGCTGAGCGGGTGTTGTTCGCCGAGCGGACATTGTTTCTTCATGGGCGTCATTGATGAATAGTAAGACCTTGTCCGTCAGCCTTCTGATTCCAGCTGCTGGGCCATTCTGGCTTCGATATTTCGGATGGCCCGGTTGATTTGCTTTTCCACCGCTTTCGCGCTGAGGCCGAATTGCAGGGCGATCTGTTTATTGCTGACGCCGTGCACCCTGCTCAACACGATGATGCTTCTGAGCGTCACTGGCAGGTCGTTCAGTTGTTTCACAAACAGCGCCAGGTGCTGCTGGTCATTCAGCTGCTGGTCTGGCTGAGGGCGCTGGCAGCGCAGGCTCTCCGCGACATCGTCCAGTGGTTCCAGCGGCTGTTCGTTGTGGCGCTGGCTGTCGTTGATGAGATTGGTGGTAATTCGGTACATGTAGCCGAGGGGATTGTCTGGCACGGTGCCGGTACGCAGTTTTCGCGTCAGGCGCTCCATCGCCTCCTGGTAAATATCCTCGGCTTCGGCACCGTTGCGTGTGCGTCTGCGGATAAAGGAGAGCAGGCTGGCTTTTTCCGCAACGAGATCGCGGAACGTCCGCTCCCGCAGGGTGGAAAACGTCGACAGAATTTTGGCCGGTCCACTCTCCATGCGTACTGTTGTCCCCGGGTGTTGTGATCAGTGCTCTTTGGCTACCGATATTTATGCGGGACAGGATAGCGGGGGAAAGTTACAGGTTTGTGGATGGGGAATAGAAAGGGGCGAGAAAATCAGGGCTACGTTGTAGGAGCCTGCCTGCAGGCGAACAGGGCAGAGCTTTGAACCATTCGCCGGCAAGCCGGCTCCTACAGCAAGAGGGAGTCGGAACTCTGTAGCGTATTTTTGTAGGAGCCTGCTTGCAGGCGAACAGGGCAGAGCTTTGAGCCATTCGCCGGCAGGCCGGCTCCTACAGCAAGAGGGAGCCGGAACTCTGTAGCGCATTTTTGTAGGAGCCTGCCTGCAGGCGAACAGGGCAGAGCTTTGAGCCATTCGCCGGCAGGCCGGCTCCTACAGCAAGAGGGAGTCGGAACTCTGTAGCGCATTTTCCTAGGAGCCTGCTTGCAGGCGAACAGAACAGAGCTCGAACTATTCGCCTGCAAGCAGGCTCCTACGGCGCTGGAGGTTATGGCGTTGGCTCGGGCGCGGATTCTTCTTTGTCTCCGCGGTTGAACAGGCCCTTGAAGCGGTCTTTCAGCTTGTCCTTCAGCTCTTCGGTTTTCTTCTCCACCTTTTCGCCGTATTTTTTCTCCGCCTTGTACTTCAGCTCGTCGCGGATCAGGTCGTCGAGGCGGCGGCTGTCGGGTTTGCAGGTGGTGGCGCCAACTTCGTTGAAGCTGGCGTTACAGCGCAGCGGCAGCGGACGGTTGCGCCAGCGATCGTTCTGCACCGAGCAGCCGTTGCCGGAGGTCTTTTCCCCCACCAGCGCGAGACCGAGCGCGAAGTCGAAGTTCTGTTGCTCCAGATCGACGGTGCCGTCGCCGGTGAGCGCAATGTTCTCAATACCGGCGTTGATGCCCTCAACCTTGGCGACATCGCCATTCAGGTTCACGCTGGCGCGCAGGTCCTGCAGGCGGGTCTGTGCGGGCCATTCTTTTTCCGGCAGCGGGGTTTTTTCCGCATAGCTCACCAGCTGGCACATGCCTTTTTCCAGGTTGAACGGCGCCAGTGCCAGTTCCGCGGCGTTCAGCTGCACCGCGGCGCGCAGGTTTTTCTGCAGCGCCAGGGTGTCGGCACCGGTGGTTTGCGCCACCCAGGTGAGGTTGGTCTTGCCGGACAGGGTGACTCTCTTCTGGTCTGCCGCTTGCGGCTCGTCGCTGGCGAACAGTGCTTCCTGCACCTTGGAGATTTCCACGCCGGTAAGGCCGCCGCTCAGCTCGCCGCGGGCGGAATCACCGCGGGCGTTGAACACGCCGGTGCTGTTCAGTTCGCCGCCGTAGAGGCCGGCGGCCAGTTTGTTCAGCTGGTACAGGCCGTTGTTCACATTCACCGCCAGCTGGGGTTTGTCGATGTCGAAATCCATTGCGTGCAGTTTGTCGAGGGTCAGGTCCAGCTTGGCGTTGAAGCCGCGCATGGATTCCAGCGGCAGGGGCACCGGCTGGGCTGCGGCCACGTCGGCACTGAGTTCGCTCTGCTCCGGTGTGTCGACTGGGGGTGGGAGATAGTCGTCCACGTTCAACTCACCACCCTTGAGGCTCAGTGAAACACTGGGAACGTCTTTGGCGTTGGTGGCGGCCTGGAAGCTGGCGCTGCCGGTGAAGTTGTTGTCGTCGAGTGCCAGTTGCAGCGGTTCCAGGAACATCTGCTTGTCGGTGCCGCTGATGTCGGCTTCGATGTGCAGCTTCTTCAGGGCTGCGGTGCTTTGGGGGTGGTAATCGCTGCCGACGGCGGCGAGCCAGCCGGTGACGGGATTGACGTCCGCGTTGAGGTTGAGCTGGATTTGCCAGGGAGCGTCGGCCTTGGCGCGGCGCACATTGCCGCGCAGGTTAATCTGCGCCTCCGCGCCTTCGGCGCCGGTGAGTTTGATGTTGGCGGGCTGCACCCGCAGGCCGTTCAGGCCCTCGTCGATCGCGAGGTTGCTGTGGATGTCCAGGTTGACCGGCTCGGGGAAGCCGCTGCCTGCGAGCGCCGCGCGCAGGCGCACGTCGCCGGGTTTGCCGCCGGGCACCAGATTGTCGGCGCTGATGTGCAGTTGGCTGATGGCGTATTCGCTGCCGGCCTGCTTATCGGTGTAACGCAGTACGCCGTCTTCCAGGCGCAGCTTTTCCAGTGCCAGTTCGAGGCCGCCGGAGGTGGGCGCTTCTTCCTTGGGAATCTCGAGTGTGGGCGGCGTCTGCTGTTTCTGCTGTTCGTCCAGCTTGGCCTTGGCTTCGATGGCGTCGGTAATCAGTTCCCAGTTGCCCTTGCCGTTTTGGTCGACGGTCAGTTCGACACGGGGGGCAAGCAGCACGATCTCTTTGGCTTCGACGCGCTTGTCGAGCAGCGGCATCAACGCCACGCCGACCGCCATCTTGTCTGCTTCCAGCAGCGATTCGCTGGGCAGTGCCAGTGGTGCAACCTTCACGCCTTCGAGCTTGAGCGCGATATTCGGCCACAGCTGCCAGCCGATATCGCCGTCGAGGGTCAGGGCAATGCCCTGATCCGCGGCCAGCTGCACGATCCTGGATTTGTACTGGTTGGCGTCGAGACTGAATAGGAACCAGGCGATTACGCCGGCGAAGAGGAGAAACAAAACAACGAGGGTAATAAGTCCGCGTTTGATCCAGGCCATACAGAGGCATCCTTATTCTGGAGGGCACCTCCAAAAATCTATTGCGCGTGCGCCTTGCGGCGCCCGGCGGCCACCACCAGCCACCCGCGACGATTTTTAGAGATGCCTGGAATTGGCAGAGAGAAACGGCGCCCGGGAATCTTGTCTTGAGGTGGGTTCCCGGGCACCGCGGATGCAGACTATTGAAGCAGTTGCCGATCAGAAATGAAACCTTACTCCGGCTTCAATACTGCGTCCGGCTTCCGGCGCGAAGTCGCGCAGCAGTGAGGTGGCGTTGCGGATCTCTTCGTCCAGCAGGTTGCGCGCGTTGGCGAAGAGCACAGCGTCGTTGCCCGCCAGTTTGAAGTTGTACTGGGCGCTGAGATCCATACGGGTATAGGCGTCGGTGGCTTCTTCAAACGCGCCGGGGCGATCCTGGGCGGTGGCGTGGGTGTTGCGCCACTGCCAGTTCCAGTTGGCGTAGTCGCCACCCAGCGCAAAACCGTAACGCAGTGGCGGCAGACGCGGCACTTCGCTCGACTGGCCGGCGATGCGCTCGTCGAAGCTCGCACGCACACTGTCGCCGAACAGGGTCACGCTGAGGCCATTGGTCAGCGGGAACTGCACAGACGCTTCGGCGCCGTAGAAAGTGGCGTCGCGATTCTGGTAGCCATAAATGTCGAATTCGCTTTCTTCGTCTACGAGACCTGTGTTGGCGGCGTAGATGTAATCGGCAATGCGGTTGTAGAAAACGCTGGCCTCTATTCTGGCCGCGTGCCAGCCGCTGGCCTCCTGGTTGTGGTGGTGATAGCCCAGCTCCAGGTTGACGGAGTTTTCCTTATCGAGGTCTTCGCTGCCGATCAGGTAGCGGGACTCCGCCAGGTGTGCACCGTCGGCAAACAGTTCTTCCGCCACCGGCGCGCGCTCGGCACTGGTGAGGCCGAGGCTCAGGTGCTGATGCTCGGCGAGGAAGTACTGGATAGCGCCGGACAGCCCGATCAGATCAAAGTCTTTGTCGCTGCCGTACTCCGGATCGATGGTGACATTTTCCAGGCGCGCGCCCAGGTCCATATGCCATTTGCCCCACTCGCGCTCCTTCATGGTGAAGGCGCCGATACTGTCGGTGACGGATGGGCGGATGAATGCCTCGTCGCCAATCGCGGCAAAATCCTTGCGCGACAGCTGCAGGCCGTAGGCGCCGCGCCACTCGCCGCCGTCGTCGTGGGTCAGTTCTACGCGGCTCTCCCACGCCTTGTTGGTAAAGCGGGTGCCCTCGTGGAAGTGGTCCTCGTGGGCTTCCAGTTCCACGTGCTCGTAATCGTTGTGTCCGAGGCGGAAGCTGAGTTTGTCCCAGTAGTCGCTGTTGAAGTCGTGCTCGCCCTTCAGGTCGTAGCGGGTCTGGGCCAGGTCAATGCGCACGGCGCCGGGACCGTGTTCTTCGTGTTCTTCCTCGTGGCCTTCCTCCAGCGCGTGTTCCTCACCTTCCTCGTCTTCGTGGTGGTGCTCGTGGGTACCGAGGGGAATACCGTAGTTGTTCTCCAGGCGGTTGACAGAGAAGCCCACAAAGCCGCTGTCGGTGATCCAGGACAGGCCGGCACTGCCGCTCTTGGCGCGGGCGCTGGTGTTGCCGACGAAGCCGTCGGTGTTGAATTCCTCCTCGTGCTCGTGGTGGTCTTCACCCTCCTCGCCTTCGTGCTCGTGCTCCTCATGCTCGCGGATGGCGAGGCCGGGAATCTGGGTGTTGCCGTTCTCGCGGTAGACTCCGTCCAGGTACCAGGCGAGGTTGCCCGCGCCGCCCTGCAGGCGAAAGACGCCGGCGTCCTGGCCGTTGGCGGTGTCGTGGCGCATTTCCACCGCGCCTTCGATTGCCTCCGGCACTACGGTGGGAATACGGCCGTCGATCACGTTCACCACCCCGCCGATGGCGCCGCTGCCATAGCGCAGCGCAGCGGGACCGCGCAGGATCTCGATGCTGTTGGCCAGCAGCGGCTCGATACTGGCGGCGTGGTCGGAGCTGGTGTTGGAGGCGTCGGCCACGTCCAGATTGTCGCTCAGTATCTTCACCCGGTTGGCACTCTGGCCGCGAATGACCGGCAGGCCCACGCCGCCACCGAAGGAGGCATTGGCCACGCCCAGCTGGCTGTCCAGGGTCTGGCCCAGGGTGGCGGCGGCGGATTTGCGCAGCTCGTCGCCTTTCAGCACGGAAACCGGCGCGGCCACCGCATCGGCGGGCTTGGCCAGGGGAGAGACGGTGACGTTGACCTCTTCCAGGTTTTCATTCCTGTTGTCGGCCCCGTTTTCGGCGACCTGGGCGGAAACGGCAGAAGACAGCGCACAGGCAATTGCCAGCGCCAGAGTATTTACTCGGTACATTGTTGGTTATTCCTGTCACGGACGGGCAGCAGCCACCCAAAGGCCGGTGCCGGAAATGCAAAAAAGTGGTTTTTTAGCGGAGTGACAGGAGTGCGGGCGGGCCGCGGGCGGACTGGCGTTCCGGCTGGCAGTCGAGTGCTACTGGGGACTGCTGTTCGGTATACAGCGGCGCCAGGTCTTCAGTGGCAAAGGCGAACTCACTGCCCACGGGCGCAGGCGTGTGGTTGTGGGACAGGTCGCACAGCTGGTGCGAGCGGTCGTCGATGTGAATATGCTCCGCCAGCACCGGCTGCGCGAGCGTGAGCGCGAACAGCAGCACAAGGCTGACCCAGACAGGGGTCTTATGGCGGGGGTACATAGTCATGGGCGGTATGATATTTGATATCAGTGACGAATCAAGTTTCATCTGAGACTAACCGCCAAATTCCGCCCCATTTGGGCGTATAATTCGCGCCTTCTGTCTCAGGCCGGCCAACGGGGCCGAACTGACTTGCAAACAAGCTCGCAATCAAGGATGCAGACCTCATGCGCACCGCCAGCGTCAACCGCGATACCCTGGAAACCAAGATCCAGGTCAGCGTCAATCTCGACGGCAAAGGCACCGGCAAATTCAACACCGGTGTACCCTTCCTTGAGCACATGATGGACCAGATTGCCCGCCACGGCATGATCGACATGGATATAACCTGCGACGGCGATGTGCACATCGACGACCATCACACCGTAGAAGATATCGGCATCACCCTCGGCAAGGCCATCAATCAGGCGGTGGGCGACAAGAAAGGCATGACCCGCTACGGCCACGCCTACGTGCCACTGGACGAGGCGCTGAGTCGGGTCGTCATCGACTTCTCCGGTCGCCCCGGTCTCACCATGAATGTACCCTTTACCCAGAAGCGCATCGGCAACTTCGACACCGAGCTGTTCTACGAATTCTTCCAGGGCTTTGTAAACCACGCGCTGGTGACCCTGCACATCGACTGCATCCGCGGCTTCAACGCCCACCACCAGATCGAAACCGTATTCAAAGCGTTCGGCCGCGCCCTGCGCATGGCCCTGACCCCGGACCCGCGCATGGAAGGCGCCATGCCCTCCACCAAAGGCGTGCTGTAAGCAGAGGTAGGGAAAAGTGACTGTGCAAAAGATCGTCGTCCTCGACTACGGCATGGGCAATCTCCACTCCGTAGCGAGCGCCCTGAAAAAGGTCGCCCCCACTGACGAAGTGGTACTCGCCACCACCCCGGAGGAAGCTCACGGCGCCGACCGTCTTATCGTCCCCGGCGTTGGCGCCATTCGCGACTGCATGGAAGGCTTCATCCGCCCAGGCTTCGTACCGCTGCTCAACCAGTGCATCGAAGCCGGGCTGCCGATACTCGGCATCTGCGTGGGCATGCAGATCATGATGAAACGCAGCGAAGAAAATAATGGCGTCGACTGCCTCGGCCTATTCCCGCAGCCGGTAAAATTCTTTGGTACCGATCTGCAAGAAAACGGCCAACGCCTGAAAGTCCCGCATATGGGCTGGAACCAGGTGCAGCAGAAAATCGACCACCCGCTGTGGCGCGATATCGAAAATGGCAGCCGCTTTTATTTTGTGCACAGCTACTACGTGCCTGCGGAGAATAACAACGCCGTTGCCGGCGAGACCGACTACGGTGTGAAGTTTGCGGCTGCGGTTACCCGCAACAATATTTTTGCCACCCAGTTCCATCCGGAGAAAAGCGCGGATGCGGGGATGCAGCTGCTGAAGAATTTTGTCGGTTGGAACGGCGCAGCATAGAAGTTGCAGACCGCTTTTGTAGGAGCCTGCTTGCAGGCGAATACCCGCGGTGGTTTTACAGGTTCGCCTGCAAGCAGGCTCCTACAGGTCAGTGCAAACACGGCTGACGAAGTAAAAAATTTGCATGCGAAGGCGGAGTGCCGGGGAAGGGGTTTCGGAAGCGTCGGCAACAGGGATGTTGCCGACGCAGCGTACAGGGATGTATTCACAGCGGTTCCGAAACCCCTTCCCCGGTGCTGCGCCGCCACCGGGCCAGCTGAGAACCACGCGGGGCCGGATCAATCTACAGGAAGTTAACCAAAATGATCGTAATCCCAGCCATTGATCTGAAAGACGGCCAGTGTGTACGCCTGCGCCAGGGTGAGATGGAAGACGCCACTGTCTTCTCCGACGACCCGGTCGCTACCGCCGAACACTGGCTCAGCCACGGCGCCAAGCGCCTGCATATCGTCGACCTGAACGGCGCCTTTGCCGGCAACCCCGTTAACGGCGATGCCGTCAAAGCCATTGCCCGCCAGTTCCCCAAATTCCCGATTCAGATCGGCGGCGGTATCCGCGATCTGAAAACCATCGAGCGCTATATCGACGCCGGTGTTACCTGGGCCATCATCGGCACCGCCGCGGTGAAAAATCCCAAACTGGTGAAAGAAGCCTGTAGAGAATTCGAAGGCCACATCATCGTCGGCCTCGACGCCAAAGACGGTCTGGTCGCCACCGAAGGCTGGGCCGAAGTCTCCGACGTGCAGGCCACCGAGCTCGCCAAGCAGTTCCAGGATTGCGGCGTGAGCTCCATCGTCTATACCGACATCGCCCGCGACGGCATGATGCAGGGCGTCAATATCGAGGCCACCATGGACCTCGCGCGCGCCGTGCAAATTCCGATCATCGCCTCCGGCGGTGTCAGCTGCATCGAAGACATCCAGCAGCTGCTGGAAGCCGGCGACGAAAACACCGAAATTTTCGGCGCTATCACTGGCCGTGCCATCTACGAAGACAAACTCGACCTGCGCGCCGCGCAGGAACTGTGCGACAACTGGAAGAAGTAACTGCAGGGATTATTCAATGGGTCTCGCTAAACGCATCATCCCCTGCCTGGATGTCGACGCCGGCCGCGTCGTCAAGGGCGTCAACTTCGTCGACATTCGCGATGCCGGTGACCCGGTGGAAATCGCGCGCCGCTACAACGAAGCTGGCGCTGACGAAATCACCTTCCTCGACATCACCGCCACCCACGAAGGTCGCGATACGACCTTGCACACGGTGGAAAAGATGGCCTCACAGGTATTTATCCCGCTCACCGTGGGCGGCGGCGTGCGCGAGATCCAGGATATCCGCAACCTGCTCAATGCCGGTGCCGACAAGACTGCAATCAATTCCGCCGCGGTGCACAATCCCGACTTCGTGCGCGAAGCCGCCGAGCGCTTCGGCAGCCAGTGCATCGTTGTTGCCATCGACGCCAAGCAGGTAGGCAATGACAAAGAGCCCAAGTGGGAAATCTTCACCCACGGCGGCCGCAAACCCACCGGTATCGACGCGGTGGAATGGGCGAAAAAAATGGATAGCTACGGCGCCGGTGAAATCCTGCTGACCAGCATGGATCGGGATGGCACCAAGAACGGCTTTGACCTGGCCCTGACCCGCGCCATTTCCGATGCGGTATCGGTACCGGTGATTGCTTCCGGCGGTGTCGGTAATCTGCAGCACCTGGCGGATGGGGTCCTGAAAGGCGGGGCCGATGCTGTACTCGCCGCCAGCATTTTCCACTTCGGCGAATACACCGTGGGCGAAGCCAAGGCCTTTATGCAGCAGGCTGGAATAGAAATGCGGATCTGAGTCCGCAGGTCAGAATTTCTGTGTGCGATACCAATGGCGTGCGCGCTGGCTACCGAATGGCCGCACGTTGCCGGAGTATTTCTGCCGCGGATTGAGGTAGTTGTCCACGGCTTTTTCCGCCTCTTCGCGGCAGCAAAAAGGGCCGAAGGTCTTGCCGCCGCGCACGGTGAAATACCAGTCGTCGTCCACCTTGAAGAAGCGGTCGGCGCGGGGGGGGATCGGGGCTCCCTGTTCGCCACGACGATACTGCTGCATGACTACCTCGCTACTGCTTGTGGGGCCCAGCGCGACAACTATAACCAGATACCGCGCTTAACCCGACGATGGCCGGGCACCCCGGAATTCAGACGTCGCCCTATCTTAAAGGTCTTCCGCGCGAATCTGCGCAACCTGGTCTTTCACTGCCGGCGCACTGCTTTTTTCGCTCGGCACGGGCGCGCGGTACCCATAAAGGTTCAGGCCTTTCAGCACATTCAGTGCCTCGAATACCTGATTGTCGCGGTCATACCAGTCGTCCTTGTCCGCCTTGGCGCGTTTGCGGTCTTCCGACCCGCTCTCCTTGCCGCCGTTGCCGTTATCCAGATGTCCTGCCAGGTCCGCCTCGGTGGTGCGAGCCACGCCGTCCAACCGGGTGACCTGTACCCGTTCAACGGTGATGTCCGGCTTGATTCCCTGGGCCTGGATCGAACGGCCTTTGGGGGTGAAATAGAGCGCGGTGGTGAGCTTGATGGCGCGGTCGTCGGTAATGGGGATGACGGTCTGTACCGAGCCCTTGCCGAAACTGTCGGTGCCCATCACCACCGCGCGGCGGTGATCCTGCAGCGCGCCGGCAACAATTTCCGCGGCAGAGGCGGAGCCGTCGTTGATCAGTACCACCAGCGGTGCGCCATTGGTAATGTCGCCGGGGCTGGCGGAGTAGCGCAGGTTGGAGGACTCATTGCGGCCCTCGGTATACACCACGAGACCGTCTTCCAGGAAGGCGTCCACCACTTCCACGGACGACTGCAATACGCCGCCGGGGTTGTTGCGCAGGTCGACCACCAGGCCCTTGAGTTCGCCTTCTTTCTTGAGTTTTTTCATCGCCCGCATCAGGTCGCCGCCGGTGTCCAGCTGGAACTGACTGATGCGCACGTAGCCGTAGCCATCTTCAAGCATTTCACCGCGCACACTGTATACGCGCACTTTGTCGCGCTTCACCGTGACGTCGAAGGGCTCCTTGTGTCCCTTGCGTCCGATGGTAAGCGTGACCGAGGAGCCCACCGGGCCGCGCATTTTCTCCACCGCCTCATCCAGGCTCACACCGCGCATGGACTTGCCGGCCAGGCGCAAAATCACATCGCCTGCGCGCAGCCCGGCGCGTTCCGCTGGCGTGTCGTCCATCGGCGTGATGATGGTGATGTAGTCGTCCTCGACCCCCACTTCGATACCCAGGCCGGCAAACTCACCGGTGGTGTTGGCCTGCAGGTCGTCGAAGGAGCGGCTGTCGAGATAGGCGGAGTGCGGGTCCAGCCCCTGCAGCATGCCCTTGATGGCGTATTCCAACAGGGTGCTGTCGTCCACTTCGTTGACGTAGCCCTGGCGTATCTGCTCGAACACCTTGGCGAAACTGCGCAGGTCTTCCAGAGGCAGGCGCGCCTCGGCTTCCAGCGAGGTGCGCTCGCTGCTGCCGCCCTGGCTGAGTCCCATCAGTGGCAGGGCGGTGAGAGCTGCCGCGCCTATGAGGCTGGCGAGCGTTTTGCGGGTGAACATAATCTGCACGTCCTTGGCAATTATCTTTACTGTCTACAAATTCGGGATGCTCAAAAAGATTGTAGACCCGGCACTCCGGCCGGGTTTGAAGTTGGCGGATAACTGATCCGGCGCGGCGGGATGACAAATGTTCGCTGCCAGGTCTTTCATGTCGCAAGGGCAGAAACACCCCGGGGCACGCGACTACGGGGCCGTCGCGGAGGTTTGGAGGGTCACGTTCACGCCTGCCAATCGCCGACCATTTCGACATAGCAGTAGCCGCTGACATTTTCGCCGCGCACTGAGCCGCTGACCGAACTCGCGCCCTCGTAGCGCGCATGCAGGCCCCTGACTTCCTGCTCGCGCGGTCTTGCGATGACCTGCAACCGCATATCGAGCGCAGGCACCAGCACCTGCCATCGGGTCGGGAAGCGGGCGCCGGATTGCGGGCTCAGCCAGTAGTCGCAGGCGCCCTCGGCGAGTGGAATCAGGTCGGCGACGAGGTGCTTGCCGCTTTCATCAATCACGGTAACCCAGGCATCCGACTTGCCGTCGACGCCTGTCGCATCCCAGAGACTGATCCGCCAGCCGTTGCTGAGGTTGAGATCCATCCACGTCCACCTGCCGCGCGGTGCGCCCAGCGGTTGGTTCTGCCATTGTCGATCGAACCAGCTCATGCCCGATGCCCGGAATTCGCGACCGTCGATGGTGAGACTCCCCGTGGTTTCCAGCGTCGGGATGGAATACTGGAACACGTCCATGCCCAGCATGTCGAACCGACCCGTGCCCTTGTTGTAGAGCGGGTGGCCGACCGCTCTCAGGACCACGTCGATGCTGGCACCCTTGATTTGCGCACGAACATGCATTTCGTCGAGCGTTCCCGAGAGCGAAATGTGCGGCGTTGTGACCAGCAGTCGATCCGAGCGAGCGTTCGCGCGAAAGACCGGGTGAAAGCCGTGCCGTACTCCGTACCAGCCCGTAGTCTCGTCGGTGATGCTGGCCGCGCTGTCCACGCCCACCGTGATCCCGCCGATGCTGAGCGCAAACAGGTGGACGAGATAGTTGAGCGTGTGACCCTCGGACTCAAAGTGGCCGACCACGAACCAAGAGTTGAGCGTGTAGTCGCGCTTGTGAGCCAGATCCGCCGCTATGTCGAGGGCTGGAGCGGCCCCCGTTGGCGTTGTCGCCAGGTTATTGGTCAGTAAAGGGATGTTCATAGGCTTGCTTCCAGAGTTGGGTTCTGAACACCGCACGCCAGGCGTGGCGGTGTATGACGGAGGCAGTTGTTGCTGAGCCTTCCGACTGCGCGATTCACTCGCGAAGGATCACGAGGCCCAGGATGTGGAATTCCTCCATGTCATGCGCGTCCGCCAGTTGCTTGATGTTCTGGTCGGGTGTCGCGGTGACGCCGTGTGTTTTGAGCCTCGCTAGAAGCTCCGCCGGTTCTGTGCGCGTCACGTCAGCGAGTGCGGACAGTGGGGCCTCGATAAGCGCATTGGAGATTGGCCACTTCAATTGAGGGGCCGTGATGCGCCCGAAAGAGAACATCGAGACCAAAAGAATGATTGCGAAGATGGCAACGTTGGCTCTCCCCCAGTTCGATTTGAGATGCTTCGCCAGAGGACGGATGTTCACCGCGATATGACCGCCTGCGCCGACAAGAAAGAACCATGAGAACCACTCGTGTGCGAAGGAGAGGTAACCCGGCACTACGTCGAAGAACATCAGGGCACCGGTAACGGCCATCAAAATGAAGGAGCCGATGGTCAGTGGCGTGGACCAGGTGCGCAGAGTGAAAGGTTTGGTTGTTTTCATCTCAGTTCTCTGTCGCGTCGATCGCTGGTTGCTGTGGCGTGATGACGATGCGCTCACCGGATCGGGAAGCCTCGCACCACACCTGCTCTACGTTGCGAAGTGGCACGGCCTTCACGTCGATGCGGAACGTGCCGCGTGTGATCTCTTTCGCCAGCGCGGGCAGTTCCGTGAGAATGTCGCGGCCGGACACCGAGCCGTGCCCGCTGCCCACGATATGGAGATTGGCAGAGCGCAGGAAGGCGCCGGGAATGGCGGCAACTTCACCAGCCATTGAGCCGACGTGAATCCAGGTGAGGGGCCGGCTGCGATCCGCGCGCTGCTTCAGTACGGTTTCCATGACACGCAGCGAACTGTCGCCCCAGAGGAAGTCGAGTACGCAATCGACTTCACATGCGACGGCACCCGCCCCATGCTGCGCATCACTCAACGTCATGATTTCTGTGGCACCGAGTGCCAGCAGTTTCCCGAGCCTCTGCTCGTCGCGCCCCACGGCGATGACTTGCGACGCGCCGAGATGCCGGGCGATCTGCACGGCCATGCTTCCTGAACTTCCGGTGGCGCCGAGGACGAGCACCTTCTGTCCACGCTCAAACGGAACGCGGCAACGCAGTGCAAGCCAGGATGCCATTGCCGGGTTCATCGCGCCGGCGATGGCGACCGGGTCGCTTTCGCTCGACAGCTCGATGCTGTGGTCGAGTTTGATCACTGTCTTGTCGGCCATCGTGCCGATCTGGCCGGGACTCTGTGCGAAATAGCGCAGCTTGCCGTCGGCGTCACGCCCGACACCATCGACACCCACAACGAGCGGGAGCCCGCGGGTGCTGGAGTAATGCGTAGCTGAAGCTCTCCCTCGGGTGAGGTGATGCAGGCCGACAGCGAGCACTTCAACAAGTATTTCTCCGGGTCCATTGGGCGTCGGATCAGGGAAGTCGCTGTAGCGCGGCGGTTGGTCGGACGAAGTGATGACGGCTGCTTTCACGGGGCTCTCCTTGGGTGTCTGGGTGGGCGCGCAGCCCACATAGTTCGTATTACGATCAATTATTGATGCGTAATACGAACCATGTCAAGATCGGGCCACGATGAAGGAGCAAAAATCCATGAAAGAACCCCACTCACCCGGTGAAGGACTGGCCGACGCACTCGTGCCAACCGCCTTTGTCACCATGGCCGTGCTCAACAAAATCGGCGCCGAGAACGACCTGTCTCTGACGCTGATCCGCGTCCTGGGCATCCTGTCGGACCAGCGCCCGCGGATGACCGAACTGGCCGACTACCTTGGGTTGGAGAAGCAAACGATGTCGGGGCTTATTGCCCGAGCGGAGAAAAAGGGGCTCGTAGCGCGCGCACCCAACGCGGAAGACGGCCGGGCGACGGATGTTTTTCTGACAAGTGAGGGGGCCAGGCTCGCCAAACGCCTGCATGCACAGACGCAACAGGCATTGGCGCCGCTCACCGAACAGCTCAGCGCGGCAGATCAGCGACAGCTTCAGGAACTGCTTCAGCGCATGCTTGAGAGCCGGAAGAGTTGAAGGCCAGGTGATTGTCGGGCGGAGTTGGCCCCGGCGCGATCAGCCGCGGCACCAGGCGGTGGGGTCTTGGGGTTTGCCGTTGCGGCGGATTTCAAAATACAGGCCGGGCTGGCTCATGCCGCCGGTATTGCCGACGCGCGCGATGGTATCGCCGCGCTCCACCCACTCGCCGATGGCGCGGGTGAGGGACTGGTTGTGGCCGTACAGGCTCATGTAGCCGTCGCCGTGATCGAGGATGATCAGCATGCCGTGGCCGCGCAGGTAATCGGAAAATACCACTCTGCCGCGGTGGATGGCGTTGACCGCGTTGCCCTCATTGGCGCGGATGGTGACGCCGGTCCAGGTGATGCCGTTGGCGCGGCGCTGGCCATAGGCATTGGCGCGACGACCGGCAACCGGCCACTGCATGCGGCCGCGCTGCTTGGCGAAGGGGGTCTGGTCGCTGGGGTTGATCAGGCTGGCGATGGCGCGGCCCACCTCGTCGACAAGCCTCTGCAGGCGGCCGCGGTCGCTGTGCAGCTGGTTCAGTTCGCCGCTTTTGCTGGCGAGCTGTGCGGCCAGTTTGTCCAGGGTGCGCTGGCGGTTTTTCTGCGCGCTGGCCAGCGCCCGGTGTTTCTCCTCCAGCTGGCTGCGTTCGCGCGCGAGAGTGTCCTGTTCGCGCTGGATGCCCGAGCTAACGGTGGAGAGTTGATCGAGGGTGCTGACGTAATCGTCGATGACGCGGCTGCGTTGCTTGAGGAAGTAGTCGTGGTAGCGGAGTTGGCGGGCGATGTGCTGAGGATCTTGTTGATTGAGGAGCAGTTTTATCTGCTCCTGGCGACCGAGTCGGTAAGCGGCGGCGACTTCCTGCTCGACCCGCCGCTGCATACTTCGGCGGGAATCCTCGAGCTGCTGCTCTTCCTTCTTGAGTTCCTGCAGTTTGTCGCCGCGGCTCTTCATGTCCGCCTTGATCTTGTCGATACGTTGCAGCAGTTCCGAGATGTCCTTCTCGTTGGATTCCAGGTCTTTGAGCAGCTGGTCGCGCTCGCTTTTCACCTGGTTCAGCTCCCGCTGTAGCGTTTCGATGCGCTGTTTGATTTCCGCGAGCCGCGCCTGCTGCGCCTCGTCATCCGCCTGTGCGAAACAGGCGGGAACCAGGACCAGAGACAGCAGGGCTGCGATGACAAAGACAGAAAATTTCATAGCGTCGGCTGCGGTTTCGTTTTGTTGCGTTCTTTCTATTGAACAAATTAGTTGAGTTTGACCAGCGGCTCGCCGCTCATTTCCACCGGCTGCGCCAAACCCATCAGCGCCAGCATGGTGGGCGCGACATCCGCGAGGCTGCCGCCATCGCGCATGGTCACACTGCGCTCGCCAATGTACACGAAGGGCACCGGCAGGGTGGAATGCTGGGTGCTGACCTGGCCGGAACCGGCGTCGAACATCTCTTCCACATTGCCGTGGTCGGCGGTGATCAGCACTTCGCCGCCGGCAGCCAGCGCGGCCTTGGTGACGCGGTCCACGCATACGTCCAGTGCTTCGACGGCTTTTACCGCAGCCTCGAACACGCCGGTGTGGCCAACCATGTCGCCGTTGGCGTAGTTGCAGATGATCGCGTCGAACTTGCCGCTCTCAATTGCGGCGACCAGCTTGTCGGTGACCTCCGGTGCGCTCATCTCCGGCTGCAGGTCGTAGGTGGCCACGTCCGGTGATTTGATCAGGATGCGCTCTTCGCCATTGTAAGGCTCTTCGCGACCGCCGCTGAAGAAGAAGGTCACATGTGCATACTTTTCTGTCTCGGCAATGCGCAATTGGGTCTTGCCCTGGTTCTGCAGGTACTCGCCGAGGGTGTTGGTGAGGCTCTCCGGCGGGAAGGCGCAGGCCGCGTCGATGTCGCTGGCGTATTCGGTGGTCATCACGAAGTCCGCCAGCTTGGGGGTGGCGGCGCGCTCAAAGCCATCGAAATTCGCGTCGGTAAAGGCGCGGGTGAGCTGGCGCGCGCGGTCCGGGCGGAAGTTCATGAAGATCAGCGCGTCGCCGTCCTGCATAGGGGCCGGCGCGCCGATCAGGGTCGGCGCCACGAATTCGTCGTTCTCGTCGCGGGCGTAAGCGGCGGCCAGGCCGGCCAGCGCATCGTCCGCCTGGTATTTTGCTTTGCCCTGGGTGATCAGGTCATACACCGGTTGCACGCGGTCCCAGCGGTTGTCGCGGTCCATGGCGAAGTAGCGGCCGCTGAGGCTCGCGATGCGCGCGGTACCGAGGGCGTCGCACACCTGGGTGAGACGCGCCAGCGGGGTTTCCGCGCTGCGCGGCGCGGTGTCGCGGCCGTCGGTAAAGGCGTGGATATACACCGCCTTGGCGCCGCGCTGGGCGGCGAGAGTGGCCATGGCGACGATGTGGTCGTCGTGGCTGTGCACGCCGCCGTCCGACAGCAGGCCCATGATGTGCACCGCGCGGTCGTTGGCCACGGCCTTGTCCACCGCGGCGGTGTAGGCCGGATTGGTAAAGAAGTCGCCGTCTTTGATCGCCTTGTTGATGCGGGTGAAGTTCTGGTACACCACGCGGCCGGCGCCGAGGGTCATATGGCCCACTTCGGAGTTGCCCATCTGGCCTTCCGGCAGGCCCACCGCCATACCGGAGGTGTGGATCAGGGTTTTCGGGCGGGTGGCCCAGATCTGGTCCCACACCGGGGAGTTCGCCGCGGCAATGGCGTTGTGTTCGGCGTGTTCGCTATAGCCGAAACCGTCCAGAATCAGCAATACCAGGGGGCGTTTGGACGAAGACTCGGTTGCCATGGGATCAGACTTCCTGTGTTGGGTGTTGTAGGTCGGTGCTGCGGAATACGTGGATGGTGGATCGTTCGGCGTCACTGCCAGAAGACGGAACTCTTGCACGAGTTGTACCGCAGGTGGCGGATTTTAACCTGTTTGCACCGCCGAGGTCAGTATTTGCGCAGCGATCGGGGCAATAAACGCGAGACAACGCGGGTAAAAGGCTGACTAAGAAATGGCCATTTCCGTGTATACTCCGCCCCCTTCGAGCCGTTGGCGTTAATGTTTTACAATGCCCGGCGCAAACGTGACCGACCGAGCAGTCGGTGGTCGCAATCAGAACAACAAACCAGAGATTTTGGGGGCGGAGTTGGATTTTTTCGTCTTTATCAGCGAGCAGTGGCTGCTGGTGAGCCTGTTGGTGGCGCTGATCTACGCACTGGCCATTTCCGAGCGGATCAGGGCGGGCAAACCGGCGTCGGCCCACGAAGCCACCCTGCTGATCAACAGGGATGGCGCCAAGGTCATCGACCTGCGCGATCGCGCCGAATTCACCGCCGGGCACATTGTGGACGCGATCCACATCCCCCATGGTGAGGTCGAGAAACGCATGGGCGAACTGGCACCCTATAAAGAGAAGACCCTGATCCTGGCCGACAAGATGGGCCAGCACGCGGGCCCGGTAGGTCGCCAGCTGAAAAAAGCCGGCTACACCGTGCGCCGCCTGGAGGGCGGTATGTCCGAGTGGACCAACCAGAAACTGCCGCTGGTGAAAGGCTGATCGGCCTGAGCCCGCCGAATTGCAACGCAAAGAGGTTATCCGGTCGTGAAAGACGTCATTATTTACACCACCCGCTTCTGCCCCTTTTGCATCCGTGCCAAGTACCTGCTGGACAACAAAAACGTCTCCTACACGGAGATCTCCGTGGATGGAAAACCGGAGCTGCGCGCGGAGATGACCGCCAAGGCTGGGCGACACACCGTGCCGCAGATCTGGGTCGGCGGCCACCACGTGGGTGGCTGTGACGAGCTGATGGCCATTGAGCGCAGCGGCGAGCTGGATAGACTATTGGCGTAACGCGCCATTCCAGTCGGTAAATTCATACCCTACGCCTTGAAAGGGTATTTCGAGGCCCCCATAAGTAAGGCTCTTACAGGGAGTCTTCTTTCAGGGAAGGCAGTCAAAAACTAATTCGATAACAGGCTTTAACATGGCTGAAGAACTCAACGGCGCCGCGGCGAGCACCGAAGCGCAACAAGTCCAATTCGCAATGCAGCGCATCTACCTGAAAGACCTCTCTTTCGAAACCCCGATGGGCGCCGAGGTTTTCAAAAAGCAGTGGAAACCGCAGGTAAACCAGGAACTGAACACCAAAACCGCCAAGATCGACGAAGATCTTTACGAAGTGGCCCTGACCCTGACCATCACCGTAAAAATCGAAGACGACACCGCGTTCCTGGTGGAAGTGCAGCAGGCCGGCCTGTTCGGCATCAAAGGCCTCGAAGGTGCGCAGCTGGCCCAGGCCCTGAACACCGCCTGCCCGACCATCCTGTTCCCCTATGCCCGCGAAGTCGTGGACAACGTTGTGACCAAGGGCTCCTTCCCCGCCCTGATGCTGCCGCCGATCAACTTCGACGCCCTGTTCGCCGCTGCCATGCAGCAGGCCCAGCAACAGGCCGCCGCGCAGAGCGCAGAGAAAACCGACGCTTAAGTCGCGTTTTTCCAGAGAAAGGCTCCTTCGGGGGCCTTTTTTGTTTCGGTGGCCCCATAGTCAAGGGCGAAGGTGCTGATGCCAGGTGCGCGTCCGCCACAGGCCGATCTACGGAGTACAATTTCCATGAACTGGGACCTGCCCCAACCCTATATCCAGAAAGTCCGCGTGGAACCGGAGCACGTCGACGGCCTGCACCACGCCAATAACGCCGAATACGTGCGCTGGTGCGAGCGCGCCGCCTGGTCCCACAGTGTAGAACTGGGCCTGGATGTCACCAATTACCAGTCGCTGGACCGGGGAATGGCCATCCGCCAGGCGGAGTACGACTATATACTGGCCGCCAGAGAGGACGACGAACTGCTGATCGGCACCTGGCTCACCATGGTGGACGGCCGACTCAACATGACCCGGAAATTCCAGGTATTTCGCGCCGGCGACCAAGCCCTGATCCTGCGCGCCACCTGGCAGATGGTGTGTATCGAACTCTCCAGCGGCAAACCCAAGCGCATGCCGCAGACCTTCAAAGACATCTACTGCCCTGCGGTGGTGGCAGAACTGTAATCGCCGCAAAATCGGAAAACGCCAACGGAGCGCCCGCATGAGCGAAGAGATCACCCTCACCAAAAACACCGGCGCCCTCAAGGGCAAAACCATCTTCATCACCGGCGCCAGCCGCGGTATCGGCCGCGCCATCGCGCTGAAGTGCGCGGCCGACGGCGCCCATATCGCCATCGCCGCCAAATCCGCCGAACCGCACCCCAAGCTCCCCGGCACCATCTTCAGCGTCGCCGAAGAGATCGAAGCCGCCGGCGGCAAGGCGCTGCCGATGCAGGTGGATGTGCGCGAGGAAGACCAGGTAGCGGAGGCGCTGAAAAATACCGCCGACACCTTCGGCGGCATCGACGCGGTGATCAACAATGCCGGCGCCATCAACCTCACCAACGTCGAGAACACCCCGCCCAAGCGCTACGACCTGATGCTGGATATCAACGCCCGCGCCGTGTACCTCACCGCACACCTGGCGATTCCCTACCTCAAGCAGGCTGAGCGCGGGCATATCCTCAGCCTGTCGCCGCCGCTCAATCTCGAGCCGCGCTGGCTGGGACCTTTCGCCCCCTATGCGCTGTCGAAGTTTGGCATGACCATCCTGAGCCTGGGGCTCGCGGAGGAGCTGCGGGAAACCAACATCAGCGTTGCCACCCTGTGGCCGCGCACTCTGGTGGCGACCGCCGCAATTGAATTCGCGGTGGGGAACCGCGAGATGTTTGAGCAGAGCCGCAAGCCCATGGTCATGGCGGACGCGGCCTATGAAGTGCTGATCACCCGCAATCAGGGGCTCAACGGTGCGCAGCTTATCGACGAGGAACTGCTGCATGAACGAGGGGTGGAAGATTTCACCCAATATGCGCACAATCCCGCCAAGGCCGGCCAGTTGGCGGTGGATCTGTTTCTCGATCCCTGAGCGACTGCCGGCGCGAGAGGTACGGGGGAGAATGTGGACAAGACCGATCTGGATGAATTTCGCGGCGCCATGGGCGCGCTCGGCGACGTAAAGCCGCTGGCGCCTGCGCAGCAGGAGCGCGCCCTCAGAAAAGACACCTCCGACCGCGTAAACCAGCGCGCCCGCCGCGAGGCCGCTACCGCGCAGACCCAGCGCGAACTGAACCCGCTCGGCGGCGAATTCGTCGAGCCGGTAGAACCCCACGACCCCATCGAATTCAAACGCGACGGTGTGCAGAACGGCGTCTACCGCAACCTGCGCCTCGGCAAATACACTGTTGATGCGCGCCTCGACCTGCATCACCACACCGTCGACATGGCCCGCAGCGCGCTGTACCAGTTTGTGCGCGATTGTATGGAAGCGGATGTGCGCTGCGCGCTGGTGACCCATGGCAAAGGCGAGGGCCGCAAGACCCCGGCAATGCTGAAAAGCTGCGTCAATGCCTGGCTGCCGCAACTGCAGGAAGTGCTTGCGTTTCACAGTGCACAGAAGCAGCACGGCGGTCTGGGTGCCACCTATATTCTGCTGCGCAAGAGCGAGCGCAAGCGCCAGCAAAACCTGGAGCAGCACCAGCGGCGCAAGCGGCCCTGAGGTATTCAACAGGTAGTTTGTAAAAAAATTACCGGGAAACAAGAAAATTTCCTGTTTCGTAATCTGATTGTCACGTCTGACAACTACTCTGTACCCACAACGAAATTTTGCTTGTCCGGCTGTTTCATCGCTCAGCCGCTTAAGTTTTCGTTGTTCTTCTCTCTTTGCATCGCACCAATTTTATTGGTGATTTTATGCTTCCGAGTTTGGAAGTGCCTCCAGTTGGAGGACTGGTATCGAGATCCGCACTTGCGGGTGGAGATCCTTCTTGAATGATTCAGGCGGCCCCAGTGGCCGCCTTTTTTGTATCTGCGGGAAGAGAATCAGGAACCGGGCTGATCGCCCGCCTGCTTGAACTCCAGACGGGTGCCGTCGCTGCCTTCGAGAATCAGTGTGTCGCCCTGGGTGTGAGCGCGGGAGATGCGGGGCATGGCCAGCAGGAAGTCTTTTTCCAGCGTATCGCTGTCGCGGCGCCCCGCCATGCGGGAGATTTTTGGCGGCTTCAACCAGCGTACACTGCCGCTGTCCGCCAGCTCAAACTTGCCGAGGTACGGGTTGGCGCCGGCGCTGCCGCGCACAAAACCGAGCTTGTCACAGGTGAAGTAGGGGCGGTCCCGCCACATTTTCTGCCAGAACATGCGCGGTTTGTGCTCGCGTCCGTCCACCGTGAGGCTGTCCAGAATCCACTGGTGTTCGCAGATGCTGCGCTCGCCGGCTTCAGCCATCGCCGCTGGCTGGCTGCTGTGGCTCCCGCAACCGCTGAACACCAGGACTGCGACCAACAGTGAAAGCAGGCCCAACACAGGGCGTGGAAAGCGCGTTGGGGAAAGCGGGGACTGAAGCAGGGGAAGCATGATTCCATCCGGTGGCCGTTTGCGCCATTTAACACGAAATGGCCGCCGGCGTCTGTGACCCCATCGGTCTGATGTGTGGCCGGTCAAGTCACTGGCGCGGCGTGAGCGGCGGCATCACAGCCCCGCTTTGATGTACTCGAGATAGATGTTGCCGGAGGCATCCCGCAGGATCAGCCGGCCGCCTCCCCCTTTCACAAACGCCTGACTGGTGCCGGACAGTGCCCGCAGATACTGGTTTTCCTGCTCCATCAGTTGCGGCGGTCCGGCCATCTTGGTGGAGGCAAAACTGGCGGAATCCCACAGCAGGCCCCCGTTGGCAGTGATCTGCAGGGTGCCGCGGTAGGTATTGAGGCCGCTCTTGCCCATGGCCTCACCGCCGGCGTTACACAGAAAAGTGAACTCCCGCGGCTGGTCGACAGGCACGGCCTGGCCGTTGATGCGCAACAGGCGCAGCTCCCACTTGTGGCCGCACACGCTGTTCATGGAACCCGGCGTCTGGCTCGGGCCCGAATCCTTGCCGCCCATATTCATACAGCCCGCGATAACAATCGCGAGGCCGAGAAACCACACCGGAACCGCTTTGCTCATTCTCTTCCCCTTTCCCTGGTTTTGGCCGTTCCCTGGCAGATAGATCAAGCTTAGTCAGTCCGCCAGCGGGCGAGAGGATTTTGGCGACTAAGGGGGAATGAGGATTCGCACGGACAGGGGCTGGTTCCAGCCTGATATCGGCGCCGAGTGGATTAGTCCGGTTGGCGCACGCAGCGCACCACCACCTTGGCATCCAGCTCCTGCTCGAAGCAGCGAAAGCGGGTGCCGTTGACATTCAGTGAGCGTGGGGTGTCTCGTCTGCCACTGCGGGGGCGGCGGTCGGAAGATCTCACTGAAAACTGTGCGGAATCCATATGGGGGGGAACGGCGCTGCTGAAAGCGCGGTTTGCATGACTTTCCATAGGCGCGGTTGTGGTGCAACCGGCAACAACTCCTGTCGCTATCGCCACAGCCAGCAGAATACGACTCAATTTCTGCACGCTGGTACCTCGATGGCTGGTAAGAGAAGCGGCGTCACTGCCGCCCTCTCATTTCAGGTTAGAAGAGGCTTCCGCCAAAGTGAGGAAATTGATGCCAATTTGTTTAAGTCCGCGCCGGACTGGGGATTGCTGCGACAGGGAAGTTTGAAGACGGAGAGGAGAGCAAAAAAGGGGCCCAGTGGGCCCCGCAATGATAGTGCAATGAGATGACGTCAAAGACGAGAGACTAGAAGTTGTAGCTGCCGGTGAGGGCGATAGTGCGCGGCGCACCGTAGAAGGCTGTATTGAAGGCGCCGCCGAATGCGTAGCCCGCCACTCGATACTCTTCGTCCGTCAGGTTTTTACCCACCAGGCTCAAGTTCCATTTGCTGTCCGGGCTGTAGTATGTCGCGGTCATATCCACGAGGGTGTACGCCTCCTGATCAAGAGGACTGGGTGTTTCAAAGATCTGGGTATCTGCGCGATAGGACACGGTTGGCAGGAATACCAGTTCTGCACCATTGTTCATGGGCACCGAGTAGTTCAGCTGGAACATCGCCGTGGTATCGGGCGTGTTCTGCATGTCGCGGTCATCCGAAACGTCGACGCCGCCGGAGATGAACTCCAGGAACTCGGTATCGGCGAGACCCAGTGACATATTTGCCAGCAGGTTGTCGGTCAGCGCCAGCGTGGCCTCAAGCTCCAGACCCTGGATGCGCGCCTCACCGGCATTGAGTACCGCACTGGAGAAACCGCCGCTGGGAGTGAATTGCTGGACGGTGATCTGCATGTCTTTGTAATCCGCGCGGAACGCGGCGGCATTCAGGCGCAGCCGGTTGTTGAACAGATCGGACTTCACGCCGAATTCATAGGTATCCACCGTTTCCGGGTCGAAGCCATCAACGGTGGAGGGCAGCACACTGGCATCGCCGCGCATGTCAAAACCGCCGCTTTTAAAGCCGGCGCTGTACTTGGCGTAGACCATGTTGTTGTCGTCAATCTGGTAGTCCAGGCCCAGGTGAGGAGTGAATTCGCCCCAGCTGTCGCTGTTTTCGTAGTCGGTCAATGCTCCGAGGAATACTGCGGCGGGTTGGCCGGGATTGTACTTGCCAGCAAATAGCGGGCTGTAAACACCGGCAAAGTTGCCCTTGAAGACAGACGCATCCTTGTCATCCTTGGTGTAGCGGCCGCCGACGCTCAGGTTCCAGTCCTGCGCGAATTGCCAGTTGTAGTGGGCATAGGCGGAAAGGCTGGTGGTATCGACAGAGCCCGCCACCTGTTGTGTCAGATTGATGTAGCCAAGAACCGCGTCGAATGCGCCGGCGGCCTTACCCGTGTAGTAGTACAAGCCGCTGACCAGGTCCGCATTGTCGCCCTCCCAGATTAGCTGGAATTCCTGTGTGGTCTGGTCGTCTTCATAGTAGGCGGGCACATCAAAATCCGGGCGGTTGACACTGTCGAAATCAATCGCGGTTTCGGTTTCCCCGCTGCGGTAGGCGGTAATGGATTTGATGGTGACGCTGTCAGACATTTCCCATTCTGCGGTCAGCGACATGCCGCTGGTTTCCACGCGGTTTTCGGAAGGCATGTTGGATTCGGTATCGTAAATACTGTCCAGTACCGGTTCCTCCCCCAGGCCCGGAGCTAGGCGGTGGCCATGGCGGGGTGCAGATTCATCAACCGTCTTGTCTCCGGCCAGGCGTACCCAGACGGTGTCTGAGGGATTCCACTCCAGCGCGATCCGACCGCTGAAAATGTCCTTGTTGTACTGTTCCGCTCCAGTAATGACATTTTCACCGTAGCCGTCGCGCTGGAAGCTGGCGATCGCGCCACCGATATTCACGGTATCGGATACAGCGGTAGAGGCGGCAATTTTAAGGTCGCGCTGATTATAGGATCCAAGGGCACCGCCCACGTTGATTTCGGTATCGCCGGTCATCTTTTTGGTGACGTATTTGACTGCCCCACCAATGGTGTTCTTGCCATACAGGGTGCCCTGGGGACCGCGCAGGATTTCCACGCGCTCCACGTCGAGGATGTCCAGGACGGAGCCCTGCGGACGTGCGATGTAGACGTCATCCACGTAGATGCCGACGCCCGGCTCAAAGCCCCACAGGGGGTCCTGTTGGCCGATGCCGCGGATAAAGGCGGTCAGGGTGGTGTTGGTTCCGCGGCTCACTTGCAGGGTGGTATTTGGGGATAACTTTTGGACGTCGGTCAGATCGGTGACACCGTTTTGCATCAACTGGTCCGCGTTGATGGCGGTGACCGCCACCGGCACTTCCTGCAGCGACTGCTCGCGTTTCTGCGCGGTTACGGTGACTTCTTCCAGCTGTGGGTCTGCGTAGGCGAGGGTCGCGCCGCAGGCGAGCATGATGCCCACGGCGAGGGGATTGAACTTGATTGTTTTGCGCATGGCTCTCTCCGATCACCAGATTATGGTTTTTATGTAAGTTTCGGACCTGCACTGTATCCGCTGGCAATGTCGCTGCCTGCTAGACCAAGGTATGACGCCTGCCCGCCTTCAGCGGGCAGGACAAAAAACACCCGATGGGTTAGGCTTCCAAGCATAAACAGAATAACGAAAGAGGCGCCAATTGTTCAGCCTTACCCTGCTTGCCACTGTGGGCCTGAGCTATCTGCTGCTGCTGTTCGCCATCGCCTTTTGGGGTGACCGGCTGCCGGCGGCGCGACTCCGCCCGGTGAAACCCCTGCTGCTGGCGCTCGCCGGTACCTATACCAGTGCCTGGATGTTCTTCGGCGTGCCCGCCCAGGCGGTGAGCGAGGGCTGGCTGGTGCCGCCCACCTTTGTCGGCGCCTGCCTGATGCTGATCTTCGGTGCGCCCCTGTTGATGCGCTTTGTGCGCCTGTCCAAACAGCAGGGCTCCACCTCCATCGCGGACTTTATCAGCGCCCAGTACGGCGGCTCCCAATGGCTGGCGGCGGCGGTGGCACTGCTGGCGGTGGTCGCCATCGTGCCCTATCTGTCGCTGCAGCTGCGCGCGGTGGCAGACAGTTTCCTGCTGTTGGCCCGCGGCGCCGAGTACCGCGAGCTGAGCGCCTCGGTGGTGACCGCCGTGGTGGGGGCGACCCTCGGATTGTTTGCGCTGTTATTCGGCACCCGTCATATTGACAGCAGCGTGCACCGCAACGGCATGTTGCTGGCGGTGGCGTTCGAGGCGCTGGTGAAGATCGGCGCGCTGGTGGCAGTGGCCTGGTTTGTGGTGCACTCCGCGTTCGACGGCACCGCGGAACTGGCGCGCAGCGCGCTGGCAAGCCCGCGGGTGGGGGCCATGGCCGAGGCGCGCCCGGCGGATACCGGTTACTTCGCGGTGGTGGTACTGGGGATGGCAGCGATCTTCTGCCTGCCGCGGCAGTTCCACATCCTGATGATTGAAAGCGACGGTGAGCGCGATATCGGCCCGGTGCGCAAACTCATTCCGCTGTATCTGGCACTGGTGTCGGCGGCGGTACTCGCTGTCGGCTACGGCGGGCTTTTGTGGCTCCCCGACAACTACAGCAATGCCGAGCGCTTTGTGCTCGGCATACCCCTGGAGAGCGGCACTCCCTGGCTCGCGCTGTTGGCGTTTATCGGCGGTCTCTCCGCCGGTTCCAGCATGGTGATCATTGCCACCATCGCGCTGTCCACCATGATCGCCAACACCATGGTGGTGCCCTGGTGGCTGAAGCGGCTGCAGCAGCGCCCCGCGGGTGTGGCGCTCGGCAGCGACCTGCGTCGGGTGCGGCGGGTCATCATCGGACTGCTGATGCTGGCGGCATTCGGCGTGAGCGAACTGATCGGCTCCGGCGTCAGCCTGGGTACCTTTGGCCTGCTGTCGCTGGCACTGGTGGCGCAGCTGGCGCCGGCGATGGTCGCGGCCGTGACCTGGCCCGCGCGCTGGCCGCGGCTGCGCGCCGCCGGCGTGATGGCGGGGCTGCTGCTGGGTGCACTGGTGTGGGCGCTGTCCGCACTGCCCGTCGCCCTCGGGCAGGAGGACCTGATCGCCACCGCACTGGGGCTCAAGTGGAATGCACTGACCACCAGCTGCGTGTTCGGCCTCGGCCTCAACGGTGTCGCGCTGGTGGCCGTGTCGCTGCTGTTCGCCCGCTGGCAGCCCGGCGGCGCTGCGCTGCCGTCGGCGCCGGTGGACAAGACGCGCCTGCGTCAGCTGCTGGCGCGCTTTGTGGGCGCGGATGCGGCGGAGCGCGCACTCATTGAAAACACCGAGGGCAAATCCGCAGCGGCGGACTACCGCGAAACCGTGGAGAAAATTCTCGCCGGTATCGTCGGCAGCACCAGCGCCCAGCGCCTGGTGCGCCAGTTGAGTGAGCCGGAAATGGCGGCGCAGCAGCTGGATCAGGCCTCCGACATCTATCAGTTTGGCCGCGGCCTGCTGCAGAGCAGTATCGACAATATCGACCAGGGTATTTCGGTGGTGGATGCCAACCTCAACCTGGTGGCCTGGAACCGCCGCTACTTGGAGCTGTTCCACTATCCCGAAGAAATGATCTACGTGGGCCGGCCGGTGGCGGAACTGGTGCACTACAACGCGAGCCGCGGTGAGTGCGGCCCCGGTGAAGTGGAAGAGCATGTGCAAAAGCGGGTGGAGCACCTGCGCAACGGCACCGCCTACCGGGTGCAGCGCAACCGCACCGATGGCACGGTATTGGAAATTCGCGGCAACCCGCTGCCGGGCGGCGGTTTTGTTACCACCTATACCGACGTGTCTGACTACCAGCGCGCGCTCGCCGAGCTTACCGAGATCCGCAATTCCCTTGAGCAGAAAGTGGCGCACCGCACCGCCGAGCTGGAAGCGGTGAATGACGAGCTACAGGACCTGAACCGCGAACTGCAGGCGGCGAGCGCCGGCAAGACCCGCTTCCTGGCCGCTGCCAGCCACGATCTGGTGCAACCGCTGAACGCCAGCCGCCTGTTTATCGACGCCCTCGCGGCACACCCGCTGGAAGACGGCAGCCGCCAGCTGCTCACCCGCGCCGACCGCGCGCTCGCCTCCGCCGAGCAGTTGATCACCGATATGTTGCAGATCGCGCGTATGGACGCGGGGGATATCCGCCCCAGTTTTACCGCAGTGTCCCTCGACAGCATCCTCGACGACGCTGTGGCCCAGGCGCGCCTTGCCGCCGGCAGTCGCGGCATCCGCCTGCGCTACCGCCGCAGCCACCTGTGGGTGCACAGCGACGAGAAAATGCTGCGTCGGGTGATTCAGAACCTGTTGGACAACGCGGTCAAATACACCGCCCGCGGCGGCGTGCTGGTGGCGGCGCGCAGGCGCGGTGCGGACATCTCCCTGGAGGTGTGGGATACCGGTGAGGGCATCGCGCGCGCGCAGCAGCAGGACATCTTCCGCGAGTTCTGTCGGCTGACACCACAAACTGCCCCGCAGGATTCCCCCAATACCGCCCGCCAGCACGGCTACGGCCTCGGCCTCGCCACCGTGGAGCGCCTGTGCCGCCTGCTCAACAGCCCCATCAGCCTGTCGTCGGTGCCCGGGTGCGGCAGTGTGTTCCGGGTGCGCCTGGCGCGCGCCAGCGCCCGCGTCGAGCCCCGCCCGCCGCTGACGGCAGTTGCCGGCCGCGGCGCGCAACTGGACCTGCGGGTGCTCTGTGTGGACAACGAGCCCTCCATTCTTGAGGCCATGGCGGCACTCCTCGGCGGCTGGGGCTGCAGCGTGCATTGCGCACGCAACCGCACTGAGGCACTGGCGGCGACGGAGCCGGATCTGCTGTTGATGGACTTCCACCTGGACGACGGCGACAACGGCATCGACCTGGCGGCAGAGCTGCTGTCCCACTGGGGCGGCGAAGGTGGTTGTAACGTGCCCTGCGTGATCATCTCCGCGGAAAACACCAACACCGTAAAGTCCCGCGCCCACAACGCGGGCTGGCAGTTCCTGCAAAAACCCCTGCGCCCGGCGGCGCTGCGCGCGCTGTTGCAGCAGCGGCAGAAAACCCGCGGCGAACCCCGTGCGACCAAGGTCGTATAGCGATGGGGGGTGCGGAGACGCACTCTTGTGCGAATTTATTTTTGAATCCATCCGGAATGGGTTCGCCTGCAAGCAGGCTCCTACGGGCGCGTTGTAGGAGCCTGCTTGCAGGCGAACCAGCGTGAATACATTCAAAGCAAAGGCGGTATAACAATGAAAAAAATCCTGCTCGAAATCCTGATGTTCAGCGCTTATGCGCTGTTCGCCGCGAGCTGGGTGTCCGGGGCCATCCTCACCCCGGCGATCCAGGCGTCCTTCGGAGAAGAGGGCTTCGCCAATGCCACCTGGGGCAGTAATGTCATCACCATTGCCAAGATCGTCGGCAATCTCGCCGCCGCCGCGCTGCTGATGCGCCTCGGCGCCAAGCGCGCCTTTGCTATTGCCATTGTGTTGATTGCCGCTGGCGGTTTCGGCGCGCTCGCCGACAGCTATGGCGGCTGGCTGCTGTCGCGCCTGGCGCTCGGCCTCGGCGGTGCACTGGCCATCGTATATTTCGCACCGGTGGTACTGCACTACTTTGCAGCCGACGAGCGCCCGCTAATCAACGGCATCAACGCCGCTGCCTTCAATACCGGCAACCTGCTCGCGCTGCTCACCACCTCCTCCCTGCTTGCCTGGCTCGGCAGCTGGCAGTCGGTCGTCGTACTTTACGGGGTGATGGTACTGGCACTGGGGGTGCTGTGGTGGCTCACCGCGGAAAACTTCCCGCTGTCTGGCGGCAGTGGCGCGCCGCAGGAAAGCTACGGTTTTAAGCAGGGCGTAAAAGAGAGCTTAAACTGGTGGCTGCCGCTGGCCTACTGCGGCGTATTGTTTTGCTACATCGCGGTGTTTGCGCTGTTCCCGCTCATCGACGGTTTTGCGGTGGCGAGCCACCACCTCTCCGCGGTGATGATCGCCGCCGGCATGGTGGGCACCGTGGCCGGTATTATCGTCACCAAGCGCTACGCGCTGCGCCTGCCGGTGCTGCGCTTCGGTGGCCTGGCGCTGGTGGTGTTTGCCGCACTTATGGTCACCAGTCGCGATCCCATCGTCGCCTACAGCGCCGCCGCGCTCGCGGGCTTCTGCATGTTCCTGCCGATGACCGCGCTGGTGACTTTGCCGCAGGATCTTCCCGGCATGACCCCGGCAAAAATCACCGTCACCTTTGCGATGTTCTGGTCCATTTCCTACGGAGTGGAAACTGCGCTGATGTACGGTGCCGGTGTACTCGCGGATATCACCGGTGAACCGGCGAGTGCGGCCTATTTTGCCGTGGCCTGTTCCGCTTCGCTGTTCGTGTTTTCTTTCCTGCTGCCAGAGAGCGGTAAAAAAGCCACCGTGGAGAATCTGGAGGTCGACAATGCGGCAGCTTGAGCCGAAGCTTGAGGAGTGGTTGGCGGCGGTCAACGCCCAGATTGCACAACTGAAAGCCGCAGGTTTTGAAGCTACACCAGTCAACGCGCGCGAAAGCCTCGCCAACCTCACGCGCACGTTCGTCGAGCCCGGCCCCGACATGGCGGTGGCGGATACGCTGGTTACCGGTGGGGAGTATGCGGTGCCGGTGCGGGTTTATCAGCCTGTAGATGCTATCGAGGGTGCCGCGATCATTTACTGCCACGGCGGCGGCCATATGGCCGGCAGTGTTTCCGTCTACGATCCCATATGCCGCCGCGTGGCTGCGGCCTGCCAGCGCCCGGTCATTTCCGTGGAATACCGCCTGGCCCCGGAAAACCCCTATCCCGCAGCGCTCAACGACCTGATTAGTGTGGTGCGCCATCTGGGTACGGCGCTCGACCGCAAGGGTATTGCCCACAACGGCCGCTGGATTCTGATGGGCGATTCCGGCGGCGGCGCACTCTGCGCGTCCGCCTCCCGACTGCTGCAACACCAGCCGCACAATATCGACGCCCAGGTACTGATTTACCCGAGCCTGGACTACACCATGCAGACGCCGTCTATTGAGGAAAACGGGCGGGGTTATCTGCTGGAAAAAGAGAAAATTCTCTGGTACTTCCAGAATTATTTTCAGCACGCGGAAAATCCATACCAGGCGTCACCGCTGCACGGCGAGTTTACGCGGAACATGCCGGCTGCGCTGGTGGTTACTGCGGAGTTTTGTCCGCTGCGGGATGAGGGTGTGGAATATGTACGCAAGGTGCGAGAAGGTGGCGCCAATGCCGAGCACCTGCACTTTGCAGACATGATTCATGCATTTCTGAATATCGAGAATCTGGTGCCGGAAGCGTGTGGGCGGGTTTATCGCCACGTTGCTGAGTATTTGCGGGGCGTTTAGCTTTGTGGTTTTTCGGAGCTCTGTTTATATTTCTGTGGCGGCAGGCTACCGGGTGCGGGTTTTCAGGACCGCTGTAAACCCATCCCTGGGCGCTGCGGCGCAAACATCCTGTTTGCGACGCTCCTGAAAACCCGCACCCGGTATCCTGCCTTAATTGAAAGCGATTTACTCCGTAAGCGGGTAGAAAAATATCGAGCTAACGGAGTACAAAAATTTGAATTGAAGGCTAAGTGCCGACGCAGCGTACAGGGATGTATTGAAGGGGGGTGCCTAGCCCGGTTTTGAAAACAGATACCCGGTGCTTTGCCGCCACCGGGTTCCAAGCAAAGCTCGAAACGCTACGAAGTGCAAACCAAGAATCAAAGCTGAATCAGCACCTGAGCCTCACGAATCAACTGCTTGCGATCCCGCAGCTCAAGCTTGCGCAAAATCGCCGTAACGTGGCTTTTCACCGTGGGCTCGGTGATATCGAGATCAAACGCAATCTGCTTGTTCAACATCCCCTGCGCAATCATCTGGAAAATTTTCAACTGCTGCGGGGTAAGCTGACTCAGTTTTTCGGCCAGCTGCGATTCCGTCTCCGCCTGCAACGCCTCCTCACTGAACCACTGATCCCCCGCAAGCACACACTCAATACACTGCAGGATTTCATCCGGCCGCGCCGTCTTGGAAAGAAAACCACTCGCCCCAAGCCCCGCCGCCTGCTGGATCACCGCATGCTTGTCACTACCGGACACCACCACCACCGGCACCGCCGGAAAATCATTGCGAATCCGCGCCAGTCCACTGAAACCCTCACTGCCCGGCATATTCAGATCCAGCAGCAACAGGTCGATTTCATTCTGGGAAAGGCGCTGCAGGGTCGAATCCAGATCCTCACTCTGCAACAGGTCCGAATTCGGAAAATGACTGGAAAGCGTCGTCGCCAACGCATCGCGATACAGCGGGTGATCGTCAGCAATCAACAATTGATAATTCACGGCAGCACCCTGAAGAAGGAAAGGAGCGGGTGCAAAAGATACTACTGCGCGCTCCATCCACCGTCCACCGGCAGAGCCGCACCGGTAATGGTGCTGGCGAAGTTGCCACACAGATACAGCGCCAGTTCACCGATGGCATCGGGACTTGTCGCCTTCGCCATCGGCTGCTTCGCGCCGACCAGTTCCGCGCGCGCGGCTTCTATATCCACCTGCTGCTCGCGCGCAATGGCCTCGATCTGGGGTTGGATCAGTGGTGTCTCCACCCAGCCAGGGCAAATGGCATTAGCGGTGATATTGCGGTCCGCATTTTCCAGCGCCAGCACTTTGGTGAGCCCTACCAGTCCGTGCTTGGCTGCACAGTAGGCAGCCTTGTGTTCCGAGGCCACCAGACCGTGTACGGAAGCGATATTGATGATGCGCCCCCAACCGGCGTTGCGCATGGCGGGGAGCAGGTCGCGGGCGAGAAAAAAACCGGCGCTTAGGTTTATGGCGAGGATCTGGTGCCACTTTTCTGCGGGAAATTCGTGGGCCGGCGCGGTGAACTGGATGCCGGCGTTGTTGATGAGCACCGAGGGATTGCCAATGGCCTCGCGGGTATCCGACACCAACTGGGCGCAGCCGGCTTCGCTGGAAATGTCGGCGCTACTGAAGCCGGTGCGGCCGGAGTATTCCGAGAATTCAGCCAGCAGTGCCTGTTCGGCAGCCGCATCGGCGAGTCCATGCAGCATCACCTGGTGACCGGCGCGGGCAAAGCAGTGGGCTATGGCGAGACCTATTCCGCTGGTGGAACCGGTAATGAGAACGGTGTGTGGCTGACTGGGCTGCACGGCAAACTCCCGCATGCTTATTCATTCTTTGCAGAAATCCTAGCAGTGGCGGGAGCTGCGGGTCTGTATGACCAAGGTATGAAGTGGGCCTCACACCGAGGTCAGTTTGCAGGAATCAGCGGCGACGATGCACGGTGCCATGGGAGCGGCCGTGGTAGCTCGGTCTCGCCGGGCGATTATAGCCGGGGCGATTGTAGTGCCGTCCAGGGCGGTTGTAGTGGTACCCCGGACGGTTGTAGTACCCGGGACGGTTATAGTAGTGGCGGCCGTGATAGCGATAGTAACCGCCGCGGTAATAGCGCGGGTAGTAACCATAGCGGTAGTAGCGCGGCGATGTGTAATAGAAGGAGACATTGCCTGCGGGATAGACGTAGGGGCGCGAGTAGGGATAGGTGGAGTATCCCACGCTGCCGGAGCTGTAGTAGCCATCGGACACACAGGCTCCCAGAGTGAGCGAGCCAAACACGGTTGCGGCCAACAGGCCTTTTTTGACGAGTCTGTTCATGCGAGACCTCCGCGGACAGAAAGCCGATGCAGTACGGCGCTCGCCGTTACACCGGTGTTTGAATTGCATTGAAAAGAGCGGTTCAGCGTGGCGGGTTGACGCGTGATGAGCGTACATCCATACGGTAATCGCTACCGTGTATGTAGTAGGTGGGGTGCCGCACATTGTGGCAGCGACCATTTTCGTGGCAGTGGTAATAACGGCCCTGAATGCTGTAATAGCCCGGGCGTTTGTCCGGATTGATGGCCGTTGTGGTGCCAGTCATGTCGTCCATGCTGGTGCAAGCGGATAGCGTCAACAGTATCGCAGCCCCCAGAGTACCTGCTAATCCTGCGAGTGAACGCGTCATGAAAACCTCCACGCCGAGTGGCGGGTGCGCCTTTTCAACTTTCTTAAATTTTCGATCCGATCACTCGCCGGAAACGGCGGGCAACAAACCGAAACCCAAGTGGAAGTTATTTAAGCGTCGCGAAACGGCGATCACGAAGATTTTCGCTGAATATCAACAACTAAAATGAAATAAAAAGCGACTGGGTTAGGCTGAAATCAACTGATGTAACTGGTTGTCCAGCAACTGCTGCAATTTCGGATTGAGTCCCGTGACCTCCGCGCCCCAGCTGGTGGTGTGGCATTGGATGCGATTTTCCAGCGACTCGTCGGCAATTAACTGCGGGTGCAGAGTCAGGCCGCGGGGCTGGCTCAGCAGTTGCTCGCCGTTGAGGTCGAATTCGTCCGGTTTTGTCGGCAGTACCGCCAGTGCCAGTTGCAGTCCGGTGGCGCGGCTGGATTGTTGCAGGCCGCGCAGCAGCAGACCCGCACAGATTGCGCGGAAGGCGGCGTCGTCGCCGGCGAAGCCGAGTCCCACGGCGGGACCGGCGCTGGGGAGCGGGCGGGCATCGTAGATACGGGTGAGAAGTTGCAGGCGCTGTTCCAGCTCGGCCTGCAGATTGTCCAGTGCGCTGCGCGACAGCTGGTTGCCGAGCTGAGCCCAGTTCAGCGGGCGCAGGTACAGGCCGGCGGTCACTTCCGGTGGCGGTTTGGGCTGGGCCTTGGGCACCAGCAGTGGTTTGCGCTTCGGCTGCGCCGACTGCAGCTGGGTGACCACCAGTGCGCACGCGGCGCTGAACGGCAGGGCGAAGATCAGGCACAGTAGCAGGCTGGCCCAGGGGTAACCTGCGCTGGCGCCGGGCTGAATGTTGAGCGCCACACTGCCGGCCAGGCTGTCATGCAGCACCACCGGCTCGGTAATCACCTCACCGCGGTCCCGTTCGCCGGCCTGAGCCAGCGGGCTTGAGTCCACATCCTGGATGGTTACTCCGCGCACCGCGGGCAGTGCGAGGGCCTGCTGGGCCAGCAGCTGCAGGCTGATCCGGTCGCCGGCGACGATCTGCTCCAGGCTCTGGCTCGCCAGCAGCTTGGCCATGGCGGCGGCGCTGGCGCGGTCGCGTTGAGTCGTGGCGGCTTTCTGCTGGCCCCAGGCGTGACCGAGGGTGGCTAAAGCGAAGCCAGCCAGCGTCAGCCAGATGGCGGCGGCCAGCAGCTGGCGCTGTTGGTTGCGACTCAGACCCCTGAGCCACTGGGGCAGGCTGGTGGACAGTTCAGACAGGCTGGCGAGGAGCTTTTTCATCTTGTTATCGACCGCGGGCAGTTCAGGGAACGGATTTTAACGCATTCTTAACCGGCTTCTTCAGCGAAAAAAGGCGCCGGGCTATAATACGCGGCCAAGTCGCCGGCTATCGCCGGCCCGCCTACCGAGAATCCAGCAAGAGTCCGCCATGGAAGCAACCGCTCACTCCGACCTCTTTTCCTCACTGGCCAGTCTGTGTCAGCAGAATTTTTCCCTGCCGGTTGAGGGTGGCGCTCCGACGGACGTGACCGCCCCATGGTGCCTGACGCTGCTGGCGATGGAGATTGAAGGCGCGCAGCTGGAAAAACTGGCGGAATTCCTGCGCGAGTGCCGCTGGCAGCCGGTTGCCACGGATATTCTCGCCGCGCGCGACGGCTGCTGTGTGGTGCGTTTACAGCTCGACGGCGACCTCGTGTTCAGCGACGCGCGTCTGGCGCTGCTGGAGTTGGGCCAGGAGTTGGGGCTGGAACTGGTACTGCAGGCGGGCCACACCCAACGCGCGCCGAAACTCGCCTGCTTCGATATGGATTCCACCCTGATTCAGGCGGAGGTTATCGATGAGCTCGCCAAAATCGCCGGCGTTGGCGACCAGGTGGCGGAGATTACCCTGTCTGCCATGCGCGGCGAGCTGGATTTCCAGCAGAGTTTCCGCAAGCGCATGAGTCTCCTGAAAGGCTTCACCGAGGCCAGCCTCGCTGAAATTGCCCCGCGCATCCCGCTGATGCCCGGTGCCCAGCGTCTGCTTCTGGCCCTGCGTGCGCTGGGCTGTAAAACCGCCATACTCTCCGGCGGTTTCACCTATTTCGCCCACTATCTGCGGGACAACCACCTCGCGGTGGATTTCGTGCACGCCAATCAGCTGGAATTCAACGGCGGCGCGCTTACCGGCGGTGTGATCGACCCGATTGTGGACGGCGCACGCAAGGCGCTGCTGTTGCAGGAAATTGCTTCGGAGCTGGATCTGTCACTGGATCAGGTGATCGCAGTGGGAGACGGTGCCAACGATCTGCCGATGCTGGCGTTGGGGGCGCTGGGTATTGCGTTCCACGCCAAGCCCAAGGTGCGCGCTGAAGCGCCACAGGCGATCGATGGCTTTGGTCTGGATGCGGCACTGTACCTGTTTGGTCTGAACGACCGTCAGATCAGCGCGCTGCTAGGCGAGTCTGCCGAATAACTTCAGGAATAACTTCAGTAAGGGTGGGCAAGTGCGAGTAGTGGCGTGATATCGCTGCCGATGCTGGCGAAGGGAATAGTCGGCTTGCGCCCCCGCTCGCTGTCCCCGTAGCAGACCTGCCGATCACAGGCCATGGCGGCCATTGCCATGAATATTACCAGTGCCGTTGCGATGAGCTTGCGCATGGGGTTCCCTGTGTGCGAGTTGCTGTGTCTTCCGGATTGATGCCAGTTAGACGACCAGTGGGGGTAAATAGTTGCGGTCGGCGCAAGAGATTAAGAGAAATACGCGGCATTGGATAGCCGCATGAGGAAATGGCCGCCAATCCTTTCTGAGTGCTCGCGGCTGATTAGTTGGAAATTGGCATAGTGATTGGCGTGTGGCGCCTGCAGCTGGTGTCCGTTCCCGATACCAGCTGCAGGCTGCGTTTTGCTTTGAGGTGGATAGCTTCGCAGCGCTGGGTTGAATCAATCCCCGTAAATTACTTTACTGTTTACCTTCACCGTCAGCGGGTGATAGCCCGGTTTGGCTTTCTCGAAAATGCGCTTGGCTTCGTCTTCCATGCCATTTTCCATCATGGCGCGGTACAGCGGACGCACGAACTTGTTGCGGCCGATGCCCACCAGGAATTCTTCCAGGCGCGCATTGGCAGGCGCGTAGTTGTTACGCACTGCGATCATCAGCCAGCTGAACGCCACTTCATTGTTTTTCGACTGGGTGAGTTTGAAGGTGCTGTCCAGTTCCTTCAGCTGTTCTTCAGTCAGTTTTTCCGGCATGCCGTCGAGGAAGTATTTCCACTGGTGGAAGGTCCAGCCTTTGGTATCGATGTCGCTCGCCTTGATCTTGCCGTCCAGCCACTGCTGGCGCACGGGGTCGATTTTGCTGAACGCATCCGACTGCGGGTGCGGGGCGCCCTCGGGAATGCCCGGCTCAAATACCCACTGGTTGATGCGCTCGCGGCTGAGTTTATCCGGGTACTGCTTCAGCAGGGTTTCATCCAGGTACTTGAGGAAGTCTTCCGTGGTGATGCTCTGGAAGGCGAAGTTGTTGAAGTAGTCCATCAGGAATTTATCGAAATTCTCGCGGCCGACTTTCTGCTCCAGTTCGTACAGGAACAGCGAACCCTTCTCGTAGGGAATATTCGAGAAGACTTCATCCGGATCGCGGCCGCGCATGTCGATGGCCATGATCTCGTCCTTGTCCGGGCGATCGTTCAGGTCCGCCTGCAGGTCGTCGTAGCCCAGCGCCATCTCCATGTTGTAGCGCTCGTCGCCATATACGAACTGCATGATGCGGTTGGTGAGATAGGTGGTGAAGCCCTCGTTCAGCCACAGGTCGCGCCAGCTGGCGTTGGTGACCAGGTTGCCGGACCAGGAGTGGGCCAGTTCGTGGGCGATCAGGGCCACCAGGCTTTTGTCGCCGGCGATTACGGTGGGGGTGATGAACGACAGGCGCGGGTTTTCCATGCCGCCGAAGGGGAAGCTTGGGGGCAGGATCAGCAGGTCGTAGCGATCCCAGCGGTAGGGGCCGTAGTTCTCTTCGGTGACTTCGAGCATGTCCTCGGTGTCTTCGAATTCCTTGGCCGAGGCGTCGAGCAGTTCCGGCTCGGCGTAGACGCCGGTACGCTCGCCCATGGGTTTGAACTCGAGGTTGCCGATGCCGAGTGCGATCAGGTAGGACGGGATCGGCTGCGGCATGTCGAATTCATACACGCCGTCTTTTTCCGTTTCAGGATCGTTGTTGGCGCTCATCACCGCCAGCAGTTCTTTCGGGGTGCGGATGGTGGCCTTGTAGGTCATGCGCACCTGGGGGGAATCCTGCAGCGGGATGAAGCTGCGCGCGTGGATGGCCTGGGCCTGGGTGAACAGGAAGGGGTGTTTTTTGCCGGCGGTCTGCTGCGGTTCCAGCCACTGTACGCCGGAGGCATCCGGGGAGGTCTGGTACTGGATGGCGACGCGGTTGGCGCCTTTGGGCAGTTCGATCTTGAGCGGGGTGCCGAGGTGCGGGTCGGTTTTGCCGAGGCTGAATTTCACGTCTTTGAGGTTGTTGCCTACACCGGCGCGCACGGCTTTGATGTCGAGGTCGCGGGTGTCGAGGATCAGCGACGGGTTTTTCTGGGTGAGGCGCTGGATGTCGAGGATGGCTTCGCCCTTGAGCACTTTGTTGTCGAAGTCGGCGGTGAGGTCGAGGTCGAGGTGCTTCACGCGGTAGTCGTCGGTGTTGGCGAAGGAGTGGTAGTCGACGCCGGATTTGGGCTCGGCGTCAGCGGTTTTCTGCCCGGGGGCGGCGTCTTTTTGTGGCTGATTGGCGGTGGCGGCCGGCGGTTTTTCAATCTGCTTCTGCTGCGCGGGGTCTTCGGATTTGCTGCAGGCGGTGAGGGTAGTGAGGCTGCAGGCGAGCAGGCCGGCGCCGATCAGGCGGCCGAGGCTTGGGGTGAACAATTGGGGAAGCATTCGGGGCTCCATGATTGTTGTAATGGGGAAATTGGAATTGGGTAAATTCGTCGCGGCACAGAATACCCAATTGATAGGGCGAGATGGAAATCCGGTTATTTCTTTGGTGTTTAAAGTAGTCCGGATTCTGGTGGTCTGGCGAAACTCATGAACTACGGTGGCGGTGCAGCTACCGGGTGGGCCTTTGTGAAACACGCCGTGAACCCATCCATGGGGGCTCTTCCGCGAGGTCCCTCTCGCGGAAGGTTTCACAAAGGCCCACCCGGTATCTGCCCCTTCGCATCGGATTTGGGCAGTTTCGTTCGATCAATCCAGACTGAAATCAAAATCCATCTCATCCCCCGGCGGCTGCACGTAGTAGCCCTGGATGTAGTCGGTGCCGGTCTGCCACAGGGTGGGCAGCATGCTGGCCTGTTCGACGTGGGGGACGATGACCTGGGTGTTGATTTCCTTGAGCTGGCCGACGAGTTTGACCAGCGCGTCTGCGCCCTCGCCTTCGTCCTGCACTTCGCGCACGAAGGAGGCGTCGATTTTGGCGATGTCGACGTTGACGTGTTCCAGCGCTTTGAATGGACTCAAGCCAGTGCCGAAATGACACACGGCGACGCGGCAGCCCATGTCCTGGATCTGTTTGGCGAAGTCGCGGGCGGCGTGCAGGTTGCTGTTGATGTCTTCGGCGCGCATCTGGAAGGTGACGGTTTTGGGAGGTACTTTGGCGGCCTTGAAGGCGACGCCGAGCCACGCGGGGAGGCTGGGGTCTTTGAGGGAGGCGGCGGTGAGGTGCAGCAGCAGGGATACGTCCTGACCTTTGGCGATCTGCGCGGCGGCGGCTTTGACGGCGGCGAGGATTACCCAGCGGTCCATTTTGGTGGAGAGGCCGGCGTCGCCGAGGGCTTCCAAAAAGGCGATGGGGGCGAGTTCGTCCTTGCCGTCCACCAGGCGTACCAGTACTTCGTAGATTTTCTCGCCGCTGCCCTGCAGGCTGAGAATCGGCTGGAACAGCAGTTTCAGGTTGCCGGCTTCCAGCGCCTGGACCACGCGGGCGCGGTGGTAGGTGTCGGTGTCGCCCTGGGTGTCGCTGTCGGGTTCGAACAGGGCGAAGGTGTTGCCGTCGCCTTTGCCGACGGCCTGGCTGTGGGCTTTGGTGGCCTGTTCCAGCACCTTGTCGGCGTTGCCGGAGGTTTCGCTCAACAGGGAGATGCCGGTGGAGGCGGTGATGTGCAGGGTTTTGCCGGCGGCTTCGAAGATGGTGTCGGCGACTTTCTGCAGCAGTTCTTTCGCGCGCGATTCGGCGCTGTCCGGGGTGGTTTCCGGCATCAGCAGGCAGTAGCTCTGCTCGCCGTAGCGGGCGATGATGTCGCCGCGGCGCACGCCGGCCTGCAGCAGTTCGGCGAATTTCATGTGCAGGTGGTCGGCACCGGCGACGCCGACGATCTGTTGCACGGATTCCTCGAAGCGGTCGATTTCGATATACATCAGGCCGCCGGTGCGCTGGGAGCCGGCGGCAGACTGGATGGCGTTGTCGAGCAGCTGTACGAAGCGCTGGCGGTTGTACAAGCCGGTGGCGGCATCGCGGAATTTGGCTTCGTTCAGCTGGGCTTCCAGCTCCTCGGTGTTGCCGCTGCTGGCGGCGATGCGCACCTGCAGGCAGCGCTCTTCTTCGTACACGGTGGAGAGCACTTCGGCGCGGGTGGGCAGCGGCGCGCCGTTGACGGTGCGCGCGGTGAATTGCCACTCCTGGGCTTCCACTTCGTTGTTGCTGATGGCGCACTGGCGCAGGAATTCGCGGGCATCCGGCTGCTCACCTTCGGTGAGCATATCGATCAGCGGTTGGTATTCGATGTCGTCGCGGTCTTTGTAGCCGAAGCGCTCGGCGAAGGAGTCGTTGGCGTAGACGATCAGGCCATCGGAGACGTAGGCGATGGCGTCTTTGGAGCTGTCGAGCAGCTCGCGGGTGCGCTTGAGGGTGGCGACGTAGCGGCGCTCGTTGAGGCGCGACTTGCGGCGCTCTTCCAGGGCGATGAGTTCGCGCTGAATGACCAGCAGCAGATGCTGGTCTTCATCCACGGTGACTACGTCGCGGGCGCCGATCTTGAGCCCTTCCACGGCGGGTTGCGCCCCTTCGCGCTCGCTCAGCAGGATGACAGGGACGTCTTTCTGCAGCTTGCTGATGGTGCGGATGGCGTTGGCCGCCTCCAGCTGTTTGGTCTGCTCTGTGGCGATCAGCAGGTCCCAGGTGTGTTCCTGCAGGAGTTTGGTCAGGGCCGCCTCACTGGCCACGTGCTGGGCCCGGTTGGGACGGCCGGCGTTCTGTAGCATGCTCACCAGGCGCTGGGCTTCGGCGGGATTGTCGTTGATCAGAAGTAGGCGGATGGTGTTGTCGCTGCTCATTATGTTCCTGTTGTACTGCGTTGCGGCGGTGCTGTCTGGTTATGTAATACCGCTTCCTTGCCGTACCTGGGATCTGTTTGAAATCTGTCGTGCGGAGCGGCCCAGGTGTTCCTGCCATCAGCCGCGAACCTGGTAGTTTGTCTGCCGCGGGCCGCGGGCACAAGTGCGGGGGGCGCACTCTGCGATGCGGTTCGCCAAATCCACAGCGGATTATTGCGGTGATATGCGTTTGCTGCGGCCCTTCAGGCACACTCAAATATCGCAATTGAGGAGGGAGGTGACTCTTTTGGACTGGCCCTTCCCTTCGGATTACACCGGCGTTTTTGACTTTTCTGCGGGGATTTCCCGCACCAGTTTCGGCACCAGATAACCGGGCAGGCGCTGACGCAGGGCTTCCACCAGCGCGCGCGCGCGCTCGTCGCTCACCTCAAAATGCGCCGCGCCCTGTACCCGGTCCAGCTGGTGCAGGTAGTAGGGCAGTACACCGGCATCGAACAGGGTTTCCGATAGTTCCGAGAGTGTGTCTTCGCGGTCGTTCACGCCTTTCAGCAGTACCGACTGGTTGAGCAGGGTGACGCCGGCGGCCTTGAGTCTGCCCAGTGCCGCGCGCACTTCGCCGTCGATCTCGTTGGCGTGGTTGCAGTGCAGTACCAGCACCGGTTTCAGGCGGCTGCCCGCGAACCACTGGAGCAGCTCCTGGGTGACCCGCGAGGGCGCGACAATCGGCAGGCGGGTGTGGACGCGCAGCTTGTCGAGTTGCGGTATCTGTGCCAGTTCGCCGGCGAGCCAGCCGAGCTGGCGGTCGCTCATCACCAGCGGGTCGCCGCCGCTCAGAATCACCTCGCGCAGATCCTGCTGTTCGCGGATATAGTCCAGTGCCCGCTGCCATTGGCTGTGGTTCAGGTGGTTATCGCTGTAGGGAAAGGCGCGGCGGAAGCAGTAGCGGCAGTTCACCGCGCACTGGCCGGCGGCAATCAGCAGCAGGCGTCCGCGGTATTTGTGCACTACGCCCGGTACTGGGTTGGCATTGGCCTCTTCCAGCGGATCGTCGCTGAAACCTGGGGTGGGCTGCAGTTCGGCGGCGCTCGGTAATACTTGCAGCAGCAGCGGGTCGCGCGGGTTGCCGCGCTCGATACGGCGCAGCAGCGGCCGCGGTACGCGCAGCTGGAACAGGCCGGCGGCGGCGCTGAGTTGCGGCAGTTGCGCGGGGGCCAGCTGCAGCAGCTCGAGCAGTTCCTGCGGGTCGGTGACCAGGTCGGCCATTTCGTCCTGCCAGCGGCGCGTTTGGGTGTCGTCGCTGCGCTGGCGGGCAATTTCGATGCGGCTGATTTCACTGGGGGGCTGGGCGTGCTGTATCATAGGCGGCTGTTTTTGGCGCGGTCGGCGGCGGTACTGCTTTTGTGACGGGTATCTTTACTGGTCTGACCCGGTGTGGGGCGCGCGAAGTTTAATCAATCTGACGGCAGAATGCTGAATATTTCGAGGAACCCATGGCTAGTTATTCCACTAACGAATTCAAAGGCGGTCTGAAGGTGATGCTGGACGGCGACCCCTGCTCCATTGTGGAGAATGAGTTCGTGAAGCCCGGCAAGGGCCAGGCGTTCAACCGTGTGAAGCTACGCAATCTGAAGACTGGTCGCGTGTGGGAGCGCACTTTCCGTTCCGGTGAGAGCCTGGAGTCGGCGGATGTGATGGACCGGGAGATGGAGTATCTCTACAACGATGGCGAGTTTTACCATTTCATGGAGCCGGAGTCGTTCGAGCAGCACCAGGCGGATGTGAATACGGTGGGCGATGCGGCGAAGTGGCTGAAGGAGCAGGATATCTGTGTGGTGACGCTGTACAACGGTGCGCCGCTGGCGGTGACGCCGCCGAACCATGTGATTCTGGAAATTGCGGAGACTGATCCGGGTGTGCGCGGTGATACTGCCCAGGGTGGTACTAAGCCGGCGACGCTGGTGACCGGTGCGGTGGTGAAGGTGCCGCTGTTCCTGGAAATTGGTGATTCCATCAAGGTGGATACCCGCTCTGCGGAATACCTGGGTCGCGCCAAGGAAGACTGACCTTTGCTCGCTGCCATTTTCGCCATTCTTTTGGTGCGGTGGCGGCGAGCCACCGGGGATGGGTTTTCAGGACCGCTGTGAACCCATCCCTGGGCGCTGCGGCGCAAACATCCTGTTTGCGACGCTCCTGAAAACCCATCCCCGGCGCCTCGCCTTCGATTCTTATTCCTGTGCCTGTCGGCGTATCTAAACTGAAGCCTCATCCAATTTTCTTGGATTTTTTTGCATGTCTGACTTTTCTGTTTGGCAGCCCACTGCCCCGCTTGAAAACCTCCGTCGCCGCGCGGCTCTGCTCGCAGATATCCGCCGTTTTTTCAGCGAGCGCCAGGTACTGGAAATGGATGTGCCCATCCTGTCCCGCCGCGCCACCAGCGATCCGCATATCGATTCGATTACCGCGAATTGCAGTGGCGAGCCCGCGTATATGGCGACGAGCCCGGAGTTTGGGCTGAAGCGTTTGGTGGCCGCGGGGATTGGGGATTGTTACTACCTCGGCAAGGCGTTTCGCAATGGCGAGGCGGGGGGGCGGCACAATCCTGAGTTTTCGATGCTGGAGTGGTACCGGGTGGGTTGGGATGATCACCGCCTGATGATTGAGGTGGGGGAGTTGCTGTCGTGGGTGCTGAGGATTCCGCAGGTACGTTCCTATAGTTACCGCGCGCTGTTTTTGCAGCATGTGGGGCTGGATCCGCACCGGGCGTCGTTTGCGGAGCTGAAGGATGCGGTGGCGCGGGTGTTGGAGTTGTCGTTTGAGCCGGCGGGGCGGGATGAGTGTCTGGATCTGCTGATGAGCCACCATATCGAGCCCCGAATGGATGGAGATGGGGGCGATAGGATCACGCTGGTGTATGACTTTCCGGCGACCCAGGCGGCGCTGGCGCGGGTGGAGGTGGATGAGCTGGGGGTGCCGGTGGCGCGGCGGTTTGAGGCGTATGTGAAGGGCATGGAGCTGGCGAACGGGTACTGGGAGCTGACGGACGCGCCGGAGCAGCAGCGGCGCTTCGAGGCGGATCACCGCTTCCGCGAGGCGCAGGGCAAGCCGGTGTATCCGTTTGAGGAGCGGCTGGTGCAGGCGCTGGAAGCGGGACTGCCGAATTGCGCCGGGGTGGCGTTGGGGTTTGACCGCCTGCTGATGTTGGCGTGCGGGGCAAGGCGTATCGACGAGGTAATTGCATTTCCCATCGACCGCGCCTGATTTAGGCAGCAAAGAGGCTCAGTTCAGGCGCTCTGGCGGTCGTCGTCGTCCGTTTCGCCGTTGGGGATATGGGCGCTGCCGCGCTCGGGGATGAAATCGTAGCGGGCCACTTCGCCGACGGCGTAGAAACCGGCATTCAGCCAGATATCCTGCTGTTCTTCCCCCACCAGCGCCACGGCGTGCTTGTGGTGGCTGTGCAGTACTTCGTTGACCAGGTGTTGCACCATTGTGGTGCCGATGCCGCGCCCGCGGTAGGCGGGCAGGGTGCCGAGGTCGTAGAAGCCGAGTGCGTCGGCGGAAGAGAAGAGACAGCCGGTAGCGGCGGGGGTGCCCTGGAATTCGCCGAGGAAATACTTGAGCCGGCTGTGCTTGTGTTCCGGCAGTTCGGCGAGCTGGCGGTAGAATTTCTTGATCTGGGCGGTCTCGCGCGGGCAGTTCTGCATTTCGGCCACCAGGTCGCCATAGACCAGCAATTCGTCGGCGCTGTGCACCGCCTTGATCTCCAGCCCTTCCGGCATTTTTTCATCGGTGGCCAGTTGCTTCACTTCCGCCGCCATCGCGATCATCGGGGCCTGGCGGATCAGGCCTAGCTCCGCCAGCGCTGCGTCATCCAGTGGTTTGCTGGCGCAGTGCCACAGGGCAAAGGGGCTGTGGCGCTCGGCGAAGTAATCCACAACAAAGCGCTGCAGGATACGTGGCTGCATCACGGTGTTGCTGACCACCTGATTGAAGCGGGTGGAGAGCAGGCCGCTGTCGGTGCGCAGCAGGCCGGTAATTTCCTTGCTCTGTTTAGGGTTGAGCAGGTCGGCGCAGTACCCGGCTTTGTTTTCCAGGTTGCGGCACACGAGATTCTTGGCGCTGAGACTGTATTTCATGGTTACAGGATAGTCCTGCCGTTGCCCGGCGTTTCTTTTGTTCGCATCCTGTGACAGCAGAATCAGCGCAATTGATCCACCTGCGACAGCGCGCATTGGTCCATGGACAGCGCCGGCTGCTCGCAGCTAGCGGTGCCGATCACTTTCGCCGGCACTCCGGCCACCAGCGATTTCTCAGGCACGGCCTTCAGCACCACGCTGCCGGAGGCAATCTGCGAGCAGCGGCCGATTTCGATATTCCCGAGAATTTTGCTGCCGGCGCCGATCAGTACGCCGCAGCGCACTTTCGGGTGGCGGTCGCCGGATTCCTTACCGGTGCCACCGAGGGTAACCGACTGCATGATGGAGACGTTGTCTTCCACCACCGCGGTCTCGCCGATGACGATGCCGGTGGCGTGATCCAGCAGGATGCCCTGCCCCAGTTGTGCCGCCGGGTGGATATCCACCCCGAACACCACCGAGATGCGGTGTTGCACAAACAGCGACAGCGAGCGGCGCTGCTGTTGCCACAGCCAGTGCGCCACACGCCACGCCTGCAGTGCGTGGAAGCCTTTGAAAAACAGGAAGGGTTCGTACAGCGAGTGGCAGGCGCTGTCGCGCGCCTCAATCGCGGCGAGATCCGCGCGCGCCGCCAGGCCGATGCCCGGATCCGCCTCCAGCGCCTCGTCAATCACCTCGCGCACCAGCAGTGCTGGAGCCACCGCGCTGTCGAGTTTGTTGGCGAGGTGGAAGCTGAGCGCCGATTCCAACGTCGAGTGGTTGAGGATGGTGGCGTGCAGGAAGCTTGCGAGAATCGGCTCCCGCTCCACCTGCACCGCGACATCCCGGCGAATCTGTTGCCACAGCTGATCCTGTGCCGCGACAGGTTTGAGACTTTCCATGATGAACTGCTCCTTATGCGATTACACCGAGCCCAGCGTGAGTGGCGGCTCCTGCAGCGCCGACAGCTGTTCGCGCAGTGCGAGAATGTGCTCCGCCCAATAGCGTGGCGTGTTGAACCAGGGGAAGGCCCGCGGGAACGCCGGGTCCTGCCAGCGCCGCGCGAGCCACGCGGCGTGGTGCATCTGGCGCAGACAACGCAGTGGCTCGATCAGCTGCAGCTGCTGCGGATCGAAAGGATAGAAGGTCTCATATCCCTCTACCACCGCGTCGAGATAAGCGGTCTGCTCCGCGCGATTGCCGGAAATCAGCATCCAGATATCCTGGATCGCCGGTCCCTGCAGGCAGTCGTCGAGATCCACAAACCAGGGAGTCTCGTCGCGCCACAGGAAGTTGCCGCTGTGGCAGTCGCCGTGCAGGCGCAGCGTGGTCCACTCGCGCTCAAACAGCGGCGCGATGCGCTCGATGATGTGCGCGGAGGTGGTCGCGTAGGCTTCGCGGTTCTCCCGCGGCAGGAAATCCCCGCCGAGAATGAATTCGCGGCTGTCGATGGCGAAATGCTGCAGGGTCAGCGTGGGGCGGAACTCAAAGGGTTTGGCCGCGCCGATAGCGTGGATGCGCCCGAGCATGGTGCCCACCTGTTCCAGGTGGTCGAAGTTGTCCAGTTCCAGCTGGTGGCCGCCGCGGCGCGGAAACAGCGCAAAGCGGAAGCCGTGGGCCTCGTGCAGGGTGTGGCCGTGGTACGCGAGCGGCGCTACCACCGGGATTTCCGCGTCGGCCAGCTCCAGCGCGAAGCGGTGTTCCTCGAGGATCTGCTCGTCGCTCCAGCGCCCCGGGCGGTAGAACTTGGCGATCAGCGGCTGCGCCTCGTCGATACCCACCTGGTAGACGCGGTTTTCGTAGCTGTTGAGAGGGAAGATGCGCGCGTCCGAGAGCAGTCCCACGCTCTCCACGCAGTCGATCACCCGGTCCGGGGTGAGCGCGTCATAGGGGTGTGACATATTGGTCATGTCGGTCATGGAAGCGCTCCGGTGAGCCTCGCGAGGCTCATACAAATTGGGGCGCTATGCTAACGCGGTTACCCGATACCACCAAACCCCCAACATCACATGTAGGAGCCTGCCTTGCAGGCGAACCAATAGCCGGAATGCACTATGAAATATATCTTCGAAGTGAAAATCCGCGAGGGCCACACCGCCGAAGAATACGCCGACGCCTGGGTGCGCGCCTCCGAACTGATCCAGCAGGCCCCCGGCGCCCTCGACACCGAGTTGCACCGCAAGATCGGCGAACCGGACAGGCTGATCGCCATTGCCCACTGGGCCAGTAAGGAACAGCGCGACGCCATGGAGGCGGTACACGATCCGCAGATCGACGCCATCATCAAAAGTGCCGCGCCGTTTGTGGAAATCCGCAGCCTGGGCGCGTACGAGGAACCCGAGTGGGTGGTGATGCCCGCTATACCGCGGCACCACACATGATGCGAATTTACAGGCCTTCGCTCGACCAGACCTTCTGGGTCTGCACCGCGAGTAGCCGGCACACCCCGTTCATTTCCACATAGGTGCGCATGAACTGGTAGCGCAGGGTGCGGAAGCTTTCGCCACCGGGATTCCATTTTTCCACGCTGCTCAGGCCCTGCAGCACCGCGGTGTTGCCGAGACGGTGGCGGGAAATATCGTGGGAGCGTCGCTGCTTCATGGGCCCAGGGCCTTTGCCCAGCCGCGCCAGCAATTGCGCCTTGTTTTCCTTCATGCTGGCCAGATTGTGCACCCACACGAATTCCGGCGCGAGAAGCTCGTCCAGCAGCGTGACATCTCCGATTTGCAGGGCAGTTTCGTAGCGGGTATCGAGTGCCAGTAACTGGTCGGGCTCGAGGCAACTTTGCGCCTGGGCAGCCGGTGCCAGCGCAGCGCCCAACGCGATTATGGCCAGTCGTTTTTTCACGCCGCTCACACCGCGACTTTCTCTAGCGCCAGGCTGCCGATGGAATAGCCCGCACCGAAGGAGCAGATCACCCCCCTGCTGCCGACCTCCAGATCGTCGCTGTGCAGGTTGAACGCGATCACCGAACCGGCGCAGCCGGTGTTGGCGAAGCGGTCCAGTACGACGGGTGCGCGCTCGGGGGTGGTGTCATCGCCCATCAGCTTTTTCGCAATCAGATGATTCATGTTGATGTTGGCCTGGTGCAGCCACCAGCGGTCGATGGCATTGGGCTCGAAGCCTAACTCCTGCACCTGGTTTTCCAAATGCGCCGCCGCCATCGGGCAGACTTCCTTGAATACCTTGCGGCCGTTCTGGCGAAACAGCTTGCCCTCGCCGAACGGATCCACATCTGCCGCGCGCGAGGTGTAGCTGACGTTGGAGCGGATATTGTTGGAGAACACGGTCTTGGCCTTGGTGCCGAGAATTTCCCAGGCGGTGTCCGCGCTGCAACTCTCCTTGCGCTCCACCACCGTGGCCACTGCTACATCGCCGAAAATAAAGTGGCTGTCGCGATCGGTGTAATCCACCTGCGGTGACGCCAGTTCCGGATTGATCACCAGCACCGCTTTGGCGGAACCGGAGCTGATCGCGTCCACCGCGCGTTGCAGCGCAAAGGTGGCGGAGGAACATGCCACTTCCATATCGAAGGCAAAGCCGTCGATGCCGAGAGCGCCCTGGATCTCAATGGCGATGGCGGGGTAGGCGCGCTGCAGGTAAGAGGCGCCGACGATTACCGCGTCGATGTCTTCCGGCTTCTTGTTGGCCTTTTCCAGCGCGCGCCTGGCCGCGTTCAGGCCCATTTCCGCCTGCAGGCACAGCTCGTCGTCGGCGCGTTCCGGCAGGTAGGGGCGCATGCGCTCGGGGTCGAGAATGCCCTCTTTGCTGATCACATAGCGGCTCTTGATACCGGAGGCCTTCTCGATGAATTCCGCGGAGGAAAACGGCTTGGCGGCGAGTTCGCCCGCCTCGATGGCGGCGGCATTCTCGCGGTTGTACTTCTCCGCGAAGGTGTTGAGTGCGTGTACCAGCTCCTCATTGCTGATCACATCCGGGGGCGTCCACAGGCCGGTGCCGCTGATCACGATGCCCCGGGGCATTTTGTATTCGCTCATCATGCTAAATCCCGTACTTCACGCCTGCGCGGCGAGCTTCTTTTATAACGTTAGCAGCCGGTGATTTTTTGCACAGCGGCCGTAAAGGGCGACTATTGTGACGCCGAGGGTCACCTTGGTCTACGAATGAGTACGCGAGTACCGAATGGTCATTGGGGGAGATTGGCTGAGTGCTAGGGGGTTCTGGCCAGAGCGTAGGTGCTCACGCGAACAGCTCCGGAATGGAGGAGTGACTGAGTGGCCGCTTCCACCGTGGCACCGGTGGTGATCACATCGTCCACCAGCCCGATATGCATTCCTTCCACAGCGGGGGAAGCTGCAAAGCTGCGCGCGAGGTTTTTTAATCGCTGGCTGCGGCGCAGTTGCTGCTGGCTGCCGGTGTGAGTCACCTTGCGCAGGGCGCGGCCGTCTACCGGGATCTGCCAGTGTTTGCCTAGGATGTCCGCAATCAGCTGGGCCTGGTTGTAGCCGCGGGTGAGTTGCTTGCGCCAGTGCAGGGGCACAGGAATGAGCAAGTCCGGACGCTCGCTGCTGTGGAGTTTCCGCCCGATCTGCTCCGCGGCCAGCTCCGCGAGGGTGCGGCCGGCGGCGAAGTCGCGCCGGTATTTGAAGCGCTGCACCAACTGCGCCACTGGGTAGGCGTAGTTCCAGCAAACGTAACTGCGGCTCTGGGGTGGAGGCTGTTGCAGGCAGCGCGGGCAGGCGCGGTCAGAGGCGTTTTTGAGCGGCAGCGCGCAGCGCGCGCAGGCATGCTGAATGCTGGGCAGGTCGCCTTGGCAGGGTGCGCAGATTCCCGCGCGGATCTCTTCGCCGGTGCCGCACAGAAGGCAGCGGGCCAGACAGCGGTCCAGCAACTGGTCCAATAGTTTCAGCATTCCATTCATCACCTCTGGGCAATCCTCCCTGATTGCTTGGGGCTTTTGCCAGCTTGCGGACTTGTAAACCGCGCCGGGTTCTCTCGGTTGACAGCGCAGAGGCCACCGCTACACTGGCAGGCCTTTACCGACCGAAAAGTCCGATCCCCGGCCGCGTAGTGACCATCAGGTCCCGCGGCCTCCGAGGAGAGTAATCCCTGTGACCGCCAACCCGCAAATGTCTTCCGCTTCGTCCCAGTACGGCCAGGTCCGCCACGACTGGACCCGCCAGCAGGTGCTGGACCTGTTCGCACTGCCGTTCAACGACCTGCTGTTCACCGCGCAGCTAGTGCACCGTCAGCATTTCGACGCCAACCGGGTCCAGGTGAGCACCCTCTGCTCCATCAAGACCGGTGCCTGCCCGGAAGACTGCAGCTACTGCCCACAAAGCGCCCGCTACGATACCGGCCTCGAGCGCGAGAAGCTGATGAAGGTGGAAAAAGTGGTGGAAGAGGCGCGCGCGGCCAAGGCCAGCGGTGCCACCCGCTTTTGCATGGGCGCCGCCTGGCGCTCGCCGAAGAACAAAGATATGCCCTATGTCACCCAGATGGTGAAGGAAGTGAAGGCGCTCGGTCTCGAGACCTGCATGACCCTCGGCATGCTCAGCGACGAGCAGGCAAAAGATCTGGCGGACGCCGGCCTCGACTACTACAACCACAATCTGGATACCTCGCCGGAATACTACGGTGACATCATCACCACCCGCACCTACGAGGACCGCCTTAATACCTTGGCGAATGTGCGCGCGGCGGGTATGAAGGTCTGCGCCGGCGGCATCATCGGCCTCGGTGAGGAAGAAAAGGATCGCGCGGGCCTGCTGATGCAGCTGGCGAATCTCCCGGAGCAGCCGGAATCCGTGCCGATCAATATGCTGGTGAAAGTGGCCGGCACGCCGCTGGAAAACAACCAGGACCTCGACCCGTTCGAATTTATTCGCTGCATCGCGGTGGCCCGCATCATGATGCCGAAATCCCACGTGCGCCTGTCTGCCGGTCGCGAGTCCATGAACGACGAGATGCAGTCGCTGGCATTTCTCGCCGGCGCCAACTCGATTTTTTACGGGGAAAAACTGCTCACCACCGCCAACCCGGAAACCAACAAGGACATGCAGTTGTTCGCGCGCCTCGGCATCAAGCCGGAGGAGTACCAGCAGCATGCCGACGAGTCCGCGGTGGAGGCGGAACTGCAGGCGCAGATCGCTGAACAGCAGAACGACCAGTTCTTTTACGATGCCGCCAAGGCGTAAACATTGATCTGTTGTGAATGATGTTGTGACCAGCCTGCAGGATTTTCTCGAAGCGCGTCTGGCCGAACGCCGGGCGCAGCAGTTGTACCGTTACCATAAACTTCTCACTGCGGCCCCGGGGCCGCTGGCCGTGGTGGACGGGCGCGAGCTGGTTACCTTCAGCAGCAACGATTATCTCGGCCTCGCCACCCACCCCGAGGTTATCGCCGCGCAACAGCGCGGTGCAGCACTCGGTGCCGGTGCCACCGCCTCGCACCTGGTCAACGGCCATTTCGAAATCCATCAACAACTGCAAAATAAAATTGCCGAAGTCACCGGCCGCGAGGCCGCACTGCTGTTTGGTAGCGGCTATATGGCCAATGTCGGAGTGATCAGTGCGCTGGTGGGGCGCGGTGATGTGGTGGTGCAGGACAAACTCAATCATGCCTCACTGATCGACGGCGGGCGCATTTCCGGTGCCGATTACCTGCGCTTTGCTCACAACGATGTGGCGGCGCTGGAAATCCAGTTGCAGCGCGCGCGCGAAAAACGGGACGGAAAAATTCTACTGGCGGTAGACGGTGTCTACAGCATGGACGGCGACACCGCGCCGCTCGCCGAGATGGCCGGCCTGTGCAAACAGTACGACGCCTGGCTGATGGTGGACGAGGCCCACGGTTTCGGCGTGATGGGCAGTAACCATTTTCCCTGCGCAGGCAGTGCCGCCGCCGCGGGGCTGGATCAGGATACCGCGCCGATCATTATGGGGACCCTCGGCAAGGCCGCCGGCAATGCCGGTGCATTTGTCGCCGGCTCCCGTGCGCTGATCGACTATCTCACCCAGTTCGCGCGCACCTATATCTACACCACCGGCATGTCGCCGGCGGTGGCGGCAGGAAACTTGCACGCGCTGGAGCTCATGCAGGAATTGCCGCTGCGTGAGACGTTAAACGCTCGCATCCGGTATTTCCGCCAGCGCGCGGCCGCGTACAGTCTGCCGCTGGAAAATTCCACCAGCGCCATCCAGCCATTGCTGCTCGGTTGTGAGAAAACCGTGCTGGCAGTCAGCGAACAACTGCAGCAGTCGGGTTTTCTCGTCGGTGCCATCCGCCCACCCACAGTGCCCGCGGGCACGGCGCGTTTGCGCATCACCCTGTCCGCCGCCCACAGCGAGGCGCAGATCGACGGCCTGCTCAGTGCGCTGGCAACCGCGCTCCAGTCTGTGGCGGTGCCGGTATGAATCTCGCACTGATCCACGGCTGGGGCGGGGATTCCCGCTGCTGGCAGCCGCTGCTGGATGAATTGAACAGTTTTCCCGGGCAGGTGGTGAGTATAGAACTGCCGGGCTTCGGTGCGCGCGCGCAGGAATCCTGGCCGGATTCGGAAGCGCTGCTCGCCGAACTGGACGCGCGGCTGCCGCCGGACTGTCTGCTGCTGGGGTGGTCGCTCGGTGGCATGCTGGCGGTGAAGCTCGCGGCAATGAGCAAAAAAGTCCGCGCGCTAATTACCATTGCTGCCAACGGCAGTTTTGTTGCGCGGGGGGATTGGCCCGGGATGGATGCCGAAGTCTTTGCGGAATTCTGTCGCGCCCAGCGCGACGCGCCTGCGAAAAACTGGCAGCGTTTCTGTGGCCTTGAAGCCCGCGGCGACTTGGAGATGCGCGGCCTGTTGAAAATTCTCAAGGACTGGCAACCGGAGACGATTCCCCGCAGTTGGGGCGATGCACTCGACTGCCTGGGCGAGCTGGACAATCGCATGTTGCTCTCCGATCCCGGCGTGCCGGCGCTGCATATTTTCGGTGAAAATGATGCACTGGTACCGGTGGCGGCCGCGCGCAAGATTGAAAACCTCGGCGCTCACGTAAAAATCATCCCCGGCGCGGGCCACTGCCCGCACTTGAGCCGCCCGGCAGAATTTGCTGCACTGATCGAACGCTTCGCCACGGGGCTGGAGCAGCCCGCACCGCTGGAAAAAAACGCCGTGGCCCGCGCCTTCGGTCGCGCCGCCGCGAGTTACGACGCCGCCGCCCACCTGCAGCGCGCGGTGTGCCGCGACTTGCTCGGCCGCGCCGGTGAGCACTGGTCGCCCGCGCGGATTCTGGATCTCGGCAGCGGCACCGGCTACGGCAGTGAACTGCTGCGCAGACGCTTTCCCGATGCGGAGATCATCGCGCTGGACCTGGCGCCCGAAATGCTGCAGTACGCCCGCCTCCACCGCCCGGTCAGCAATGGCTATGTGGCCGCGGACGCGGAACAGTTGCCGCTGGCGGACCACTCGTTTGACCTGGTGTTCTCCAGCTTCGCGCTGCAGTGGTGTTACCGATTGCCGCAATTATTTGCGGAAATCCGCCGGGTGATGGCGCCGGGTGCCCACGCACTCATTTCCACGCTGGTGCCCGGCACCCTGGCAGAGCTGGAAAGCAGCTGGGCTGCGGTGGATCGCAATGTACACGTCAACCGCTTCCTTTCCGTGGACGATTGGCGGAGGGCCTGCGAGGGCAATCTGTTGGAATGCTCAGCAAATGTGGAACAGCGCGCGCTGCATTTCGACGATGTGAAAACCCTGATGCGCGAACTCAAAAGCATCGGCGCCCACAATGTCAATCGCGCTGCGGGCAAGGGATTGTTGAGCCGGCAAAAGCTGCGCAGGCTCACCGAAGCCTATGAACAGCAGCGCACCGCAGCCGGCCTGCCGGCGACCTATCGGGTGTTGTATCTGCAACTGGTGCGGCGCCAGGAAAATATTGCGGCGCCGGGCGCGGCGGCTGCCGGCTGAGACCGTTATTTTTCCGGCAGAAAAGCTACGACACGCGTAGGCCCGCCGCTGCCGCCGCGGATCTTCATCGGCAGTGCGATCAGTGTGAAGCCCTTCTCCGGCAGTTCCGCCAGATTGGCGACATTTTCCAGCGCCGGGATGTTGCGCTCGAACAGGGCGCGGTGGGTTTCAAACATTTGCGATGCGCCGTAATCGATACTCGGTGTATCCAGCCCCACCGCCTTGACCCCGCGCTTTTCCACCAGAAACTGCGCTGCCTCCGGTGACAGGCCGGGGAAGTTCAATTTTGCCACGGCTGCCTCACCGCGCTCCGCGGTGCCCAGGTATTTCACCGGGTCCGGCCAGAATTGCGCACTGCCGGTGTCGAACAGCACGATGCTGCCGCGTTGGATTGCGCCGTGCTGCTTTTCCCAGCGCTCGATGTCGGCAATGGAAATCTGGTAATTGCGGTCCCGACCAATGCGATCCGCCACCCGGACTACGACGCCGGGACCGATCAGCTGTTCCAATGGAATTTTGTCCACAGACTGGCGATCGCGCCCGAAGTGCACCGGTGCGTCCACATGGGTGCCGCCGTGTTCCGCCGCCGCGAGATTGTAGGCGGAGTAGTAGTAACCCTTGTCGGTCTCGCCCGCGAATACCGTGGTCTTGGCGAACTTGTCCGCGGTGGGCCAGTACAGGGTGTCGTCGGCAAAATCGTGTGAGAGATCCACCCAGCGCCCCTGGGGAAACCCTTCGGCCGCGGCGTTGGCTGCGCTGAGCAGGAGCAGTGTTAATGTGAGGGGAATGTAGTAAGGCATCCTGCGGAGCATAGTTTTCTCCAAGAAATTTCCATTATTTTGCGACCGGCAGTGCTTGAACCTGATGGTCGGTAGGAAGATAGTGGACCGTGCCACTATTATTTCGACTCCATTGACGGAAGCACCGCTGTTGAAAGCCTATACCAAAGTGTCACCACTGCCAGTGGCGCGCGCCCGCGCACTGGTGCTTGCGCGCCAACATATCCACAACCCCTGGGATGGCAGCCTGGCGGATCTGATCACACACCTGGGCGCCCTGCAATTGGACGCCATTCAGGTGATCACCCGTGCCCACCTGCATCAACTGCACATCCGCCTGCCGCGGCTGCGGGAGGCAAAGTTGCTGGACACGCTGGAGCGGGCAGAACGTGAGCGGCAGATTTTCGAATACTGGTCCCACGCCGCCGCCTACCTGCCTGTGGAAGACTACCGTTTCGCGCGGGTGCGCATGGACCGCATCCGCAAGGGGCAGAATCACTGGTTCAAAAAAAACGCGAAGCTGTGCCGCTTCGTACTCGACCGCATTCGCGCCGAGGGCCCGCTGAAGGCGAGCGACTTTGTGCGCGCCAAGGGCGGCTGGTGGAGCTGGAGCGAGGAGAAAAAAGCGCTGGAGCAGCTGTTCCACGAAGGCGAGCTGATGGTGAGCCACCGCGAGGGCTTCCAGAAAGTGTTCGATCTGCCGGAGCGCCTGCTGCCTGCGAGCGTGACAACCGCCGCAGCCAGTGAAACCGAGTACGGGCAGCATCTCGTGCGCCGCTTCCTGCGCGCCCAGGGGCTCGGCCGCGCTGAGGAGATGAGTTATCTGCGCAAACACGATAAACAATTGGTATTGGACGCGACCGCGGCAATGCTGAAGAGCGGCGAGCTGACTCCCGTTGGCAAGGAGTGGATGCTGACAGAGGACCTGGAAATGGACCCGCCAGCGGCACCGCGCAAGGTGCGGCTGCTGTCGCCCTTCGACCCGCTGGTACTGCAGCGCAAGCGCCTGAAGCGGCTGTTCGATTTTGACTATCAGCTGGAGTGCTATGTGCCGGGTCCCAAGCGCAAGTTCGGTTACTTCTGCCTACCGATCCTGTACCGGGACAGCTTTGCGGGGGTGGCGGACCTCAAGGCGGACCGGGAGGCGGGCGTGCTGCGGGTCAAGGCGCTGCACTGGCGGCAGAAACCGGGGGCCGGATTACTGGCCGGATACAACAAGGCCCTGGGTGATTTTGCCCGCTATCACGGACTGGTCACCGAGGGCCCCTTAAACGCCACTGTGTAGGTGGTTGTGTTTTTCCCGCCAGGGCTTCAGACCTGCACCACCACGTACACCTCGTGTCCGTCGCGCTGGGTGGGCATGAAGTAGTGGCCACCGTAGCGGTAGTACTGGATACCGTTGATCACTTCCGCGGTGTAACCCACCGGCAGTTCATTGACCACCTGTCCCGGCGCGTAGGCCGGCTGAGTCGCACCCGCCACGGGGGCTGCAGCCACCGGTGCGGCGCTCGCGACTACGGTCGCCGGCTGTGGCACCACAACATAGCGGCCCATGTGTGGCTGCCACTGGTAATAGGCACTGCCGTACTGGTAATAGGTGAATCCACCGATCTGTACCTGCACAGCGCTCGCCGGCAAGGTCACTACCGCCGCACCCAGCGGCGCATTCACCACCACGTAACCGGAAGGTGCCGGACGGTAGTAATAACCGCCGTGGTAGTAGTAGGGCACGCCGCCTACCGCCAGGTTCACAAAGCCCGCCGGCAGTATGGGCACGGTAAAGCCAATGCCGATACGCGGACCGCGGTAACGCGGGCCCCAATAACCGTGGCGGTGGCCATGGCCGTAGCCGTGCCCGTGATAATGTCCCCGATGGCCTGAATGCGCATCGGCTGGTGCCGCAAAGGCAAAAGACAATAGAGCGACAAGTCCTGTTCCAAACAGTAGGAATTTGACTGCCTTGTTCATGAAATCCCCCGCGAGCGAGTACTTACTATCTGGATAAATAATAACCGCATTCCCGGGCAGGCGCTACGCAACGGCAGCGCTTGAACGTTAAGAATTGTCAGATCACCGCTAAAGTTATCCACAGGTACGGCGCCGGGCTATGGCAATTTTTCTGACCGCCCGGTGCTTTTCCACAGGGTCAGCGCTGGTTGCGCTGGACGATACCCATCAGTTTGTACAGCAGATGCGCCGCCCCAAACTCGTAGGCGTGGAAGCCTTCGATGGGTGCAAACTCCAGCAGATCAAAGCCGATGATTTCCCGCTGTTTCGCCACCGATTCGAACAGGTTCAGTGTCTGATACCAGCCGAGGCCGCCGGGCACGGGAGTGCCGGTGGAGGGGAAGACCGACGGGTCCATGCCGTCGATGTCGAGGGTGAAGAACACTTTGCTGGGGAAGTTTTCCGGCAGCTCGAAGGACTGCACCTGGGTGGGCACCAGCTGGTGGGCATCCAAATAGCCGACGTTGTACTGCTTGCGCGCTTCCATCTCTTCTTCGCAGTAGGCGCGGATGCCGAGCTGGAAGAGCGGTATGCCGGCTTCGCATACGAGGCGCATGACACTGGCGTGGCTGTGCTTGTGGCCTTCGTAGCGGTCGCGCAGGTCGGCGTGGGCGTCGATCTGCACCACACCGAAGTCGGTGATGCCGGCGTCCAGGTAGCCTTTGATGATGCCCCAGGTGACCGAGTGTTCGCCGCCGATGCCGACGGGCATTTTGCCCATGGCGAGGATCTCGCGGGTGGCGCTGGCGATGTTTTCCATGACCTGCTCGGCGGGGCCGCTGACATCTACGGCTTCGCGGGTGTAGATGCCGAGTTCGCAGGGGGAGGAGAAGTTGTCGAAGGTTTCCAGCTGGTGGGAGGCTTCGATGATCGCCGCCGGGCCCTTGCCCGTGCCGCCGCCGTAGGAGACGGTTTCCTCGTAGGGGATTGGCAGGATGTGGAACAGGGCTTCTTCCGGCTTCGGTTGTTCGATTTCGGAGCCCAGGAAAATGTTCGGGTCTTCTGTGTGCATGGTTTTAATCTCTGGTGCTGCGGTCTGGCCCTGTTTGGTGCCTTGATTGACCTGCTGTGGCGGCCGAGCACCGGGGATCTGTTTTCAAAACCGCTGTGAATACATCCCTGTACGCTGCGTCGGCGACGTCCATGTCGCCGACGCTTTTGAAAACAGATCCCCGGCACTCGGCCTTCGCATCACGTTTACTACTTCGTAGCCTCAAGACGATCTAACGAAGTCTCTAATTTGGAATTTAAGGAAAAGTACCGGGTACAGGTTTTCGGGAGCGTCGCAAACAGGAAGTTTGCGCCGCAGCGCCCAGGGATGGGTTCACAGCGGTCCCGAAAACCTGTACCCGGTGCTTTTCCGCCACCGCACCTGCTACCAAGCGAGAAGCGGCGGGTTCGAGCAAAATCAGGAAAGGCGACCCTTAAAGTCCTCGTATCCAAACTCTTTAACGACCCGAAGTTCATCGGTATCGGAGTTCCACAAAGCAATCGAAGGCAGTGGGATGCCGTTAAAGGTGTTGGTCTTGACCATGGTGTAGTAGGCCATCTCCTCAAACACAATCCGGTCGCCGATTTTCAGCGGATCGGCAAAACTGTATTCGCCAATGCGATCGCCGGCGAGACAGCTCTGTCCGCCCAGCTGGTAGCTGTGTGGCAACTCGCCCGGCAGCGACGCGCCGGTGATTTCCGGGCGATACGGCATCTCGATCACATCCGGCATGTGGCAGGTGGCCGACACATCGAGGATCGCCTGATTCTTTCCATTCCAGGTCAAATCCACAACCTCGCCCACCAGCACACCGCAGAACAGCGCAACCGCTTCACCGGGTTCCAGATAAACCTGCACATCGTGCTTTTCGGAAAACGCCTTTACCGCTGCAATCAGCTCTTCCACCTGATAATCACAGCGGGTGATGTGGTGGCCACCGCCGAAGTTGATCCACGCCATCTGCGGAATCAGATCGCCAAATTTTTCCTCTACCGCCGCAATCGTGCGCTCCAGCGGTTTGAAATCCTGTTCACATAAAGTGTGGAAATGCAGGCCGCTGATGCCGGTGAGATCCTCGCCGTCAAACAGTGAGCGCACGATGCCCAGGCGCGAGCAGGGCGCGCAGGGATCGTAAATCGGTGTGTGGCCCTCGGAGTGTTCCGGGTTGATACGCAGGCCGAATTGCAGTTCCGGGCGTTTTTTTTGCGCGTCCAGGCACAGTGACTTGTAGCGTTTCCACTGCGAAAACGAATTGAAAATCACGTGGTGGGCAAACTCGAGGATTTCCTTCAGCTCCTGCTCCTTGTAGCCGGCGCTGAACACGTGAACTTCCTTGCCGAGATCCTTGCCGCCGTACTCCTCGAATCCCAACCTGGCTTCGTTAATACCACTGGCGCAGGTGCCGGAGAGATACTCGGCAACGATGTGCCCGACGCTGAACATGGAAAACGCTTTCAGCGCGGCCAGTACCTTGGCGCCGCTGCGTTTCTGTACATCGGCCAGGACTTCGAGGTTGTCGCGCAGGGCGATTTCGTCCACCACGAAACAGGGCGTGGTTACGCGGGTTGGGTCGAATTCGCCGAAGTAGTCTTTGCGGGGGGTTAAATCCATTGCGAGGTGCCCATCGTCCGGAAATGTTGGGCACGCTGCGCTTTGCCCAACCTACGTAATCTCTGTAGGAGCCTGCTTGCAGGCGAACGGGCGTGGTGCCGGGTTCGTTCGCCTGCAGGCAGGCTCCTACAGGGTGGTCAATGTCATGCCGGCGCAGGCCGGCATCCAGGGAATATCAGACGAACGGCTTGTCGAGCCAGGTCTCCTGCCAGGGCAGGCCGTACTGGTTCAGGTCGTCCATAAAGGGATCCGGGTCCAGTTGTTCCATGTTCCACACGCCGGGTTTCATCCACTTGCCTTCCATCATCATCTTCGCGCCGATCATGGCCGGTACGCCGGTGGTGTAGGAAATCGCCTGGGACTGCACTTCCTTATACGCTTCCTGGTGGTCGCAGATGTTGTAGACGTAGTAGATCTTGTCTTCACCGCCACCTTTCGGCGTACCCTTGATGATATTGCCGATACAGGTCTTGCCCTTGGTCAGCGGGCCGAGGCTCGCCGGATCGGGCAGCAGTGCTTTCAGGAACTGGATTGGAACAATCTGTTGGCCCTGGAACTCCACGGGCTCAATGCTGGTCATGCCCACGTTCTGCAGCACTTCCAGGTGCTTCAGGTAGCTCGCACCAAAAGTCATCCAGAAGCGCGCGCGCTCGATTTCCGGGAAGTGTTTGGACAGGGATTCCAGTTCCTCGTGGTACAGCAGGTACAGGTCTTTTTCACCGATGCCTTCCGGGAAGGAAAACACGCGCTTTTCTTCCATCGGCTTGGTGGTTACCCACTGGCCGTTTTCCCAGTAGCGACCGTTCGCGGTGATTTCGCGAATGTTGATTTCCGGGTTGAAGTTGGTGGCAAACGGCAGGCCGTGATCGCCGGCGTTGCAGTCGAGGATGTCGAGGGTCTTGATGCGGTCGAAGTGGTGTTTCTTCGCGTAGGCGGTGAACACGCTGGTGACGCCCGGATCGAAGCCGCTGCCGAGCAGTGCCATCAGGCCGGCTTTTTCGAATCTGTCCTGGTAGGCCCACTGCCAGCTGTACTCGAACTTGGCCTCTTCCGGCGGTTCGTAGTTGGCGGTATCCAGGTAGTGCACGCCGGTTTCCAGGCACGCATCCATGATGTGCAGGTCCTGATAGGGCAGCGCGACATTGATGACCATGTCGGGCTTGACCTTCTCGATCAGCGCGACCATCTCGCTCACGTTATCGGCGTCTACTTCCGCGGTGTCGATTTTGCGCGGCAGCATGTCGGCGATCTTGTCGCACTTACTTTTGGTGCGGCTGGCGAGGGTAATGTTCTCGAACACTTCCTCTACTTGCGCACACTTGTGTGCTACCACCTGACCGACGCCACCGGCGCCGACAATCAGAACGTTGGCCATTTATTTCTCCCTTTTTTGGGTGCTAACGGGGTTCGGGGCCCCGCTAGATGGTTACCGGGCGGGCCTGCTGCCGGGATTTGTTTGCGGGACACGCCGTAAACCACCATCTGACCGCCATGGATGGCGGAAATGCAGATTTTGCAGGAGCAAAAATCTGCCCTGGGGGCTCGGCTGCGGCCATCCAGGCCGCAGACGGTCCCGCAAACAAATCCCGGCAGCACGCCCTTCGCATTAAATCGCGTACTCCGACACTAGCAACGCAGTGCATCGCTACGAAGTGCAGAAATTTAAAGTTAAGGCGGAGTGATGGGGATCTGTTTTCAAAAGCGTCGGCGACAGGGATGTCGCCGACGCAGCGTACAGGGACGTATTTACAGCGGTTTTGAAAACAGATACCCAGCGCTCTGCCGCCACCGGACCAGCGAAAGAACTCGGTCTCCGCCGCCCTAGCAACAAGGTGGAGAGGCCATTTACCAATCCACCTAAAGAAAATTCCAACTAAAAAATCATTTCTCGAAGTAGGTATACCCACTCATGCTCGCCGTATAAGTGTGCAGAATTTCCTTGCGCTGCTGCGCGGTAATTCTGCCACTCTTCACTGCGCTCTCCGCCAGCTTGCGGAAACGCTCGAACAGGTCCTGCGGCGAATACTCAACATAGCTCAACACATCGGCAATGCTGTCACCGTGAATCTCACGGCTGTAATTCACATGGCCGTCTTCCTCAATGTGCACACTCACCACATTGGTATCGCCAAACAGATTGTGCAAGTCGCCCAGAGTCTCCTGGTACGCGCCAACCAGGAACGCCCCGAGAATATACTCCTCGCCATCCTTCAGCGCATGCAGCGGCAGCGTCTTGCGCACATCCTGACGGTCGATGAAACGGTCGATCTTGCCGTCGCAGTCGCAAGTAATATCCGCAATGATCGCCGAGCGCGTCGGCGCCTCATCCAGGCGGTGTACCGGCGCCAGCGGGAACAGCTGGTCGATGGCCCAGATATCCGGCAGCGACTGGAACACACTCATGTTCGCGTAGTAAATGTCCGACAGCACCTCCGGCAGCGCCTGCAGGTCCATCGGGATTTCCTCAACCTCGTCCAGCAGTTTGCGGATCTTCTGCGCGCATTGCAAAAACAGGTTCTCCGCCAGCGCGCGGTCCCGCAGGCTCACCTGACCGTGCAGATACAGCGCGCGGATCTCATCGCGGTAGTAGAGCGCATCATTGTAGCTCTCCTGCAGATTCTTCAGCGCCACATTCTTCAGCGCATGCTGCAGGTACTTCAGCATCGGGTGCGCGTCCTCGCCGATCTGGTCGTCCTCAAGCTCAATGGGCTCAAAGCTGGTGGTGTCCAGGATGTTGAACAGCAGCACCGACGAATAGGCTACCGTCGCGCGGCCCGACTCGGTAATGATTACCGGGTGTTCCACGCCCTCGCTGTCCATGGTGCCCATGATGGCTTCCACCACGTCCACGCAGTACTCGTCCAGCGAGTAGTTCTTGGAATGGGTGTAGTTGGTCTTGGAGCCGTCGTAGTCCACCGCCAGGCCGCCGCCCAGGTCCAGAAAACCCATGGCCGCGCCTTCTTCCACCAGGTCCGCGTAGTAGCGGCAGGCCTCCAGCACGCCGGTACGGATATCGCGGATGTTCGGCACCTGTGAGCCCAGATGGTAGTGCAGCAGCTTCAGGCAGTGCAGCATGTTGTGGTCGCGCAGTTTGTCGACCATCGCGATCAGGTCGTTACTGCCGAGGCCGAAAATGCTGCGGTCGCCACTGGTGGCGTTCCAGTAGCCGCCCACCTTGCTCGCCAGCTTCACGCGCACGCCGATATTGGGCTCCACCTGCTCGCGCTCGGCACAGCGGATAATGGTGTCCACCTCAGAGGGCGTCTCCACGACGAAGAACACCTGCACGCCAAGGCGCTGGGCCTGCAGGCCCAGATTGATGAACTCCTCATCCTTATACCCGTTGCACACGATCAGTGCCTCGGTGTTGTCGAGGATCGACAGTGCCGCGATCAGCTCTGCCTTGCTGCCCGCCTCCAGGCCGTGGCCGAACTGGCGGCCGACCTTGGCGATCTCCTCGATCACCTGGCACTGCTGGTTCACCTTGATCGGGAACACGCCGCGGAACTTGTTGCGGTAGCCGCAGCTCTCGATGGCGCTGCGGAAAGAATTGTTGATGCGCGCCACCTGTGCCTCGAGCAGATTCTCGAAGCGTACCAGCAGCGGCATGCCAAGACCGCGGGCATTGGCGCCGTGGGCGATGTCCATCAGCGACACGGAATGCGTGGTGCCAGCGGTGTTCGTTACCTCAACCGTGATCTCACCGGAGTCGTTCAAATTGAAATAGCCGGCACCCCAGTTGCGGATGCCATAGAGATCTGCGGAATCTTCGCAGGTCCAGTTTTCGATCTGTTGCTGTTTCATGGCGCCTCGTTCGTGAAATGAGGGACGGTAAGGGTAATCAGGGGCGCGAATCTTGGGGCCTGAGTATGTGGAAAGCAATAACTATAGAAAAGAAAAATGGCCGTTTTTTAAAGGATAAAACTAAATTTTTATTCGGTTTATTAGTCGAAAATAAACTATAGCGCCGGATTCCTGCCAGCCCAATAGGAGAAAAATTTCGTCGCAGCAATAAAAAAGGCGACTCCGAGGAGTCGCCAGGGGCAACAACCGGACTTTCATCCGGTTTTGGGGTTGGATGTGACAATCCGTCCTGTGAGACAGGGTGTGCGTTGCGAGTACTGATTCAGAGAAAGCCGGGGTTGGGCACGACCAGGTAGCCACGGCGGTGATCGTCCCAGCGGTAGTAGGTGTCATAGGCCACGTAGTAGCTGAGGCCGTTGAAACTGACGTTCACCGCGGTGCCTGGCAGGGCCTGCACAAAGGCGCCGACCGGCGCTTGTGCCACCACATAGCCAGCGCCGTAGGGGCGGTAGAAAATGCCCTCACTGAAGTAGTAACCCAGGCCGCCAAAACTCAGGCTCACGTAAGTCCTGGGCAGGCGTGTCCAGCGGTAACCGTAGCCGTAGTGCGCCGGGCGCCAGCGGTGCTTGTGTGGCAGATGCACCGGGCGGTGGGGCTTGTGATGGCCGTGACCGCGATCGTGACCGTGTCCGTGTCCGTGTCCATGTCCATGTCCATGACCGCGATCGTGGTGGCCGTGGCGGTTCCTGTCGTAGCGCGGGTCGTAGCCGACATATTTGACGAACTTGTGGTCGTCCTTGTCCCGGCGGTGATCGCGGCGATCGTTGCGTCTGTCTTCGCGTCGTTCCTCTCTTCTTTCTTCCCGCCGCGCTTCACGCTTGTTCTCGCGGTGCTGTTCACGCCGCTCCGCGCGCCACTCATCGCGGCGGTCGCGCTGTTGCTGCACGAACTGGCGGCGGTGGTCGTTGTTGTGGTGGCGCTCGTCCCTGTCTGCCAGCGCCGGCACAGCGCCGAGCAGCAGGCTGGCGGCGGTAACGGCTGAGATCAGTGTTTTCATGGTCGCTCTCCACGGCCGCCGGGGCGGCTTCAGGGGTGTTTTCTCTTACTGTGGGAGCCATTCTGTTCCCTGTACACTGAATCCTTCCTGAACCGTCCCGGGTAATTTGCCTACCGGTGCACGAAAAACCGAATTTGACGGCGGTTTTTTGACTGCTTGCAGCGCATTTGTTCCCACCGGCGCCGGGGGGTAAGATGCCGCGCGTAGCAACCTCTGGCGGAACTCCGGCAATGCAAGTTTTTCACCACGTGGCCAGTCTGCGCGAAGCGCTGACCGCGGCCCGCCGCGACGGCAAGACCATCGGCTTTGTACCCACCATGGGCAACCTGCACGACGCCCATATCGAGCTGGTCAAGCGCGCCCAGCAATTGTGTGACGTGGTGGTCGTGTCCATCTTCGTCAACCGTCTGCAGTTCGGCCTGAACGAGGACTGGGACAAGTACCCGCGCACCATGGAGCAGGACATGGCGCGCCTGCGCGCGGCCAACTGCGATTTCCTGTTCCACCCGGACGAGAGCGAAATCTATCCCAATGGCATGGACCAGCAGACCAAGGTGATCTGCCCGGCGATGACCGACGTGCTGTGCGGCGCGAGCCGTCCGGGGCACTTTGAAGGTGTCACCACGGTGGTGGCGAAGCTGTTCAATATCGTGCAGCCGGACAAGGCCATCTTCGGCATCAAGGATTTCCAGCAGCTGGCGGTGATCCGCCGCATGGTGGAGGATCTGTGCATGCCGGTGGAAATCGTGGCGGCACCGGTGCACCGCGAGGACGACGGCCTGGCGATGAGCTCGCGCAACGGTTATCTCACGGAGGAGGAGCGCCCGAAGGTGGCGATCCTGAACCAGACGTTGAACTGGGCGCGCTCGGAGATTGAAAAAGGTCGGCGTGATTTTGCTGAGCTGGAGGCGGAATCGAAATCCCGCATTGAGAACGCGGGTTTCCGGGTGGATTATTTCTCCATCTGCAATAGCCGCGACCTGCAACCGGCGGCGCACGACGATCGCGAGATCACTTTGCTGGGTGCGATGTACACCGCCGGTGCGCGCCTGATCGACAACGTTTCTCTGAAAATATAGTTTCCCTGAGTATGTGACGGGAGGATTCTGCTGATGCAAATCGAGATGCTGAAAGGCAAGCTGCACATGGCGGCGGTGACGCAGGCGGAGCTCTGGTATGACGGTTCCTGCGCGATCGACGAGGATCTGGTGGAGCTGGCGGGCCTGCGCGAGTTCGAGAAAATCGATATCTACAACGTTTCCAACGGCGAGCGTTTCCACACCTATGTAATCCTCGCCGAGCGCGGTTCCGGCATCATTTCCATGAACGGCGCCGCCGCGCGACGTGTACAGGTTGGCGACCGTGTGATCATTGCCGCTTATGCGCAGATGTCTGAAGCCGAAGCGGATTCGTTCAAGCCCAAGTTGGTTTATTTGAATGAGAAGAACCGGGTTGAGCGGAGTACCAATACCATTCCGGTGCAGATGCCTGAGCCTGCCTGACTTCGGGCTTTTTCTTGGGGGGCGCTTTGAAGCTGGTTCTGTGGCGGCGGAGTGCCAGGTATAGGCTTTCGGAACCGCTGTGAATACATCCCTGTACGCTGCGTCGGCGACGTCCCTGTCGCCGACGCTTCCGAAAGCCTATACCCGTCACTCCGCCTTCAATTTTAACTTCTGCACTTCGTAAGTATTTTTCTTACTCGGTTATAGTCGTAACTGTTCAGCCAGATTCGCTCACGAAGCACAAGACTCTAAGCGAAGGCAAAGTGCCGGGTGCGGGTTTTCAGGAGCGTCGCAAACAGGATGTTTGCGCCGCAGCTCCCAGGGATGGGTTCACAGCGGTCCTGAAAACCCGCACCCGGTGCTTTGCCGCCACAAGACCCGCTAAGTACCTGACCACCGCAGAAGGGTTGTGACCACAAGGCCACCCGCCTACCATGAACACAACAAAAAGGTAGGTAGCCAGTCAGAGCAATGTCATCCCTGTCCCATCCAAAAACCGGCGACCCGATCCCCTGGGATCAACTGCTGAAAAGCGGCTGTCGGATATTCCTCGGTTCCCACGCCGCCGTGCCCAACCAGCTGATGGCCGACTTGATCGCAAACAGCCGCGGCCTCAATGACATCGAAGTCACCCAGGTATTCACCCTCTCCGATAACTTCTGGGCCGAGCGCAAATACGCCGAACTGTTCACCGTCAACGCGCTTTATATCGGTGGCACTGCTGTGCGTAACGCCGTGGCGGAAGGGCGTGCGGACTACACGCCGACGTTTCTTTCCGAAGTCCCAAAACTATTCAGCGACCATGTGCTGCCACTGGATGCCGCGCTCATCATGGTCAGCCCGCCGGATAAACTCGGTTACTGCTCGCTCGGCGTCAGCGTGGACGTGGTTTCCTCCGCGGTGAAAAATGCCAAAACCGTCATCGCCCAGATCAACCCCAGCATGCCGCGCACCAATGGGCACAGCTTTATCCACCGCGACCAGATCCACGCCTGGATGACCGCGGACGCACCGATTCCGGAATCGCCGCCGCCGGAAATGGACCAGGCTGTGGAACAGATCGGCCAGTACGTATCCGTGCTGGTGGAAAACGGATCGACCCTGCAGATCGGTATGGGCAAGGTGCACGACGCAGTGCTGCGCTACCTGGGAAACCACAAGGATCTCGGCGTGCATTCGGAAATGATTTCCGATGGTGTCGCGCGGTTGATGAAAAGCGGCGTCATCAACAATCGCAAGAAAACCTTCCACCGCGGAAAAACCATCACCAGCTACTGTATGGGCTCCAAAATGCTGTACGACTTTGTCGACGGCAACCCCCATGTGGAACTGTACCCGGCCGAGCATGTCAGCTCACCGGTCAATATCTCGCGCAACGAAAAAATGGTCGCGATCAACAGTGCGATTGAAGTGGACCTGACCGGACAGGTGGTATCGGATTCCATCGGCCGGCTGTTGTACAGCGGTATCGGTGGCCAGGTGGACTTTATCCGCGGTGCGGCATTGAGCAAGGGCGGCAGGCCGATTATTGCATTGCCGTCTACGGCCAAAGACAAGAATGGTAAATTGATTTCCCGCATCGTTGCATCGCTCACTCCCGGCAGCGGTGTGGTCACTTCACGTGCGCATGTGCACTACGTCGTGACCGAATACGGCATCGCCTCGCTGCGCGGAAAAAGTATTCGCGAGCGCACCCTGGAAATGATCCGCATTGCCCACCCGGAATTCCGTCGCGAATTGTTGGAAAAGGTGCGGGAATTTTACTGGGTTCCGGAATATCAGGAACAGGCACCCACCTCGGTTCCCGAACTCGGCCCGGTAGAGCAGAAGAAATATATTTTTGGCGGCATCACCTATACGCTGCGTCCACTCAGACCTGCGGATGAACGGCTGTTGCAGGAATTTTTCTACACCCACAACAAAGAAACCCTGCTGATGCGTTACAACCACCATGTGACACAGATGTCCCGGGAAAAATCCTGCAGCCTGGTCAGTGTCGATCAAAGGCGGGATCTGGCGCTGTGTTTTACCGACCGCGACGGCGCGCGGGAAGTGATTCAGGGAGTGGGGCGCTATTATTTTTACGAAACCGACAACAGCTGCGAAGTGGCGTTTGTCATCAAAGAGAGCCGCCGTGGCAAGGGCATTGCCTCCACCCTGTTAAAAGAAATGGAAAGCATCGCGCGCAAGCGCGGCATTGCAAAAATGTTCGCCTGCGTGCGCCGCGACAACAAGCCCATGCTGTCGATTTTTGAAAACAACGGCTTCACCACCCGCGCCGGCGACAGCATGGACGAACTCTATCTCGAACTCGCGCTCGACGGAGAAAAGGACTGAACATGGCCAACGTAGGATTTTTCTCCGACCCCGCCTGCCACCGCCACGATATGGGCGAGGAGCATCCCGAGAGCCCCGCGCGACTCGATGCCATTCAGGATCAACTGCTCAGCAGCGGCATGGAATACGTGCTGCGTTTCTTCGACGCGCCCCAGGCTACGCGAGAACAACTCCGGCGGGTACACACCGCGGAATATATCGAATCCATCTTCAACCGCGTACCGAGGCAGGGAATCGAAATCCTCGACGAGGACACCCGCATGTGCCCGCATTCACTCACCGCCGCGCTGCACGCCGCCGGTGCCGGCATTGACGCCGTCGACCGCGTAATGAGCGGTGAAATCCACTCCGCCTTCTGCGCCGTGCGCCCTCCCGGCCACCACGCCGAGCGCGACAAGGCTATGGGCTTCTGCCTGTTCAACAATATCGCCATCGCCGCCGCCCACGCCCGCGAACATCACGGCCTAGAGCGCGTCGCCATCCTCGACTTCGATGTGCATCACGGCAACGGCACCGAAGATTTTGTCGCCGGCCGCGAAGGCTATTTGCTCTGTTCCAGCTTCCAGTCCCCATACTACCCATTCACCGGCACAGGCAATCTACCCGACAACATCGTCAACACGCCGCTCGAAGCCGGTGCCGGCGGCGATGCACTGCGCCAACTGGTACAGCAGGAGTGGCTGCCGGCACTGGAACAATTTAAGCCGCAGATGCTGTTTATCTCCGCCGGCTTCGACGGCCATATCGAAGACCCCATGGCGCAATTGCGCTTCCGGGAAGAGGATTATTTCTGGGTGACGGAAAGGCTGCGGGAATATGCCGACTGCAATTGCGAGGGGCGAGTGGTATCTATGCTGGAAGGAGGTTATGCGCTTTCCGCGTTGGGTCGCAGTGTGGTCGCACATCTAAAGGGGCTAATCGGCAACTAAAGGACCGGACGCAATGGGCGTGACGCGAAGGCTGAGTGGCGGCCCCGCCTTCCGCAACCCGCAACAACTTCACCGCCATATCGCCCACCTCAATGTCAAAATAGAAATGTGATCACTAACTTCGGCCATTTTGCCCACCCACCCCAAAAAAGGCACGGTATTCCAGACTCAGGGGTGGGAAACCAAAAAGTCGTCAGGCTATGATGGTACGACAGGACTTGTGACAGCGTTGTCATTCAGCGGCTGCCAGTGGTATAACTTATCGGGATTCGTGCACCTAAAAAGATGGAGTGCACAACTGCAATACCTGCAGTCAACGGGTCTCCAGCAGCGAGACCGCGCAGCGCCCGATAATACTAATAAGGGAGAAAATGATGTCTGAAGTGCACACTTACCCGGTGCCCGAAACCTTTGCCGCCAACACTCTCGTCAGCAGTGACGACTACCAGCGGATGTACCGCCAGTCGGTGGAGAACCCGCAAGCATTCTGGTCCCAGCAGGCCAACGACTTCCTGCAGTGGAGCAAGCCCTTTACCAAAGTGGTGGAGGAAGACCTCAAGAAAGGCCACGCCGCCTGGTTCGCCGATGGAGAACTGAACGTCTCCGTCAACTGCATCGACCGCCACCTGCCGGCCCGCGCCGAGCAAACTGCCCTGATCTGGGAAGGTGACGACCCCGCCGACAGCAAGAACATCACCTACAAGGAGCTGCACGAGCAGGTATGCCGCCTGGCCAATCTGCTCAAAGCTCGCGGCATTAAGAAGGGCGACCGCGTGTGCATCTACATGCCGATGATCCCCGAAGCGGCCTACGCCATGCTCGCCTGCACCCGCATTGGTGCGGTGCACTCGGTGGTGTTCGGCGGCTTCTCCCCGGATTCACTCAAGGATCGCATCCTCGATTCCGACTGCCGTTTGGTGATCACCGCCGACGAGGGCGTGCGCGGCGGCAGAAAAGTGCCGCTCAAGGCCAACGTGGACAAGGCACTGGCCCACTGCCCGGATGTGCACACCGCCATCGTGGTCAAGCGCACCGGCGCCAACATCGACTGGGACAGCAAGCGCGACATCTGGTACGCGGAATCCGTTGCCGAGCAGAGCGTCGAGTGCGCGCCGGAGCCGATGAACGCGGAAGACCCGCTGTTTATCCTTTACACCTCCGGCTCCACCGGCAAGCCCAAGGGCGTGCTGCATACCACGGCGGGCTATTTGCTGATGTCCACCATGACCTTCAAATACGCCTTCGATTACAAAGAAGGCGATGTGTTCTGGTGTACCGCGGATGTGGGCTGGATAACCGGCCACAGCTACATCGTGTACGGCCCGCTATGCGCTGGCGCGATCTCGCTGATGTTCGAAGGCGTGCCCACCTATCCCGATGCCTCCCGCTGCTGGCAGGTGGTGGACAAACACCAGGTCAATATTTTCTACACGGCACCCACCGCCATTCGCGCGTTGATGGGCGCGGGCGACGACTTCGTCACCCGCTGTGACCGCAGCTCGCTGAAACTGCTGGGCACCGTTGGCGAGCCGATCAACCCGGAAGCCTGGGAGTGGTACTACCACGTGGTCGGCGAGAAGCGCTGCCCCATTGTCGACACCTGGTGGCAGACCGAAACCGGCGCCCACATGATCACCCCGCTGCCCGGCGCTACCGCACTCAAACCCGGCTCCGCCACCCGCCCGTTCTTCGGCGTGCAGCCGGCGCTGCTGGACGAGAAGGGGCAGGAAATCGAGGGGCAGGGCGAGGGCGCGCTGGTGATGAAGGCCAGCTGGCCGAGCATGATCCGCAGCGTATACGGCGATCACCAGCGCATGATCGACACGTACTTCTCCACCTTTCCCGGTTACTACTTCACCGGCGACGGCGCGCGCCGCGACGCGGACGGCTACTACTGGATTACCGGTCGTATCGACGATGTACTGAACGTCTCCGGCCACCGCCTGGGAACTGCAGAAATCGAGAGTGCAATTGTGCTGCACGAGGACACGGCCGAGGCGGCGGTGGTGGGCTATCCGCACGATATCAAGGGGCAGGGTATTTACTGCTATGTGACCCTGAAAAATGGTCGCGAGCCGTCCGAGGAGTTGCGCAAGGAGCTGATCGACCTGTGTGTGAAGGAGATCGGCCCCATCGCCAAACCCGATATCATCCAGTGGGCCCCGGGTCTGCCCAAAACCCGTTCTGGCAAGATCATGCGGCGCATTTTGCGCAAGATTGCCTGCAATGAGTTGGATTCGCTGGGAGACACTTCGACGCTTGCCGATCCTTCGGTGGTTGATGAGTTGGTAGATCATCGGGCTAATAAATAGCTTTGATCTCCGCCACTGGGTGCTCTAAAGCTGGTCCGGTGGCGGGCAAGCACTGGGTGCGGGTTTTCAGGACCGCTGTAAACCCATCCCTGGGAGCTGCGGCGCAAACATCCTGTTTGCGACGCTCCTGAAAACCCGCACCCAGTGCTTCCCCTTCAGTTTTCACTCCTCGACTTCGTAAGTGTGTAAGGCTCTCTCCTCGCCAGCTCACGAAGCGCTTTGCTCAATGCGAAGATGGAGTGCCGGGTATAGCTTTTCGAAAGCGTCGGCGACAGGGACGTCGCCGACGCAGCGTACAGGGATGTATTTACAGCGGTTTCGAAAAGCTATACCCGGTGCTCCAGCGCCACGGAGGTCAATCAAGGCGGACCTCGGACTATCCAACGCCCAATTGACCTGAACCCAAGACAAACTCGAGATCCGGTGATTTAATTGCCCGCAAAGGTATTGATCAGATCCCAGTAGCACCGGAGGCCGCATGCAGAACATTCTCGTCATCCTCGACAAGCCCAAGCACGAACAGATCGCCCTGCAGCGGGCGCTGGAACTGGCGGAAAAGTCCGGCGCAAAACTGCATCTGGTGAGCTTTGTATACGAGCCATTGGCCTCCATGCCCATGCTCTCCAGCTCCATGCTGAATGTCAGTGAAGAACTGGAAAAAGAGCGCGGCAAGTGGCTGCAGGCCCTGCAGAGCGAGTACTCCCTCCCCCCGGGCTCCACCGCCGAAGTCATCTGGCACCACGATATCACCTACTGGACCCTGGAATATCTTGACGACAACCCCTGCGATCTGGTGGTAAAAACCGCGCAGAAGCAGTTCGGACGCGGCGGATTCGGTTCCATAGACTGGCGCCTGATCGAAAGCCTGCCCACCGCTCTGTGGCTCGCCGTCAGCACCCACTGGGTCAAACGCGATCGCATTGTCGCCGCACTCGACCCGGCGATTGATAACCCGCTGCATGTGGAACTCAACCAACGTGTGCTCAGCCTCGGCGGCACCCTGTCCAAATTGCTCGACGCCGAACTCGAATCGGTCGCCTGTGTGCCCGTGCACAGTGAAGTGGCCGACCTGGATAAATTCCGCGAAGAAACCGGTGCCTTGCTCAAGGCCGTGGACAAAGTCATCGCCGACAGCGGGGTCAACTGCAGCCGCACCCATTTCGTTACCGGTAAGCCCGCCGCCGAGGTCAACCGCGTGGTGGATAGAAACAAGGCACGCGCTATTCTGGTCGGGCGCGGTGTGCGCAAGGGCCCCAAAGGATTCCTGCTCGGCAATACCGCCGAGCGTATTCTCGGCCGCGCCAATACCGATGTGTTGATCGTACCCTGAGAGATTGGCGGGCAGTGAAGCGATGCAAAACGAACAGCAGTACCTGTGTGATCACTACCGCTTTAACGCCGAGCAGCGGCTTAAGGCGTTCAATTTCTTCGTCGTGCTGTCCATGTTTGTGGATGGTGGCGTGTTTACCGCGGTGGAGAAAAATTTCCACCCGCTGATCGTGATGTTGCTGGGCGGCTTTGTGGTCATCGTTTCTGCGGTGTTTTGGGTGATGGACCTGCGCAGCCGCCAGCTGTTGAACCTGGCAGTGCCCGGACTTCGCGCCTTGGAGCAGCATTTGTCAGAAGAGGCGCGGGTATTTACCCGCGACCTCAACTCCCACAGCCGCTTTATTCGCTATACCTTCGCCATCCGTGCGCTGATTCTCGGGCAGCTTGTGTGCGGGACAGCGGTGGTGCTTTACGGCCTGGTTACGTTTTTCAATTCCCCATAATTTCTTTTTTCCTCATCTCCTGCGGCCGTCGGCGCTTCTATACTGAGTTTCCGAATTGCAGAACATGCTGGCGACAGGAGATTTTCATGCTGGACCATATTGGTCTCATCGTGCACGACTACCAACGCAGCAAGGCGTTTTATCAGTCTGCGCTGGCGCCGCTCGGCTACGAGCTGGTGATGGAAATGGGCGACTGGGCGGGTTTTGGCTGGGGAGACAAGCCGCAACTGCTGATTAAGGGCGGCTCCAGCACCGCGCCGGCGGTGCATATTGCATTCAGTGCGGAAGACCGGGAGACGGTGCGCGCCTTTTACGATGCGGCGCTGAAAGCCGGCGGCAAGGACAGCGGTGCACCGGGGCTGCGCCCCGAGTATCACGATCATTATTACGCTGCTTACGTGCTGGACCCTGACGGCCACAAGATCGAAGTTGTGTGCCATATTCCCGCCGACGCCTTTTGACCGTCATCGGATGCCGAACAAAATCTTTGCTGTCTGCGTTATTTGACGCAAGAAGGACCTTTCCTGTTCTGGCAGTCTAACCCTCCCTGATTATCCCGAAGCGCGGCCGGCTTATATCGGTGCCGCTTCTGTACCTGATCGTCCGCAAAAAAATAATCCGAGGTATGCATGTCCCTTGCCCTGGTCCTTTCCCTTGCCGCCAATGGCGCCATTGAGTCCGCCAACCCTCCGCCGGGGCCGGTAAATGGCGGGGATTCGGTGGAAGAGATCTCGGTACTCGGCCGCCAGCTGAACCTGAACGGTGAGGCGATTTCCGCCTCTCAGGGGGAAGTCGGGCCGGCAGAAATTGGCGCCTGGCCACTGATCCGCACCGGCGACCTGATGGAATTTGTGCCCGGTATGGTGGCCACCCAGCACTCCGGCAGCGGCAAGGCCAACCAGTATTTCCTGCGCGGATTCAATCTGGATCACGGTACCGACTTCGCCACCTTCGTCGACGGCATGCCGGTGAATTTGCGCACCCACGGCCACGGCCAGGGATACACCGATCTCAATTTCGTGATTCCGGAAACCGTCGCCCGCCTGCGCTATCGCAAGGGGCCTTATTACGCGGATGTGGGGGATTTCTCCTCCGCCGGCTCCGCCAGTTTTATGCTGGCGGAAAAACTCGCCACCGGTCTCGCCGAGCTGAGCTTTGGCGAGCATGGCTACCGCCGCGGCGTGGCGGCAGACTCGGTGGAGGCCGGCAGTGGCGACCTGTTGTTGGCCGCGGAGTGGCAGGCCTATGACGGCCCCTGGAGCGATATTCGCGAGGATGTAGGCAAGGTCAATCTGCTGGGCAAGTTGTCTGGGGATCTCGTCGGTGGCCACGCCCATCTCACCTTGATGGGATATGACAACGCCTGGAATTCGCCGGACCAGATACCGGCGCGGGCGGTGGCGCAAGGTGCTATCGACGCCTACGGCTCCCTGGATACCAGCCTCGGCGGCGATACCCGTCGCTACAGTCTCTCCGGCGGCTGGAATGGTGCATTTTTCCGCGGCGAACTGGCGGCCAGTGCCTACGCCGTCGACTACGACTTCAATCTCTGGTCGAACTTTACCTATGGCCTGGAGCACCCGGATACCGGCGATCAGTTCCGGCAGCGGGACGCGCGCCGCATCTATGGGTTTGACGTGACCCAGCAGTGGCAGCGGGAAGCTACCCGCTGGCAGCTGGGGTTGCAGGGGCGCCGCGACGACATCGAGCGTGTGGGGCTTTATCACACCGCCGACCGCGAGAGGCTTGGCGTGGTGCGGGAAGACGCCGTGGCCGAAGACAGCCTGGGGCTTTTCGCCGTCAACCAGATCCAGTGGAGCGATACCCTGCGCAGTTATCTTGGGCTGCGCTACGACCGCTACGCGTTCGATGTGAATGCGGGGCTCACCATCAACAGCGGCCGGCGCAGCGACGGCAAAACGTCACTCAAAGCGAGCCTTGCCTGGCAGCCGTGGCCGGTGTCGGAGTTCTACCTGAGTTACGGCCAGGGCCTGCACTCCAATGACGCCCGCGGCACCGTGATCAAGGTCGATCCACTTTCCGGCGAGGCCGTGGACCCAGTGGATCCACTGGTGGAATCCCGCGGGGCTGAACTGGGCTCGCGCCTGTTCATTACCGACCAGCTGCACGCCACCCTGGCCCTGTGGCAGCTGGATCTCGACTCAGAACTGTTGTTCGTGGGCGATGCCGGCAATACCGAGGCCAGCCGCCCCAGCGAGCGCAAAGGGGTGGAGGCGGGGATCTACTGGTTCGCGTCCGAGCGCGTCAGCGGCGAGCTGGAGGTGTCGTACACCGATGCGGCTTTCGCCGATGACGACCCTGCGGGAGGCAAAATTCCCGGCGCCATACCGCTGGTGGCCAGTGCCGCGCTCAATTACCGCGGCGACGGCGGCTGGTTTGCCGCCCTGCACCTGCGCCATTTCGGCGCCTATCCGCTGATCGAAGACGGCGCCGTTGAGTCCGCTGGTTCCTCTCTGGTGAATCTGCGTTTGGGGCGGGAAATCCTTCGCTGGCGCCTGCAACTGGATCTACTCAACGCCCTGGATTCCGACGACCACGATGTAGACTACTTCTATGCCTCGCGCCTGCCAGGCGAGAGCGCCGATGGCGTGGAGGACACCCACTTCCACATTTTTGAGCCGCGCACCCTGCGCGCCTCCTTGCGCTATCGCTTCTGACTGTGTGGACATGCCGGTATGACATCGCCGCGGGTCAGCCCGCGGTGTCCCGGTCGGCGATTTCCGCATCCAGCCGGGCCAGCAACTGCTCCGCCCAGCGAATCCAGGTCTTTTCCGTTTCGATGCCCAGCAGCAGCGGCTGGTGGGAAATCCACAGCTTTTGCTGCTGTTCCGCCGGGCGACGGTAGAAGCGCGCGTTCTGCGCCTCGTAGGTGGCGAGCTTGTCGCGGTGCTCACTAAGGTGACGCTGCAGTTCCGCGCGCATCTGCGCGGGGGGTAGGTGGTGGCCGGCAAACACCTGGATCAGGAATGGGTCGCGGATCTTCTGTGCAGCGGCGGGTTTCGCTACCCAGGCCTCCAGCGCCCCGCGTCCGGCCGCGGTGAGGCTGTAGACCTTCTTGTCAGGACGTCCATCCTGTATCTCTTCCACGCAATCCAGTAACCCCTCGCCGTGCAGTTTGTGCAGCTCGCGGTACATCTGCTGGTGGCTGGCGCTCCAGAAGTGATGAACGCTGCGCTCGAAGCGGCGCTTCAGGTCGTAGCCGCTACCGGGCTCAATATCCAGCAGGCTCAGTACGGCAAATCTCAGTGACATGGTTCAGATGTTCGCGGCGTATCGGTTGTTGGGAATACCCGGTCCGGGGTGCAACCGGTCTCCATGCGGGCAGAGGTACAGCGTGGCGCAGTGTACTGGCTCTTGCGGCTACTGGCACAGGGCGCGAGGGGTGCAGGGGCAGCTTGATTGGGATGCTCATATCAGAAACAAGAATGAAATGTTATAGGTATCCTTCATTGCGCATGTATTTAGGATGGTAATAGATTGAATAACAAAAAGTTAATATGAGGATACTAGTAATTACAACGCTGGTGGATATAATCGCCAGCGCCACCAAAAGTGGTCGAATATTGTGCAGTCACTATCCCATCGTCCAGTAGTACCGCGGCCGTCCGCCACAAGCCCAGCGCCGCCTCTCAGGTAAGCAGTCACCATGTCGCCGCAATCTCTGTCTCAGGCTACTGAAGCCATCCCTGTCTCGCCGCCTGTAATGGTGCTGGAAGACGAACAGCCGGTTGAGACACCTCAATCCACCAACTCCCAGCGCAATCGCCGCACCCGTTGGAATGAGTGGCTGCTGGACGTGTTTGCGATGAACAGCTTCTCCTGGGCGATCGCAATCCCCATTGAGTTGGTGCTGGCGGGCATGAGCTGGCGTGAACACCTGAAAGTGCGCCTGCTGGCGGTGGTGTTCAATACCCTGATTGCCCGCCCGTTCAGTCTCTATCGCAACTGGATACTGGTGCGTTTTGGGCGCGGCAGCGCCATGCACAACTATGCCGTGGACACCTTCGTATTCCTTAGCTTCCAGCTGCCGCTGTACATCCTGAATATGCTGCTGGGAGGCGCTTCCAGCGGCGAGATTGCCACCGCCTGTATCACCTTCATGCTGATCGCCGGCGCACTGGGTCGCCCTTACGGCATGTATCTGGATTGCCTGCGCCGCCTGTGGCTGGGACGCAGGGCGGTGGCGGATGCAGCGGCCATTGCTGATTGAGTGGATGTAACCGGTACGAGTGTTTATTTGCAGGCTATCTGCCGACATGACACGGTTTATCTGGAAGATGGCGTAGAATACACTTGTTTGTCGCGGTACTTTGCAGTATCAATCGCGCTGAATACCCAAGACTCAACATGACAGGTAGTCATTGATCGCTGAGATGGGTTCGCAGATTTGAGCAAGTAGGCTCCACTTACCCAGCGGGCTGCAGGATTGGCCCGCCGCACCAAATGTGGTTACAAGGATGAATAACACCATACCCTTATCCCGCCCCCTGGGCGGTTGTCAGTCTGTTATTTCTTTTTCCCGATCGCTGTTACCGGCGGCGCGAGTGTCTCTCGGCGGGCTTGCCGTCCTGTTGCTAAGTCCGGCGGCCCAGGCCCAGGTCGGTGCCGGGCTTCTGGAAATCCAGATACCGCTGCCTTGGGCGCTGGTACTACTGCTGGCTGCGACGGGGTTTGCGGCGGCATGGTTGGCGGCCAGAGTCAGGGAGCGCGCAACCCGTGAAGCGGGAGCGGTTCAAGTGACCGATCTGCAGGTGGAAAATGCCAAGCTGTTTCGCCAGGTGCAGTCGAGGCTGCACGAGTTGATGGCGCGGGACAAACTGCTGGACGAAGCCAGGCTGGCGGCGGAACAGGTGCGGGAGGATCACTGCGATTTTCTCTCCATTACCAGTCACCGTATGCGCAAACCCCTGGAAACCCTGGTCAGCACCATGAACTTGCTCGCCCGTGCCACCAATGGCGAAGTGCGGCAACTGGCCGAGGCGGCAATCGGGCAATGCCGGCAGCTGCGCAGCTGTATTGAAGAACTCCAGCGCTCGGGTCAGCAGGCCGTGCCGGGGGCCGCAAGCGCCTCGATACCCGAACCGAGCCTGCGTGAGATGGCTATCCTGCTGGTGGAAAATGATACCCACACATCACTTTGCCCGCGGCTTGAAGCCCGTGGCCACAAGGTGCGCCGGGAAACCAATGGTGTCGATGGCGCCGACGCGGCGCTGCGCGGAAAATTTGATCTGGTGCTGATCGACGTGCGGCTGCCATTGATTGATGGTGTGGAAACCGCGCGCAAGATTCGCGGGGATTTCGGCAACTCCGAACTCCTCATTGTCGGGTTGGTGACGGATATTCGCGCCGGAGACAAAGAGCGGTACGTGCAGCGCGGGCTTTCCGGTGTGTTGCCGCTGCCCGCGAGCGATGCCCAGCTGTCGCAGATACTGTCGTGGGCGGAACAGAAAACGCGCCAGGGCTCCGTTGCCGTCACGCCCGGGCGCACCGCTAAAATGCTGAACCCCAGTACGCTGGAGCGCCAGCGCGACACCCTCGGGCATCTGGCCTTCGCCGAGCTGCTGGGAGACCGCGTCGCCAATCTGCCGAAAAAGATCACTGCCTTTACCAGTGCTCTGACCGGCCGCCACTGGCTGGATGCCCAGCAGCAGGCCCAGACCATTGCTGCACAGGCGGAGAGCGTGGGGCTCGAAGTGGTGGCCAACAGGCTCAAGGCGCTGTCGGCGCGACTGTCCATCGACAGTGAACGCGATTACTGCCGCCACCAGCGTACCGAGATCCTGGCGCTGATGCGGACCTCAATCCAGCAGCTGAAATCCTGGCGCGAAAAAAACGTGCACACGGAGTGGGCTTTGAGGTAGACGCCGCGCTAACTGCGACCGGGCGCCGTCCCGCGCGGTTATCGTCAGCGCGATTTGCGCCTACACTTAGCGCTTACCTTTCACAATGGAACCTCTGCCCATGTCCGAGCAGTACCCCGCTCCGCAACAGATCGAGCGCGAACGCGCCGGTCGCGACATCGCCACTCTGGTCTACCTGATCCAGGCCATCAGCCTGTTTACGGCGGTGCCTTTTTTCATCGGGGTGATCATCAATTACGTCAAACGCGGCGATGTGCGTGGCACTCTGGCGGAATCTCATTTCCGCTGGCAGATCCGTACCTTCTGGTACAGCCTGTTGTGGTTTGTTGTGGGCTGGGCCACGGTGTGGATTCTGGTGGGCTTTGCGGTATGGGGTATCAGCTGGATATGGATGGTGTATCGCGTGATCCGCGGCTGGCTGACCCTGGCGGACAATCGCCCCGCCTACGGATAAACGAAATCGAGCCTGCGCTTTCAGCTTATGCCGGTAAACGGTGAGAGAAACGTTGGCTGACAATTCATGAGAGAAAACGTTGAGCGGCCCGAAGGCCGCTTTTTTTTGTGGGGGCGGCGGAAGGGGAAATCAGAAACCGCTGGTCATTGCCAGTATGAAAAGGTCGGCCGGCAATAACTGGCCGTTGACCTGAAGATTGCCGCGTTCCAGCTGCAGCAGCATGTTCAGTTGCCCGTCCCTCTCCTGCAAAAAGCCGTACTGTTTCAACGCGCTGGCCTGGGCAATCAGAGGTGACTGCATCAGCGCCTGCTCCGCAGCACTGATGTTGGCCGTGCCGTTCAGGTTATCGAGCCAGAACAGCTTGTCGTTCTGCACCGAGTGGTTTTTCGGTGTGCCTTTCCAGTCCACATCCAGCTGCAGTTGCATAGGACCGTTGGCGGTGGCGATATCCAGTTGCTGCTGCAACTTGAGTGGGCGCGCGAATACCTGCGGCCAGCTGCGCTGCGCGGACGGGCTGAGCAGCAGGCTGTAGAGGTAGTGGTGCAGGTCGTCGTAGCTGATCTCCGGCAGGTTGACCCGCTGGGTCAGGCTGCTGGCCGGGGTGGAGGACTGAATTTCCGGCAGCGACAGTTCGGTTTGCACATTCAGGGTGTGCCTGGCCACCAGTTTACCGGTGTAGCTCAGAGTCACATCCCGCAGCTCCAGCGGTCCGGAATCGTTGTTGGTGCGCACCAATGGCAGCTTGAGTTGCAGGGTACCGGCGCCGCTCGGGTCCAGCTTGAACTCGCCAGTGCCAGACTGCAGGTAGAGCGCTTCGCGGTGGCCGTCCATACGCACGAACTCGCCGAGCTTGAAGCTGCTGTCCTGCTGCTGGCCCCGATAGTCGGTGACCAGGCGGATGCTGGCTCCCTCGAACTGGATCTGCTGGTCGCCTTCATTGCGGTCGATGGACTGCAGGCGCAGGGTATTGGTGACACGGTTATTGGCGCCAACCAAGGTCTCTACCAGGATCGGGCTGTTCTTCAGCCCGGGGCCCAGGTCGTCGAGGGAGCCGTAATAGGCCTCCAGCTGACGGCGCAGTGCCGGTTCCAGCTCGTTGCCGGTCAGCCGGGTCTTGGCGTAGAGCACACCGATGCGGGGGCCGCGGCTGGTGAACAGCAACGGACCGTGCTTAATCTCGCTAAAGACCTCGGTCGCGCCGTCCTTGCCCTTCAGCAGGGTCAGGGCCTCAGCGCTGAACCAGCCGCGCTGGTAGCCGGTCAATTCGATATTGGGCTGGTTGGCCAGCTGTTGTTGCAGCACTTCTTCCACCTTCGGGCCAATCAGGCGGGGCGCAATCAAGGCGGCCAGCAACAGCAGGGCGGACACGGCGATGAGGAGGTAACGTAGGGCTTTCATCTATCGACAACTAGTTTGGGGGCGAATTGGGAACAAACAAAAAGGGCGTTCTTGTGAGAACGCCCGATGTTAGCAGATCGAGATGAATCCAGAGACTCCTAATCGCCCTCGATGGTTCCGCACTCGCCGGCAATAGCCCTTGCCACTTTCGAGTTGCTCTCGCGCCCGAGCGCGCGGGAGATGAAGTTGCCGGCCTCCGCCAGCTTGCCCAGGTCCACGCCGGTGTAAATGCCGAGGCCGTCGAGCATGTACAGCACGTCTTCGCTCGCCACATTGCCCGAGGCGCCGCGGGCATAGGGGCAGCCGCCGAGCCCGGCGACTGCCGAATCCACCACACTGACACCCGTCTGTAGCGCCGCGTAGATATTGGCCAGCGCCTGGCCGTAGGTATCGTGGAAGTGCACCGCGAGTTTTTCCATTGGAACCTGCCGCGCCACGGTTTCAATCATGTAGCGCGCTTTTTCCGGGGTGCCGACACCGATGGTGTCGCCGAGGCTGATTTCGTAACAGCCCATGTCCAGCAGCGCGCGGCTTACTTCCGCCACTTTTTCCGCGCGGATCTCACCCTCGTAGGGGCAGCCCAGCACACAGGAAACATAACCGCGCACTGGAATGCCGTCGGCGCGGGCCTGTTCGGCGAGCGGGCGGAAACGTTGCAGGCTCTCCTCAATGGAACAGTTGATATTTTTCTGCGTGAAACTTTCGGAGGCTGCGCCAAACACGGCCACCTCGTCCGCGCCGGCGTCGCGCGCGCGCTCGTAACCCACCATGTTGGGGGTGAGCGCACTGTAGATCACACCGGGTTTGCGCTGGATGCCGGCCAACACCTCTTCGCTTGCCGCCATTTGCGGCACCCATTTGGGACTCACGAAGCTGCCGGCCTCGATCACCTTGAGGCCGCTGTCACTCAGCAGGTCGATCAACTGTACCCGGGTCTGCACCGAGATGGGTTGCTTTTCATTTTGCAGGCCATCGCGGGGGCCCACTTCGACCATTTTTACCCGATCCGGCAGGCTCATGGTGTCTCCTCGTGTGTGTTCTCCGCAGCGAAGTCGATCAGCAGGCTGCCGCCATCCACCAGTTCGCCGGCGGCGCAGAAGAACTGATTCACGGTACCGTCCGCCGGTGCGCGCAGTGTGTGCTCCATTTTCATCGCCTCCATCACCAGCAGCGGCTGATCTTTTTCCACCGCCGCACCGGGCTCCACCAGCAGCGCAACAATGGTGCCGTTCATGGGCGCTTCCAGGCCGTGGGCGGCATCCGCGCTTTCGCCGATATCCGGCGGCAGAATTTTGAAATCCAGCTGTTCACCGCTGATAAACACCGTGCCCTCGTTGTTGTGGGCGACGCTGGAGTAATTCACCCGGCGGCCATCCAGCACTGCCACGCCCTGGCCGTGAAATGCCGTTATGTTGCCGCTCTGCGCGTCCACCGCGGCGCTGCACTGCCATTGCAGATTGCTTTCACTTCCCGCAAAGCGGATCTCGATCTCACGGCCGTGTACTTCCACTTTCTGGCTGCGCCACAAGGTCAGGCCGTTGCGCCAGTTGTTGCCGCTGTGCCAGGGCGAGAAGGGGTCGGTCTTGGGCGCGGCGCGGTGCTGCGCGCGCGCTTCGCGGTGGTACAGGAAGGCGGCCATGGCGGCGCACTGCTGTGAGCGCAGTTGCTGTTCCTGTTGCAGGATTTCCTGTTCGTGGTCGCCGATGAAATGGGTGCTGACGCGGCCATTTACAAACGCGGTGTGGTTGATCACCCGGCGCAGGAATTCGATATTGTGGCGCAGCCCGGCGATCTGGTATTGCTGCAGCGCGCGGTCGAGTTTGCCCAGCGCCTCGCGGCGGTTGCGCCCGTGCACGATGAGTTTGGATATCATCGGGTCGTAATGCACGCTGATTTCGTCACCGGTCTGAACGCCGGTGTCGACGCGCACGGATTTGTCTTCCATCGGCGGCTGGTGCCGCAGCAGTTTGCCGGTGGCGGGCAGGAAGTCGTTGTCCGGATCTTCTGCATAAATGCGCACTTCGAACGCGTGGCCGACGATGTGCAGGTCGTCCTGCTCCAGTGGCAGCCCGTCGCCGGCGGCCACCGCCAGCTGCCAGGCCACCAGATCCTGACCGGTGATCATTTCTGTTACCGGGTGTTCCACCTGCAGGCGGGTGTTCATTTCCATGAAATAAAACGCACCGCTGGCGTCCAGCAGGAACTCCACGGTACCGGCGCCCACGTAGCCGATGGCATTGGCCGCGCGCAGCGCGGCCTCGCCCATTTTCTTGCGGGTCTCCGCGGGCAGGCCGGGGGCCGGTGCTTCCTCCACCACCTTCTGGTGGCGGCGCTGCACCGAGCAGTCGCGCTCGAACAGGTACACGCCCTTGCCCTGCTTGTCGCAGAACACCTGGATTTCCACATGGCGCGGGTTGACCACGTAGCGCTCGATCAGCATGTGGTCGTCGCTGAAGGCGTTCTGCGCTTCGCGCTTGGCGGCGGCGAGAGCCTCGTGGAAGTCCTTGGGCTTGTCGACACGCCGCATGCCTTTGCCGCCACCGCCAGCGGCGGCTTTCAGCAGTACGGGATAGCCGATGCGATTGGCATGGCCCTCTAAAATGCCGGGGTCCTGGTTGTTGCCGTGGTAGCCGGGCACCAGCGGTACCTTGGCTTCTTCCATGATGCGCTTGGCGGCGGATTTGGAGCCCATGGCTTCGATGGCGGCGGCGGGGGGGCCGACAAAGATGATGCCGGCTTCTTCGCAGGCGCGGCAGAATTTGGCGTTTTCGCTCAAGAAGCCGTAGCCGGGGTGGATGGCGTCGGCGCCGGTCTGTTTGGCGGCGGCGAGGACTTTGTCGATGTCGAGGTAGGACTCCCTGGCGGGCGCGGGGCCGAGGTGCACGGCTTCGTCGGCCTGTTGGACGTGCAGGGCGTTGGCGTCTGCGTCGGAGTAGACCGCGACGGTGGCGATGCCGAGGCGACGCGCAGTGCGGATAATACGACAGGCAATTTCGCCGCGGTTGGCGATCAGCAGTTTGCGAATCATGTCTGGCTCTGGTTTTTCATCGCTGTGTTTGGTTTGTGCCACAGCCATTGGGTGCATAGTTCCCGGACCATGGCGGCCGGTCACCGGGTGTAGGTTTTCAGGACCGCTGTGAACCCATCCCTGGGCGCTTCGGCGCAAACATCCTGTTTGCGACGATCCTGAAAACCTACACCCGGCGCCCGGCCTTCAATTCGAATTTCTTTTCTTCGTAGCTTCTGGATTCTGAATCAAGTTCAGAATGACCGGTGCCGTCATCCCGGACTTGATCCGGGATCCAGCTGCGAGGTTTATTCCTCGCTGGTATTCATCCAACTGGGCGCGCGCTTCTCCAAAAACGCGCTCAACCCTTCCTGCCCTTCCGATGAAACCCGCACCGCCGCAATCAACGCACTGGTCTGCCCCTGCAGTTCTTCATTGATTACACGGTTCGACATGGACATGGCCAACTGCTTAGCCATGGTCACGGCGTTGGGGCCGTTGTCGACGATGCTGTTCACCAGTTTCTGCACGGTCAGGTCCAGTTCACCTTCCGCCACGACCTCGGAAACCAGCCCGATTTCCCGCGCACGCTCGGCGGAGAAGCGCTCCGCGGTGACGAAGTAGCGGCGTGCCTGGCGCGCGCCAATGGCGTTGATCACGTAGGGGCTGATGGTGGCGGGGAGCAGGCCGATCTTTACTTCGCTCAGGCAGAAGCTGGCGCGCTCGGCGGCGACGGCGATATCGCAGCAGCTCACCAGGCCGACCGCACCGCCGAACGCCGCGCCCTGTACTCGGGCAATGGTGGGTGCCGGAAACTGGTCGAGTTTGTGCAGCATGGCGGCGAGCACCGCGGCGTCATGGCGATTTTCCTCTTCGCTGTAATCCGCCATGCGCTTCATCCAGTTGAGGTCGGCGCCGGCGGAGAAGTTCTTGCCAGTGGAGGCGAGGATCAGTGCGCGGATGCCGCCACTGCGGGCGAGGTTATCGAAAGTCTCGCCGAGCTGGCGGATCAGGTCATCGTCGAAGGCGTTGTGAATTTCCGGACGGTTGAGGGTAACCGTAGCCACGCCTTCGTTGTCAATTTCGCACAGCATTTTTTCGGTCATGGCGTTCTCGCTCAAAACAGTTCGTTAGTTCTCAGGCTGGTAGGACCTGTGGGTTCGAAGCTCGAGAGGTCCTGATGCCGGAACTTGTTTGCCGGACGTTGATTCAGGCCTTTCGGCCTTCACCCTTCGGGCGCCTTTGGCGTCCTAAGCGGCTCTCGCCGCTTAGTCTAAAACATGGATGTTTTAGAAGAGCGTCCAGGGATGGGTTGAGGGGGGGGCGCCCAGCTCGTGTCCAGCAAATTAATACCGGCAGCAGGACCCGCGCAAAACTATCCCAAAGCTCCGAACTACATTCGGAAAACCCCGAACTTCGTTTCCTCTGGCTCTTTATAAGTCGCCGCCGCCAGACACAATCCCAACACGGTGCGCGTGTCTTTGGGGTCAATCACGCCGTCATCCCACAACCGCGCGGATGCATAGTAGGGGTGGCCCTGGTGTTCGTAGTCATCGATGATCGGCTGCTTGAACTTGGCGATGTCTTCCGCGCTCCAGTCCTCGCCCTGCGCCGCCATCTGGTCCTTCTTCACCTGTGCGAGCACGCCCGCCGCCTGCTCGCCGCCCATTACCGAGATGCGCGCATTGGGCCACATGAACAGGAAATTCGGATCGTAAGCGCGGCCGCACATCCCATAGTTGCCGGCACCAAAAGAGCCGCCGATCAGGATCGTGATCTTCGGCACCTTCGCCGTCGCCACCGCCGTCACCATCTTGGCCCCGTGCTTCGCAATGCCGCCCGCCTCATACTGCCTGCCCACCATAAAACCGGTGATGTTCTGCAGGAATACCAGCGGAATATTGCGCTGCGCACACAGCTCAATGAAGTGCGCGCCTTTCTGCGCACTCTCGGCAAACAGGATGCCATTGTTCGCCACGATACCCACCGGATACCCGTGAATACGCGCAAACCCAGTCACCAGTGTCGTACCGTACAGCGCCTTGAATTCATCGAACTCGGAACCGTCCACCACCCGCGCAATAATCTCGCGCACGTCAAACGGCTGGCGGGAATCCTTCGGCACAATACCGTAAATCTCTTCTGGCGGATAAATTGGTTCCACCGGCTTGGTGACGTCCAGCCCCGGATTCTTCACCCGATTCAGCCGCGCCACCGAATTGCGCGCGATCTGCAAAGCATGAGTATCGTTATTGGCAAAATGGTCGGCAACCCCGGAAATCTTGCAGTGCACCTCCGCACCCCCGAGATCCTCCGCGGAAACCTCTTCACCGGTAGCGGCCTTCACCAGCGGCGGTCCCGCCAGGAAAATCGTCGCCTGTTCCTTCACCATGATCGACTCATCCGCCATGGCCGGCACATAAGCGCCGCCGGCCGTACAGCTGCCCATCACCACCGCAATCTGCGGAATGTTCTTCGCCGACAAATTGGCCTGGTTAAAGAAGATACGCCCAAAGTGCTCGCGATCCGGAAATACATCGTCCTGCCGCGGCAGGTTGGCGCCGCCGGAGTCGACAAGGTAAATACACGGCAGATTGTTCTGCTCCGCAATCGCCTGCGCGCGCAGGTGCTTTTTCACCGTCAGCGGATAATAGGTACCGCCCTTCACCGTCGCATCGTTGGCCACGATCACACAGGGCTGGCCGGACACAGTACCGATACCGGTAAGAATACCGGCTGCGGGCACATCTTCACCGTAAACGTCATAGGCGGCGAGCTGGGAAAACTCCAGAAACGGACTGCCCGGGTCCAACAGGGCATCGATGCGATCCCGCGGCAACAACTTGCCGCGGGAAACGTGCTTCTCCCGCGCGCGCTCATTGCCGCCCTTGGCGATGGTTTCCAGCTTTTGCCGCAGATCGTCGACGATCTTCTGCATCTGTTCGCGGTTTTCCGCAAACGCCGCATCGCGGGAATTAATCTTGCTCTGAATCTGATTCATAAAAAATTACGAGGCCATTCGTAGTCTGAATCTTGATGCGAAGGGGCCGGCGCTGGTGGGGGTTCGCTGGACCTTCTAAAACAGGGATGTTTTAGAAGAGCCCCCAGGGATGGGTTCACGGCGTGTCCAGCGAACCCCCACCAGCGGTGGCACCGCCACCGGAATAAATAAAAAACTTAGCGAGTCTCGTTAAAAAGCTCGCGCCCGATCAACATGCGACGGATTTCGGAAGTGCCCGCGCCAATCTCATACAGCTTGGCATCCCGCAACAGACGACCAGTAGCGTACTCATTGATATAGCCATTGCCACCCAGCGTCTGAATCGCCTGCAACGCCATCTGCGTCGCACGCTCCGCAGTAAACAGGATTACCGCTGCAGAATCCTTGCGCGAATCCTCACCGCGGTCACACGCCTTCGCCACCGCATACAGATACGCGCGGCTCGCATTCAGGTCCGCATACATATCCGCCACCTTGCCCTGCATCAGCTGGAACTCACCGATGGCCCGGCCAAACTGCTTACGCTCGTGCAAATAAGGCACCACGATATCCAGACACGCCTGCATGATCCCCACCGGGCCACCGGACAAAATCGTGCGCTCGTAATCCAGACCGCTCATCAGCACCCGCACACCGCCATTCAGCTGACCCAGGATATTCTCCTCCGGCACCTCACAATCCTGGAACACCAGCTCACAGGTATTCGAGCCGCGCATCCCCAGCTTGTCCAGCTTCTGCGCCTGGGTGAACCCCTTGAAGCCGCGCTCCACAATAAATGCCGTAATCCCGCCGGAACTGATACCCGGCTCCGTGCGCGCGTAAATCACATACGTATCCGCATCCGGACCATTAGTGATCCACATCTTGTTGCCGTTCAGGATAAAACGGTCGCCTTTCTTCTCCGCCTTCAACTGCAGGCTCACCACATCGGAACCGGAATTCGGCTCGCTCATCGCCAGCGCGCCGATATGCTCACCGGAACACAGCTTTGGCAGATACTTTGCCTTCTGTTCCGGCGTGCCGTTCTTGCGGATCTGGTTCACACACAGATTCGAATGGGCGCCGTAGGACAGGCCCACCGACGCAGACGCGCGGGAAATTTCCTCCATCGCCACCGCATGGGCCAGGTAGCCCATGTTCGAGCCGCCGTACTCCTCCTCCACGGTCATGCCGAGGAGGCCCAGATCACCGAACTTCTTCCACATATCGGCGGGGAACAGATTGTCCTCATCGATCTGCGCCGCACGCGGGGCCAGTTCCGCCTGACAGAACTTGTAGACCATGTCCCGCAGCATATCGATGTCTTCGCCGAGGCCGAAGTTGAGGGTTGGGTAGGGTGTATTCATGGATTGCTCCGCTTGAAGTCAGTCAGAGGTTTAAAACGGTCAGATTCAGGATGTCTGTTCTTTCAGCGCCGCCCGGGTGCGGGCAGTTGCCTCATCCAGCTGCGCGAGCATCTTCTCGATGTCCCGCTGCTGCTGGCGCAGCTGCTGGCGCTTGGCGTCGATGCGTTCGAGGAGGCGGTTCAACTGGTCCACATTGCCCTTGCTGGGATCGTACATGTCGATGATTTCCCGGCTCTCATCCAGCGAGAACCCGAGGCGCTTGCCGCGCAGGATCAGCTTCAGGCGCACCCGGTCTTCCGGCGAGTAAATCCGCGTCTGCCCGCGCCGCTCAGGGCTGAGCAGCCCCTTGTCTTCATAGAAGCGGATGGTGCGGGTAGTGATCCCGAACTCCTGGGCGAGCGCTGAGATGCTGTAACTGGTAGTGGTTGTACTCATGGGGTTGGGCCGTTGTATGGGGCATTCCTCAGATGTGTCTGAAGGATAGTTGACCTTTACGTTAACGTAAACGTCAATCTGAGCCAAAGAGTGACTGTTGGTGGGATTGTGGTTTCCAGGTGTCTCGGGAGTGTTAACTTGACAAAAATCTATCTTGCCAATGGGTTGGCGGGACTGTCGTGGATCAGCTGGGGATACCCCCAGCTTTGCATAGGGGAAAGTTTAAATTTCAACCAGTTCACAGGCCTCCAATTGCGTGTCTTGGGTGTTGAGATGAGAAATAAGTCGTTGTGCCGGGCTGTCGTCAGGCGCGTTCGCGGGCCACACGGCGTAGGCGGGCAGCGGGGGTAGCTTCCATTCCGGTAGCAGCTCTTCGACACCGTCAGCGGTATCAAACAGAAACCTTGGCGGCACAGCCAAGCCGAGGCCGCACGCGGCCAAACGATAAGAGGCTTCGACGCTATCCACCGTTGCGACTGGATTATAAAAAATCTCGAAGCTGCCCTGGCTCGGGTGAAAAAAAGTGCGGCTGCTTGGGCGCATGGTGAGACCGATCCACGGGAGCTCCTGTAAATCCCGGGGGTGTTTCAGTGGCCCGTAGCGGCGCAAAAAATCAGTACTGCCAACTAGGACTCTGTCCAACATAAAGATCTTACGTGCCTTGAGACCGCTATCGGGCATATCGCCGAGACGGATCGCGAGGTCGATACCCTCACCAATGATGTCGTTGTGATGATCGCTGCACTGCAGGTGCAAATGTAAATCCGGCTCGCGAGCGGCAAATGCAGAGATCTTACATACCAGTCGACTGTGTATAAGAATGGCTGGAATGGCAATTTTTAGCCTGCCGCCTCCCCGTCTCTTGGCATTCTTGTAATCACAGAGATTGTCGGAATACAGCTGAAGCATTTGCTGCGCGACTTCAAATACGGCCTTTCCATCCTGCGTTAGTGAAAGCTTGCGTGTATTGCGATACAGAAGCGCGATACCGAGGCTTTCTTCCAGCTTGGAAACGTACAGGCTGGCACTGGATATAGACATATCCAATGCTTGTGCTGCAGAGCGAAAAGAGCCTTCCTCAACTACTTTCGCGAATACGATCAGATAGCGGACATCCCTTAACACGCCAATAACTCCATTTATATGACCTGAGCCATGTTGGTAAATAAAAAGTATATTTTAATTTTTCGTGGGTAATCAATTGGAAGTGTCTGGGATAGAGTCTCCGACCGATGAGCAGCACTATCCGGGCTGTATCGCTTATCCAGGAAAGTTGTCAAAAAAGGAACTGCATCATAAGTGTGATCAAAAATGGTGCGTTACGGCTTGTATCAAAAATATTCTGCTTGCCGGCTGTAACTTCTGTGGATCATTGATGAATGGATTAGATGCCGATAAGGGGCCGTATCATGTCTGATAGAAAGTGTGTGCTGATTATAGATGAGGACCTGCCGGTTGGTGTGGTGGCCAACACCGCCGCTGTTTTGGCTGTGAGTATCGGTAAGTTCTGCCCGGATATTGTTGGTAGAGATCTGTTCGACTGTGCCGGGGATGTGCGTCGTGGAATCACAACCATGGCTTTGCCGACTCTAAAAGGTAGTGGCGACTTGCTGCGGGATATGAGAGGCAAGCTGAAAGAGTATGAACCGGACCTCGTGGTGATAGATCTTGTTGGCGCTACCCGGGTAACCAAATCCTATGAGGAGTATGCCGAGGCGCTCGCGGAAACGCCGGAAGAAGAGCTGCAGTACCAGGGTATCGCATTGTACGGCGATAAAAGGATCGTAAATAAGTTCAGCGGTAATCTGCCTTTGTTGAGGTAGTTGAGGTAACCAGTCGCTTAGTGATCAACCAACAGTCAAGGAGAGTCCTGTGGACACAAGAGATGTAGCTGAAGTGAAAGCCGTAGAGGGTGCAGCAGTGAATCGCGAGGTGAGGTATCTGATTCCTGAGAGCGTTTACGATTACGACCATCCGGAAGTCATCTACTGGACCAAGTATTTCCAGGAAGAAGCGGCAAAGCACAACGTATTTGTCAATATCAATGCCACTATACAAAGTAAGCGCAGCATTACTGCCGCAGAAAGTATGGCTACCGCCTGGTATGACTTCACTCGTTACGTTCCCGTATTTCTCTGTAAGGCAGTTGCTCTCACGACCGATCCGGAACGTCAGCATCACCTGATCCAGATCGCCTATGACGAGCTCGGTGGGCGGGATAAAGAATATATTCATTCCAACTTGTTTCTCGATGCCATTAAGGATGCGGGAATCAATCTGATCAATGAGTCTGCCGCCTCAATAAAAGAAGTGCTTTCCGGTCTGGACCGGACGCTGGTGGGGATCAGTAGCCAGTTCGGGATCGTTGGCCTTCTTCTCAGTTTTGAAATTATCGCTGAAGAAAACATTGAGACTCTGTTCAATTGCCTTTGTCATGATAAAAAGTGTGAAAAGCCCTTGTCAGATAGCCCCTTCTTCAAGATACACAGAGCGGACGAGACGGAGCATATCAGGCATTCGGTTGCCAATTACTTGCGTTTTTGTAAAACAGAGACGCAGAAGCGCGAGTTCAAGCAATCATTCGATGCAGGTATCGATTTCTGGCAGCGTTTCTGGGATCAAAACGCCCGTATTATCAATATGGAAACCGATCTAAGAGCGACAGCGTGAGAGGGCGGTGCCAATGACTACAGTCGTGTTTATTGAAACGAATTTCAGTGGCTTGGATGCCATCCTGTACTGCAAGTCGAAGGGGTACAAGTCTGTGCTGGTGAGCGACAGCCACGAACGCTTCCAGAAATGGTTCCCGGAATCCTGCATGTACAAACTGGGTCAGGTGGATCAGCTGATTCAAGTCAGAAATTCAAATGACATCGCTGAGGTCAAGCAGGCTCTCGAGGATAACCTGGACAGGGTCGACGCCGTACTCACCTTTGCAGAAATACGCACGGAGATGACAGCGCGTCTCGCGCGAGATCTGAAACTCAAGGGGCCGGATCCGGAGTCGATTCAGATCGCGCAGGACAAATACCGGTTCCGCGAAGTCTTGTTGGAAAAAGGGGTGGATGATGTTGGCTGTATCAAAGCGGATACGGCCGAATTTCTGGCTGCGGTTAAGAATGACATTGCCTACCCCTGCTTCATCAAGCCGGTTCAGGGGCATTCAAGTATCGGCGCCGTGGTCTGTCGGGGAGAAGATGACATGGAGGCCCTGATCGGAAAACTTGCAGGTATAGATGAAGACTGGATTTCCAAGGCATTTGTAGTCGAGGATTATCTGCAAGGAAGGCTGGTTAGTGCGGAAATTCTTACGCTCAGTGAAGGGGTCCATCAGGTCGTCGGTATCGCGGACCGGGATCTTATCAACGACTGTGTGGAAGTTGGTGCTTCTTTTCCTCTGCAGCATCCGTTGGCGGAGCAAATCGAAAAGAAAGCCTGCGCCGCCCTGGATGCCATCGGTTACCACCACGGCCCCAGCCATGTGGAGATGATAATCACCGAGACTGGTCCACATTTGGTGGAAATCAATACGCGGGTTGGTGGTAGCGGCCACTCCATTATGCAGGACCTGACGACAGGTCGGTCGATTGTTGGCGATTGCGTGGAGCTTTGTCTGGGTAATCTGGATAAAAACACACGTCTCTACCGACACAGCAAGGGCGCTGCCTGGAAGTGTTTGGTGTCCAGTGAAAGTGGTGTGCTTGAGGCGCTGCCAACGGAAGAGGAGGTTGCCAGCTTGCCGGGTGTCGAGCATGTTTGGTTGCACAAGAAGACCGGTGAAAAAATCGACGCCGCGAGCTCCAACTATCACTGGATACTTCAGGTAATGTGCACTGGTGAGCACCAGGTGCAAGCCAAGATAAATGCGGACAATGCCATTAAGAGAGCCGCAGAGCTTACCCGTATCGGCAAGGAATAAGGCGGGCATTGCCCTGCCGGCTTAGGCAGGGCTTTCTTCCATGGAGGGAGGCGGGTTCCTTCGATTCAGGAACCTTGTTGCCGCATATTTCGCGTTTGAGCGAGTCCCACGGATTTTTTTTGGTACTACCTAAGTGCAGGTTTCTATGAGCACATTGAATGACGCCGTGGTTTTCCGCGGAAGACTGAATCTTATCCTCGGTGCGACTGCATTCACTATATCTTCGGCGGGGTCTGTGCTCTTGCACATTGTCCTCGCTCTTGCCATATATGGTGAAACAGGATCCGGTTTGGTTACTGCTATATTTATTTCTCTGCAATGGCTTCCCGTATTTATCGTTATTCTGTACAGGAGCGATTGGGACTTTGGCATGGAACCGCGTAAGCGCTGGTATCTTCTGGATATCATCAGTGCCTTGTTGACGTTGCTGATTATTCCGTTCGTCGGCGAAGGAAACTACATTGCTATTGTTTTACTTCTTTTGCTACGTGGTCTGTTTGATCATGTAAGTAGAATTACCAAGACTGTTATCGCTCCCTACATATTTCCCAAAGAAAAGCTCAGTTACTACGCCTCGTTCATGCAGAGCGGCTATCATGTCGGAATAGCCATGGCTGCAATTGCGGGTGTATTCCTGGTTTCGTCAGTGAGCCTGGAAACTGCAGTTCTGTTTGATGCCGTAACATTCCTCGTTTCTGCTTTTCTTGTATATTTGATTCGAAATATCAGTGAAGACAAATTCCCGGAGTCAGGTAGAAAGCGCCCTATTGGGCAAAGATGTACGGACTATTTTTCAAGTCTGAAAAGTGATCCTCGGCTTTTTTTCTGCTGCATGCTCCCTCCGCTGACTGCTGCATTTTTCCAGGGCACTTACAGTGTTTTGCAGCCTATTTATCCGGGCGAGCAGTTTGCACTGGGTTCGTCGGCAGTATCCGCCTCATACGTCATGGCGAGCATCGCAATTGTTCTGGGTTCTTCTCTATTTGCAGTATTTTGCAAGTACTCCAGGATTTTTGAGCGGGAATTTTCCGGTGTCCTCCTGGTTGCTTTAGTCGGGTCATTACTTGCTTGCGGAAGCTACTTGGCCTCAGTCTATACCGGTTCGGCAATCGCATGTGCAGTATTTTTCATCATCATGGTATTCCTGTTCGAGTTTGTGTGGATGCTTGGATACAGCGGGATTGTCACCCTTTCGCCGAAAAATCGTGTGGGATCAGTATTTGCAATTACCTTTGCCGTAGGCTGTTTTTTCGGCAGTAGCACAGCGCTCGTTACTGGTGCCTTGTTGGATATGTTCAATAACAACTTTGTTTATACCGTCAGTATATTCATGACCGTATATGGCGTATTGATTCTGGTGAGTTACGCGCTTTACCGACGCTGGTCATATTCCGTTGATCGCGCACAGCTTTCCAGAGCTTCCGCGGGTTAGTGAAAAAAAGAAACAAATGGAGTTGAAGATGGGAAATTGGATATCTAGTGAGTTGCATGATCTGACGCCTGAGAACATGAGCTTGCTGTTGGAGCACAAAATTCCGGCTATCAGAGTGCAGGATTTTGTCGATCGGAAAGTCTGTGATGTGGTTGCTTCACGTCTATTGGAGATGCGATTTGCCAACTATGACCATCTGAAAGACATCCCAGTGCACCAAATTGGCTTGTGCCACAATCAGTGGGCGCACGATGATAAAAGCATTTACTTCGGGAAGTGTGAGGAAGCCAAAAGGATTGTTGACGAGATCTACCATGAACTGAATATAGATCCGGTTCAGATGGTGATTCAGTCCATCCGCGACAATGGTGGTCGGCAAGTCTCTGTATTTCACGAGGACGGCTTTGGGAAATATTTTGCCGGTGCCTTTCGCAGCTTCAAGGGGCATGGAAAGCTACATGCTGATCATGCGCCCAGTCATATCAGCACTCCCTGGTCGGTGACGAAAATTAGCAAGCAGCTCACCTGGAACATCTATTACTGCGCCGAATCGGATTCCGGGGAGCTGGTTATCTACGACACTATTCATACTCGTGAAAACGACAAGTTGAAAGTCGAGGGAGACTACTATTTCCCTTACGAAGTTTTGGAGCGGGAGGATTGTGTGAGGATTATTCCGAAAGTGGGTGACCTCATTATTTTCAATACGCAAAACTTCCATGAGATCCTCGGAACCCCGGATGGTAACCGGATTTCGCAAACATCGTTTATCGGTTTGCGAGAGGATGGCAGCCTGGGGCTCTGGTCTTAAACAAGAGTGTGGTGGGTATAGCCGCGGTAATCCTGTGTCATTTTATAAGTGAAATGAAGAACCGAAACTCCGGTATTAATCATGAATAAAGTATTTGCATTGCTGACGTTTTACTCGGCGGTACTGGTGTCAATGCCAGCTTTTTCCGCGAGCAACCTGGTTTACTGCTCTGAAGGAAGTCCTGAATCCTTTAACCCGCAGATAACACTGTCTGGAACAGCGAGAAATGCTACTGCCCCAACGCTGTACAATCGTTTGCTGGACTTTGAACCGGGTACGACCAAACTGGTCCCATCACTGGCAAAGCGCTGGGAAATCTCTCCGGACAACCGCAGCTACACCTTTGAACTGCGTGATGATGTGTCCTTTCACAGTACCGCCTACTTCACGCCAAGTCGCAAAATGAATGCGGACGATGTGCTCTTCTCCTTCAATCGACAGCTGGACAAGGAGCATCCGTATCACATGGTGGGCGGCGGTACTTACCAGTACTTTCAGGGCATGGGTATGGATAAATTGATCACCAAGGTGGAAAAATTGGGAGATCACAGGGTGAGAATCGAGTTGTCACAACCCGAGGCTCCGTTTTTATCCAACCTCGCTATGCCATTCATGTCCATTCTTTCCAGTGAATATAGCGAGCAATTGCAGCGGGAGAACCGCAAGGCCGATATCGATATGCTGCCGGTGGGTACCGGGCCGTTCAAGTTTCGCCGTTACCAGAAGGGCACCAGCATCCGCTACAAAGCGAATGAAGCTTACTGGCAGGGGCAGCCAGCAATAGGCAACCTGGTTTTTTCCATTACCCCGGACCCCAGTGTCCGTTATATGAAGCTTAAGAAAGGTGAGTGTGATCTGGTTGTCTACCCGTCTCCCAGCGACATTGCACAAATCAAGTCTCAGTCCGGCATGGTACTGGCGGAGGAGGACGGTCTCAATATTGGCTACTTGGCGATGAATACAGAAAAGCCGCCGTTCGACAATGTCCAGGTACGCCGCGCCATTGCACACGCACTCAATAAGCAGGCGTATATTAATGCGGTTTATCTCGGCAACGCGGAACTCGCGATTAACCCCTACCCCCCGAGCATGTGGTCCCATAACGACGAGGTCGCGCAGTACGAGTACAACCCGGAAAAAGCCAGGAAGTTGCTTCAGAAAGCGGGCTACTCCGATGGTTTTAAAGTGACACTCTGGACCCTGCCGGTCAGTCGCCCGTACAACCCCAACGGTCGGAAAATGGGCGAGATGATGCAGCAGGACCTGGCCAAAATTGGTGTCGAGGTCGAGCTTGTCAGTTACGACTGGGGCACTTACCTGGATAAGGTCAAGCGTGGCGAGCACGACATGGTGCAGCTAGGTTGGGCCGGTGACAACGGCGACCCTGACAACTTCTTGTACACCCTGTTCAGTTGCGATTCGGTACAGCGTGGGTCGAACAATTCCCGCTACTGCCAGCCCGAGTTTGAATCCCTGATAAAGCGGGCGCGGCGAGAGAGTGACCTGGCTACCCGCGAGCAGCTGTACCGCGAGGCGTTGAGAGTTTTCAGTGAAGACGTACCGGTTATTCCCATCGCTCATTCGAAGGTTTTCCGTGCGCTGAGTTCAAGGGTTGAGGGTTATGTAATGGACCCCTTCGACGTGGACAACTTTTTCCCCCTGTCCGTTTCGAGCAATCGTCAGCAGTGAACATGCTTCGTACCATAGGGCTCAGGCGGTTGCTGGAGGTGGCTACCACATTGTTGGGGGTCTCGCTATTGGCATTCTTCCTGATCCGCGTGGCGCCGGGTGACCCGGTGCTGTTGCTGATCGGTGAACGTGGTTCAGACCCTGAACAGTACCGGGAAATGGCCGCGCATCTTGGCCTGGAGCAGCCGCTGATCGCACAGTATCTGCAGTTTGTCGCCAATGCGCTGCAAGGCAACCTCGGTGTTTCCGTGGTTTCCCAGCAGAGTGTCATTGAGGAGTTGTTGGCGCGCTGGCCCGCGACCATTGAGCTTGGGGTCAGCGCGCTACTGATCGCCTGTGTTTTGGGAATACCCGCCGGTGTAATTGCGGCCGTCTACCGCAACAGCGTGGCGGACTTTCTGATCATGACAGTTTCGATCTTTGGTTATTCGATACCCGTGTTTTGGTGGGGCCTGGTGTTGATCCTGTGCTTTTCGATCGGACTGGATATCACACCGGTAGCTGGGCGCATCGACATCCTCTACGACATAGCGCCCATAACAGGCTTCATGCTGGTGGATACGCTGGCGCCGCAGGTAGTGCAGGAATACGGCTTCTCCGCGTTTGGCAGTGCTCTGGCGCACCTCGCCCTGCCGGCCCTGACCATGGCTACTATACCGCTTGCCGTGTTTGCCAGAACAACGCGTTCGAGCATGCTCGAAGTGCTGTCGGAGGACTATGTCCGAACTGCGCGTGCCAAGGGTTTGAGCGAATTTTGGGTTATATGGCGTCACGCTTTTCGCAATGCGCTGATCCCGATTATCACCGTGGGCGGTGTGCTGTTTGTCACTACAGTGATCACCGGTGCCATTCTGACGGAGACTATTTTCGCGTGGCCCGGTGTTGGGCGCTACATCGTTAACAGTGTTTATGCGCGCGACTATCCAGTGATCCAGGCCAGCATTCTGCTGATCGGTATTTTTGTGGTGCTGGTAAACGGGCTGATCGAGTGCGTTTATAGAGCGATTAACCCCGCAGTTGGGAGGGACAGTGCAAACTAGTATCACGGCTGTTCATCGCCTGATGCCGGGCGGTTGGGGAAACATCGGCTTTTTCGCGCTGGTTACCATGGTGCTATTGGGGTTCCTGGCGCCGCTGCTGCTGGACCTGTCTCCCTATCGGATCGGTGCCGAGCTGCTGGTACCGCCGAGCTGGAACCCGCTGTCGGCGCCGATACTGGGCACGGACGATCTGGGCCGGGATATGTTTGCGCGGCTCGTTTACGGTGCGCGCTGTTCGCTCGGTATTGGTTTTGTGGTGGTGGCGGTATCGCTGGTGGTCGGTGTCGGACTCGGGCTGTTGGCCGGCGTCTATGGCGGTTGGCTGGATGCCGTGATCATGCGGCTGGTGGACTTGCTGATGTGTCTGCCCAGTATCCTGCTGGCCATTGTCATCGTCGCGGTGCTTGGTTCCGGATTGGTCAATGCCGTTGTCGCAGTAACCATTATTGGTATTCCGCGGTTTGTGCGCGTGGTCCGCTCGGTCGCGATTCAGGAAATGCAGAAAACCTATGTGATGGCGGCCTTCGCTAGCGGCAGCTCCCGCTTCCGCGTGCTTTGGTCCGAGGTGCTGCCGAACTGTGTACCGCCGGTGATAGTGCAGGCGGCCCTCGGCTTCAGCGATGCGATTCTGGAAATTGCTGCGCTCGGATTTCTCGGGCTCGGTGCTAAGCCCCCGGTGGCGGAGTGGGGGGCGATGCTCGCAGACGCGCGCCCGTTTATCGAGTCTCACCCTCTCCTGGTTGTAATGCCAGGTGTCTGCATCCTGATTACGGTTCTTAGCTTTAATTTGGTGGGAGACGCGCTGCGCGACCGCCTCGATCCGAAGTTGGCAAGGCTATGATTCTGTCTGTCAAAAACCTGTGTATCGCAATCGACGGAAAACCGGCGGTGCGCGATCTGACATTTTCTGTGGCGGCTGGGGAAGTTCTCGGGGTGGTTGGCGAATCGGGCTGCGGGAAAAGCATGGTCAACATGGCCTTGATGGGGTTATTGCCAGACGGTGTGAGCGCATCTGCCGAGCGGATGGAGGCCTGTGGGATCGACCTGCTGCGGGCAAGGTCACGTGACTGGCGTGCGCTGCGCGGCGGCAACATGGCGATGATATTCCAGAATCCCATGAGTGCCCTCAATCCCTGCCTGACGATCGAGCGTCAGCTGACTGAATCCGTATTACACACGCATGGCGGTATGAGCCGCGCCTCCGCTCGTGCCGAGGCACTTCGCTTGCTGGACCGAGTGGGAATCGCCCACGCCAGCGCGCGACTGAAAAGTTATCCGCATGAGCTGTCCGGCGGTATGGCGCAGCGAATCATGATCGCCATGGCAGTGGCCTCCGCGCCACAATTGCTGATTGCCGATGAGCCGACCACCGCACTCGATGTCACGGTGCAGGCGCAGATACTGCAGCTGCTGGAGGAGATCCGCCAGGATACTGGCATGGCGATGATGATGGTGTCTCATGATATCGGCGTCATTGAGCAGTGCGCGCACCGGGTACAGGTAATGTATTCCGGGCAAATAGTGGAGAGTGGGAATGTTGGTGAAGTCATCGCCTCACCCCGCCACCCCTATACGAGAGGTCTGGTGGCGGCCCAGCCTGGCCGCAACGGCCAGCGGCCTAAGAGTCGGCTGACCACGATTGATGGCAGCGTGATACCGATAACCGAAGAGGTCGAAGGCTGTCGCTTTAGATCGCGCTGTAGCCGTACCGATCACCACTGCGTGCAGCCGCCGACGATGCAGCGTACGGAGGCGAATTCGCACAGGGAAAGCCGATGTCACTGGTAAGCATGCCTAGCGCTGACACCAATGAAGTGGTGCTGCGCGTCGAAAATCTATGCAAGGTGTTTCGCCTGCCGGGGGCGCGCGGTCAGGTATTTAACGCGCTCAACCAACTCAATCTGGCGGTGACCCGTGGACGCACGCTGGCGGTCGTGGGGGAGTCGGGCAGTGGTAAGAGCACTATGGCGCAGCTGATTATGAAGCTGCAGAGACCGAGCGCCGGCCGGGTCAGCTTGCGTATGGACAGTGGAATGCGCGATGTCGCCGATCTTCCAGCACGAGACCTGTACCGAAAGGTCCAAATGGTGTTCCAGGATCCTTACGCCTCGCTCAATCCGCGCCAGAGAATCTGGCGCATAGTGTCGGCCCCTCTCTGCAATTACGAGAACTTGAGTCGTGACGAGCGCCGTCAACGCGCGCTTCACTATCTGCACCAAGTGGGGTTGGGGGAGACCCAGTTGCACGCCTTTCCCTATATGCTTAGCGGCGGCCAGCGCCAAAGGGTGAATATTGCCCGCGCTTTGGCCACGAATCCGGAAATTCTGATACTGGATGAGCCGCTATCTGCGCTGGATGTTTCTGTGCAGGCGCAGATCATAAATTTGCTACAGGATCTCCAGCGAGACTTGGGTCTTACATACATTTTTATATCTCACGACATTGCCGTGGTGCGTCACTTTGCCGATCAGGTACTGGTGATGAAATCCGGTGACATGGTCGAGTGGGGCGATGTGGATCAGGTGCTCGAAAATCCGTCCCAAGCCTATACCCGGCAGTTGTTGGGTAGCATGCCGGGTAGGCCCAGGGATTTGCCGGTGCGAAAGGAGTTGATAAACGTGATGGCCGGCGGTTGACTGTCGCGGGTTTTCAGGGAAACGGGCCGCCCTCTGTGAGGGTCGGGCCAGGAATAGATCGGGGGCAAACATGGAAGCTGAAGCGCTGTTGCACGAACGCGAGGCAGACAGTGATCTCGTCCGTCTGAGGGTCACCATCAATGGCCACAGGCACGAGGGAAAGGGAAGCAAGAAGCTGACGATTCTCGAAAACATCGAAAAAATGAGGCTGCCAATTCGCAGTTCCTGCCGCAGGGGCCGTTGCGGATCTTGTCGGGTAAGGGTTCTTTCCGGAGAGCTTCGCGATAACGGTGTTCGTCTAAACGAATATGTACTTTCCTGTTCCTCTTATCTGCAAGGGGATGGGGATATTTTGCTACCTTATTGAACCTTTTTTCTGGATTCCATTCTCTACGGTATTTCGCTGCGCAACCTGCACTTGCGTGAGATTCCACATGTATACCCGTATGGTAAAAAATTGGTGAGTATAATATGTCAGACTTAATTGAAAATATTCTTACAAGAAAGTCCCAGCCGATAATCGACGGCGATATTGCTCTGTCGGATATAGAGCGTATCGTGCAGTGTGGACTAACCGCACCCGATCACCGGGCGCTGCGACCTTGGCGATACATTCTTTGCTCGAGGGAGGATTGCGAAAAACTGGTTCGCAGGGTGGGGTTGGTGGCCCTGGCGCAAGAGGCCGGTGATACCTCAGTCGAGGAAATTACTGAGGCATTGCAGCGGCTGTTTGCTACGGCGCCGCGGGTTGTCATCTGTGTGCTGGATGTGGATCGAAGTGGCCGAGTTCCGGAAATCGAACAGGTACTTTCTGCCGGTGCCGCTATCCAGAGTATGCTGATAGCGGCGGAAGCAATGGGCCACAGTGGTTACTGGCGGACCGGTAAACTGGCCTACAGCCCGCTTTTGTCTGCAGCTTTGGGATTGGAGGAAAACACGTTGATCTGCGGACTGTTGTGTCTGGGGCGTTTGCAGAAGCGATCACCACTGCCGGCTGCGCAGCGACCGGAACTACATCGGCATTTTTTTAATTTGAATTCGATGCCGTGCGGAGACTTTATCTAAACTTTTTTTGAACATGGCAGTTCGGGTCCACTTTCAGTGGGATTTCAGCCTTCTGGGGCGGACCTGGGTGCTACCCTAAAGCCGGATAATCACAATAAATTCAGGAATTGGCTATGTCACTCTTTTTTGCAATGTTCGGTTTTTCCCTGGTTATGTCGATCACCCCTGGGCCTGTAAATATGGTGATTGTATCCTCTGGTGTCAGCCATGGATTCGGACGCACCATGCCGTTTGTCTCCGGCGCAACCATAGGATTTACCCTGCTGTTGGCGGCCATTGGGTTTGGCTTCTACCAGCTACTGGAAATTTACCCTCAGTTTCTCAAGTACCTGGCGCTGATTGGCTCGGCCTATGTTATTTACATCGGCAGCAAAATCGCCGGGGCGTCCGGATCTATCGATATCGCCGAGCGCGCCAGACCCCGCTTTCACGAGGGCTTCCTACTGCAGTGGCTGAACCCCAAGGCCTGGGTGGCTTGTGTTTCCGGAGTTGCGTTGTTTTCCAGACCCGAAAGCCACGCCAGCCTGATTGCCTTCGTTTCGATATATTTTCTGGTTTGCTACGCTTCGCTTGCCTTGTGGGCCCTGGCGGGGGACCGGGTACGGCTGTTGCTGGGTACCGAAATACGGGTACGTATTTTCAATGTGATTATGGGAAGCCTGCTGATTGCCTGCGCTGCATATCTGGTTTACTTGCAATTCTTTGGCAGCTGACCGGCTGCCGGTTTACAGTGCCGGGCGTAGATACGAAGAGGCCGGGAAAATTCCCGGCCTCTCTATTTTAGATAGCCGACACTCATTTGTGCTGGGTTAAGAATGTGCGAAATCCCTGCGGCTTGCGCTGCAGGCGAGGCGTCAGACGCTTGGCAGTAGTCCCGCCGGCGTAAAGTCCAGATAGTTGCCGCTGGCTATCAGTTGCTTGGCCTCTTCGATATCCGGCGCGAAGTAACGATCTTTATCATAGAAAGAAACCCGCTCGCGCAATTTGGCCTTGGCGGCTTCCAGTTTTTCCGTCGATTTCAGCGGTGCGCGGAAGTCGAGGCCCTGGCAGGCGGCCAGCAGTTCCACCGCGAGAATGCCACAGGTGTTGTCGGCCATGTCGCGCAGGCGGCGGCCGGCGAAGGTCGCCATGGATACATGATCTTCCTGGTTGGCGGACGTCGGCAGGGAGTCGACGCTCGCCGGGTGTGCGAAGGTCTTGTTCTCGCTCGCGAGTGCCGCGGAAGTGACCTGCGCGATCATGAAGCCGGAGTTGACCCCGCCGTTGTCCACCAGGAACGGCGGCAGGCCGGACAGGCTCGAGTCGATCAGCAATGCCATGCGGCGCTCGGACAGGGCGCCGATTTCCGCAATCGCCAGTGCCAGGTTGTCCGCCACCATCGCCACCGGCTCCGCGTGGAAGTTGCCTCCGGAAATGATGTCGGAGTTTTCCGGGTTTTCCCCATCCGTGAATACCAGCGGGTTATCGGAAACGCCGTTGGCTTCTGCCAGCAGCACCTCGGCGGCGAAGCGGATCTGCTGCAGGCAGGCACCCATGACCTGGGGCTGGCAGCGGAGGCTGTAGGGGTCCTGCACCTTGGCGCAGTCGTGGTGGGATTCACCGATCTCGCTGCTGTCGCCCAGCAGGTCGCGGTAGCTCGCAGCCACATCGCGCTGGGCTTTCTGGCCGCGGGCGGCGTGGATGCGATCGTCGAACGGACGGCGCGAGCCCTTGGCGGCCTCCAGGGTCAGGGAGCCGGTTACCACTGCGCCCGCGAACAGGTCTTCGGCGGCGAACAATCCTTCCAGTGCGAACGCGGTGGACGCCTGGGTACCGTTCAGCAGGGCCAGGCCCTCTTTTGGCGCCAGCACCAGCGGGCGCATTTCCGCAAAGCGCAGACCTTCTGCGGCGGATTTGCGCTCGCCATTGATAAAGCACTCACCCTCGCCCAGCAGCACTACACTCATGTGCGCCAGCGGCGCCAGGTCACCGGAGGCGCCCACGGAACCCTTCTCGGGGATTGCCGGGTAAACGCCGGCGTTGACCAGTTTGATCAGCGCTTCGATCACTTCCAGGCGGATGCCGGAAAAACCGCGCGCGAGGGAGTTGATCTTCAGCACCATCAGCAGGCGCACGGTATTCTCGCTCATGAAATTGCCGGTGCCGGCGGCATGGGAAAGTACGATGGCCCGCTGCAGGGTTTCCAGGTCTTTCTTTTCGATGCGAGTGTTCGCCAGCAGGCCGAAACCGGTGTTGATGCCGTACACGGTGCGGCCCTGTTCCAGCACATCGGCCACGGTTTTAGCTGAGGCGGCGATGGCCGGGTGTGCGTCCTTGTTCAGGCTCAGCTGCACCGGCGCGCGGGCGACGCGGCGCAGTTGTTCCAGGCTCAGTTGGCCGGGGGTGATTTCCAGTTGGTACATAAATTTTTTACCGAAATCCGAAATTGATTCTTGCCTGTAGGAGCCTGCCTTGCAGGCGAACAGTCTTGGCGCTTTGCCCGGTTCGCCTGCAAGCAGGCTCCTACAGGGTGGATATGTTCAGGTTCTGGGGTTAGTCCTTGAGCATGGGCAGATCCAGGCCCTGTTCTTTCGCACATTGTTTGGCGATGTCATAGCCCGCGTCCGCGTGGCGCATCACGCCGGTGGCCGGGTCATTCCACAGTACGCGGCCGATGCGTTTTGCCGCTGCCTCGGTACCGTCACATACGATGACCACACCACTGTGCTGGGAGAAACCCATGCCCACGCCGCCGCCGTGGTGCAGGGACACCCAGGTGGCACCGGAGGCGGTATTCAGCAGTGCGTTCAGCAGCGGCCAGTCGGAGACCGCGTCGCTGCCGTCCAGCATGGATTCGGTTTCGCGGTTGGGGCTGGCCACGGAGCCGGAGTCGAGGTGGTCGCGGCCGATCACCACCGGTGCTTCCAGCTCGCCGTTCGCCACCATCTCGTTGAACGCCAGCGCCAGACGCGCGCGGTCTTTCAGGCCGACCCAGCAGATACGTGCGGGCAGGCCCTGGAACTGGATTCGCTCGCGCGCCATATCCAGCCAGTTGTGCAGCTGTGGGTTTTCTGGAATCAATTCTTTGACCTTGGCGTCGGTCTTGTAGATGTCTTCCGGGTTACCGGACAGGGCTGCCCAGCGGAACGGGCCGATGCCTTCGCAGAACAGCGGGCGGATATACGCCGGCACGAAACCGGGGAAGTCGAATGCGTTTTTTACGCCCACTTCAAACGCCATCTGGCGGATGTTGTTGCCGTAGTCGAGGGTGGCGGCGCCGCGCTCTTGCAGCTTCAGCATGGCTTCGACCTGGATACCCATGGATTCCTTGGCCGCTTTAACGACTGCCGCCTCGTTCTTTTTGCGCATTTCGCCGGCGTATTCCATGGTCCAGCCTTTCGGTAGGTAGCCATTCAGCGGGTCGTGGGCGGAGGTCTGGTCGGTAACGCAATCCGGTAAAATGCCGCGCTCGACAATTTCCGGGAACACATCGGCGGCGTTGCCGAGCAGGCCTACGGAAATGGCTTCGCCCTTTTCCATCGCGGCGTTGATCATCGCCAGGGCTTCGTCGAGGCTGGTGGCTTTCTTGTCCACGTAGCCGGTGCGCAGGCGGAAGTCGATACGGGTTTCGTCGCACTCGACGGCGATCATGCAGAAGCCGGCCATGGTGGCGGCCAGTGGCTGCGCGCCACCCATGCCGCCGAGGCCGCCGGTGAGGATCCATTTGCCTTTCGCTATTCCGTCGAAATGTTTGCGCGCAACCGCGGCGAAGGTTTCGTAGGTACCCTGGACGATGCCCTGGGAGCCGATGTAAATCCAGGAGCCGGCGGTCATTTGGCCATACATGGCGAGGCCTTTTTTATCCAGCTCGTTGAAGTGTTCCCAGTTGGCCCAGTGGGGGACGAGGTTGGAGTTGGCAATCAGTACACGGGGGGCGTCGGCGTGGGTTTTGAATACGCCGACGGGTTTGCCGGATTGCACCAACAACGTTTCGTCGTCTTCGAGGCGTTTGAGTACTTCGACAATTTTGTCGTAGCACTCCCAGTCGCGCGCGGCGCGGCCGATACCACCGTAAACGACCAGATCTTCCGGGCGTTCGGCAACATCCGGGTGGAGGTTGTTCATCAGCATGCGCAGCGGCGCTTCGGTGAGCCAGCTTTTTGCATTCAGTTTGGTGCCGGTGGGGGCGATGATTTTGCGGCTGGGGTCGTGACGTTTGTCGGTCATTTTGGCCTCGCTGTTTCCAAATTCTGTGGATAACTTTGAATCGGAGTTCTGTGGGCTTTTGGCCCGGAGTTTTAAAACTGGTTTCGTGGCGGCGGGGCACCGGGTGTAGGTTTTCAGGACTGCTGCGAGTACATCCATGTACGCTTCGGCGCCGCCATCCATGGCGACGACGATCCTGAAAACCTACACCCGGCACCCCGCCTTAAATTCGTATTGCTGCGTTCTTAACTAGAGGCACCCCGTAGGAGCCTGCCTGCAGGCGAACCGCCGCGGCCTGCGACGAATTAGAAAAACTTAAAACCTGATCTGCGCGCCCAGCCGGTATCTATTCCCCGGATGCACCAACCGCGCAAAACTCACCGTACCCGCACTGCTTTTCGTGCGCCGCCAGATCTGCAGGCAGGCCGTCCCCGCTTTGATTTCCAATGCCTTCCCAACCGCCTCATCCGCACCAATCGCCTCTACCGTGGTATCCACTTCCGTCAGCGGCGCCACGCGGGTCAGGTATTCGTTGGGAGTGGCCGCGGTGAAGTCCTGCTGCAGGTATTCCGGCACCAGTGTCGGGCTGGTATAGCGTTCCTCGAACTGAATCGGCAGGCCGTTGTCCAGGTGCACGATGATAGAGTGGAACACAACACTGCCTTCGGTCAGGCCGAGGGCGACGGCCACTTCGGTGTGCGCGACGGTCTGCTCCAGTTTGAGGATGCGCGCGGCGTAACTGTGGCCGCGGGCGGCGATTTCGTCGGCGATGTTGCGCACTTCCAGCAGGGAGCCGGCGGGGACCGGTTCGGCGACGAAGGTACCGAGGCCCTGGGAGCGTATGAGCACGTTTTCGTCGGTAAGCTCGGACAGGGCGCGGCGGGCGGTCATGCGGCTGACGCCGAAGTCCTGGGCCAGCTGGTTTTCCGAGGGCACGCGGAAGTGCGCGGGCCACTCGCCGCTTTCGATCTGCGCGCGGATATGTGCCTTGATCGCGGCGTAGCGGGGCTGGCTGCTGCTTTCTGCGGCTGTCGTTTGACTGCTCATGCTTGTATGGTCTTCGTCTGCTCGGGTAAAGTGCCTACCCGGTTGTACATTCTTGTATATACAAGTTTGTGGGTGATGCAACTATGGATTTGGTGGGGCTGGGTGTCAATAGGGGGCGGGTGTTCGCCTGCAGGCAGGCTCCTACAGGGGGGAGGCCGAGATCGGCAGGCTGTGCGAAGTGCTGAAATCAGAATTGAAGGTGGAGTGCCGGGTATGGCTTTTTGAAAGCGTCAGCGGCATGGACGCCGCTGACGCAGCGTACAGGGATGTATTGAAGGGGGGCGCCTAGCCCGGTTTCAAAAAGCCATACCCGGTGCTTCACCGCCACGGGGCCGGAGCAGAGTTACGACCCTGTGTGGTCAGACAAGAGAATCCACGCCAAAAAATCCCAACCCGGGCTATTGTTAGAATTAACGCCAACTCAGTGAGCGAAGATGACTGAACGCTGTGATCTGCTGATTACCAATGTCCACGCGGCCACCATGGACCCGTCCCTGCCGGGGGCCTACGGTGCGATTGAAGACGCTGCGGTGGCGGTGACCGGCAACAGAATTGTGTGGATAGGTCCGCGCCGCGAGCTGCCCGAGACTGCCGCCGACCAGATCGTCGACGGCGAGGGCCAGTGGCTGACCCCCGGGTTGATCGACTGCCACACCCACCTGGTCTACGGCGGCCACCGCGCCGGCGAGTTCGCGCGCCGCCTCGGTGGCGAAAGCTACGAAGACCTCGCCCGCGCCGGTGGTGGCATCCTCTCCACCGTGCGCTCCACTCGCGCCGCCAGCGCCGCCGACCTCTACCGCAGTGCCGAGCCGCGCCTCAAAGCTCTCATCCGCGAAGGCGTCACCACCGTCGAAATCAAATCCGGCTACGGCCTCGACCTCGACACCGAACTCAAACAGCTGCGTGTCGCCCGCCGCCTCGCCCAGCATCACCCGGTAAATGTGACCACCACCTGCCTCGCCGCCCACGCCCTGCCACCGGAGTACGACGGCCGCGCCGACGACTACATCGCGCTGGTGTGCGACGAAATCCTGCCCGCGGTGGCGAAAGAACAGCTGGCGGACGCGGTGGACATGTTCTGCGAAAACATCGCGTTCTCCGTCGAACAGTGCCAGCGCGTCATCGACGCCGCGCACAGGCTCGACCTGCCGGTAAAAGTCCACGCCGAGCAGCTCGCCAGTACCGGCGCCACCCGCATGGCGGCGCGCGCCAGCGCCCTGTCCGTGGACCACATCGAATACATCACCGATGAGGATGTCGCCGCCATGGCCGAGAGCGGCACCGCCGCAGTGCTGCTGCCCGGCGCCTTCTATACCCTGAAAGAAACCCGCGTGCCGCCGGTGGACAAGCTGCGCGCCGCCGGCGTGCCCATGGCTATTTCCACCGATCTGAACCCCGGCACCTGTCCTATTGCCTCCCTGCGGCTGATGATGAACATGAGCTGCAACCTGTTCGGCCTGACCCCGGCGGAAGCCCTCGCCGGCGTCACCCGCGCCGCCGCTCGCGCCCTCGGCATCTGCTGTTCCCGCGGCGTGCTGCGCGCCGGCCTGCGCGCCGACATGGTCTTGTGGCCGATGGAGAGCCCGGACCAGCTCGCCTATGAACTGGGCGCGCTACAACCTGCAGACGTATTTTTTGGGGGTCGCCATGTTACAGCTGGCTGATATGCGCTTATGGAGCGGTCGGATCGACAGGGAGGACGGCAAGGCCGGCCGCCGCTGGCACCAGGACATCGTGCCGCTGCACCTCGACAGCCCGCCCGGTTTTGCCATCCTCGGCTTCGCCAGTGACGAAGGGGTGCGCCGCAACAAGGGGCGTATCGGCGCGGCCAAGGGCCCGCGCATCCTGCGGCTGGCGCTGGCGAACCTGCCGAAGACCTTCCGCGCGCCGCTCTACGACGCGGGCAATGTGCGGGTGGAGAAGGAGGACCTGGAGTCCGCCCAGGCCATGCTTGGCGCGCGTATTACCGAACTGATGGCCGCCGGCCATTTCCCCATGGTGCTCGGCGGTGGCCATGAGATTGCCTACGGCAGCTATCAGGGCATTGCGCGCTGGATGCGCGAGCAGCACCGGGACAAGACCCTCGGCATCATCAACTTCGACGCCCATCTGGATATCCGTCTGCCGGCACCGAAAGGTTCCTCCGGCACGCCGTTTTACCAGATTGCCGAGCAGTGCGACCTGAACGGTCGCCCTTTTCACTACCTGTGCGTGGGTGCCGCCGCCACCGCCAACACACCCGCGCTCTACCAGCGCGCAGAAGAGCTGGGGGCACAGGTAATCTCCGATCGCGAGATCGTGCCCTGGCGCATCGAACTGGTACAGAAACAGATCGCCGACTTTATCGATCGGGTGGATTTCGTGTATCTCACCGTCGACCTGGACGTGTTCCCCGCGGCCATTATGCCGGCGGTGAGTGCGCCCGCCGGGCGCGGGGTGGCGTTTGAATTGTTCGAACCGCTGCTGGATACGGTGCTGGAATCGAAAAAGGTATGCCTGGCGGACATCGCCGAGTTCAACCCCTACTTCGATATCGAGGACCACGCCGCGCGCACCGCGGCGCGGGTGATCTTCCAGATCGCCAACGGCATCAAGGGCTGACCGGCGGCCGCCCCCTCAGGGTGACTGCCGCTCCGGTGGCGCCGCTGCCGGCGGCTCTTCCGGGGGCAGCTGCCGCGGCGGACGGCGCATTTCCAGATACCGCTTGATATACGGCTTGTGGGTGTAGATCACATCGTCCGGCAGCCGGTGCAAGTCGAAGAAGCGATAACCGTAGATTTCCCCGTCGCCAATGGCGATGTGCTGATCCTTCAGGCGTCCGCGAATGGCGATATTAATGATTCCGGAGCGCGGCACCTTGTTCACCTCCAGTACCTCGAACTCGTCGATCTTGATATTCAGTTCCTCGCGCAACTCGCGGCGCGCCGACTCCTCGAACGACTCATTGTGCTCCATCCAGCCCCCGGGCAGTGCCCACTTGTCCTGGTAAGTGTGGCGCACCAGCAGCAGCTGATTGTTGCGCTCGACGAAGTAGACCATCCCCACCACAAACTTGTCGGTGAGTGCGTAAGAGATATTCCAGCGTATTTTCGGCGGCAGCTTGCGATAGAGCTCGTATTTGAGCCCGGGAAATACCACAAAGGCGCTCGCCGTCAGCAGTCCCAGCGCCAGCAGTAGGAGAATGGCTTTTTTCACAAATGATCGCATGGTCCCGGGACTGCTTCTTTCACCACAATGACTGTCAGAGTGTATCCGACCCGTGTCGGCGCTTTCGAGTTCGGTTGCGGGCCCGGAATTTGTTTCGGGCTATAGTGCACTAACTGCCCGCTGCATGGTCAGACCCCAATAATAACCCGCGGTTTCGCCGGCCCCGTTACGCGGCAGCCCGCCAAGGAATCACGTTATGTCGTCAATTCGTTCCCGGATTCTGGCTGCCTGGCCTCCTCTCACCGGTCTGCTCATGGCGGGGGTGGTAGGCCTCGCCTCCGCGCAGGCAGCGGAAGACGGTCCGGCTGCTGCCGCCACTGAGCCCGCGCGGCTCGAATCCGTGGTCATCGCCGCGATTGAGCCGCTGGTGGAAAAATACCAGATACCGGGGATGGCGCTCGCCCTAACTATTGACGGTGAACCCTTTTTTTTCAACGTCGGTGACACTGCCCTCGAAGGCGGGGTGCCGGTCACCGAGCGCACCCTGTTTGAAATCGGCTCGGTGAGTAAAACCTTTACCGCCACCCTGGCCGCCTACGCGGCGGTGAAAGGTTCGCTGGATCTCGGCGAGCCCGTGAGTACTTATCTGCCACCGCTGCGTGGCAGCGCCATGGATTCCGTCTCTGTACTCAACCTCGCCACCCACACCGCCGGGCATTTCCCGCTACAGGTGCCGGCGGAAGTGCGCAGCGACCAGCAACTGCTGGACTATTTTCGCGCCTGGCAACCACAGTACACACCCGGCAGCAAACGCACCTACTCCAACCCCGGCAGCGGCCTGTTGGGGTTGGTCGCGGCGCGCAGTCTGAACCAGCCGTTCGCCCGCGCGATGGAGGAGCACATCTTCCGCGGCCTGGGGTTGTCCGAGACCTATATCGACGTGCCGCAGGAGAAAATGGCGGGCTATGCCGAGGGTCACAACAGTAGTCACCAGCCGGTGCGCCTGGATATGGGGCTATTGGGGAGGGAAGCCTACGGCGTGCGCTCAAGCGCCGCCGACCTGACCCGGTACCTGGCGGCGCAGATGCAGATGGTTAAAGTGGGGGCGGACCTGGGGCGAGCGTTGCAACAGACCCGTCACGGCTATTTCGAAACGGATTACTATGTGCAGGACATGGTGTGGGAACAGTACACACTACCTGTGGATCGGGGCCAGCTGCTGGCGGGAAATTCGCGGGCGATGATTGCCGGCGACCACCCGGTGCGCGGGATTGTGCCCGCGCTGCAACCGCAGAACAATGTTCTGATCAACAAGACCGGCTCTACCGGCGGCTTCTCTACCTATGTGGCGTTCATTCCGGAAAAACGCTTCGGTTTCGTGCTGCTTGCCAACAAGTATTTTCCCAACGAAGAGCGGGTAGCGGTGTTGTATGAAATTCTGGAGTCCTTGATCCCCCAGGCCACTGCGGCAACCACAGAAAAGGAGTGACCCTGTGAAACCAACCTATGTCCTGATGGCAATCGCGGCCACGGCGCTAGCCGCGTGCAGCAACCAGCAGCTATACGATGGCATCCAACAGAATCGCATACAGCACTGCGAGCGGTACCCGGACAGCCAGTATGCCGAGTGCGTGGCGCAATACCAGAAAGATTACCGGGAATACGAGCGCGAACGGCAAGAGCTGCTGAACGAAAGCGGAAACTGACGGTGTAAGCAGGAATATTGCATGCGCGACGCAGCCGCGAAGAAAATGTCGGTGAATGAACGCCCCTTTGTCGGCACGGTGCACTCCGAAACGGACGCGAGAACCGGCGTGCGCCATGTGCGCTGTGAATTTGATTCTGCCGGCTACCAGGCGACGCTGTACGCGGAGCTGGGCATTGCCATGCCCGAGGCTATCGCGCGTTCGGTGCCCAAACGACAGGCAGAGTTTCTCGCGGGGCGCTATGTCGCGCGGCTGGCTCTGCAGGACCTTGCGCCGGCGCGCTACCGGGATGTGCAGGTGGGGATTGGCGAGCAGCGCAATCCGCTGTGGCCGGACGGTGTGGTGGGCTCCATCTCCCATATGGACCGTGTGGCGGTATGCGCGGTGAATCACCGTGTGGACATGGATTATCTCGGTATCGATGTGGAGGCTCTCATCCCCGCCCGGGTCTGCCGCGAGATCGCCACAATAGTGGCAACTCGCCAGGAGCGGGAACTGCTCAGCAATCAGGGACTGTCCGAGCGGGTCGCGCTCACACTCATCTTTTCCGCCAAGGAGAGCCTGTTTAAAGCGCTGTATCCTTCGGTGCGGGATTATTTCGGTTTCGAAGTCGCCGAGGCCGTCGAACTGCGCCTTGAGGAGCAGACGCTGGTGTTGCGCCTTACCGAGCACTTCGCCGCGAAACACGGCCTGACGCGGGATTACGTCTGCCAGTTCACGCTGGGTGAGAAATGGATTCAGTCGGTCACCTGTGGCAAGTTTCCTGAACCTGTGTGTTAACGAGTTGTTGAATAGGATGTCGGTCTGCTTCCTGCATGGTTGATCCCCCTGGGCTGTTTGCCGGATTTTTCTGACCGGCCGCAGCCCGCTCTTCCGGGCGTGGTGCTCCCCCCGTCCAGCCTATATGATGGACCGCAGGCGGCCGCACAATGAGCAAGGCCGCCTGCGGTCCATCTTTTTGTCTGTATGCAGTGAAAAAATAATGAAGCAGATGTTGCTGCCGCGCCGCGTCGCGCGCGTCTTGTGGTCAATTGTCACCCTTCTGGTCATTTCCTCCGCCGAGGCGGAGCCGGTGAGCATGGCGGAATACCAGCTGGCGCCGCGCCCCGACTGGGTACAGCCGCTGGCGCTGCCGGAGGGCGAGGGACGCGGCGAGGCACCGGCAGACGACGGTCTGCGCAATCTGCTGCTGGACAGCCAGATCAATCTCGCCGGCGACAAGAAAGAGCGCTTTTTCCGCTTCGTGATGCAGCCGCTGCGCCAGCAGGGCCTGCAGCAGATTTCCAGCATCAGCCTGGGCTTCTCCCCGGCCTATGAAGAACTGATCATTCACGATGTCAGCGTGGTGCGCGACGGTGTGCGCAGCGACCGACTGCAATCGGCGGACATCAAATTGTTCCAGCGCGAAGAGGAGCTCGACAAGGATCTGTACGCGGAGCGCTGGACCGCGATGCTGCTGCTGAAAGACCTGCGTATCGGCGATATCGTCGAGTACAGCTACACCGTGCGCGGCAGCAATCCGGTGCTGGGCGACCGCTTCTTCGGCCGTGAACTGCTGGCCTGGGGCGTGGCTATCGAACGGATATACATCGGTCTGCTGAGTCCTAAGGCACAACCGCTGTATGTGCGCACCAGCGATGGCATCACCAGGGTCAAAAAACGCAGTGAAGGCGAACTGACCCGCTACTTTGTCGACATCCGCAACAGCGCGGCGCTGCGCCAGGAAGACGGCGTGCCCGAGTGGCTCTCCCCCTATCCCTATCTCGAATACACCCAGTACACCGACTGGCAACAGGTAAACGGCTGGGCGAATACTCTCTACGGCGCCGCCGCCGATCCGGTGCCGGCGGAGTTTGGCCGCTGGCTGCAGGAACTGCGCGGCAGCCCCGCGCACAAGGCCGCGGCTGCAACCCAGTGGATTCAGGAGCACATCCGCTATTTCGGCATCGAACACGGAGTGAATTCCCACCTGCCGTCATCGCCGCTGGAAACCTACGACCGGCGCTTCGGTGACTGCAAGGACAAAACCGTGCTGCTGATCGCGGCACTGCGCCACCTCGGCATTGAGGCGCACCCGGCGCTGGTGTCTTCGGTGGAAAACCTGGACCTGGATGCGCGCTTGCCGTCCCCGGGTCAGTTTGACCATGTGATTACCACGTTTGAACTCGACGGCAAGCGCTACTGGGTAGACCCCACCGCTACCAGCCAGAGCGGTGCGTTGCAGGCCATGTCGCTGCCGGATTTCAACTGGGCGCTGGTGGTCGACGGCGAGGGCGAAAGCCTCACCAGAATCGAGCCGGTGGCGGCGGAGCAGCTGAGCGCGCGCATTTCCGTGGAGGAAACCCTGACCCTGGATCACAACCGCCAGTCGGCGGTGTTCGAAGTAATCAGCCACTATGTGGGCTGGAGTGCGGAAGACATGCGCGCTTACGCCGGCTACCGCGATGTGGACACCGTCACCAATGATTTCCTGCAGTTTTACGCGCGCTATTTTCCCGCCATCGAAAAGCTCGAACCGGTGGAAATCACGGAAGTCGAAGGGCGCAACGAGCTGCGTGTGCGGGAAAAATATCGGCTGCGCAATCTCGGCGAGAACAGCGGCGGCCAGAACCTGCTGAAGCTCGCTGCCGCCAGCGTGGTGGCGAATATTTCTCTGCCAAAGGCGCGCCAGCGCGAATACCCATTTCGCTTGCCGGGGCAACTGCAGGTGGATGAGCGCTTCACCGTGATCGCCAAAAACAGCGGCGATCTGCGCTGGCTGAATGGACAGAATGCCGAGACCATCAATAATCCCTGGTTCGAATTCTCCCGCGATGTGGAGAAGTCGCCGAAACAGGTGACGGTGAATTACCGCTATCAGTCACTGGACAAATCCGTTGCGCCGGAGCGCTTCGGCGAATACCTGCAGGCCATCGACCGGCTCGACCCCAGCCTGACCTATTCCATATGGCTGGCACCCGTATCGGTGACACCGAACGAGCGGCGCGACCGCGCGCGCAACCTGGCGCGGGAGCTGCTCGAGCGCAAATAGCGATGCGAGAAAATCAGACAGGAAAAATTATGGCCAATTTCAAAAGACACTGGCTGTGGGCGGGGTTGGCTGCGTTGCTGAGTGGCTGCGCGGCGCCCGGGGCTGTGGACTCCGGCACACCGCTAACGTCAACGCGCGAGTCGCTGCCCGCTGCGGCACCGGCCGATACCAGCGCCTTTTCACCGGAAATGTATCGCGAGGCCAACGCAAGGTTGGACGAGCTTGCGCAGAGAATACGACGCGATCCCGACGCGGTGCCCTTCGCGGAATTCTGGTCCGCATATCTCCAGAGTTCGTACCTGCTGACCGCGGTGGACGATCGCGAGTCCTTCCAGGCGGAAATGGACCGGCTGGCCGCCGATGAAAACAACGATTGCTCCGCGATGGACTGGGAGCTGTGGAGCGCGCGGAGTTTCCTTGAGCTTGAACCGCACCTGGCGGCGCAGGAGTGTTATCAGTATCTCGGTGAGACCGAGCTTGCCCGCCAGCACGAGAACGCGGTGCAGTATATTTTGCGCGGCGTGCTTGGCAGTGGCGACGGTCAGAGCATAGACACCGCCTATGAAATCGCGCTGCTGGACCACGCGGGTGAAATCCTGCATCTCGCCGGCTATCAGGTGCGCGACAGTGTGTTGCAGCCGGTGGTGGGCGGTATCGGACTGGTGTACGTGGTGACCGCGGAAGATCCGGACACTGGTGTACAGCGGGAAGTATTCTTCGAAAACGAGCGCGCGATTAATGTCCTGCTCGGCGCAACTTATCCCTTTGCTGGTGTCGGTGGCAATTACGTCGAGCAGATCGTGCGTCCGCTGGCCGAGAGCGCTACCCCCTCGGCACAGATCGGGCTCGGGCGGCTGCTGGAAGACAGCGGTGAGGCGGAGCTGGCGGCACAGCAGTTTTTAAATGCCACTGGCGCCGGCAGCGAGACGGCAGAGTTTCGCCTCGGGATACTCGCGCTGACCGGTAAGCTGGCCTCGCTGTCGCAGGCGGAGGGCGTCGATTTCCTGATGTCCGCCGCGCAGAAAGGCAGCGCGAATGCCATGGTCGGGCTTGCATTTACCTATCGCCAGGGCCTCGGCGTTGAACCGAATGAGGAACTGTTTGAGCAGTTCATGGCGGCGGCGGACCAGCGCCTGGAGCCCGGGCGGGCGTGGATGCTGCTCTCTACGTACTTTTTTTCCGAGCGCTGGGATGCCTCACTGCACCAGGGCATTCCGTATGTGCGCCGGGCGGCCGAAGAGGGATTCCTCCCCGCGCAACTGCTGATATTGCAATCTGAACTGAAGCAGGGATGGCAGGACGCGGATCTGGAAGCCCTGTTGCCGCGTCTGCAGCCGATCGCCGAAGCGGGGGACACCGGTGCCCGCGTCGCCTACGCGCGCCGGGTGCTGACCGCATCTTCACCGCAGTCCGCGGCGCGCATCGCGCTTGCCAATACTTTTTTGGACGCCGCGCTGGCGGTGCACTCGGATGCCGCCTACGCTCTGCAGGGTGATCTCAGATGGGGGGAGCGCGATTTCCCGGGCGCTGAGAAAGCCTACTGGCAGGCCATGTCGGATAGCGCCGGCCAGTTAGGGATGGCGAAGCTGCACCAGCAGCAGCGCCTGCCCGGTGCCGACCCGGAGCTTGCGGTTCTCTGGTACATGATGTGCGCCACCGCCGGAGACAGTGAGTGTCTCTACCAGATGGGCAAGCTATTCCTGAGTGGCGAGGGCGTGGATCCCAACCCTGAGCTGGCGCGCACAGCGTTTAGTGAAGCGGCACAGAAAGGGCACCGGCAGGCATTGCTGGAGTTGGAAAAGGGAAGTTTGCGGCAATAAGCATTTGTGGGTCTTCAGGCAGCCGTCTGAACCATGACGGCCGCGCTCAGCGGGGTAAGCTGCACCTCGGCGGCGTTTTATTGCACGTTTGACCAATAAATGACCTTTGTATAGGGTTGCGCCTTTATGTACTGAAGTACAAGGTTTCCCAGAATTTTCGCCCGAGGCGTGATCCATGGTTTCCAGTAGTGGAACTCAGCACAAGACTTCAGCCAGTGGTGGCCGCCAGTCGGCCGTCAACAAGAAGGCAGAGAAGCGGGAAATCGCCAAGCGCAAGATCCTCAACGCCACTCTGAACCTGATCGCGGACGAAGGTCTCTCGTCTCTGTCGCACCGCAACATCGCCAAAGCCGCCGGCGTGCAGCTGGCGATGACCACCTATTATTTTCAGACATTCGACAATCTGCTGTTGTCGGCTTTTCATCTGTTTCTCGAGAATCTGCAGCCGGTGCTGGCGGAGCTCGGTGAGAATCAGAAGACGCTGATGCGGGAATGTGTAAACAGGGATGGGGTGCTGGTAGAAAAGGAAGCCTACATCACTGGCATCGGCGATCTGTTTGACGCGTATTTTGACAGCGCGCTGGAGTCGCGGCGGCGGCAGCTGACCATTGAGAGCCAGTTCATGTTTGCGCAGTTCCTGCCAGACGTCCTCGCACGCGAAGTTCAGCAGTACACCGCCACCCTGAAAAAAGTCGCGGAACAGTTTTGCGCTCCTCTGTCGAACCACCACCTGAAGACCGATGGCGCCCTGCTGCTGGCGGTAGTTCAGTATCTCGAGTTCAGCGCCGTCGGCAGCGCCCCCTCTGACCGTCGCGAGGGCCGCGAGATGGTCGAGCGCTTGTTGCGCGGCTTCCTGCGGTCGTAACCGGCAGAGGGCTGAGTCCGCGGCCGGCAGCACCGGAAATCTGAGGTAATGGCCAAGGCCCGGTCGCGGTCGTTCAATGGTTTCCTGAACCTGACGGGGGACCTATGCAGAACTTCACCTTTTCCACCACCAAAACCATCGTGTGTGAGGCCGGCGCTGCCAGGCTATTGGCAGAGAGCTGCCGCGCCGCTGGCGCGGGCAGGGTTTTGCTGGTTACCGATGCCGGTATTCTCAATGCGGGTCTACTGGACGGCGTGCTGCCGGGCTTTGACCGTTCGGATCTGCGCCTCGGCATCTTCGACCGGGTGGAGGCGGACCCCAGCAGCGCCACGGTGGAGGCCGCGGTACATGCAGCGCGTGCGCTCGGAGCGGAAATGATCGTCGGCTTTGGCGGCGGCAGCGCCATGGACGTGGCGAAGGTGGTCGCGGTGCTGGCGCACCCCGATTGTCGCCAGTCACTCGATGAGCTCTACGGTGTTGGTAGCATCTGCGGACCGCGGCTACCCCTGTTGCAGGTGCCCACCACCGCCGGTACCGGTTCCGAAGTGACGCCCATCGCCATCATCACTACCGGCAAAACCACCAAGGCCGGTATCGTCTCCCCGCACCTGCAACCGGACACTGCGCTGCTGGACCCACAGCTCACCCTGGGGCTACCGCCGAAGGTGACTGCGGCTACCGGTATCGACGCTATGGTGCACGCTATTGAGGCCTATACCTCCGCGCACAAAAAAAATCCGGTCTCCGACATGCTGGCGCGCGAGGCGCTGCGGTTGCTCGCTGGCAATATCGCCAACGCCACCCACCGCGGGAATGAGCTGAACGCCCGCAGCCAAATGCTGCTGGGCGCGCTCTATGCGGGCCAGGCATTCGCCAATGCACCGGTGGCCGCTGTGCACGCGCTCGCGTATCCGCTTGGGGGCCACTTCCATATTCCCCACGGCCTAAGTAATTCCCTGGTGCTGCCGCATGTTCTGCGGTTCAATGCCTCGGCGGCAGCCCCACTGTACGCGGAGCTGGCGCCACTTGTGATGGGTGGCCAGTGTGTTACCGGCAGCCCGCAGCAGAAAACCGGGCAGCTAATCGACTGGCTGGAAAGCCTGATTGTCGAACTGGGCCTGCCCAGCCGCCTGCGGGACTGCGGGGTAACGGAAGATCGCCTGCCGCAACTGGCAGAAGATGCCATGCAACAGCAGCGACTGCTGGTCAACAACCCCCGCGCTGTCACCGAGGCAGACGCCCTGGCGATCTACCGCGCCGCCTTCTGAAGCACCGGGAAGTAAGCACAGCCATGACCCATGACGATACGTTCACGCGCGATCACTACCGCGTGTTTTACCCCATCACCACCCGCTGGCACGACAACGATATCTACGGCCATATCAACAACGTGACCTATTACAGCTATTTCGACAGCGCGGTAAACCGCTACCTGATTGAAGAGGGTGGGATGGATGTCCACAGTGCGCCTGTTGTCGCCTTCGTGGTCAACTCCAGCTGTGATTACCGCGCCCCCCTGGCCTACCCGCAGCAACTGGAAGCTGGTATCCGGGTGGAGAAACTGGGCAACAGCTCTGTGGTGTACCGGGTGGGAATCTTCGCTGCGGGGGAGAGGCAGGCGGCCGCCAGCGGAAGCTTCACCCATGTGTTTGTCGAGCGCGCGGTTCAGCGTTCCGCCCCGATTCCCGCCGATATCCGTGCGGCACTGGAGAGCATCACCTAGCGAGACGACAGGTTTGTTGCCTGTCTCCCGCAATCCCGCATCTGGCAGTTGTTCCCGGAATGGTCGACACCTGCTTTGACCGTTGCCGATATTTCGGTTAAATTAATTTGAATTGCAAATCAATTTATTGGCCGGATGCTATGACCAACCATTCAAGTAACGTGCGCGAACACTTTGGTATCCGCTTTTCCCTGCTGGCGCGGCGCTGGCGCCGTGCCATCGATACCCATCTCGCTGCGGCGGGGCTCACCGACGCCACCTGGGTTCCGCTGGTGCACCTGCAGGAGAGTGGCGATGGCATGACCCAGAAAACGCTGGCGGCACTGGTGGGCATCGACAGCTCCAGCCTGGTCCGGCTGCTGGATATCCTTTCCCGCGAGGGGCTGCTGGAGCGCCGTGCCGATACCACCGATGGCCGCGCCCGCCGGATCTACCTCACTCCTGCCGGCAGAAAACGCGTGGCGGAAATTCGCGCGCAGTTGTTGCGGGCGGAGGAAGCGCTGCTGGCGGATCTGTCTGATGCGGAGATCAGCACTATGCTCGGGCACTTTGAACACATTGCGCAGCGGATCGATGCACTGCAGCCGGAAAAACCGGAGGCGCAGTGAAGAGTCGGTGGTGGCCAACCGAGGGCCGTGCCGAGCCGGTACGACGTAGGGACGCAGCACGCCATCTTCTGCGCCCTGCGCGTGTACGCGAGAGCCTGGCATTGGCGCCGCAACCATTTATGCGCAATTCCGCCCTGGCGGGTATGCAGGCGGCGCTGACAGGCGTTATCGCGCTGCCGCTGGTGTATCTCTCCCCCTGGTCGCACCTGATTGGCTACGCGTCCCTCGGTACCCTGGCGGCACTGTTCGGGCGTTTCGCCCAGGGTACCGGGCGCAACCGGATCGTACTGGCCAGCGGTTTCTGGCAAACCTTTGCGGTGCTCAGCGTGTCCGCGGCCATCTGGCTCGGCGCGCCGTTTGCGGTGCAACTGCTACTGCTCGCGGTGCTGTGTGGACTGTTTGCGGTGGTGGCCGTGCAGGGGAAGTTCGGTCCCCCGGGTCCGCTGATCTTCATCTTCGCGGCCGGCGCGTCGATGAGCGAGGTGCAGAGCTGGCAGGCGGTGCTGGAGCGTGGCGCGGCGACGGCCGGTGTGGCCGCACTGGCCTGGGTGGTGTGTGTACTGACGGAATTTATCCGCCAGCAAGCGCGCGACGGCATCTCCTTCCCCGCTGACCCAGTGCGGTCTCCCCGCCAGCACCTAGTGGTTGCGATGCGCATCGGCAGCGGTGCACTGGCTGCGGCCTGCGCGGCTAAAGTCATGGGCGCACACTTTCCCGCCTGGGCCGCAATGGGCGCGGTGGCGGTGATGCAGGGGGCACATCTGCACACCAATATGCACCGTGCGCTGCAGCGTATGCTCGGCACCGTGCTGGGCGCGGGGTTGGTTTGGTTGATCCTGTCATGCGGCCCCTCGGTCTGGGTGCTGATCGCGCTGATCGCCATATTCCAGGTTGTGACAGAAATCGTGATTGGCTCGAACTATGCTCTTGGGCAGATCCTGGTAACGCCCATGGCACTGCTGATGACTTATCTGGCCAGCCACGGAGAAGCCGCAAGCGCGCAACTGGTACCCGAGCGAGTGCTGGATACTCTGGTAGGTGCGGTTGTCGGCATGCTGCTGGCGGTAGTGTGTTCCACATTGGAAGACCGGGCGTCCCTCGCGCGCCACCTTGTCTCCTCGGAGCAAAATTGAGGGCCGCTTTCGCCGCTGCACAAGCGCAATCGCGGCGTGAGAACAACGCTTTGTGTTATTGCGGTTAGTGTCTTGTTGTTAACGGAAGGATGGCAAATCATGCCGGAAAATATCCTGCAACCGGAAATTCTGTTTGTGTCTCACGGTGGCGGACCACTGCCGTTGCTCGGAGACCCGGGGCACCGGGAAATGGAGGTGTGCCTGCAAAATATTGCCGCTCGTCTGCGCAAACCATCCGCGATACTGGTTGTCAGCGCCCACTGGGAAGAGCGAGTACCCACCATCACTGTCGCCAGCAATCCGCCGCTGGTTTACGACTACTACGGTTTTCCCGAGGCGGCTTACCATATCCAGTACCCGGCCCCTGGCGATCCGTCGCTGGCGCAACAGGTCTTTGAGACGTTGTCCGGAGCCGGTATTGAAACCGCGAGGGATGCGAACCGGGGATTTGATCACGGCCTTTTCGTGCCATTGAAAATCCTGTTTCCAACGGCGGACATTCCCTGTGTCCAGCTATCCCTGAAGCGCACCCTGAACGCGCAGGAGCATTTGGAGATAGGCGCCGCACTTAACGAATTGAAATGGGAGAACCTGCTGGTTGTGGGTTCCGGCTTCTCATTCCACAACATGCGCGCTTTCTTCGCCGAGGAAACGGAGGAATCCCGCGGGCTAAACATCGCGTTCGAGCAATGGCTGCAGGAAACCTGTGCCAGCGAGGCGATGTCCGAATCCGAGCGGATGCAGCGGTTGGCTCTCTGGGAAAAAGCGCCGGGTGCCCGTTTCTGCCATCCGCGCGAAGAGCACCTGTTGCCACTACATGTCTGTTGCGGGCTGGCGAACAGACCCTGTACAGAAGTGTTTATGTTAAACATTCTCAATAAGAGAGCGAGTATGTATCTCTGGCAGTAACCTTATCCATGACGATACCTCTTGGGGGTGCAGGATGAGACGCTGGAGAAAGCGCGCCTCTCTACTCGCGTATCGTTCAGGGCTTTTTTGCGCTGAGTTTTGGCCAGACCTGAGTGGTGCCAGCAGCGAACAGCATCCCAATCCCCAGGCATATCCCCGAGCTGACGAGCCAGAACAGCAAACTGTTACCCGGAAACAAGGCGGTGATACCGAAAAAGGCAACACCGCGCAGAAGAAAGATAGAGGAAATAGTGCACAAGCCTGTGCGCAACAGCGGTAGCCGGAGGATCACGCGAGCGCCAGAAAGAGCATAAAGCGAGCACAGCAATAGAATCGCGACGATAGTTGAAGTTACTGCGGTGGGATACCAGTGGCCCTGTTCAGACAGCTGGGCCATTTCCTCCCCCGCGCCAAATAAACGATACCAGTCGCCCCCAAAAACAATACACCCAAGGTGAGCAATTGCCGCAAGAGTCGTGCACATTGCCGCTAAAATAAGCAGGCGGTTTTTGTCCGAATCCATGGTTCCTTCCTGATTCCAATGGCGAAACAAATCGCATCCACGCTTTACGAGTTTAAAAAGGCCAGTTTAGCTCCGAAGCCAAGAAAGAAAACGCCGGTGACGGATTTCAGCCATCTGGAAAATCCGGTGCTAACTGACAGCCCTTTCAGCTGAGTCAAAAGAATGACCATGGCTGAAAACCAGACCAGGTTAACGGCGGCGTGAGCAGAGACCAGAATATAAGCAAGTGGCGCGCTATCGCTGAATGGCAGAAATTGCGGAAAAGCCGCCAAGTAAAACATGGATACTTTCGGGTTTAGCGCATTGGTAATAAAGCCTTCAAGAAAAGCTACACGCATGGATTTTCTATTCTCGCGCGGGTCGGAAGGCAAACTTGCTGCGTTCGGTGCGACTCTCCAGGCGGACAGGATTGATTTAATACCAAGCCAGCAGAGGTATGCTGCGCCAAGAATTTTAAAAACAAAAAATATCTCTGCTGATTGTAAAAGCAGAACCGAAATACCGAATACAGACAGCGTTCCGTGAACATAAAATGCTGCAATGAACCCCAAGATATTGGCAAACCCCGCCTTGCTGCCAGAGGTGGGTACTGTTTTTACGATCAGGGCACCATTGGGGCCGGGCGATATCACAAGCAGTGTCGCCATGAGTACGAACGTAGCTATATTTACCAAGTCCATGTTCAGAGTCTATCGTGTATAAATGTTACTGGTGGAAACTCGCAGAGCCAGCAGGATCAAAATCCGTGAAACCGCGCTGCGCATAAAAATGGCTTTCCACCTGGAGCGATCTGGCGCAACCAGTAGTGGCTGTTGACTTTGTCAGATTTTTTCCGGCAGGGCGGGAAACTCGGGACTGTCCTGTATGCTCTCAACCCAGGTGCACCTGTCTTCGCAAAATATCCTGTCATCCGGTGCAATTTGCAGATTCTCGTTGAGGCTTCCCGCTGGGATTACCAGGCGTGTACCAGCGCGATTTATATAGGGAACCCCGGAACCACAAACCTTGCAGAATTGTTTTGCCCAACTCTGGGCTGAGGCCAACTCGAAGCGTTGAATGGAATCCTCTCCAGATATCCAGCAGATATTCTTGGGGTCGGTAAAGAGGTTTGATGCATGGGCGGAGCCGGTAGAGTGCCTGCAGCGGGAGCAATAACAAATATGGAATGCTGATATTGTGCCGTTTACTTCAAATCTAACGGTTCCACACAGGCACTGGCCGGAAGCTCCTGCTAACTCTTTGCTCATAATCTGATCTCAGTTCTTGGATCCCTGGTTTAACCGCTCCGTGGGCTGTCGGAAAAACAGCCTGCCCGACCGGGCCGAGGGTGGCCGCCTTCTGCGGTGTTAGGTATTTCCCCCAGGTGGGCGGTTAAATATATCTGCAAAGCCGGTTTATGCTCGATTTTTTTCTTCCGATCTGAGCGTAAGTACTTCGCAGCCCTGATTCGTCACCAGCACGGTATGTTCCCATTGCGCAGACAGTTTTTTGTCCCGTGTTACCACTGTCCAGCCGTCTTTCTTGGTTTTGGTTTTATACGTGCCCTGGTTGATCATGGGTTCGATGGTGAAGGTCATACCTGCTTGCAGTGCTTCACCGGTGCCCGGGCGGCCATAGTGGAGGATCTGCGGGGCTTCGTGCATTTCGCGGCCGATGCCGTGGCCGCAGTATTCCCGTACCACGCTGTAACCTTGCTTCTCTGCATACTGCTGGATGGCGTGGCCAATGTCGCCGAGGGTTGCGCCGGGGCGCACGGTTTCAATGCCTTTCCACATGGCCTCGTAGCTGGCCCGCGCCAGCTGGCGGGCGGCGGGGGCAACGTCGCCGATCAGGTACATTTTGCTGGAGTCGGCAATAAAACCATCTTTCTCCAGGGTGATGTCCAGGTTGACGATATCGCCGTTTTTCAGCTTGCGTGAGGCGCTTGGCATACCGTGGCACACGACTTCGTTGATGGAGCTATTCAGGGAATAGGGGTAGTCGTACTGACCTTTACTGGCGGGGCGTGCCTTCAGGGTGTTGGTGATGAAGTCCTCCACCTGGCGGTCGATTTCCATGGTGGTGATGCCGGCCGCGACGAAGCCGTCCAGCATCTGGAAGACCTGACTCAGAAGCTGTCCGGAATGACGCATCAGCTCCTGCTCCCGCGGCGTTTTCAATTGCACCTTAGTCACGGGTGAGAGCCTCCAGGCTGGGAGCGGGGTTGCGCAGCAGCATTTTGCACAGCTGGTTGTAGGTAAGGTCCGGGTTGAGCTCTGCGAGCATGCCAATCCGCACCCAAAACTCGGCCTGAGCGTTGATGGAGCGCGACATGACCGTACTGGCCTGGCGGATCTCATCGTGCAGTGCATCGGATATTTTGACGATTCCCATGGTGGTCTCCGCTTGTGTGATTGCACGCATTATATATGGATTGTATATGAAGCGTATATCCCGGTGGGGTGGCCTGTGGCGACGGTGATTCTGCCGTGCGCGCAGTCCGGTGGAAAATTGCGTAAGCTTGCGGATTCCAACAACCCCGATGTTCTCCGAGTTCTGTTTTGCGCCCGTATTCCCCGCCTGTCGAACCTTATCTCGATGTTGTCTACAGCGATGCCTACCTGTTGGTGCTGGACAAGCCCAGCGGCCTGCTCACCGTGCCCGGGCGCCATCCGACCCACAGGGACTGCCTCGCCAGCCGCGCGCAGGCGGAATACCCGGATGCACTGATCGTGCACCGCCTGGATATGGATACCTCGGGGCTGGTGGTAATGGCGCTTGGGCCGGAAGTGCACCGACAACTGAGCGCGCTGTTCCAGAATCGGCAGGTGGAAAAAAGCTATCTTGCGCGGGTGTGGGGAGAGCCGGGAGAGAGCAGCGGTGAGGTAAACCTGCCGCTGATCTGCGACTGGCCGAACCGGCCAAAACAGAAAGTGGATTTCGAGCACGGCAAGCCGTCGCTGACCCGCTGGCGGAAACTCGACAGCGACGGCGCAACGAGCCTGCTGCAGTTGACCCCGGTCACGGGTCGTTCCCACCAGTTGCGTGTACACATGCAGGCCCTCGGCCACCCGATTCTGGGTGATCCTTTCTACGCCCACAGGGAGGCGCTCGCCGCGGCACCGCGTTTGCTGCTGCATGCGCAGGAACTGGGTTTTGAGCATCCGGTGCTGGGAAAAGAAATGCACTTTTTGTGCAACCCGGGAGCGGAATTTCAGCTCGGGAAAAATTGAACGAATAGGGTGGTAAAAGGTTCGACGCGGAGGAAACTCTCCTCGCCTGTCCAGGCACTTCTTATGACTTGTTGACGCCACCCGCGCCCACAAATTCGATCACATTTTAAGGGCGGGGGATAAACATGACTCCGTGCATGTCGCTCTAGACGTCCCGCATGAACTTCTGCATGAACTTCTGCATGAACTTCTAAAGGTAACTGGGTATCATTCCCGCTCCGGCACAAAGTTTGCAAAAGACACTGCGCGGAAGACGCTGCAGAAGTCGCTGTATTAGGTGCGTACAAAAATAGAGTCAAAGGGAGCTCGACGGTGGCTGTCTCTATTCAAACCCTGGGCGGTCTGGCGCTTTTTAATGACGGTATTGAAGTCAAATTACCGGCCTCAAAACGCACGCGCGCACTGCTTGCCTACCTGGCCATTACCGGCCGCCCCCATCGCCGCGACAGCCTTTGTGAAGCCCTGTGGGAGACCCCGAATGACCCGCGGGGAGCGCTGCGTTGGTCGCTGAGCAAACTGCGCCCCCTGGTCAATTCGCCGGAGCGGGAGCGCCTGCAGGCCGACCGCGAGCGCGTGTCACTGGTGATCACTGATATCGCCATTGATACGCATAACATTGCCGAAGAACTGCAGAATCCCCAGTTGCCCGCCTCCCGGCTGCAGGAAATCATCAGGCTCCTCGGCACCCCCTTTCTCGAAGGCCTGGACCTGCCGGAACAGAATGTGTACCAGCTCTGGCTCAATGCGGAGCGCCGTGCGCTGGAGCGGCTGTTCGCCGGAGTCTGTGCCCGCCTGGCGCGTCATAACGAGAGCCCCCTGGATGAGCAATTGCTGTGGGCCCGGCGCTGGCATGAACTGGAACCATTGAACCCGGCCGCTGCGACAGCACTGGTTACACAACTGGATCGCATGGGGCTGGCCCTTGAGCTCGCCTCTCTCGGCGCTGAGCTCGACAGCCGGTTCACCAAGGCCGGTATCAGCTGGTCTGCAGATGCGCGCGCCGCGGCGGACAGCAGAAGAAATCCCTCCGCGGGCCCCACGGAGCGCGAGCTGCTGGCACGGCAGAAAATCCACTTCTGCAAAGCTGCAGATGGGGCGCGCATTGCCTACGCCTCGGTGGGAGAGGGAGCGCCCATCGTCAAAGCCGCCAATTGGCTGACACACCTCGAGCACGATTGGGACGCGCCCATCTGGAGCCCGCTGTTTCGCGATCTCGCGTCTGACCATCGTTTTATCCGCTACGACGAGCGCGGCAACGGTCTGTCTGACTGGAATGTCAGTGATATTTCATTTGATGCGTTTGTTACCGACCTGGAAACAGTGGTGGATGCCTGCGGGGTGGAACAATTTTCCCTGCTCGGTATTTCACAGGGCGCAGCGGTATCCATTGAATATGCGGTGCGCTATCCCGAGCGGGTGAAGCACCTGATACTGTTCGGTGGTTATGCGGCCGGGTGGCGTATTGGCGCCAGCGAAGCGCTAACCCGCGAGCGGGAAGCGGTGATGACTCTGACCGCCACCGGCTGGGGGCAGGATAATCCGGCCTACCGCCAGATTTTTTCTTCCACGTTTATGCCCACCGCCAATGCCGAAGAGTTTGCCTGGTTCAATGAATTTCAGCGGTTGACCACATCGCCGGAAAATGCGGTGCGTTTCCTGTCGGTGTTTGCCGACATCGACGTGCGCGAACAACTGGCCAGGGTCAAAGTACCCACTCTGGTGATCCACTCACTGGGCGACCAGCGTATTCCGGTGGATGTGGGGCGAGACCTCGCAGCGTCGATTCCCAATGCGGAATTTGTCGGGTTGGACAGCAACGGCCATTTGCTGTTGGGGCGAGAGCCTGCATCCAAGTTGTTTGTGGAAACCGTGCGCGAGTTTATTGCCCGGAACTAGCGCGCTTTTACCGCTGGCGCCACTGCCTCGAATTCCCGGTTGGCGATGTCAGCGATCCTGCATTCTTAGCGACGACATCACGTTTTCTTTTCAAGTATCTCTTCCATGCGGGATTTCCACGCCACTCGCGTTATTTTCATTCCAATTACCACGGTTGTTACTACGCTCGCTACCACACCGCTCCGCTAACCTCCATCCCACAATCGAAGCTCTCACAGGCGAAGTACGGATCACAGGATGGATGCATCATGAGCGAACACGCGCACCTGGCCAAAGTGAACGTCTCGTTCGCATTTACCTCGCACCAGTCAAACATTCTCTATCGCCGCCAGGCGACATTGGGAATGCGTTACGCATTCTGATCCAAAGGTAAAATACCTTGTTCTCTATCGGGGGGCTTATGCCCCCCTTTTTTCGTCAGGTAGTCACATGCAGGCGCACGTCGATATTGCCGCGGGTGGCATTGGAGTAAGGACACACCTGGTGTGCCTGCGCGACCAGTTTTTCTGCAACGGCCTGCGCAAGCCCGGGCAGGTTCACATGCAGGTCGACCTCAAGACCGAAGCCGCCTTCCACCTGGCCGATACCGACCTCGCCGCGCACGCTGGCGGTTGCCGGGATTGCGACCTTGGACTGGCCGCCGACAAATTTCATGGCGCCGATAAAACAGGCGGAGTAGCCCGCGGCGAACAGCTGCTCCGGATTGGTGGCGGCGCCGCCGCTACCGCCCAGTTCTTTCGGGGTTGTGAGCGCCAGGTCCAATACGCCGTCTGAAGAAACGGCCTTGCCGTCGCGTCCACCGGTTACTGTTGCTGAAGCGGTATAAAGTGTTTTCATGATTCCATCTCCTATGTCGTTCGTGTTTGCGGTGATGCCGGCTTGCGTCGCCGCTGTCGTGATTGCGGGAACAAAGTTATCGCGATAACAGTTATTGCGATAATTGATTGTGGCTATGTGCCCGATAGCACTGCCGGGTTGTCAGCGGCTCGGGAGGCAGGATGGTCCTGCTCGCGGTGATGGACTGGGAATCGCGACTGGGCGCTAACGATGGGCGCGGGTGAAGGTCAAAGATGGGTATTGAGCGTATCGCGCAGTGTATCCAGCTGCAGCTTCAGTTTGCGTGCGGTTTTCTCATCCAGCCCGCTGATGCAGAACACCCGTTCGGGGATATCTTTGGCCTGTTGCTGCAGCCTGCGGCCCGCCGCCGACAGCTGAATCAGTACCCGGCGGTCGTCTTGCGGGTCGCGCCGGCGCTCGATCAGGTCCTGGCGCTCCAGGCGGCGGATGACTGGGCTCAGGGCACCCTTGTCCTGCATCAGGCGGGCACTGAGGTCTGTAATCGTGATGCCGTCCTGTTCCCACAGCACCATCATCATCAGGTACTGGGGGTAGGTGAGTCCCAGCTCATCGAGAATCGGCTTGTACAGTTTTCCCATCGCCAGCGAGGTGGAGTAGAGACTGAAGCAGAGCTGGTTGTCGAGTCTGAGGTTGTCGTCTTGAGATTTGGCCATTAGCGCCGGACGCCTTGCATCGAACGTGGATGGCAAGTGTAAAACAAGCCGGCGCGGAATAGGCATGATGCCCTGAATGAAAAAGGGCGGTCCGAAGACCGCCCTGTCGCTTGCGCGGCCAGTTATTTCTTGCCTTTCATCGCCGCCGCCAGTAGGTCGCCCATGCTGCCGCGGCCGCCGTTGCCCGCGGGTTGCTGGCGATTTTTGTTATTGTGGCGCTGCGCCTGGCGAGACTCGCGATGGTCGCCCTTCTGCACGCCGCCGCTGCCCTGTTCGCCGGGCTCGTCGCTCATGCGCATGGACAGGCCGATACGCTTGCGCGCCACGTCCACTTCCATCACTTTCACCTTGACGATGTCGCCGGCCTTCACCACTTCGTGCGGATCCTTGACGAATCGCTCCGACAGCGCGGAGATGTGGACCAGACCGTCCTGGTGTACGCCGATATCCACAAATGCGCCGAAGTTGGTGACATTGGTGACGGTGCCTTCCAGCACCATGCCCGGGCGCAGATCCTTGATCTCTTCCACGCCCTCTTCGAACTTGGCGGTGCGGAATTCCGGGCGCGGGTCGCGGCCGGGTTTTTCCAGTTCGGCGATGATGTCTTTTACCGTGGGCAGACCGAATTTTTCATCGGTGTAGTCCATCGGGTTCAGCTTGCGCAGGAACGCGGAGTCGCCGATCAGGCTGTTGATCTCGCGGCCGTTTTTCTCGGCGATGCGCTTGACCACAATGTAGGACTCCGGGTGCACGCCGGAGCGGTCCAGCGGGTTCTCGCCGTTGTTGATGCGCAGGAAGCCGGCGGCCTGTTCGAACGCCTTGGGTCCGAGGCGCGGCACTTCCTTCAGCTGGTCGCGGCTCTTGAAGGCGCCGTTCTGGTCGCGGTAGGTCACAATGTTGGCGGCGATGGAGGCGGTGAGGCCGGACACCCGCGCCAGCAGCGGCGCGGAGGCGGAGTTCAGTTCGGCGCCCACGCCGTTCACACAGTCTTCCACCACCGCATCGAGCGAGCGCGCCAGCTGGGATTGGGATACGTCGTGCTGGTACTGGCCCACACCGATGGACTTGGGGTCGATCTTCACCAGCTCCGCAAGCGGGTCCTGCAAACGGCGCGCGATGGAGATGGCACCGCGGATGGTCACGTCCAGATCCGGGAATTCCTTGGCGGCAAATTCGGAGGCGGAGTACACGGAGGCGCCGGCCTCGTTGACCACAACTTTCTGCACATTGAGTTTGTACTGCTTGATGGTGTCGCCGACGAACTTGTCGGTCTCGCGGCTGGCGGTGCCGTTGCCGATGGCGATCAGGCCCACGTCGTATTTGTTGCAGAAGGCGGCGATGATCGCGGCGGATTCCTGGATGCGATTCTGCGGCGGCGTGGGGTAGATGGCGGTGTGGTCCAGCACCTTGCCGGTGGCGTCCACTACCGCGACCTTGACGCCGGTGCGCAGGCCCGGGTCGAGGCCGATGGTGGCCTTCTGGCCGGCGGGGGCCGCCAGCAGCAGGTCTTTCAGATTGCGGGAGAACACCTTGATGGCCTCTTCTTCCGCCATTTCGCGCAGCTGGCCAAGCAGGTCGGTTTCCAGGCTGGTGAGCAGCTTGATGCGCCAGGTCCAGCGCACCACTTCACCCAGCCATTTGTCGGCGGCGCGGCCCTGATCTTCGATCTCCACGTGGCGCGCGATCATCGCTTCGCAGGGGTGCGCCTGCGAGGGCGTGCGCTCTTCGTCACCGTCGAGGCCCAGGTTGATGGCGAGGATACCCTCGTTGCGGCCGCGGAATATGGCCAGCGCGCGGTGGCTGGGCACCTTGGAGAAGGGCTCGGCGTATTCGAAGTAGTCGCGGAACTTGGCGCCCTCCTCTTCCTTGCCCTCCAGCAGCTTGGACTTGACCAGGCCGTCGCGGCTCAGGAAGTCGCGCAGCTTGCCCAGCAGTTCGGCGTCTTCGGCGAAGCGCTCCATCAGGATGAACTTGGCGCCGTCCAGCGCGCTCTTGATGTCTTTCACGTGCAGGGCGGGGTCTTCGTTGTCGCTGGTGAGGTACTTCTGCGCTTCCTCTTCCGGGTTCAGGGCCGGGTCCGCATAGAGGGCGTCGGCCAGTGGTTCGAGGCCCGCTTCGATGGCGATCTGGCCCTTGGTGCGGCGCTTGGGTTTGTAGGGGAGGTAGAGGTCTTCGAGGCGGTTCTTGGTGTCGGCGGCGTTGATCTGCGCGGCCAGTTCCGGGGTCAGCTTGCCCTGCTCGTCGATGCTTTTCAGGATCGCGGCGCGGCGCTCTTCCAGCTCGCGCAGGTAGCGCAGGCGCTCTTCCAGGGTGCGCAGCTGGGTGTCGTCCAGCTCGCCGGTCACTTCCTTACGGTAGCGGGAAATAAAGGGCACGGTGGCGCCCTCGTCCAGCAGGCCCACGGCAGCGGCCACCTGTTGCGGGCGCACGTTGAGTTCTTCGGCAATACGGGCGTTGATATCCAGCATATTGTTCTTTACATCCTCGGGAAGTCATCAGGGTTCACGGTTCGACGGCCGCGCCGGACCCGGTCGCAAATACGGGCGCGCTAATGGGCCTTGGCAGCGATAGCGGGTGAACGGTTAGTGTCCAACTGCGGGTGCTGACCGAAAAAATTCGGCGGCCATTATGGGCCATGCGAGGGCACTGACCAACATGGAAAGGGCGTGAAATTGTGCGGCGTGAATTGCGCACAGTACGCATTTGCGGTCAAGCGCATTTTGCTGCGACGGCCTGCACCCGGTGACAGTTCCAATGTTGTGCAACACCTGTAGAATGCCCGACTAGTTAAATTTTGATCAGTGGAAGCATCTGTGAATCCTTCGAACAAAAGTACAAGTAAAAACAAAGTCTTGGGTCTTGTGGTTCTAGTTGGTGCGGCTGCGATAGCCGCCGTTGTGTTGATGGCGCCAAAACCTGAGGAAAAAGTTGCTGAAGCGGCGGTGCCGCCGGTGGCGGATATTCTCTACGCGGAGCCTGGCCGCCACACGTTATTGGTACCGAGCCAGGGTTCGGTGCACGCCCGTCACGAGATTGAAGTGGTGGCGCGGGTTGGCGGCGTGATCGAGAGCGTGAGCGATGCGTTCGTGCCCGGTGGCTTCTTCAAGCAGGGCGATTCACTGATCCAGATCGAGTCCGCGGACTACCGTCACCAGCTGACCCGCAGCGAATCCCAGGTGGCCACCGCCGCCGCGTCCCTGGCCCAGGAGCAGGGGATGGCGAAGCAGGCCAAGCGCGAGTGGCGCGACCTCGGCACCGCCACCGCCAACGATCTGTTCCTGCGCAAGCCGCAGCTGGCCGCCGCGGAAGCCGCGCTGGCCGCCGCCAAGGCGGACCGCGACCAGGCCAGGCTGGATCTCGACCGCACCGCGGTGAAAGCGCCGTTCGCCGGCCGCGTGGTGGAGACTCTGGTGGATATCGGCCAGTTCGTGTCGCCGGGCACCAAGCTCGCGCGCATTCACAGCACCGGTGTGGCGGAAGTGCGCCTGCCGCTGACCGACCATCAACTGTCGCTGCTTGAGCTGCCGCTGGGCCGCGCCATCGACAATGGCCCGGCCGTGCGCATGACTGCCAACCTGGCCGGCCAGCAGCGCGAGTGGCGCGGCCAGATCGTGCGCACCGAGGCGGCGATCGATCCCAACAGCCGCTTTGTGTACGCCGTGGCGCAGGTCGCCAACCCCTACCAGGGCGAGGCGCCGCTGATCAACGGCCTGTTCGTGGAAGCGCAGATTGCCGGCAAGACCTACGACGACATCACCCTGCTGCCGCGCCAGGCGCTGCACGAGGGCAGCCATATCCTGGTGCTGAACGAAGAGAACCAGCTGGGCTTCCGCGATGTGGAACTGCTGCAGGCGGTGGGCGACCAGGTGTGGCTGCGCGGCGATATTGCCACGGGTGACAAGGTGGTGGTCTCAAGCCTCGGCTATTCTCGCGAGGGCATGGTGCTGAGCCCCAATCCGCTGAATGAAAAGCCCGCGTCTGGCCTGATGCTCGGTGACAAGGCCCCGGAGTCCGATGACGTCGCCGAGCAAGGCGCCAAGGGCAGCACCGCCTCCGCACAGGGAGCCTACTGATTATGCAGGGCATCATCGGATGGTTCGTCCGCAACAGTAAAGCCGCCAACCTGCTGATGTTCCTGATCATCATCGGCGGGATTTTCGGCATCATGCATATAGGCCGCGAGGTGTTCCCGGCTATCAACCCAGGCGTGGTCAAGGTCGATATCAGCTACCCCGGCGCCGGTCCCGCGGAAGTGGAGCAGCAGGTTACCCAGCGGGTGGAGCAGGCCATTTCCGAAGTGAAGGGGATCAAGGAAATCAACTCCTGGTCCGCCCGCAGCCACAGCACCGTGCGCATCCAGGCGGTGGACGGCTACGACGAGCTGCGCCTGCTGAATGACATCAAGGTGCAGGTGGACTCCATCAACACCTTCCCGGGTGATATCGAGCGCCCGGTCATCGCGCTGGAAGAGTGGGAACAGCAGATGATGATGATCGCCATCGGCGGTCCCGTCTCCCCGCGCCAGCTCAAAGAAACCGCGATGGACCTGCGCGACAAGCTGATGCTGCTGCCCGGTGTGCGCCGTGTGGACGTGTGGGGTGACCGCGCCGATGAGGTCTCCATCGAGGTTTCTGAAATCGACCTGCGCCGCTACAACCTGTCGTTCGACGATGTCGCCGGTGCGGTGCGCCGGTCCTCCCTGGACCTGCCCGCGGGCATGGTGCGCTCCGACCGCGGTGACATTCAGGTGCAGACCCGCGGCCAGGCCTACAACGCCGAGGACTTCGCGCGCATCCCGGTACTGAGCCGCCCCGACGGCACCCAGCTGCTGCTGCGCGACGTGGCCACCATCAACGACGGTTTCGAGGAAGAGGGTTCCATCATCCGCTTCAACGGCAAGCCGGCGATGAACCTGCGGGTGATGCAGGGCGAGCCGCTGGATGTCGTGGCCACTGCCGAAGCGATCCGCGAGTTTATGAAAGAGGCGCGCGAGACTCTGCCCCCGGGCATGGAGTTCGAGGCCTGGTTCGACTTCTCCGAAGCCTACGAAAGCCGCATGAGCATGCTGTTCTGGAACGCGGTCACCGGCCTCGCACTGGTGTTCGTGTTGCTGATGCTGTTCCTGCGCCCGGCGCTGGCAGTGTGGGTGACCATCGGCATTTTCACCGCCTTCATGGGCGCCTTCTGGCTGCTGCCGATTACCGGTATCACCCTGAATATGCTGTCGCTGTTCGCCTTCCTGATGATTCTCGGGATCGTGGTGGACGATGCGATCATCGTCGGCGAGGCGGTGCACGCCGCCCACGACCGCGGTGAGGTGGGGCTCAAGGCGGCGGAAGCGGGGGTAAAAAATATCTCCGCGCCGGTGATCTTCGCCGTGGTCTCCACCATGGTGTTCTTCGTGCCCATGCTGTTCCTGCCGGGCTACACCTCGCAGATGATGATGTCGCTGCCGGTGGTGGTACTGCTGAGCCTCACCTTCTCCCTGGTCGAATCCCTGCTGATCCTGCCGGCGCACTTGGTAGGTCTGAAACCCGAGAAGCCGGCGACGTCCGGCTTCGGCAAAAAAATGCAGGACATACGCGGCAAGTTCGCCTCGGGCATGAAGGCCGCCGGCGACAAGTACTATCTGCCGCTGCTGGAGAAAACCCTGAGCAACAGCCGCGCCACGGTCATGATCTTCTTTATGGCGCTGATCCTGTCGTTCGCACTGTTTGGCGGCGGCTATATCGGCAAGGCCTTCTCGCCGGAAGTTCCCTCTGATCTGCTGGAACTGCGCACCACCATGGCTCAGGGCGAGTCGTTCGAAGAGACCAAGCGGGTGATGGAGAAGTTCGAACAGGCCGGTGAAATCCTCGCGAAAGACCCCGAGATGCTGGCGCTGAACGGCGGCAAGGAATTTGTCGAGAACACCATGGTGTTCCTGTGGCGGGGCAACGTCACCGTGCTGCTGCAGCTGACCGACGGCGAGAATCGAGATGTGACCTCCGAGCAACTGGCGCTGAAGTGGCGCGAGTATATCGGCGAGCTCCCCGCCAGCATCGAGGAGATGAACATCCAGCACACCATCAACGATGGCGGCAAGGGCATGTCCCTGAACCTCAGCACCTCCTCCGGCAACATGGACGAGCTGCGCCGCGCCGCGGACGAGGTGAAGCAGGCCCTCAACAACTTCTCCGGTGTGTACGACGTGCGCGACAACCTGATTGCCGCGCGCCAGGATATCGAGATCCAACTGAAACCCCACGCCACCAATATGGGCATCGGCCTCGCCGATGTAGCCAAGCAGGTGCGCCAGGGTTTCTACGGTGAAGAAGTGCAGCGCATTCCCCGCGGCCGCGAGGACGTGCGCGTGATGGTGCGTTACCCGCAGGAAGAGCGCGCCAGCGAAGACCAGATCGACCGCATTCGCATCCGCACCAGCGAGGGCGAGATTCCCTTCAGCGCGGTGGCGGACGCCGTCTATGTTCCCGGCTACACCACCATCCGCCGCAACGACCGCGAGCGCACGGTGCAGATCACTGCGGAAATGATTCCAGGCACCTCACCGGCAAACGAGATCCTGAAGGAGCTGCGCGACAAGAACCTGGCAACCTGGGAGAGCCGCTACCCCGGTTTCAGCCTGAAGACCGCGGGTGAAATGCAGGAGGAGGAAGAATTCAGCACCTCGATCATCGCGTTCTTCTTCCTGTCGATCTTCGCTATCTACGGGCTGCTGGCCGTCGCCTTCCGCTCCTACTCGCAGCCGCTGCTGATCCTGACCGCGGTGCCGTTCGGCTTCTTCGGCGCGATCCTTGGCCATATGTTGATGGGTTACGACATCAGCATCATGTCCATGCTCGGCTTCCTCGCTGCGGCGGGCGTGGTGGTGAACGATAATCTGGTACTGATGGATCGCATCAACCAGTTGCGCGCCGAGGGTGTGGCGGTGATGGACGCGGTGGTACAGGCCGGTCGCGACCGCTTCCGCCCGATCATCCTCACCTCCCTCACCACCTTTATCGGTCTGGTGCCGATCATGTTCGAGCGCTCGATCCAGGCGCAGTTCCTGATCCCCATGGTGGTGAGCCTCGCGTTCGGCGTCCTCTGCGCCACCTTCGTCACCCTGCTGCTGGTGCCGAATCTGTACAAGATCATCGAGACCCTGCGCATCAAGGTGAAGGGTGACAAGATCCACGAGGAGCTGCCGGTGAGTTTCGAGAAGGTCTGATTCTTCTGGTGCGCCATCCGGGGTTGTTTTTGGCCTCGGCGGCGCGCCCATTTTGGCTTGAACAAGTCCTGTGGCGCGCCCTTATCGGGCCGGGGTAATCCGGTACTCAACAACCTGTCGGCAATCGTTTCGCACCGAATCGAGAGAGGCAACGGTGGCGATATCCGCGGATTTGCGCTCTCCTCCATTCGCCCTCGGCGTCTCTCCAAATTGGCACAAACGTACACGATATTGCGGGATATTTCGGGAAAGTTGTTTAAATAACCTCTGAACTTGTTTCCGGGGTATGCAGTATTTAAACTGCCTCTCTCGAATTTATGGCGCTGTCAACCGCGCAACATAGGGATTATGTTCAAACGCCTCTTCGCTTCCAAAAAACACCCCTACACCCCCTTTCTCAACCAGCGGGAAAAAGTGGAGGTGGATCTTTCCGGCACCAAGCTCAGCATGGTGCTGCCGCCCCATACCCGCTACGACGGCTTCGGCGTGGAGCCGCCGCCGGCGCGGGTGAATATTCACGATGCCGGGGCTTATCAGGATGACAGCCACTTGCCCGAGTGGCGGCGCAGCGGCATCGTCTATCGGAATGATCCACTGGGTGATCGCAATTGGGAGTTTTACGGCCCCCCCTGGAGTGGCCGGCCCTACGGATTTATAGAATTTCGCCCGGGGCTGCGCAGGCTCGACGGGTTTCCGGATGGGGTGAGCTGCTTCAATCCCGCCCACTTTGAGCAGGTGCTGGTTCATGAGATGTATTACGAAGCTGGGCCGGGCAACCCGGCAACGCCCCGAGATATAGAACCGATCAACTGGCGCTTGACCCAACTGGATGGCGCTACCTGTATCTATTTTGAATCCCACCGGGATCTGCGCCAGGGCAACTACGAGGATTCGCCACACCTGGCGGCGGAAGCTTCGTGCGGCCTGTATGTCCCGCTTGAAGACCGCTATTTCCTGCGTATCGGTTTCAACTATTCCGGTTATGCCCCGGCCGAGTACAGCCTCGCCAATATGAACAGGCTGCGTGACTCGGTACTGGAGACTGTGACATTGGAATACAGCCCCAGCGCGCGCCAGCAACTAGAAAGCGCCAGACAAAAATGGCCCAACGCCTGCGCCAGTGAGCGCCGCGAGCCGCTGGAGTGGGTTTACCCCGAGTGGCGAAACGGCGATTACCTGAAAGGGGAAAAGAGCGGCGTCATTATTCTGAAGGCCGGCAGCCCGCCGCCGGAGTTTACCCTCTGATCCGCAGGATGGATTTTTATTCAACTCGACACACCAAGCATCAACGGAAGATAACGTAAGACAGGGAGGAGTTATGCAACTCGACGATACCAAATGGAAACTGCTGTTCGACAGAGGTTCCAGCAACGCCGGCCGCAATGTGTATATACAGGAGCGCCACCTGCCCAGGTGGGAGAAGTTAAAACGGGAGCATGTGGGCAACTATTACCTCACCAGCCTGCTGCGGGAGGTGCGGAGCCTGAATGCCCTTTCCGGTGGCTACGCCCTGCGCCCGGCGGTGCTCACTATGAATGGCGGCCAGATTCAGTACATCGTCAACCAGAAGGGCGATGTGCATATACTGCTGTTGAACATCAACGAGAGCATCCGCAAGCCCGGCGGCGACCAGACCAGTGGGCTCTACCAGGTAAACTATAACCGCCAGGAAAAGCGATGGAGGACCCATACTGAGACCCAGCCCAAAATGGAACTATCCCACCGCTGGAACAATATCCACTACGCCACCGTCAGCGGCAAGTTCAAGAGCAAGGAAGAAGCCGGCAGGCTGCTGCCGGAACATATTTGCAACGCCTACAAGGGCGCCATCCGCCCGTCGGAAATGGAAAAGCCCGACAACCACTACTCCCTCTACTGGCTCAACGACACCCACAAGGACAGCCTACAGCGGGACAACCTGGTTTCCCTGATCCAGCAGGTGCAGGCCGCCAAGGTGCAGGTCAACTGGCTGGTGCATGGCGACGGCGCGCTCACCTTTGTGAACGCCCTGAAGGTACTGGAGACCTACCCCGGCCTCACCCGCTTCCAGGCCCAGGATGAAAAAATCGTGCTGGAGCATCGCAGAACCATGGGGCTGCAGGGCGTTTACTTTTCCAACCCGCGCGGCGCGGGCGTCACGGAAAAGGAACTCAAGCGCCTGTGCGACAAGGTGGGCCTGGTGCTGGTGGGAATCAACCGTGATGCGCGCGATATGTGGAATGCGGACTCGCGCAAGACGGCCCTGGACAAAATCGGGCTGATCTCGGCAAAGGGCGTGGTAGGCGGCCCCGTGGCTGCCGCTGGCCTCACCGCCGTGATCGACAGCCTGGATCTGGGACTGGACGCCAGCACCGGCATGGTGGCGGGCGCAGCCGTTGTCGGCGGAGGCATAGTGATTGCCAAGGATTCCCTCAGCACCCTGGGCGGCTATGCGCGCAGCGTGCAAAAGTCATGGGGCAGCACCTTCGGCGAGGGCAACAAGCGCTGGGCCAATTGACCCCTGCTGGTTTGTCCTTACCCGGCGGCAGGTACTTTGAAATCAGTGTTGTGGCACGGGCTCAACGAGACCATCCGCATCAAGGTCAAAGGCGACAAGATTGCCGATGAGCTGCCGGTGAGTTTCGAGAAGGTCTGATTGAAGTGGGGCGTCACCATTTGGTTTGGTGGCGCGCCCTTATCGGCTTGTATTCGGTCCTGTGGCGCGCCCTTATCGGGCCGGGGTAATCCGGTACTCAACAACCTGTCGGCAATCGTTTCGCACCGAATCACCCCGTCCCGATAAGGGCGCTTCGCATCGAAGTACGGGATGCTCTTAAGGCTTACGAAGTAAAACTCTTTGAATCGAAGGTGGAGTGCCGGGGATTCGTTTTCAAAAGCGTCGCAAACAGGATGTTTGCGCCGCAGCTCCCAGGGATGGGTCTACAGCGGTTTTGAAAACGAATACCCGGTGCTCCGCCGCCACCGCACTCCGAACAGAGCACCGCTAAACTCTCGGAACTACAACTTCTTCCCCGCCTGTATTACCCTTCACGCAATTCTTTTCCTCGAATCAGGAAATTTCCTTGCGCATTCCCCGTATCTTCTCCACCGAGCCGCTGGCGGGTAAATCCGAAGTCCAGCTGGACGAGGCCGCTTCCCGCCATCTGGTCAAAGTCCTGCGCCTCGGCCCCGGCCGCCCGCTGATCCTGTTCGACGGCGCCGGTGGAGAGTACGAAGCAGAACTGCTGGAAGCCGGTAAAAAAGCGCGGGTGCAAATTGGCGCGCATTCCGCAGAAGACAACCAGTCTCCACTGGCCATCACCCTCGCCATCGGAATCTCCCGCGGCGACCGCTTCGACTGGGTCATCCAGAAAGCCACCGAGTTGGGCGTGAGCGCCATCCAGCCACTGTTTACCGAACGCTGCGAAGTCAAACTGAGCGGCGAACGCATGGACAAAAAACTCGGCCAGTGGCAACAGATCGCCATTAGCGCCTGCGAGCAGAGCGCCCGCAACCGCGTGCCGCAAATCCTGCCGCCACAGAAATTCCACCAGTATCTGGAACAGGCGAAAGACGACAACGCGCTCAAGCTCGTGCTGCACCACCGCACCAAAGCAACACTGGCAGAACTGGAACAGCAGGCGGGCAAGCCGCAGGCCACATTATTATTGGTGGGTCCCGAAGGCGGGCTCTCCGCGGACGAAATCGAACTGGCCATGGCGCAGGGCTTTCATCCCCTGCGCCTCGGCCCGCGCGTACTGCGTACCGAAACCGCGCCGGTAGCCGCGCTTTCGGTACTGCAATTTCAATGGGGCGACTTTTAATCGGAGCACACTATGAAAATACTAGTCTGGTTGATTGGCGTGGCGATCACCGCTATGTCCATTCTCGTAATCCTGAAACCGCAGATCGCCCGCGATCTGAGCGAGCGCATGAACCCACGGATGTTCTATTTTGGCGCCTGGGCTCGGATCGTGATCGGCATGATTTTCCTGGTGATCTCGGAAACCCGCAGCTGGGCCACGCTGTTCAATGGGCTCGGGATTCTGCTGGTGGTCGTCGGCGCCTATGCACTCCAGTCCGGCTATGAGCGCACGCGGGAATTCGTGCTCCGCGTCGTGCACGGCAATGAAAATGTGGTGCGCGTTGCCGGCGCGGTCGGCGTACTGGTGGGCATTCTTCTCATCTCCGCAACCTGATGGCACGCCGATGGTGAATCCCTATTCAAACACCCGGCTGGTGATTTTCGACTGCGATGGCGTACTGGTAGACAGCGAAATCATCGTCTGCCGGGTGCTGGCCGAGGAAATGACGAGGCTCGGCATGCCGGCGACCGCGGAAGAACTGGACGAACAGTTCAGCGGCCGCCCGTCGCAAGACTGCATTCTCGATATCGAGACCCGCTACGGTGGGCCGCTGCCGCAGTCCTACTTCAACGCCACCGAGAAGCGTATCCGCGAAGCGTTCCACAACGAACTCGAAGCGGTGGCGGGCATTCGCGAAGTGCTGGAAAAACTGCAGACCACCGACCTGCAGACCTGCGTGGCCTCCTCCGGCCCGCACGCGAAAATGCAGATTACCCTGAACAAAACCGGGTTGTGGGAGTATTTCGCGGGGCGCATTTACAGCGCCGACGATGTGGGGCGCGGCAAGCCCTGGCCGGACCTGTTCCTGCACAGCGCGCGTCAGTTCGACATCGCACCCGAGCACTGCCTGGTGGTGGAAGACTCCATCGCCGGCGTGAAGGCCGCGGTGGCCGCCGGCATGCCGGTGATCGGCTACAGCCACAACGGCGCGCGCGCCCGCCAGCTGGAAGCCGAGGGCGCGCGGGTAATCAACGATATGCAGTTACTGCTGGATTATTTTTGACGCCTGCCAGCGCCGCTAGATCAGATCCTCACTGCCCTACGGATCAACATTCGCCGATCCTACAATCCGCCGTACGCTTACCATCCTGATCAGCCATCTGACACAGAAGGAGCCGGCCTCATGTCTGTTATCCGGCAGAGCCCCCTTTGGGCACCGATATTAGTGGTTGTTTCCGCACTGTTGCTGTGCGGCTGCCCCGACCCCACCAAGAAGTACACCCTTGATCCCCGCGAACTGGTGAGCAATGGGTTTGGGGAGAAAGTCGCGCGCGAGTCGGAACCCTTCGGCGACGATATGGTGCGCTACCTGATGGGGCAAAAGCGCAAGGACGGCGCACTGTTCGTGCTGGATGTGGATTTCGAACCCGGCGGTTTTGCGCCGAAGATGGAAACTCTCGGGGACATCGAAGCGCTGCTGGTGATCATGCGGGACTTCCCTGCGCTCAAGATTGTGGTCGAAGGTCACACCGACAATGCCGGCGACCCGGAAAAAAACCGCAAGCTGTCGGAGTGGCGCGCCAACTGGGTGCGCCAATTTCTGCTGGAGCGCGGGATCAGCGCCGAGCGGGTGGAGGCCGCGGGCCTCGGCGATTCTGATCCGGTGGCAGACAACAGCACGCCGAAAGGCCGCGAGCAAAACCGCCGGTTGGTGGTGCGGGTGATCGACTTCGACGGCAAGCCGGTCAATGTGGGCCTGAATCGCGAAAAACCGAAGCGAGCAGAGTAATCAGCTTTTTCTGGCCAGATACCAGAAACACAGCGCAAACCCCGCCAGACCAAGCCAGGTTGCCAGGGCAAAGTCGCCAAGGTAGGGCACTCTGCCCGGCGCGCTCACCGCCAGTATGGCGACAATCACGCCCATCAGCGCCTCGCCGGTGATCAGGCCCGATGCCAGCAGCAGACCCTTGCCCTCCGCCTCATGGGTACCGCGGCGTTTCTGTTGCCAGTGTGCCAGTAGCCCCCCAAGAAAAATCGGAATCGACAGCCCGAGCGGCAGATACACGCCAACCGCAACGGCCAGCACCGGGAAGCGGAACAATGCGCCGCGGCGTTTCTGGATTTCGTCCAGCAGGATTAGCACTGCGGCGAGGACAAAGCCGATAAAAATGTAGTTCCACTCGATGCCCGCGCCAAAAATGCCGGTGGACAAGTCGCGCATCAGGCTCGCCTGAGGTGCGGACAGCGGTGTTGCTTCCGGGTTGAGTGGGCTTACCCGGCCGATGCCGTAGCCCTGGTCGAGAATTGACAGTACAAATGGAATCGCGCCCGCCGCGGCGACAACGCCGATAATCTGGAACACCTGCTGGCGCCAGGGCGTGGCGCCGAGGATATGGCCGCACTTCAGGTCCTGCATATTGTCGCCGGCAATGGCGGCGGCGGAGCAGATCATCCCCGCCAGGTACATCACCGCGATCGGGCCGAGCCTGCCAGCGATGCCCTCGTTGCCCATCAACTGCAACAGGATCAGTGCCGACACAATCACGGTGGCAATAGTGACGCCGCTGATGGGGTTGTTGCTGGAGCCCACGAGACCCGCCATATATCCGGCAACGGACGCGAAAATGAATCCCAGTACCAGCATCAGCCCCGACATGATGGCCGCGATCCAGTAGCGTTCGGGATAGCCGTCCAGCGCGTGCAGGAAGATGAAATACAGCGGTATCGCGGACAGCAGCACCAGCAGGCTCACATACGGAATTGGCATGTCCTGTTCGGTGCGCAGTGCCACCTCGCCGGCCTTGGCCTGGCGGTGGGCGTGCAGCGATGCCTTAACCCCGGCGATCAGGGGCCGGCCAGTGTGATCAGCGACCACACGCCACCCACCATCATGGCGCCGACGCCAATGCGCCGGCACTGCTGCCAGGAGGCGCCGGCGAGATTTTCCCAGTCCTGCGCGCTCCAGCCCGCCATATTGCCGCTGACACCGGCGAGCTGCATCAGCTCGTCGCTGTTAATCAACCAGTTGATCGGAACGCCAATGATCGTACCGATTACGCCGCCGATAAACACCAGCGCCGCCACGTTCAGGCCGACGATATAGCCGACGCCGAGCAGTGCCGGACTCAGGGTGATATTGCCGGTAAACAGCCAGTTGCCGCCGAGCCAGCTCTTGGTGGCGGCGACACCGCCGGCCAGCAGGCCGACACCGGACTCCAGCAGTTTGATCAGGCCGCCGAGACCGGCCGCTGCCAACAGAATGCGAAAACCGCGCTTGGCCTCCGCACTGGGGCGGTACTCCGGGTGATCCCTGTCGGTTTGTATACCGCCGGTTTTCAGTACCTGGGCGGTGGCCACCCCTTCGGGAAACGCCAGCTCCGTTTCCACGATCAGCGCGCGCCGCAGCGGAATGGTAAACGCCACCCCAAGCACCCCGCCGAGCAGCCCGATCAGTGTCATGGTGCCCCAGTGATATCCGCTCCAGGCCCCCATCATGACCAGCGCCGGCAGGGTAAAGATGATCCCCGCGGCGAGGGACTCGCCGGCGGAAGCCGAGGTCTGCACCATGTTGTTTTCGAGGATGGTGGAGCGGCGGAACAGCCGCAAAAGCCCCATGGAGGTGGCGGCGGCGGGAATGGAGGCGGAAACGGTGAGGCCGACCAGCAGGCCGATATAGGCGTTGGCCGCGGCGAGCACCGCCGAGAGTACCGCGCCGAGGATCAATGCCTTGAGGGTGATTTCGCTGATCACCTGATCAGCGGGGACGAGGGGACGATCGGCCATGGACAACTCCTTGTCAGCAGGCTTGAAAATTATTTCCTCTCAAGATAGCAAAAAGGGGCGCAATGCCCCTTTTTTAATGGATGTACCTGTGCAGATCAGTCCGCGCTTTCGGCGAAATTCAGCGCACGCAGGATATCGGCGCTCGGCGCCACCTGGTTCATGGTGTAGAAATGCAGCCCCGGGGCGCCGCCTTCCAGCAGGGTTTCACACAGGTCGGTGACGATTTCCTGGCCGAGCTTTTTCACATCTTCCGGATCGCGGTAGCTCTCCATACGGTACTTCAACCAGCGCGGGATCTCCGCACCACAGTTGCGCGAGAAACGCGCGAGGTTGGCGAAGTTGGTGATGGGCATGATGCCCGGGTAAATCGGCGCGTCGATGCCGGCCTTCTCGCACTGGTCGAGGAAGTAAAAATACGCATCCGGGTTGTAGAAGTACTGGGTCAGCGCGCTGTTGGCACCGGCCTCGAACTTGCCTTTCAGGAAGCGGAGATCCGCATCGTAGCTTTCCGCCTCCGGGTGGATTTCCGGGTAGGCCGCCACTTCCAGGTGGAAGTGATCGCCGGTGTGGCGGCGGATAAATGCCACCAGCTCGTTGGCGTATACCAGCTGTGCCACCGAACCCATACCGGAAGGCATATCGCCGCGCAGTGCGACAATACGGTCCACGCCGGATTCTTTATAGCGTTTGAGCAAACCGAGCACGGTTTCTTCATTGTCGCCGCCAAAGGACAGGTGTGGCGCAATGGAAACACCGTCGCGGCGCAGGTTGCACACGATGTTGGCGGTGGTATCGCGGGTGGTGCCGCCGGCACCGTAGGTCACGGAGAAAAATGCCGGGCTGAACGCCTGCAGTTCCTCGCGGGTCTTGTACAGTTTTTCCCGGCCCTCTTCGGTCTTGGGGGGGAAAAATTCGAAGCTGATGCGCAAATCATTCATGGTGCTATTCCATTCCCTCGGGCTGGATTCCGGCGTGCGCCGGAATGACGGGTTTGTTTTGTCTCCGTCATGCCGGCGCAGGCCGGCATCCAGCAACCAGAGTCAATTAATACTTGTAACTTTCCGGCTTGTAAGGGCCGTCCACAGAAACGCCAATATAGTTGGCCTGGGTCTCGGTCATGCGAGTAATCACACCGCCAAAACCTTCCACCATGTATTTCGCCACTTCTTCGTCCAGCTTTTTCGGCAGTACTTTTACATACAGCGCGGACACTTTCTGGTCCGCCGGCAGGTCGGCAAATTTTTCCTGGTACAGGTGAATCTGGGCCAGTACCTGGTTGGCGAAGGAGCCATCCATGATGCGGCTGGGGTGGCCGGTAGCGTTGCCCAGGTTCACCAGGCGGCCCTCGGACAGCAGTAACAGGTGATCGTTGGTTTCCGCGTTGCGCACGATCTTGTGCACCTGCGGTTTCACTTCCTGCCACTCCCAGTTCTTGCGCATGAAGGCAGTGTCGATTTCGTTGTCAAAGTGGCCGATGTTGCACACCACTGCGCCGGACTTCAGCGCTTTCAGCATGTTGGCGTCGCACACGTTGACGTTACCAGTGGTGGTCACCAGCAGGTCGGTATTGGCCAACAGGTCCTTGTTAATGCAAGACGCATCGCCGGTGTTGACGCCGTCGATGAACGGGGAGACCAGCTCATAGCCGTCCATGCACGCCTGCATCGCACAGATCGGATCGATCTCGGTGACCTTCACGATCATGCCTTCCTGACGCAGGGATGCCGCAGAGCCCTTGCCCACGTCACCGTAGCCAATCACCAGTGCTTTCTTGCCGGACAGCAGGTGGTCGGTGCCGCGCTTGATCGCATCGTTCAGGCTGTGGCGACAGCCGTATTTGTTGTCGTTCTTGCTCTTGGTGACCGAGTCGTTGACGTTGATTGCGGGCACTTTCAGCGTGCCGGCTTTCAGCATGTCCTGGAGGCGGTGCACGCCAGTGGTGGTCTCCTCGGAAATGCCGTGACACTTTTCCAGCAGCTCCGGGTATTTGCGGTGCAGAAGTTCGGTGAGGTCGCCGCCGTCGTCCAGAATCATGTTCGGCTGCCAGCCGGCCACGTCGGCGCCGATGGTGCGCTCCAGGCACCACTCGTACTCTTCCTCGGTTTCGCCTTTCCAGGCAAACACCGGAATACCGCGCGCGGCGATGGCGGCCGCGGCATGGTCCTGGGTGGAGAAAATATTGCAGGAGGACCAGCGTACTTCCGCACCGAGGGCAACCAGGGTTTCGATCAGTACCGCGGTCTGGATGGTCATGTGGATGCAGCCCATAATGCGGGCGCCCGCCAGCGGCTGCTCCGCGCGGTATTTCTCGCGCAGGGTGATCAGCGCGGGCATCTCGCCCTCGGCAATTTCAATTTCCTTGCGGCCCCAGTTGGCCAGTTCAATGTTCGCGACCTTGAAGTCTTTGAATTCGGTGCTCATCTGGTTCATTACTTAACTCTCTGAAATTTCGTCGCCGTCATACCGGCGCATGCCGGTATCCAGTTTCGTGGCAGCTGGATTCCGGCATGCGCCGGAATGACGAGTGTATGTAAATTAAATTCCGGCCTGTGCGCGCAAAGTTTCCGCCTTGTCGGTCTTCTCCCACGGGAAGGCGGTGAATGTTTCGGACTGCTCGTGACCGTTGCTGTCGATCCACTTGTAGGTATGCTCGAACGGCTCGCGACCGAAGTGGCCGTAGGCGGCGGTGAGCTGGTACATGGGGTGCAGCAGGTCCAGCGCCTTGGAAATGGCGTAGGGACGCAGGTCGAAGTTCTCGCGGATCAGTTCGATCAGCTTGTCATCGCTCACCTTGCCGGTGCCGAACGTATTCACGGAAACCGATGTCGGCTCGGCCACGCCGATGGCGTAAGACACCTGAATCTCACAGCGCTTGGCGAGCCCGGCGGCGACGATATTCTTCGCCACGTAACGGCCGGCGTACGCCGCGGAGCGGTCCACTTTTGACGGATCCTTGCCGGAGAAAGCGCCGCCGCCATGACGGGCGGAGCCGCCGTAGGTGTCGACAATGATCTTGCGCCCGGTCAGACCGCAGTCGCCCACCGGGCCGCCGATCACAAATTTGCCGGTGGGGTTGATGTGGAACTTGGTATTTTCATGCAGCAGTTCCGCCGGCAGCACGTGGTGCACGATTAATTCCAACACCGCTTCGCGCAGGTCTTCCTGGGAAACTTCCGGGCTGTGCTGGGTGGATAGCACTACGGCGTCGATCGCGCAGGGCTTGCCGTCTTCGTCGTAGCGGAAGGTCACCTGGCTCTTCGCATCCGGGCGCAGCCACGGCAGCAGGCCGGACTTGCGCGCTTCGGCCTGACGTTCTACCAGGCGGTGGGCGTAGTAGATCGGGGAGGGCATAAAGGTAGGGGTTTCGTCGGTGGCGTAGCCAAACATCAGGCCCTGGTCGCCGGCACCCTGGTCTTCGGGTTTTACGCGGTCGACGCCCTGGGCGATATCCACAGACTGTTTGCCGATGACGTTCAGCACACCACAGGTCTCGCCGTCGTAGCCGACGTCGGAGGAGGTGTAGCCAATATCGGTGATGACCTTGCGCACCAGATCTTCGAGATCGACCCAGGCGGAGGTGCTGATTTCACCGGCGATGATGGCGATACCGGTTTTCACCAGGGTTTCGCAGGCAACACGGGCGTTCTTGTCGCGCGCCAGCAGTGCGTCCAGTACTGCATCGGAAATCTGGTCGGCGATTTTGTCCGGATGGCCTTCGGAAACAGATTCCGAAGTAAAGATGCTGTATTCACTCATTGTGATCTCTCCATTTGCGCCGCGGGCGCTCCATTTATCCGCTGCTGGCGGTTAGCGTAAATCTTGTTGCGTGCTCCGTAGCCTTTTGGTTTGGAGCACTGGTCCTGGTTCAGTGGCGGCCGGGCAGCGGGTGAAAGGTTTCAAAACCGCTGTGAATACGTCCCTGTACGCTGCGTCGGCAACATCCCTGTTGCCGACGCTTTTGAAACCTTTCCCCCGCTACCCGGCCTTAAATTCGAGTTATTGAGCTTCGTCGTTAATTCTGCTTACGAAGCGCATAATTTCATCGCGAAGCCAGAGCACCGGGTGGACCTTTTCGGAAGCGTCGCAAACAGGATGTTTGCGCCGCAGCTCCCAGGGATGGGTTCCCAGGGGGGCGCCTAGCTCGGTTCCGAAAAGGTGCACCCGGTGATCTGGCGCCCGGTACTAAAAACAGAGCACCAAAGCTACGAAGCTCAGGACTTTACAAATTCCTGAATCTGAATCTGAAACCCGTTGCGCAAAGCACTGTGCACACTGCGGCCTTTCGATAATCCTGCTTCAGAAGCCCACTCAACCAACTGCTGTGGCGCAAACCCAAGCCACAGATCGCCACAGGCATCCCGTGCCCAGTCCTGCTCGTGGTCGTGCAGTTCCGTAATCAACAACTGCCCCCCCAGCTTCAGGGACTTCTGCAAATCCTGAAAAATCTGCGCCGGCTCCGGGGTGTGGTGCAACACCATATTCACCACAATCGCATCGCAACTTTCCGGGCGCGACGCCGCAGCACGGGTGTCGTCGCACACAAACTCGATATTCTGCAGACCCTTCTCGTCCGCAAACGCCTGCGCGCGCTCCAGCATCGTCTTCGACAGATCCAACGCCGTCACCGTGCCAAAGCGATTCGCCAGCTCCGCCAGAAATTCACCCTCGCCGGGTCCCACTTCCAAAGCGTGACGCCCCGGTTTCAGCAACTGCGCCACCTGCGGGCCGTACACGCTATAACTGGCGATCAACTCCTGCTGCTCGCGGAAGCGGTTGCCGTAGTCCGCAAAGAACCGGCGCGACGCCTCCGCGCGCTCTGCCGCAATCTGCGCCACGGTCTCCGCGCGCTCCTCGGTCAGTGGCAACAGATCGAGGCCGGCAAACAACTGCTGCAGCAGCTCGCTGCCCGCCGTGCGGCGGTAAAAGAGGTTGTTCCCCTCGCGGCGCTTGCTCACCAGGCCCGCCTGAGTCAGCACCTTCAAATGGTGCGACAGAGCAGGTTGGCGCAGATCGAAGATGCGGCACAGCTCCAGCACGCTGTAAGAGTCCTGACTCAGCAGGCGCAGGACCTCCAGGCGCAGCGGGTCGCCGGCGGCCTTGAGGGTCGCCGCCAGTTGCGGAATCTGGTCGCTCGCGCGTACTTCGCGGCTGGCAGGGGCGTGGCTGGAGTCAAACATGGTGGGGAGTCTAGCAGCGGCCTGAACCTATATCAAAATTTTTTGATTTAGGTGTATCAAAAATAGTTGATAGAGGTGGGAGTGGGCCATCGGTTTGCCAAAAGATCGCCAAACACCGGGAAAATGTTGCATTGCTGGCCGTGAATTGAACCCTCAGCCTTTGCGCCGACGGGGCGATTACGGGAAAATACCGCCCCCCGTTTGTCACAGGCTCCTGTTTTACTACCGGCGCCGCAGACCGCAACGGGGCCGCGGCAACTGGCCGTCAGAGCCGGGCTCGCAGCACATCTGATGAACCGAAGACCCCAAACCGAGAGATCCCTATGTCTTCTACTCCGTCTCGCACAGAAAAGGCCAATGCCATCCGCGCCCTCGCCATGGACGCGGTCCAGAAAGCCAATAGCGGCCACCCCGGCGCCCCCATGGGCATGGCCGACATCGCCGAAGTGCTGTGGAACGACTATCTGAAACACAATCCGGCCAACCCCGAGTGGGCGGACCGCGACCGCTTCGTGCTGTCCAATGGCCACGGTTCCATGCTGCTGTACTCCCTGCTGCACCTGACCGGTTACGACCTGTCCATTCACGAGCTGCAGAACTTCCGCCAGCTGCACTCCAAGACCCCGGGCCACCCCGAGTACGGCTACGCCCCGGGTGTAGAAACCACCACCGGCCCTCTGGGCCAGGGCATTACCAATGCCGTGGGCATGGCGCTGGCCGAGAAAGTGCTGGCGGCCCAGTTCAACCGCGAAGGCTACGAGCTGGTGGACCACCACACCTACACCTTCCTGGGTGACGGCTGCCTGATGGAGGGTATCTCCCACGAAGCCTGCTCCCTGGCTGGTACCCTGGGCCTCGGCAAGCTGATCGCGTTCTACGACGACAACGGCATTTCCATCGACGGTGAGGTGGAAGGCTGGTTCACCGACGATACGCCTAAACGCTTTGAAGCCTACGGCTGGCACGTGATCCCGGGTGTGGACGGCCACGACCCGCAGGCGATCAAGGCCGCCATCGAGGCCGCCCGCGCCGAGACCACCAAGCCCACCCTGATCTGCTGCAAGACCGTCATCGGCTTCGGCTCTCCCAACAAACAGGGCCGCGAAGAGTGCCACGGTGCGCCGCTGGGCGCGGAAGAAATCGCGCTGGTACGCGAAACCCTCGGCTGGAAACACGAGCCCTTCGTGATTCCCGAAGACCTGTACCACGCCTGGGATGCGCGCCCCAAAGGCGAAGCCCAGGAAGAAGAGTGGAACGACATCTTCGAAGACTATAAAGAAGCCCACCCGGAGCTGGCCGCAGAATTTGTGCGCCGCATGAAGGGCGAGCTGCCGGCAGACTTCCTCGCCAAGGCCGACGAGTACATCAAAAAGTGCCAGGCCGACGCCGAGAAAATCGCCTCCCGCAAGGCCAGCCAGAACACCCTGAACGCCTTCGGTCCGCTGCTGCCGGAATTCCTCGGCGGCTCCGCTGACCTCGCCGGTTCCAACCTCACCATCTGGTCCGGTGCCAAAGGCGTCACCGCGGACGATGCCAGCGGCAACTACGTCTACTACGGCGTGCGTGAATTCGGCATGAGCGCCATTATGAACGGCGTCGCCCTGCACGGCGGCCTGGTGCCCTACGGCGCCACCTTCCTGATGTTCATGGAATACGCCCGCAATGCCGTGCGCATGGCCGCACTGATGAAACAGCGCGTCATCTTCGTGTACACCCACGATTCCATCGGCCTCGGCGAAGACGGCCCCACCCACCAGCCGGTAGAGCAGCTCACCGCCCTGCGCGTGACTCCCAACCTGCACACCTGGCGCCCGTGCGACGCCACCGAATCCGCGGTCAGCTGGAAAATGGCCGTGGCCCGCAACGACGGCCCCAGCGCCCTCATCTTCAGCCGCCAGGGCCTTGCCCCGCAGCCGCGCACCGATGAGCAGCTGGCAGCCATCGAGAAAGGCGGCTACATCCTGCGCGACTGCGAAGGCACTCCGGAAGCGATCATCATCGCCACCGGCTCAGAGGTCGAGCTCGCCACCGCCGCTGCCGACAAGCTCGCCGGCCGCAAAGTGCGCGTGGTTTCCATGCCGTGTGCCGAAGCCTTCAGCGCCCAGCCCGCCGATTACCGCGAATCCGTACTGCCCTCCGCCGTGCGCGCCCGCGTTGCGGTAGAGGCCGGTCACAAGGACTACTGGTACAAGTTCGTCGGCTTCGACGGCGCCATCATCGGCATGGACACCTTCGGTGAATCCGCCCCGGCGGGCGATCTGATGAAGCACTTCGGCATCACCGCCGATAAAGTCGCCGAGGCCGTCGAGTCTCTGCTGAAGTAACGCGCTGGCACCCTGTAGGAGCCTGCTTGCAGGCGAACAGATCAGAGCACAGATCTATTCGCCTGCAAGCAGGCTCCTACAGAGTCCGACTCCGAATCAGGAATCCATGATAAGACTCGCCATCAACGGCTACGGCCGTATCGGACGCAGCGTCCTTAGAGCCCTCTACGAATCCAACCTGCGCGACCAGCTGCAGATCGTCGCCATCAACGAACTGGCCGACTGCGCCACCATCGCCCACCTCACCAAATACGACACCGTCCACGGCCGCTTCCACGGCGAAGTTGCGGTGCACAACGAAACCCTGCACATCAACGGCGACAAAATCGCCGTCACCCACCACCGCAAACTCGAAGCCCTCGACTGGCGCAACCCGCAGGTAGACATCGTCCTCGAATGCACCGGCAGCTTCAGCGAGCGCGAGCGCGCCGAGCTGCATTTAAAGGCCGGAGCACAAAAAGTCATCTTCTCCCAGCCCGCCAGCCGCGACGTCGACGCCACCGTCGTCTACGGCATCAACGACACATCGCTCAGCGGAAAAGAGACCATCATCTCCGCCGCCTCCTGCACCACCAACTGCAGCGTCCCCGTGATCGCCGCACTGGAAAATGCCTTCGGTATCGAAGCCGGCGTCATCACCACCATCCACTCCGCGATGAACGACCAGCCGGTAAGCGACGCCTACCATCACACCGATCTGCGCAAAACCCGCTCCGCGATGAACTCCATCATCCCGGTCGACACCGGCCTCGCCCGCGGTATCGAGCGCATACTCCCCGGCATGGCCGGCAAATTCGAAGCCCAGGCCATGCGTGTGCCCACCATCAACGTCTCCGCCATCGACCTCTCGGTGCAGTTGAAAAAACCTGTCACCCAGGCCGAAGTCAACACTGTACTCAAAACCGCAGCGGAAACCCGCTACTCCGGCGTGCTCGGTTACAGCGAAGAACCCCTTGCCTCCTGCGACTACAACCACGACCCCCGCTCCGGCATCGTCGACGCCAGCCAGACCCGGGTCGCTGGTGGCAAGCTGGTGAAGGTGCTGATCTGGTTTGATAACGAGTGGGGGTTTGCCAATCGGATGCTGGATGTGGCGAGAAAGCTGCAGGCCTGAATGCGTGCAGATTATTCTGCTGACACATGAGCGCGAAGTGATGCGCCCGAGTAACACCGGCCAGTTGGTTTTAACCGCGGTGTCTGATGTCGGTGTAAGTGCAAAGCGCCTGATCTGGCGGCGCGCAGAACCGGACAAGACATTACTCTCGATGCTGGGTGGGGGCAGCACCGGGCTTGTGTATCCGGATACCGAAGTCGCGGGGGCAGCGTACAGCACACTGGATATTGAAGCCTGCCAGCGGTTTATTCTGCTCGATGCCACTTGGCAGGAGGCGCGCAAGATGTACAACCGCAGCCCGTATCTACACGCGGTGGGTAGAGTGAGCCTGAATTCAGCGCGAGGCTCTCGCTATCGCCTGCGTCGCAATCAGAAGAAAGAGGGACTGTGTACTGCGGAATGTGTTGTGGAAATTCTGCGGAACAAAGACCGTCATGAGCTCGCCGACAGGCTCGAAGAGCAATTTGTCCATTTCAATGAAAATGGTGGCTAACGGGTGCGCGATCTCTATTGTCACCGCACGTTGCAGCAACCCCGTACCACTGTTTTCCACTGACTTGGCTACACGCGATCCACTTCGGGAATTCTGATCAACAGATCAGTCACCCCAACATCACTGTCTGCCTGAGACAGCAGTGTGGAAACCTGTCCACGATGATGGGTTTGATGATTAAAGAAGTGGAGAATCACGCTCGAAAATCGTTTGTTGGCCGGTACTCCCTTGGTGCTGCGGTAACTCAACACAGAGCCCAGATCAGCTTCGGTGAGTGTATCTATCCAGTGAATGATCAGGCTGTCCAGCCAGGCTCGGTGCTCAGTGAGAGCTGCAAAATCGTTAAAGAGTATCTGATCCAGACTGTCAGGACTCGGAAGTACAGAGATCTCACGTAGAGACGTCCGGCTGGATGGGTGTGTCGCGAACCGCTTCAACCATATGGTGTCACCAACCAATATATGATTGAGGGTGCCCAAAATAGATCCAAAATAGGCCTGACGATCTTCGGCTAACTCTTCAGCACTGAGGTGGCCAGCGGCTCCATAGATCTGTGAATTCATTGACTGATTGTAATCAGCCATCATTTGAAAATGGTTTTTCAGGCTCATCGGAATCCCTTCACATATACAGGTCCGGTGTTCGGATAACCTATTCGCGCACGCCAGTCATCCGGCACTATTAACAATATTGGATGTTCTAGAGAACTGAACTGACTTCAGCGTAGAAGTCTTCATATATACACGCCGGGAATTAGAATTCCCAGACGCTTGATGCACCAACGTACCATCCGGAGCCGATGCGTCTCAAATCCGCGCTAGATGATTGGCATCCCCGTGACATGTCCGCTCACTCATCGACGGTTGACTGTTGGTAGCGGTAGCAGTTTTTGTGGCGAGAGCTCCTTTTTTACAACTTGCAAACGCTAAGCATTCTCATTAGCATCGCTTTTTTATGAAACCGATGGGAATACAGGATGTACAAAAAAACATCAGCCGGATGCCCGTGTTTTGCACGCCGGAGTCTCGCTGCGGCGATTGCCTGTGCCGCGCTCAGCCCTCTGGGACATGCGCAGTCTTCTGGAAACCCGCACGCTGAAAAGCAAGCCATAGAGGAGGTGGTGGTGATCAGCCGCTACACCACCAAAGACCGTCTGGATACCGCAACCGGACTCGGTCTCACCCTCTATGAAACGCCGCAGTCCGTGAGCGTGGTCACTGCGCAGCGTATTACCGATCAGAACCTGGAATCCCTGACGGACGTTATCAACAATGCTACCGGTGTTTCCGCCCGCGCCCAGGACAGCACCCGGCATACCTATTCCTCGCGCGGATTCGCGATCAACAACTACCAGGTGGACGGTATTCCTATCTACTGGCAGCCGGGTGGCAACGCCGGTGAAACCCAGTCCGATATGAGCCTGTATGAGCGGGTGGAAATTGTGCGCGGCGCCACCGGCCTGCTGACTGGCGCCGGCAACCCTTCTGCGTCGGTCAATCTGGTGCGCAAACACGCAGACAGCAGGACGTTCACCGGTAATGCAGATGTGTCCGCCGGCCGCTGGAACACCTACTCTGCCACCGCCGATGTGAGCACACCGCTGAATGCCAGCGGCTCTGTCCGGGGGCGATTTGTCAGCCATATTCTGGACGGAGACTCTTTCCGCGACCTGGCAGGCGAAGAAAAAACTGTATTTTACGGCGTGGTTGATGCCGACCTTACCGACAATACCCTGTTGCGGATTGGTGCCAGTCGGCAGGAAAACGACCCCACCGCATCCACTTGGGGTGGCCTGCCCACCTGGTATGCCGATGGCAGTCGCACCGAGTGGGCTCGGAGCAAAACCATAGGGGTGGACTGGACGTCCTGGTCCTCCACGGTGGAACACTACTATCTGGATCTGGTGCAGCAGTTCGGTGGTTGGACCGCCAAGTTCAGTGTCAATAACAACCGCAACGCGTCAGATCAGAAGCTGCTGTACCTGTTCGGTACCCCGGACAGGGAGACCGGACTCGGTATGGGTGCCTCTCCGCGCAATGCGGCCACTGACCGCGATCAGACCAGCGTCAGCCTCCAATTGAGTGGAGCCTACACGTTGTTGGGGCGAGAGCACGAACTCACCCTGGGTGCGATAGACCACAAGGACGACAGCTACGCAACCTCCCGCTCCCGCAGCAACGTTGCTCAGGTGGGTAACTTCAATACCTGGGATGGCCATTACCCCGAAGCCACCTGGGGGGACAACAATCTAGACATCGATCAGACCACAGAGCAGTTCGGCCTCTATGCCGCCACTCGCCTTTCCGTCACCGACGATTTGAAGGTGATCGCCGGCGGGCGTGTCGCAGACTGGGAACAGCGGGGCTTCTACTACGGTGCTCAGCAGTCCTTTGGCGATGACGATGTATTTATCCCCTACGTCGGTGCACTGTATGAATTCAGCGACCAGCACACCGTTTACGCCAGCTATACAGAAATCTTCCAGTCGCAGAATCTGCAGAACCGCCACGGTGATTTTCTCGATCCGGTTACCGGCGAGAGCAAAGAACTCGGTCTGAAAAGCCAGTTTTTTAACGGAAGTCTGCAGACCACGGTATCCGTGTTCGATATTCTGCAGGACGGACTCGGCCAGCCCGATGGCAACTTGCCGGTACCCGGCATTGAAAACAGTCAGGCCTATTATGCCGCGGAGGGTGCCAGCAGCCAGGGATATGAACTGGAAGTGGTTGGTGAGCTGAAGCCCGGTTGGGATCTCAGCTTCAGTTACACCAGTTTTGACGCAGAGGATGCTGCAGGCAACGCGGTCAACACCAGTCAGCCCAGTGAGTTGTTAAAGCTGTTTACTACCTATCGTTTTGCCGGACAGCTGGAAGGGCTGATTCTGGCCGGTGGGGTCAACTGGCAGGGGCGCAACTTCACTGATACCACCAACCCCGTCACCGGCCAGGCGGAACGGCTGGAGCAAAAAGCCTACAGTCTGGTCAGCCTGATGGCCCGCTACCGATTCAGCGAGCAGATTTCCGGCCAGATCAATTTTGACAACCTGCTGGATGAGACGTACTACAGCCAGATCGGCTTCTATAACCAGCTTGAGTATGGAGAGCCGCGCAATGTCACAGCCTCCGTCACCTATCAGTTCTAATCCTGTCTGAGTTGACTGACGGAAACGCTAAGGCCCCGATGACAATCTCATCGGGGCCATTCTTTTGTACAGTAAACAAAAAAGTATCGGGGGCTCAGATATGGGGTTGCACGGCTGGCGGCTGATCTCGCTGATCGGTGCCGCGTTGTTGGGAGGATACATACTGGCGACTGCCGCGGGCATCTTTCTCGCCGGTGTGCTGCCGTTCTCTATCGCTGAAAATACCCTGATCGGACATCTGTCGGGGTTTGCGTTTTATACCGGCGCCATTCTATGGGTATTTCATACGCGCAGACCCGGCGTCGCCTGGGCGAGCCTCATACTCGCCAGCACTTTGCTGGCGAGTATCGGTCTCGCACTGCGTCAACCGGCAGTAGGCTGAAAGCGGTAAACAGTATGGCCAAAGAAACAGATCGCAACGTCGCACCTGCCGTGAAAGCGGGGCTCCGTCAGACCATGTCCTGGGTGCACACCTGGGCGGGCCTCACCCTGGGCTGGCTGTTGTACTTTATGTTCGTCACCGGCACCGCCGGTTACTTCGATACAGAAATCGACCGCTGGATGCAGCCGGAGTTACCACCGGCGCAGATCAATCGCGCCTCCACGCAAAGTGCAGCCATTCTGTTGGGTAAACTGCAGAGCGAAGCCCCGGGTGCGGAGCAGTGGCTGCTCACGCTGCCTGCTGATCGCAACCAACCCTTCGCGGGTATTTACTGGCGTGGCGCAGACCTACAAGCAGGCGCGGGCGCTGCCAGTGGCAATAAGCTGGTGGACCTGAATAGCGGCGCAACCTTGCAGGCGCGAGAGACCGGAGGCGGCCAGCAGCTCTACCAAATGCACTGGTTGCTGCACTACACCTCTCGCAGCTACTCCGACTGGCTGATCAGTATCGCCACGCTGTTCATGCTGGTCGGCTTGGTTACCGGTGTCATTATTCACAAGAAAATTTTCAAGGATTTCTTCACTTTTCGCCCGAACAAGGGCCAGCGCTCCTGGCTGGATGCCCACAATGTACTGAGTGTGATCACGCTGCCCTTTCAATTGATGATCACCTATTCCGGGCTGATCTTCATGGGCTTCTCCTTTATGCCGTTGATCGTCGCCGCCCAGTACGGCGGCGAGGGCCGCGGCCAGTTTTACAATGAAGTGTTCAGCCCGCCGGGGATGATTGACGCGGCCGGCAGTCCCGCAAGGCTCGCGCCACTTGCACCGGTCATTCATCTGGCCGAACAGTACTGGGGGGAGGGGCGAATACGCAGTATTGATATTCGCTACCCCGGCTTTAGCAACGGGCGCATCGTACTTTCGGAGACAATCGATGGCACTGTTGCCACCGGTGCTGGCCGTCTGGTGTTCGACGGTGTGACCGGTGAGTTGCTGCACAATGCGCCGTCCGGCTCGTCACCGGCCAAGCGCGTGCGCGACGTATTTCTCGGCCTGCACGAAGGCCTGTTTGCCGCGCCGGCAATCCGCTGGCTGTATTTTTTCTCCGGCTTGCTCGGCACCGGTATGGTTGCCACCGGTCTGATCATGTGGGCGGTAAAACGCCGCCAGCGCGCTGAACGCACTAGCGGCCGTCGTCCGCATGGTCTGGTGCTTGTGGAGAAGCTCAATGTGGGAACCATTGCCGGCCTCCCCACTGCCGTCGCTGCCTATTTCTGGGCCAACCGTCTGTTGCCCGCAGACATGCCGGCACGGGCCGATTGGGAAGTGCACGCGCTGTTTCTCACCTGGCTGCTGATGCTGGTGCACGCGGCGCTGCGCCCAACCCGGCGGGCCTGGACGGAGCAACTCGCTGCCGCCGCGTTTGCGTTTGCGGCGATACCGCTTATCAATGCCCTGTCCACCCCGCGGCATTTACTGCACAGCTTCGTCAGTGGGGACTGGGTGTTCGCCGGGTTTGAGCTCACCGCTCTCGGCATCGCCAGTCTGTTCGGCGCCGCCGCGTGGTTCTCCCGCATATCGCTGCCCGCAGCGCGTCGCGTAAACGCTGCTGACCATCCGGCAGCGTCCGCCGCCGGTGCCATGGGAGATCTTTCGTGAGCACGCCATCCCTTGCCCTGCTGGCTCAATGTCTGCTGGTATTGTCCGCGTTTGCGGGCTTCTGCCTCGCCGGTAACAATCCCGGGTCGCATACAAACTTGGTCAGCTGGCGCGGATGGCTGCGCGGTTACGGCTGGATCACACTGAGCGCCACCGCCGTTATTGCGGTACAGGCTGCGGGATGGGGGCCGGGGCTGGCCGGACTTGTGGGGGTGGTCAGTTTCGCGGTGTTTATCGTGATCGGTCTGGCGACTTACCGGAGGCAATTTCTGCCGCGAGTATTTGTAATTGCGGCGGCTGCGGGTGCAGCCACACTGGTGCCACTCACTCGAGCTTGGCTTTGAACTGCAGCCGCGGGCCGGGCGCCCTGGCCAATTCGCGGCGCAGTAACAAGGGCGCCTAGCGCACGCCGCAGGAACCAAGCCGCTGTTTATAGGGTTGGTGCTGGCTGAGAAAAGTATTGTATTCCTTGCGGAAATCCGCACAGGATTGAGTGCTGTCATCGGAGCTGCCACAGCAGCGGATGGTCTCATCGAGCTCGCGCACAGACACACTGTCAAACGCCTGCGAATGTCCCGCACCGTACATAATGCTGTCTGACCAGGTCTTTACCGGTCGCCAGGAATTATTTCCGTAAGCGCCGCCATAGTAGCAGCCCGCGCCCTCCAGGCAGTCCAACCCTATGTCTTCACTGCCCCAGGCCGGTGTGCACTGGGAGGCGAAGTAATCGTCCTTGGCTTCGTCGGACCAGGCGCAGCACTGGTAGTTACCGTCGGCGTCTTTTGTACACGCGCCAGTTTCGGAGCGATTAAAACTGGTGCAGCTGTCCCTGGTGGTCAGCGTGGGGCAGGTGGCGCTGGCTGACTGAGTGTACTCCGATGCGGGTTTGTAACTGCCGCACCACTTGCTGCAACCCGGGCCGTCGAGGTTGCGCCATTCCCGGGAAAGCTCGCTCGGCCAGCCCTCGACAGCGGTGCCACTGCCATCAATACCGGTTTCGTATAGATCCGCAAGTCCGAAGTTGTGCCCGACTTCGTGAACGACGATATTGCGCAAATGGCGCAGCGCAGTGGTGGCGTCGGGCCAGCTGCTGTCGCTGCCGAGATAGATCACCTCGCCACCGGATGCCCCGTAACCGGTATCTGCCACCACAATCTTGATGATGCCGTAAATGTCATCCGCGCCGCACTGTTGATCCATTGCCTGCATGACCTTCGTATCATCACACGCGAATGCCGTTCCTTCCTGAGCCTTGCAGCCCAGCGCGGCAAAGTCCTGCAGTTCAATGCGGTAAAACGCAAAACGGGAAAACTGTTCGGCGAATGGCGACAGAGCCCGGAACTGATTGTCGATGGCATCGGTGACGATCTCATCGAAATACGGGGCGTTGTCCAGATTGGCGAGCAGGACCTTGAACTCTGCGGTTTCGCTGCCGGCAATTGGTGTGCATCTGCTCAGGCTGGCGTAATCGCCGGGCGCCACTGCGGTAGCGTTGCTGGGCGTTGATACCTCTCCGGTAGTGCCACCGGAGGAATTGTTGGAGCCCGGCGCCGTGGATGTCGGTGGCGCTTCGACCGGTTCCTCCGGCGGTGCGATATCGCTGTCACCCGCGCTGCTGCCGCCACCGCAACCGGCGAACAGCAAAGGCAGAGTACAGAGAGAAACAAGAAAAAGGTAATGGCGGCCCTTGGCCAGCCAACTGGATGACCAGGGTGAAACGATGGATGAAATCATAATACGGCGTAGGGGGTTTTATTGTGTTAATCCCTGCGCCTAGATACCAGTGACCGACTGGTATCCGCTTCCGTGAACTTTTGGGTGCGCGAAAAAAGACCCGATTCTAAAACCGAAAAACGATTGAAGCCAGCGGCGAAAACACCGAAACTGCTTGTGAATTACCGGTCGGAAATCCAGGTAAAAATCACCCGTGTGAGAAGGTTCTGTTAAAGGAGAAGAATATGAGAAAGCTGTTCTACGGAATGTTGCTGTTAGTAGCAGTGGTTCCTGCTATGGCCGTTGAAGTGGGCGAGCCGGCGCCGGAATTTTCGTTGCAGGCGTCCGATGGAAAAACCTACACGCTGTCGGATTTCAAAGGCAAGCAGGCAGTGGCCATTGCCTGGTACCCCAAGGCGTTCACCAAGGGTTGCACCATCGAGTGCAAATCCCTGGCGGAAAACGGTCATTTGATTCGCGAGTACGACGTTGCCTATTTTATGGCGAGCACCGATGAGGTGGAGGAGAACAAGAAATTCGCGGCGGAACAGAAAGCGGATTTCCCGCTGCTGAGCGACCCCACCGGTGCCGTCGCCGAGGCCTACGGCGTGAAAATGCCGGTATTGAATATGGCCAAACGAGTCACCTTCTACATCGGCAAGGATGGAAAGATTCTGAAAATCGATGAGAACATCAAGCCGGCTACCAGTGCCGAGGATATGGCGCGCACTCTGGGTGAGTTGGGTGTGGCAAAAAAACAATAAAAAAAGGCCGCATATTGCGGCCGAACACTTGGGGGTGTTGAGTAATCGGTATCAGGACCATCGGCGGTCCTGAGGAAATTATTTTTTGGCAATCAGTTCCATTCCCAGCAGTTCAGGGATGGACTGATGCAGTTTTGTTTCCAGTTGGTCCAGCGCGTGCAGTTGTTGGCACAGTGACTCCGCGCGGGCTTCCAGTTTTTCCGCTTTCATTTCTATTGCCGCTTCGGCGGCCTCTGCCGCGGCTTCCGCGTTCCTTTCAATACTTGCACCACCGGTAAATACCGCTTTCATCGCGTGCCAGGAAATATTACGGGCAGACTTCATCGCCAGTTTTTCGATCTGTGGTTCCAATTCTCTTTCGAAAGCTCCTCCGAAGGAGTCGCCAACCCATGGGGTGCCGAAGGTATATACGTCGCCCTGCCGCCTGGTCTGCGCCAGCAGTTTTTCCCGCAGCGCTTCGGACGATTGCAGAAACTCCTGGGTGTCTGAGTCATCGGGACCGGCAAGTGCGGCGAGGGCAATGCCGACGCCGTTCATGGCGATATCGATGGCATCCATCGCAATCTGCGACACCTGGCGCCCGGCCGTGTGCAGTCCCTGTTGGTAGGACTGCATCATTTCCTGTTGCTGGCGATTGAGAAGCAGCCCTGTATCGCCCACCGCCAGTTGGTCCGGGGCGTTGTAGGCGAACAGCGGTTGGTTATCGTCTCCGTCGCGGGCTTCCATAAAGTCCGGCCCGACGGTGATCTGATGGTGGATATCCACGTCGCAATAGTGATGGTCATCCGAGTCCAGATGGATCTCGGCTGCCTGCACCGGCGCGGTGACGGAAAGGGCCATTAAAGAAGCGAGGGTCAGCAGGCGAATCTGGTTCATCATCATGTCCGGTCAGAAACTGTTCCAGGTGGAATAAGAGGCTTGATCTGCAGGTATGACGCAAGTCATTGCCATTCTGGATGCAGTGGATGCGAAAAATGGTCAGAAATTTTCTGGCACGCATATTGCTGAATTTAGGTTAAGCCGTATCGACAGGCATTTAGTGCCGCCGTCAGGCGCAGAAGGGCGCTGGTCGCAATGACCGTCACTGGCCCTTAACAGAAGTATCCGTTGTACCCGATGTCCAGTTTCACCGCGCAATCTGATGCGTACGCGGTGCGGGGTTTCTTTGCCCGAAAAAATCAAAACTCAACAAAAAGTTATGGCGTTTTTTTAATAAAGAGGGGTGGCTCATGAAGCGGAAGTCTCTAAGTTGTGCTGTGGTAGCAATTATCGCCGGAGGTGCCATGGCACCGGTTCCAATGGCGGTGGCAGATGAAATAGAGGAAGTAGCGGTGACCGGAGTGCGGGGCAAGCCGCGCTCGGTTTCTGATTCGCCAGTACCGGTGGACGTATTCGGCAGTGAGGCGCTGGAGTCGGTTTCCCACACCGATACCAATGATGTGCTGATGACCCTTGTTCCCTCCTACAGCCTGTCGCGCCAGCCGATCAGTGACGGCGGTACCTTTATTCGCCCGGCACAGTTGCGCGGTATGCCCACGGATAAAACCCTGGTACTGGTGAACTCCAAGCGCCGCCACCGAGCCGCACTGGTGGAGATCGGTGGTTCCGGTACCCAGGGCCCGGATATTGCGACCATCCCCAGTTCCGCACTCAAATCCGTCGAGGTACTGCGCGATGGTGCGGCGGCTCAATACGGCTCCGATGCCATCGCCGGTGTGATCAACTTTATTCTGAAAGACAATGATGAAGGTGGGTCTTTTGGCGTTCGCACCGGTGAGTACAGCGAAGGTGATGGCTTCCAGACCACCGCCACCGGCAACGTGGGTATGCCGCTTGGGAGCCGTGGCTTCCTGAGCATTTCCGGTGAGGTGTCTTCTGCGGATTTCACATCCCGCTCAGAGCAGTACTGTGAAAGCTGGTTCTGTATCGACGATCAGGATGCGGCGTATATCGAAGCGGCAAAAAAAGCATCTCTTGAAGGTGATGTGGTGCAGCCCTGGGGGCAGCCCAATTCCGAAGCCGCGCGGCTGTTCTTCAATGCCGGCTACGATCTCGGCGAGGGCCGGGAACTCTATACGTTCGGCAACTACTCCGAAAGCTCGGCGGACGGCGGTTTCTATTATCGCTATCCGGGCAATGGCACTATTGAAGATTTGCGGCTGGAAGACGGTTCCATCTACAGTCCACTGGAAAAATTCCCCGGCGGCTTTACTCCGCGCTTTTTTGGCGATGTCACTGACTATGCGCTGGTCTCCGGGCTTAAAGGCGAAATGATTTCCGGTCTTGCCTACGATCTGAGTGCGCGTTACGGCTACTCGGAGGTGAGCTATACCCTGAAAAATACCATCAACCCGTCCATGGGACCGGATAGCCCCACATCCTTTAAGCCGGGCACCCTGGCGAATGAGGAAGTCCAAATCCAGGCGGACTTCTCCAAAGAGTTAATGCTGGGCTTAAGCAGCCCGGTGGTGGCCGCGTTCGGTTTCAGCTATATGGATGAATCCTACGAGCTGACCGGCGGTGACGAGGCTTCCTACGAGGCGGGCCCCTATGCCACACCAGATCCCTGGGGCCTCTGCAATGCCGATGGCACCGCCTCCAGCGCGGGTCTTGCCGCTATTGCGGATGGCTCCAGTCTCGATTGTGCCGATCCGGATGATGCGGTCTATCAGGTGGTGGGTGTGGGTTCCAACGGTTTTCCCGGGTACTCGCCGGAATACAGCGGCAGCTATTCCCGCGACTCCTATGCCATCTACGGCGATCTGAGCACCGACCTCACCGATCAATTGTTTGTGCAGGCCGCTATGCGATTCGAGGATTACTCCGACTTTGATTCGGAGCTGGTGGGCAAGCTCGCGATGCAATACGACATCACCGACAGCATCGGGCTGCGCTCCTCGATCGGCACCGGCTTCCGCGCACCAACGCCGGGCCAGCAGGGTACCACCAACGTGTCCACGCGCCTGCCAAACGGCTTCCCGGTGGCGACCGGCCTGTTTCCCGCCAGCAGCAGTGTCGCCCAGGCGCTGGGCGCCGAAGCCCTGAAGCCGGAAACCTCAACCAATTTTACCTTTGGGTTCACTGCGGATTTTGACAAGTTCAATCTGACGGTGGATTTCTATCGCATCGACGTGGACGACAGGACTTACGCGATCTCCACCCTGGATGTTTCCGCAGATACTGACAGTGGCGCGGCCTACGAAAACTATCTGGCACTGGTGGACGCCGGTGTGGTGGGGGCGGAATCCATTGGCGGTGTCTTTTACTTCACCAATGCCTTCGACACACGTACCCAGGGCGTAGATTTGGTGGCGACCTATCCACTGGAGTGGTCCGCAGACAACACCACCAACATTACCGCTTCGCTCAATTACAACAAGTCGGAATTTACCTCGGACCCCAGTGAATACCTGAACGAGGAGGATCAGCACGACTTCGAAAACTTCGACCCGAAACTGCGCGGCGCCGTGACCGCGATGCACGATATTGGCCCCGTCTCGCTGATGGCCAGGGCCAATTGGTACGGGACTTCGGAAAATTACGAGGATGGCGAGGTGCAGAAGTACGGCTCCGTGGTACAGGTGGATCTGGAAGGTAAATACCACTTTACCGAAGCCACCAGTGCCAGTATCGGCGGTCGGAATATTTTTGACGAATACCCAGACGAGGATCTACTGGGCGACTACTGCTGCGGTGCTATCTATCCCACCGGTTCCATCGTCGACTGGCAGGGCAGTTTTTACTACCTGAGTCTCCAACACAATTTCTAGTCTTCCATTGCCTTTCACGTGCTTGATCCCCGCTTTGCGGGGATTTTTTTGCGCGACAGAAGTTTGTCGAGCCGGTACTCACTTGCGAGTCGGTTGGATTAATCACACTAACCGTGCGCAGTATCCGGATTTCCGCAAATCACGGCCAGTATGCTCGTTTGCCTGTGGCGGCGGGCGCTGCGTGACGCGAACTAAAAGCGATAAACGTTTTCGCGAATCGGATACCGGCAGAAAAATGGCCAGCAGTGCTGGCCATTTGGAGGAACAGGCGTTTGCTCAGCCCAAGCGATGAAGAACTTTTGGCAGTGCGGAAGTGTATTTCTCCACATCCTCGATAAAGCCCATACTGACCCGCGACCAGTTGGTGTAGTCGCGGTAGATACCGCGGATAAACACACTTTCTTTTTCCATCTCCGCGCGGAAAGTTTCCGCATTGAGATCGCCCAGATTGACGAACATGAAGTTGGTGACGGAGGGGAGCGCAGTTAGCCCATTCTCTTTAACCGCCGCACTGACCATCTCCCGCGCTTCTTTCACCTTGTTGCGGCAGTAATCCATAAACGTGTGGTCTTCGTAGCTGGCGATGGCGGCGGCGAGGCCGGCCTGGTTGAGCCCGTACCAGCCCACACCGTACTTTTCGATTTCTTCTATCTTCTCCGGTTGCGCAATCAAGTAGCCCACGCGCATACCCGCAAGCCCGTAGATTTTGGAGAAGGTGCGTGCAACGATAATGTCATGTCCCTGCTTCACCAGGGGAATGACGGTATTGGCATCGCTGTTGTCGGTGAGTTCGTTATAGGCCTCGTCCGCCAGCACGGTACACTTTTTGGAAGCTTTGATGCAGAAATTCCGCATAGCGATCGGGTCAATCAACAGACCCGTGGGGTTGTTCGGGTTGGTGACCTGTACCATGGAGATGGAATCGTCAATGGCTGCGTACATGGCATCCAGGTCGATCTGCAGAGACTCCAGTTTCGGCAGCCTTTTGATTTCGCCCAGCTCCTGAACCTCCACTACCTGAGCTGTGGTATCCCAAAACAGATCGGGACCGAGAATGTTGCCCTTGCGCCCGGCGACGATGGCGGCCGCTGTGAGTCCTGCACTGCTGCCAGAACCGAGGGAAATGTAATCCGGTGTCAGACCGTGGCGTTCAGCAATCATTTCCTTGAGCCGCGTTACACTGTCGTAAACGTAGTAGGCCCCTTTCTGGCTTGCCTCCATTATGGCTTTGAGGGCGGCGGGACTGGGCCCGTAGGGATTTTCGTTTGCGCTGAGCCTGGCCACACCCGGCGGTGGGCCGTACAGCGGTTTGGGTCTGATAATTTCCTTGGCGGAGGCGCTGCTCGCAAGTCCACCCATGGTAGCCGCGGAAAAGGCCGCTGTTGCCCCTTGTAAAAACAACCTTCTGCTCAGTGATTTGTGCATTATTCTGCTCTCCTGGCTGTGTGTTTTGTGTTTTGTGTTTATGTGTGTTGGATTAACGCTGTAATCAGGCCTTGGCAAACATCGCCAGGGAGACGGCAATCAGGTACACCCCGAACAGCCGCTTCAGATGCAGCTCATTAAGACTGTGTGCCCAGCGCGCACCGATAGGCGCGGAAATGATAGAGAACGCGGAAATCGCAATCAGCGCCGGGATATTGATGTAGCCGATGGAGCCCATGGGCAGATTCGGTGCGTCGAGCCCCATAATGAGGAAGCCGATGGCTCCGGGCAGACCGATCAGAAAGCCGATACCAGAAGCGGTTGCAACCGCCTGATGCGCAGGGCGGTTGCACAGCACCATGGTCATCACGGTAATGGTGCCGCCGCCGATGCCGAGCAGAGACGAAAACCCACCGAGAAAACTGGCGAGCCCGGCGCGGGCGAGGCCGGTAGGCATTTCGAGTTTGCCCTTGAGGCCATCGAACAGATTCGGAAACAGGAAATAGATGGAGTAGAGGAGTACACCGGCCGCAAATACATAGACAAGGCTTTTGCTGTCGGTAAACGAGGCAATATACAGACCGGCGCCGACGCCCAGCACAATCCATATCGACCAGTCCCGCAATACCTTGAAATCCACCGCCCCTCGCTTGTGGTGCGCCTGCACCGAGCGCGCCGAGGAAATCACGATGGAAGCGAGGGAGGTACCCACAGCGACCCGCATCATTTCATCCGAAGCGCTGTGCAGAAAGGGAAATACGGCGAGCAACGCGGGCACTACCACAAAGCCTCCGCCATTGCCGAACAGTCCCGCGGTAATTCCCGCGATAAGACCTGCAGCGCACAGCAGCAGGATGAATAGAGATACTTCCTCAATACTCATAAATTTCCCCGTTTGTTCCCCGTTGAACAAAGGGTGAAAAGCATTAAACGTGCCAAAAGCCGGGCATACGCGGTGAGTGGAGTCGGGGCGAAAGAAATCAGGGATCGGGGGAGTGGGATCTGAGAATGCGAACAGTATGCACGTTGCAGTTCGGCCGCCAATTCGCTATCAAGCTCGCGCCAATTTTAAGTTGGCGAAATTCCGGTACTTCATTGGCCAGAGGAAACGTTAAGTCGGTGCTGCCTGTTTTGCCGATATGATTAGCCGCCCGGGTTCTATGACAGACGTAGGGGCGAGAAACCATTAACAGGCCATCGAAGATAGTGGAGGCAGTAAATGAATCATTGTCGAAGCGGATCGGAGTCGAGGTAACGGGTATAGTTCTGGTTGATTATCACTCATATTGTGGTTTTACTAACTCTTGTGTTTTTTTATTGTTCGTTTTGTATTTTTTGTGGTCGGCTCTAACGAAATTACACTTCATTACACGCTCTGGACTGGCGTCGATCACTGTTTTAGCCTTGATCGCTATTTTCTGGGGGGCTTCGCCGTCACTGTAGTCTGGTTGTTCAGGGGCTCCAGTTATTGCTGCGCGCAATGACCTCTGGCTGTATTTGACGTTAATAACCGGATTGCCCATGAAACACGGACTTTTCTCCCGAAATCTTTTCACTTTACTGTTTTCAGTTGTGCTGGCGTTGTCGGGCTGCGGCGGCGGGGGCGGATCGAGCGAATCGCCCCAGACTGGTGGTTCCAGCAGCTCAAGTTCGGGCAGCTCCGGGGGCGGATCCAGCAGTTCCAGTGGCGGTGACGTTGTGTCCATGGATGGCATATTCCTGGACAGCCGCGTGGTGGGACTCTCCTACACCACCACCTCCGGCCTTGCCGGTACCACCGATGCCCGCGGGAAATTCCAGTTCAGGCAAGATGACCACATTGTCTTTTCAGTGGGGAATATCGCTTTTCCGGAAGTAGCCGCCTTACCGGTAATGACGCCTTTTGATTTGTTTGCGCTCCGGGATTTCAGCAGCAATGAAGTGATCAACACGCTTGTGCTGTTACAGACCCTTGATGACGATGGTGATATTGAAAATGCCATCGTTATCCCGCAGGTGAATATTGATGCACTGGCCGCCGCCGACATTAAATTGGCCGATTTGTCCGAGTCATATAAGACGTTTCTGGCTAGCGCAAAGGTCAAGGCTCTTATTGCGTCGCTGCCAGGAAGAGACGGCCCGGTGATGCCAGCCAATGCCATTCGACACTTTTCCCGTCAGTTGGCGGAATCCACGCTGCTCGATTTTGACGGCGATGGTCTGATGAACAACGTCGACCCGGATGATGATAATGACGGTGTCGCGGATGAACTCGACCAGTTGCCTTGGAACCCCGATGAACAGCGGGATTTTGATGGCGACTATCTGGGGGACAATACCGATAAAGATGACGATCAGGATGGACTGGAAGACGCAACCGACAACCTTCTGGAGCTGGTGCATATTGGTGCCAGCGCAGCTGAAGGCATTGCCGATACCTATGTAGATGCGGATCGTGGCCTACTCTACATATCCAATAAAAGCAGAAAGCGTGTTGAAGTACTGGATCTATACTCCGGCGACCTTTTGCAATATTTCACCTTTGACCACGCTCCCGAGCGGATGGCGGCTACTCCGGATGGGCGCAAGCTTTATGTGGCGCTTCTGGAGCAGGAACATAGCTCCTACTGGTGGGAGGAAGATCAGCTGGGCCACGTAGCGATAGTCGACCTCGAGTCCCGCACTCTTGTTAAAACCCTCACACTCAATATCGATCCATTCGATCTGGTAGTTACCAGTGGCGGAAAACTGGTAGTGACGTCGGGATCCGGGCAGTGGACCAACATCATCGCCTACGATGCGGATACTGGCGTAGAGCTTGGCCGCATGAGCAATCACATTTACCAGGGTTCATATATCAGCCTGCACTCGGATGAACAATCCGTATTTGTCTCCAGGTCCAGCTCATCGGAAATCGAAAAGCTGGATATCAGTGGCGCGGGTATTGTGCGCCCCTCTAATGTATCCACCAACTACAATCATCGCGCTGGTTACGACGTCTGGACCACGCCAGATGGTAAGTATGTCATTGCTGGTGCCGGGGACCTGTTCTTAGCCAGTGACCTTTCCTATGTAAAAAGTATTACTCCGCCGTCGGTAACGATCCATCACGTACATTTTGATACTGCGCGGGGTCTTGCCTGGCTCATGCTTTCCGACAAGAGCATTCTGATTGTCAATCTGTCTACCTTCGAGGCAGTAACCACAGATATGTATTTTGGCAATGCTCTCGGAGTCCATACCCATGGGGACAGTGTCAGTTACTTTCTGGTTGACCAGAATGAACTAATCACCATCAAGAAACAGCACCCCTGCGCCGATTGCGGTAACAATTCAGCACCCGTCGCGCGCTATGCTTACACTCCGACCGATGGCAACACGACCGATCTATACACGTTCGATGCATCGACCAGTAGCGATAGTGAAAGTAGCGTAGGGCTTAAGTACCGCTGGGATATCGACAACGATGGTCAGTGGGAAGCGGACTTCTCTTCCAGTCCGATATTGAAGCATCGCTTCACACTGGCGGGCTTGCGCTTTGTTCGCCTGCAGGTAAAGGATCCGGGGGGGTTGGTTTCCACGGCTGTCAAGAGCGTCAACGTTGCGCAGGGGATTGATCCCGGTGTGGTTGTAGAGGATGCTGTCGCCAATAGCCTGAACTTCAATGTTACCGAAGTACAGGAGGACAAAGCGCGCAACCTGCTCTATATCACCGACAAGGCCGGCAAACGTCTGTATGTAGTGAATGTCACCACCGGCCTCACCGAGCGATATTTCGAATTCGATTTCATGCCTGAGCGCATGACCATGACATCCGACGGTTCTACCCTGTATCTGGCATTGCTTGCCCAGGAGCACAGTTCTTATTGGTGGGAGGAGGAGCAGTATGGTTATATCGCAGAGATCGACCTGCAACAGCTTGCATATGTCCGCACATTCAAGATAAATACCGACCCCTACGATCTGGTGGTTACAGACGCCGGCAAGCTGATCGTGTCGTCGGGTTCTGGTCAGTGGACCGATATCTACGCGTACGAAGCCAGTACTGGCAAGGTTCTCGGCAATGCATCCATTAGTCAGGCATCCCGCCTAACTCTCCATCCGTCCCAGAATTGGGTGTTTGCGGCGGACACGGGTTCGTCTCCATCCGATTTTGAAAAATTTGATATTAGTGGCGCAGGTATTGTGAGTGTGGGTGACTCCCCCTACCACGGCGACCACCGTATAAACGGCAACGTATGGGCTACGCCGGATGGAAAGTATCTGATCACACGCGGTGGTGATATTTTCAATGCCTCCGACATGACGTTTGTTACGAACCTCACCGCCCAGGGTGTTTACATTGAACAGCTGACTTTCGATCCGGTGGAAAACACGGCTTTCGCTCTGACGTCTGCCGACAGCCTGCAGTATTTCAATATGACCAGCTGGTTACAGGTTGGCAGTGTTCCTGTACTGAATGGGAGTGAATGGATTTCCGTAATGGGTGGCAAAGTCGTTGCTCTGGCCGGTACGGAGTCTGAATCCCTGCTTACGGATATGGAGCATCCCTGTACGGGTTGCGGTGCTAATACTGCACCTACGGCATCTTTTGAGTATGCCCCGGAAACAGGTAATACCTCGAACGTATATGAGTTTGACGGTAGTGCAAGTAGTGATTCCGAAGATGGGAGTGCAGTGCTCTATCGCTGGGATCTGAACGGTGACGGAAAGTGGGACTCGGCGTTCTCCAGCAACTCTACCGCGGAACAGAAATACCTGCTCTCGGGCAGCTATCAGGTGCGTCTTCAGATCAGGGATTCCGGCGGTCTGACCTCCACCAGAACAAAGGTGGTTTCGGTTGCCCAGGGCATCGACAATGGTGTTGAAGTCTCAGACAGCGCGGCCCATTTGCTTGACTTCACTGTGACAGAAATGGAAGTCGATCTTCTGCGCAGCAAGGCTTACATCAGCGATAAATCGGAAAAGCGGTTATATGTAGTCGACCTGTTAACCGGATTGACTGAACGTTACTTTGAATTTCCGGCAATTCCGGAGCGCATGGCGATTACTCCAGATGGCAGTAAGTTGTATCTCGCGTTACTTTCTACGAGTTCTAATGCATACCGCAGTTTGGAAGAGCAGCTCGGCTATGTTGCTGTGTTTGATCTCGAGCAACAGGCCCATGTAAATACACTGCCGGTTGCGATTGACCCCTATGACCTCGTGGTGACGGATGCAGGGCAGCTGGTTGTCTCTGGACGTTGGAATCACGTCCAGGCATATGATGCTGACAGTGGCAATCTGCTTAGTAGTCTCAGTGTGGCAAGCCAGCTCGTGTTGGCCTTGTCTCCTTCGCAGAAGCAGGTGTTTGCGGTTCAGTCCGACTCATATTCCTATATCTACAAACTGGATATATCGGGTATTGGTATTGATGATTCGGTGGATTCCGTTTATCTGAGCAATCATCGCGTGAATGGCAATATTTGGGTTTCCCCAGATGGAAACTACCTGATCAGCCGCGGCGGCGATATTTTTCGCACATCAGATCTCTCCTTTGTGTTTGGGTTGACCTCGGAGGAGGTGCGGATAGAGCAACTGGCTTTTGATACAGCGGAAAAACTGGCGTTTGCGCTATTGTCAGACGGAAGTGTTCAGTACTTCAATCTAAGCAGTTGGTTGCAGGTTGACACCATGTCGGTGCCGGCAGATACGGTATCCATTTCCGTAGTTGGCAGCAGTGTGTTCGTTGTTTCCGAAGGGCAGACGGCATTCCAGCTGAGTGAATACGTACATCCCTGCATTGGCTGCGGCGCTAACACCGCGCCGGTGGCCGCGTTCAGTGTTGATGCAGCGGCGATGGATACGGCGAACACATTTACCTTCGATGCCTCGGGCAGTATTGACAATGAGGATGGTGATGCACTGCAGTACCGCTGGGACCTGAACGGTGATGGTGAGTGGGATGGTGACTTCTCTACCAGTTCTTCTGCCAGTCACAACTATATACTGGCGGGTAGCTACCTCGTTCGCATGCAGGTCCGCGACTCGGGAGGGCTTGCTTCGATTGCGCAGAAGAGTCTCTCTGTCGCGCAGGGTGTGAACACGGGGATAGAGGTAACGGGCAGCATTGCCAATCAGCTGGATTTTGCCATAGCCGACTTTGTGGTGGACCAGACGCGGAATAAGGCTTACTTCAGCGATAAATCAGCTAAGCGTCTATATGTGGTAAATCTGTTGAGTGGTCTTACCGAACGCTACTTCGAGTTTGAACAAATGCCGGAGCGATTGGCGATCACACCAGATGGCAGCAAGCTCTATCTTGCGCTGCTGGTGCAAGAGCATAGCAGTTACTGGTGGGAAGAGGACCAGTATGGTTATGTGGCTGAGTTTGATCCTGAGCAACAGGCCCATATCAACACTATCCTGGTGGCGACAGATCCTTACGATCTCGTGGCTACTGATTCCGGTAAACTGGTGGTGGCGTCGGGTTCCGGCCAGTGGACAGATATCCTCTCTTATAATGCCGAGACCGGCGTCCTGCTTGGGCAGAATGGCATCCGGCAGCGTTCACGCCTCGCGTTGCACCCATCGCAGAACTGGGTATTTGCCGCGGACAGTGACTTATCTCCTTCCGATATTGAAAAATTCGACATTAGCGGTACTGGCATCACCCGTCTCGGCGATTCACCCTATCACGGATACTACCGAATGAATGGCAACATCTGGGCGACGCCTGATAGCCAGCACGTTATAACCCGCGGTGGCGATGTATTCCTCGCCTCCGACATGACCTATGTCCTCAGCCTGACTGCGACTGGCGTAATGGTGAACAGCTTGGTGTTCGATGAATCTGCCGGTGAAGTTCAAGTACTGGGCTCGGACGGCACACTGTATGAGCATGACTATCTTACGAGCTTTGCCCGTACTGGCAGCGCCAACAATCTGGTAAATCCACTGCATCTGTTGCGCAGCGGAGACAAACTGTATGTTATCTCCCAGGGAATCAGTGGTCTGGAGTTACAAGAGCTGAGTCAGGAGTAAGGTAATTCGGAATAAAACAACGGCACCGAAAGGTGCCGTTGTTTTATTACCTCGCCAATTAAGCAAGAATTGCGACTGATTAATACCGGCTATACTAACCGCGCACAAACTGCGACTTTCTGATCCAGTGCTTACCGCGATAACTGCGGGTGGACGCCGAGGTGGTTTTCGCCCAGAAGTATTCCCGGTTGAACTGAAATTCCACTTCATAACCTTCCGCGAGTGCCGCCAGCGGCATGGCCTGCCAGCTGGACTGGCGCCGTTTGCTGGTGGCTTCGAGCAGGTATTCCGTGTTATTGACAACAGCCACGACCCAGGCGTGGCCCTCACCCTTATGGGTACCAAGTGCGACCCGCGCATCCACCCCGAGATTGATCAGCCAGTCCGCCAGCAGGATGGCGTGGTCTTCGCAGTCACCGCGTTTCTGGTAATACGCTTGGCGGGAGGTCTGCCAGATATCTGCAAGCCCTGCGTACTGCAGATGGTCGTACTGGTATTCCTTGCGCATGGCGAGAGTGTACAGCGGGACCCAAAGCTCCTTGGTCTCAAAAGGCTGGAAGCCGACGAGATAACTGTTGGCGAAGTGATGGTGACTGTCGAGGCCGCGGGCAGAGGCGGTGACGTTTTCCAGCCCTTGCCAGTTCCAGATAGAAATGTAGCCGCTCTCTGCATCCGAGCGTTTCCCCACCGCCTGTTGCACCATTTGTTCCGTGAGTGGCGAGCGGCTGCCTTCCACCAGTACAGTGCCGCGCTGGTTGTCGCTGACATCGGTAGGTTCGCCCTCCCCAGCGGCGGCGCGCTGGTGGCTCAGAACAACGCTGTCTCGCAGTAACTGGTTCCGCTGTTGGAGCAGCTCCGGCAGCATCATCAGTATGCTCAGTAGTACTCCGGTGAGCAAAAGGCGCACGGGAAATTAACCTCAACCTTTCAAACCAAAGGAAATGATCATTGCTACAAACACCAGAATGGTGGAAGCAAATATCGCTACGGCGATGTTGCCGTTTTTGAGTTCCTGTTCGATATCCACATGTTTCAGCAGCTTTTTGTCGATCACGAGCAATGCAACCATACCCACGATGATGGCCAGTACGGTGTAGAGCAGGTTGATACCGAGATTGAACAGGGTGGCGGTAAGAAATTCTGGTTGCACGTTTTTTGTCCATTTTGAACCAATAAGGACTCAATTAGATCATATTGAAGACCAGTTTTCCGCTTTCTTAAAATGCGCAGTATTGACAAAACCAGGCTTCTGAAAAGGGTCGGTTGTGAACCACCGGATCAGAAAATTTATCGGGAAATTCGTTGGGGACGGCGGTCGGGCGTGAGTAGACTTCGTGGCACGTTGGAAGAGGAGGAGTTTTCCATGCGTTACTTAATACCTGTAGTACTGTTCTGTTCACTTTCCGGTGCCGCCCTGGCGCAGCAGCCGATATCCCAGCTTCCTGCTGGTGCTTCGGAAGTTCAGATCATGGGCACCACCTACTGGAGAAGTGGCAATAATTTCTATCAGTTCAACCAGGACACCGGCCTGTTCTATCAGGTACCTCAACCTACCGTACAGGCTCATAAGGACCGTGTATTGCAAGCGCATATGTATCAGCGCAGCCAGACATTGCCGGGTACAGGCCTGAGCAGTGATCAGCTTGAGGGTTGTCGGAACGTGGCAGCGGATAAATCCAATGCGGTCCCGAACCGGGGCAGTGAGGTATTTATCAATGCCTACAACAGCTGCATCCGGGATCTGCAGCGGTAAACGTCAAAGGATCTGTGAGAGCGAAAAGGTTTGCCGGTTAGCCGGCAAACCTTTTTATTGGAATGGTATCTGGTGGTCCATGCGGCATCAGATTCCCGCGAGATGTGGGGACGCGTTAGTTACGACTTCATTAAAGTCCAGCGCCATACTGACGCTGAGTGCGGTGATGATAAAGATAGAAAACGCGAACACCTGTCGCGCCCAGCTGTGAATATCCACATCCCTCCGGTAACCCCGCAGTGCCATCACCAGCCACCAGAAACTGGTGGTGCAGGCCACCGCCGTAAAAGCCACGCCGGTATAGCCGTTCAGTGGCAGCAGGATGCTGACCAGTGAAAACACCGCGATATACAGCACGATATGTAGCCTGGCCTTGCCGACGCCCTGCGCCACCGGCAGTACCGGGATATTCGCCGTTGCGTAGTCGCGGAAACGGAATATCGCAATGGCGTAGGAGTGCGGCATCTGCCACAGGCAGAACATCAGCAGCAGGATCAGGGCCGCATTGTCGCACTGGCCGGTGACCGCGCAGTAACCCACCACCGGCGGCACTGCACCGGAGAGCGCGCCCACCAACGTGCCGTATACGGAATTGCGCTTCATATACAGGCTGTAGACAACCACATAAATCACAAAACCCAGCGCAGCGAAAGCGACGCTGACGGCGTTGGTGAATACCGCCAGCAGCGCAAATCCCACAACGCCGAGCGCTATTCCAAACACAAGCGCCGCGCGCACCGAGAGGGCGCCGGTGACGGTCACCCGATTGCGGGTACGCTGCATACGCGCGTCGATATCGCGGTCGATGCAGTTGTTGATAGCGCAACCGGAGGCCACCACCAGTGACAACCCGATTACCGTGGCGGAAAACAGCTGCCAGTCGATGTCCCCGCGGGCGGCGAGAAAAAATCCCCCGGCGACCGAGATCAGGTTGCCGGCGATGATGCCCGGCTTGGTGACGTGAATGTAATGTTTGAGCATAGCCATTCCCGAATCGCCAAAAGCGTCAGTGCATCATCATGGCGTTGGAGGCGTAGATGATCCATATCGACAATCCAACCACCATGACGATGATCAATGCGGTAAACAGGAAGGCGAATGTGTTCGCACGCCCTTGTTCGGAGAAGTTCAGGTGCAGGAAATATTTGAGATGCACCACCACCTGCACGATTGCCATTGTCACCATCAGCCAGATATTGGTGGCCTTGTCGAATTGAGCGGTCATCACCGCCCAGAATGGAATGGCGGTGAGAATGACCGACAGTGCAAACCCCACCAGGTAAGACTTGACGCTGCCGTGATCCGTTTCATGAGAGTGATCGGCATGTAAATCTGTCTGCGCGCTCATTAAAGAACCCCCATCAGGTAGACAACGGTAAATACACACACCCAGACGATATCCAGGAAGTGCCAGAACAGGCTCAGGCAGGACAGCCGCGTGATGGTCTGTCTGCCGAGACCGCGCTTGACCACTTCGATCATCATCACCGCCATCCAGATCAGGCCGGCGGTAACATGCAGACCGTGCATGCCGACCAGAGCAAAGAACGAAGACAGGAAGGCGCTGCGCGACGGGCCATTACCCTCGGCGATCAAGTGATGGAACTCATTCACTTCCATGCCGATAAACACCGCGCCGAAGGCAAAGGTCACCAGCAGCCATCCGAGGGTGGCACCTTTGTTCTGGCGGTGTGCGGCGATCATCGCAAAACCGTAGGTGATGCTGCTGAACAGCAGTGCCGCGGTTTCGATAGCGACATAATCCAGTTCGAAAATATCGCGTCCAGATACGCCACCGGCAGTGTTCATAAACAGGACTGCGTAGGTGGCGAAGACTGATGCGAACAACAGGCAGTCGGTCATCAGATAGAGCCAGAAACCGAAGATGGTGTTCTCACTCGTGTCGTGGTGGTGATGATCCGGTGCCGTGTTGGCACCCTGATGTACGTGAGCGATCGCGGTCATGCGGACACCTCCTCGATAGATTCTTCGGCAGCTTTTTTGCGGCGCTTGGCCGGGGTGGCCTGGTGGTGAGCGGGAGCGGGATTCACGTGGCGCAGGTGCGCGTATTCGATACGTGCGATTTCATCCGGTTGCACGTAGTAATCCACATTCGAGACGTAGGCGCGCTGCAACAGAAAGACCACCGCGGCCACAAGGCTCGCCACCGCCAACCAGGTGATATGCCACACTGCGGCAAAGCCGAACGCGGTGGCTGCACTGGCGATTAGAATTCCGGCAGCGGTATTTTTGGGCATGTGAATGGGCGCATATTTGGCGGGGCGCTGGTATGCGGTGCCTTTTTCTTTCATATCAGTAAATGCATCGATGTCGTCCACCTGCGGCAGCACCGCAAAGTTGTAGAACTGCGGTGGCGAAGCGGTGGACCACTCCAGGGTGTGGCCGTTCCAGGGATCGCCGGTGAGGTCGCGGTTCTGCTCGCGGTTGCGAAATGCCAGATACAGCTGCACAAATTGCAGCACGATGCCCACGAGAATCACGAAGGCACCGGCACAGGCGATATACAGCCAGATATTCCAGTCGGGGTTGTCCGTGTGGTTCAGACGGCGGGTCATGCCGAGGAAACCCAGTACGTACAGCGGCATGAACGCCATATAGAAACCGATCTGCCAGCACCAGAAAGAGGCCTTGCCGATGCGCTCGTTCAAGTGGAAGCCCATGGCCTTGGAGAACCAGAAGGCGAAGCCGGCGAGGTAGCCGAACACCGCACCGCCAATGATGGTGTTGTGGAAGTGTGCGATCAGGAACAGGCTGTTGTGCAGCACATAGTCCGCCCCCGGCACTGCCAGCAAAACCCCGGTCATGCCGCCGATGGTGAAGGTCACCATAAAACCCAGCGTCCACAGTACCGGCACCGTCATACGCAGGCGGCCGCGATACATGGTGAACAGCCAGTTAAACAGTTTTACGCCGGTGGGTACCGCAATGATCATGGTCATGATGCCGAAGAAAGCATTCACATTGGCGCTGGAACCCATGGTGAAAAAGTGGTGCAGCCACACGATGAAGCCGAGGATGGAAATCGCACCGCTTGCCCACACCATGGATGTGTAACCAAAAAGACGCTTGCCGGTGAAGGTGGAAATTACCTCGGAGAAAATCCCGAACGCGGGCAGCATCAGGATGTACACCTCGGGGTGACCCCAGGCCCAGAACAGATTGATATACATCATGGCGTTACCGCCAAGATCGTTGGTGAAGAAGTGGAAATCCAGGTAGCGATCGAGGGTCAGCAGGCCCAGCACCGCCGTCAAAATCGGAAAGGAGGCCACGATTAGCACGTTGGCCCAGGTGCAGGTCCAGGTGAAAATCGGCATGTCCATCAGCTTCATGCCCGGTGCGCGCATCTTGAACACGGTCACCAGAAAATTCACCCCTGTCAGCAGCGTGCCGACGCCGGAAATCTGCAGTGCCCAGATATAGTAATCCACGCCCACGCCGGGACTGAATGACAGCTCCGACAGCGGGGGATAGGCGAGCCAGCCAGTCTTGGCAAATTCACCGAGACCGAGGGAAATATTGATCAGCACAGCACCGCCCGCAGACAACCAGAAACTTAGATTGTTCATGAATGGGAAGGCCACGTCGCGCGCGCCGATCTGCAGCGGCAGCACGATGTTCATTAGCCCGATCATGAATGGCATCGCCATGAACATGATCATGATCACCCCATGGGCGGTGAAAATCTGGTCGTAGTGCTCCGGCGGCAGATAACCGGCGGCGCCGTTGGTGGCCATGGCCAGTTGCGTGCGCATCATAATTGCGTCGGAAAAACCGCGGATCAGCATGATCAGCGCCAGCAGGATATACATCACGCCCAAGCGCTTGTGGTCGACGGACGTTATCCAGTCAAACCACAGGGTGTCCCACTGTTTCGCGCGGGTGATGGCGATGGCGATGAGAATGCCGGCGATGCCGACCACCGCAAGAGTGCCCATGATGATGGGCTCATGATAGGGAATGGCTTCCCAGGATAAGTTTCCGAGCAGATTCATGGGTTACTCCTCCGCTTTGCCATGATGCATGGTGGGGTGCATGCCAGTGGCACCGTGCTCCATTTCTTGATGGACAGGGGCCTTGTTCCAGGTGTTGTAGTGCTGCATGTACTTGAACATGATCTGGTGGAACAGCCCGTCGCTCACCGCGCTGAAATATTCCACTGGGTGGTCTTCGCTGGGTTTGGCGAGATCGGCGTAGCGGGTACTGTCGAGGGTTGGATGACCTTGTTTCATATCGCTTGCCCAGCGCTCGAATACTGCTTCGTCCACCGCTTTGGTTTCGAAGTGCATACCGGAAAACCCCGCACCGCTGTAGTTGGCCGAGAAGCCCTCAAAGGTGCCTGGCTCGTTGGCGATCAGGTGCAGTTTCGTCTCCATGCCGGCCATGGAATAGATCTGACTTCCCAGTTGCGGAATGAAAAACGAGTTCATGGTGGATTCGGAGGTGATCTTGAAATTCACCGGCACGTTAGTGGGGATCACCAGCTCGTTGACCGCGGCTATGCCCTGTTCTGGATAAATGAAGAGCCACTTCCAGTTGAGGGAAACCACTTCCACGGTGAGCGGGTCGCGCTCGTGTTCCAGTGGTTTGTAGGGATCGAGACTGTGGGTGGAGCGCCAGGTAATGACGCCGAGAATGACCACAATCACCACCGGGATAAGCCACACGGTGGCCTCGATCTTGGTGGAGTGGGCCCATTTGGGCGCATAGATTTCATGCTCCCGCCCTTCGCGGTATTTCCATGCGAAGTACAGGGTCATGACGATAACCGGAATGACCACCAGCAGCATCAGCACGGTGGAGATGATAATCAGGGATTTTTCATCGACACCCACTTGTCCCTTGGGGTCGAGCACGCCGCCGTCGCATCCCGCCAGTGCAAGCACGGCGGCAGACAGCGCAGCGTTTCTGAGGCTACGAATAAACACGAGGAGCATTCCTCTCGCTATGGAGGTTGATAACAACTACCGGGGGTAGTGAGAAATGCGCTGGCTAATTTCGAGCGAACAAGTCCAGCCCCTGCTGCCGCAGGCAGTCAGGTCAACGGATTTGTTGATTCCGGAAAAAATCAGCGCGCACGGTCGGAAAGACCGAACTGTTTACGCGCGGAAGGGAGGCGCCCGAGAGGAATGGGCGGAGCGGTGTGCGGAGCACAGTGCCGGAGCCGGCGGTTGCTGTGCGCGGAGAAAACGTTTGAAAACGGCGCGCAGGCTTCTGAAAAAACTGAGCAGCAGTTGCAGCCAGAAATGCCGGAAAACGAAGATGCTGGTAATCAGCAGGGCGGCGCTGGCAAGCGCGACGATGGTTTCCGAGGTGATGCCGCTTTCAAGGATCGGCATAAATTCAGCGGGGTTTGGCGGAAACCCGAATTGCAGCAGCAGATTGGAGAAACCGAAGAAGGCGCTGCCCAGCAGCCAGAATACGAATGCCGCCTTGACCTTTGGGTCAAGGTTGGCCGGAGGTATTCCGGGGGCATTGGTAAGACGGCTGATCGCTTTCAAAAACTCATCCAGCGGGTAGTGCTTGCAGGTGACACCCTGCGTCTTGAACCGGGAATTCGTTCAAAGAATGTACTTTCCCCGGCGGTTGCGCGCGAAGCCTACCAAACAATCCCGGGGTGTACAAAGGGAAACCGTCTGCTGACCGGTCAGTAGGCGCCGCGGATCAGTTCGATTCCCGGTTCGAGTGCCCGGCGCCAGGCCTGCGCGGTGGCGTCCTCAAAGTACGGGTCGTATTGCTGCAGTGTTGCCAGCAATGCGTCGAGCCACAGGCCGTACCATTCCGGGCGGATATTGTAGCCGCTGCGGGAATGACTGCATCCCAGCGCGCGCAGTTTGGTATCCGGCATGCCGCGAGCGTGCAACACCAGCTGCATGATGCCGTTGCGCAACAGATGCCGCTGGGCGGCCATGTCGGTATTGACGAACAGTGCACGGATTTCTTCGGAGCTACCCATGAAACGATCATAAAAATCGACAAAGAAATATTCGTTATTACAGCAGCGTCCATAGCTCTGAAACACCACATCGCTGTCGGCATTCCCCATCGTGGATCTCCGTGAATTTTGATACCAGTAAATACGGTCGGCGGTGCACCGCCCTCTACGCGCGTCGCTGATCGAGGCGGGGGGATTCTAGTGGTAGGGTTTGTGGAGAAAATTGATCTAGATCAAGCCGGTTGATTAAATTGATCTGGATCAATTCGCTCTTTCGGGTAGTAAAAAAATTTCCCTGAGCTCGCAAATAGAAAAGGGGCCCATTTGGCCCCTTTCTTTTGCTTGCTGTACTCAGCTGCAGTTTTTGCCCTTGCAAGGTTTTCCACCACCGCTGCCACCGCCGCTGCTGCCGCCAGAACTACTGCTACCGCTACAGCCGTTGACCGTCAGATAATCCACGGCTGCTTTTGCTTGCACCAGACCGTAGCCATAGGCATTGTCGCGCCCGACTGCACCGAGGTCTTCCGCGGTATTATTCAGCGCGGTACGGATCTCACTGGCGCTGCAGCTGGGGAAATGGCTCCATACTAACGCGGCGACACCGGCTACATGTGGGGTGGCCATAGAGGTGCCATTGAAATAGGCGTAGTCACTGGGCTCAATGGAGAGGCTGGCGCTGCTGCCGATTTGGCCGAGTAGGGTGGCTCCGTCAATGTCGGAAATGCCGGCCGACGGGATACCGGTAACGGTTTCTCCCAGGGTGCCGAATAGCATGCCGGGCTCATTGTTGTAGACCACCGCCGCCGCACCACCGCCAGCTTCACAGGCCTGGACTTTTTCCGCAAAGCTGATGTTGCCGCGGGCAATCAGGCATATTTTGCCGTTGGCGTCCGCACAGGTGGATTCGCCAAGGCCGCAATCCATCAGGGTGCCGCTGGCACTGCCCTGTGGGCTGCCTTCCATGCCAGAGGCTTCGATGGTGTCTCCAGCCGCGGTAAATGTGGTGGCGAGGCCCATGCCCACCGGTACAGAGGACAGGACATCCACGCCGGGGCCGGCGAGTTCGACCTGATCGGTCTGTTGGGAAAAGTCCGCGATCATCTTGTTGCTGTCGATGGCGGCAATGGACATGACGGAATCGTACGAGGCCGGGTAGGAATGACGGGTGTTGCCGTCGTTGCCCGCCGCGGCGATGGAGAGAATGTTGTAAGTACTGTACAGGTCAGCAAAGGCGCGCTCTTCGGTGCGAGATTTCGTGGTGCCGCCGAGACTCATGTTGATCACACTGGCGCCGTTGCTGGCACACTGATCCGCAGCTGCGACCAGTGACGAAGAATAGGCCCAGCCGTCAGCACCGAATACCTTGACGATATGCAGCTTGATATTGGCATTCGGCATCACGCCCACCACACCTTTGCCGTTGCCGATCGCGGCGATAGTGCCCGCCACATGGGTGCCGTGGCTGTTCTCGTCGGTGTACCAGAAACCGGTTCCCGGATCGTTGCTGCCGGTGACATTGTTGCCGGATAGATCCTCGTGGGAGAGGTCATAGCCGGAATCGATGATACACACGGTCTGGTTGCCGGCCAGCACATCGCTGACCTGATCCGCCTGCACCATGGGGATGCCGAATGGCAGGCTTTCCGCCATCGGGTAGCGCTTTACATCCTCTTCCACAAATTCCACGTTAGGGTTGTTGCGCAGTGCAGCGAGAGCTTGCGACGGCAGGTTGGCTGCCATGGCATTGTGCTTTTCCAGTGTCAGAGCGGAACGTCCACCGTTCTTTTCCATCATCGCTTTTACGGCGGGGCCTTTACCTGTCTTGAATTTGACGATGTAGCGTTCGTCGGAGGCACTGGCCTGTGTGGATATGGCCAGAGCCAGTGCGCTGGCGATTAACGTTGGAATGGATTTGGTCATCTTTTTATTGCTCCAGAATAGGCTGGTACTTCTTATTGTTGATGGTTTTTGTGGCTGCCGTTGTATCGAACCCGATACAGGCGTACAGCCGGTGAAGAAAATCTAGCAGCTTTTTGCGCGGCTCCAATTGCCGGATATGGCAAGTGTGGAGCGCTGATCAAAATCTTTTTTTGTGGATGAAATTCGCGTCAAGCTAGTGGAGGGCGAGAGGTACTTACTCGTCAGTGTTAATGGGGGTGCAACTTAACTGGTACGTTTGTTCCTGTTTGTGGGGTCTGGCAACATCGGGTCACAACACTTTCAGAGGTGTCCCCGGTGGTGGATTGCCAATGTTCGGGCGCAGTGAAGTTCCGACGGACAAAACATAAAAAAAGGTCGCGGCGTACGCCGCGACCTTTTTTTATGTTTGCAGGGGCTTTCCCGGTAGTTGTTCAGCTGCCGCCCGCTATTGGATGTCCGTCCACATTCAGCTCGGAAATAGTTCCAATTTCCAGTTGTGCGATTTTTTCTGCAATTTTTTCCTTGTCACCCACTATCACCCACACAAATTGTTCCGGCTTGATGGTCTGCTTCGCCAGTTTGCGTACCCGCTCCAGGTCGATACCGCGCACCTGCTCGGCGTAGCTGTCCATGTAATCCAGTGGGCGTTCGTAAGTGACGAGGGATGACAGGGCGCCGGCCACAGCGTTGATGGTTTCAAAGCGCCCTGGCAATTCGTTGATGCGTTTGTCCTTCAGTTTCTGCAGTTCATCCGCCTTGGCTGGATTACTGCCGATATACGCGCGCAGTTCCTTTTGCAGTTCCGCGAGGGATTCACTGGTCTTGTCGGTCTGCACCGGGGCATACACCAGCAGTGGTTGCTGGCCTTTGGCGCCGGTGAGGAAGGAGTAGGCGCCGTAGGCCCAGTGCTTGTCCTCCCGCAGGTTCATATTGATGCGCGCGGTAAAGGTGCCGCCCAGAATATCGTTCATCATGTGCAGGGTTTCGCGCTCGGGGATTTTCTCCGAGGGTGCGAGCAGGCCGCCGATGATGATGGACTGTTCCGATCCGGGTTTGTCGATCAGGTAAACGCTGGCTTTTTCCGGCAGCGCCACCCGCGCGAGATTTTTCACCGGCTTGGCAGATTGCGGTGCGGTCCAGTCGGCGAAGTGCTGCTGCAGTTTTTCCTGCAGTTGCGGCATGGTGATGTCGCCGGCAACGATCAGGGTGGCATTGTCCGGGCGCAGCCAGGTCTGGTGGTAGTTCATCAGGTCGCCGCGGGTGAGTGCGGTGATGGACTCCTCGGTGCCGCTGCCGGTAAACGGAATGCTGTAGGCATGCCCCTCACCGTACAGCAGCGGCGGCAGGTTGCGCAGGGCCATCTGCACCGGTTTGGTTTTTTCCTGCTGGATGCCGGCGATCCAACGGCTGCGCTTGCGCTCGATTTCTTCATCGGCAAATGCGGGGTTCAGCAGCACATCCGCGAACAGTTCGATGGAGGCGTCGAGATTACTGGTGAGGGCGTTCAGGCTCACGCTGGAAGTATCGAGGTCCGCACTGGTACCGATGGTGGCACCGAGGATTTCCTCGCGCGCGCTGATCTCCAGTGCACTCAGGTGTTTGGTGCCTTCCTTCAGCATGGACATGGTGTAGCTGGACGTGCCGAGCCGCGCGCCCTGGTCCGCGGCGTAGCCCGCGTCAAATTGCAGCTCCATGTTCACTACCGGCACCGAGTGACGCTCGGCCAGCACGATCTTCAGGCCGTTGGGCATTTCCGCGGTCTGGATATCCGGGAAGGGCACTGACGGGAAGTCGCCCAGCGCCGGCAGTTTGCTGCGGTCGGCGCCGCTTGCGGCGGTTTTGTATTCAGGGAAGGGGTGCACTTCGATCACGTGATCACCGCTCGACAGCCACTTCTGTGCGGCGGACTGCACCTGCGCCTGTGTCAGTTGCTGGCGGTGCGCCATCGCTTCCAGATAGCCGTTGGGGTTGTCCAGATAGAGCTCGCCGCGGGCGAGGATCACGCCCTTGCCGCTCCAGCCGCCCACTTGTTCCAGGGCGCGCGCGGTGGCGGCGTAATCGGTCATGTTGACCCGCGCCAGCTCTTCGCTGCTCGGGCCCTCGGCGAGAAACTTCTGCAGTTCCTCGTCGATAGCCGCTTCCACAGTGGCGAGATCCACACCGGGTTTGGCGTCGGCCACCACCTGGATCATCGACGCCAGTTCAAATTCGTATTCAGACACGTACACACTGGTGGCGATCTGGTCCTGGTAGACCAGGCGTTTGTACAGCCGCGAGTTTTTGCCATCGCCGAGGATGGAGGCGGCGAGGTCGATGGCACCCGCGTCTGCGTGGCCGATGTTGGGGGTGTTCCAGGCCTTGTAGATGCGCGACTGCGCCACGCGGTCAAACATACTCTCGCGGGTGGACTGGTCGCGCTTGGCGATCCACGAGTCCTTTTTCGCCAGCGGCGGGCCCGCGGGAATATCACCGAAGTATTTGCTCACTTTCTCTTTCGCGGTGGCAACATCGATGTCGCCCGCCAGCACCAGCACAGTGTTGGCCGCGCCGTAGTAGGTTTTGAACCACTCGTGCACGTCTTCCAGGCTCGCTGCATTGAGGTCTTCCATGGAGCCGATGGTCTCCCAGGAATAGGGGTGGCCGGCGGGGAAAATGGCCTGCTGCATCTTGCCCATGACCTTGCCGTAGGGTTGGTTTTCCCCCTGGCGCTTCTCGTTCTGCACCACACCGCGCTGCTCGTCGAGTTTTTCCTGGGTGATCACACCGAGCAGGTGGCCCATGCGGTCGGATTCCATCCACAGGGCCATGTCCAGCGCGTTGCTCGGCACCGTTTCGAAATAGTTGGTGCGGTCGAGCCATGTAGTCCCGTTCATGCCGGTGGCGCCGGCCTGTTCGAAGGGCTTGAAGTATTCGTCGTCGTAATTCTCCGAGCCGTTGAACATCAAATGCTCGAACAGGTGGGCAAAGCCGGTGCGCCCGGGTTTCTCGTCCTTGGAGCCCACGTGGTACCACACGCCCACAGACACGATTGGCGCCTTGCGATCCTCGTGCACGATTACCCGCAGGCCATTGGGCAGGGTGAATTTCTCGTAATCGATACTGAGTGCTTGCGGGGTGGCTGCGGTGGACTGCAGTACTTCTGCGGCGCCTTTGTCGGGCGTGGTGATCTTGCCGCTTTCGTTGCCGTTGTTGTTGGGGTCGCCGCAGGCGGCGATGGCGAGGGCCAGGGTGGCTGGCAGCCAGAGTCTGTTTGCCATAACAGGTTTCCTTATTGTATTGGCTTTCATTATTCAGGGTTTGTGCGTTCGAGACCGCACCGCGGAGAACTCCCGCGAACTTATGTCGACGCCTGTTTATAGTTGCCGGTGGGAGAGGCTGCAACGCCGGGGGACCATCTCCCGGCTAAACATCGCCCTCGTGCTTGAACTCCACCGTCCACTGACCTTCCATATCCTCACTCACCAGTACCTGGATGGGCCGACAGCACACGGCACAGTCTTCGATGTAGTGCTGACTGCCGGCGGATGTGTCGATGAGCATCAGGATGGTCTCGCCGCAGTAAGGGCAGCGATCGCTGAATTCCTCAATCTTTCCCGTGGGGCTGTTCATGGCTCCTCCTCTGAACCAGTTGCCGCGGGCAGGGCCTCCAGGTAAGGCGCGGCCCAGGCCGCGAGGGTGTCAGCCACGTACACCGCGTCTTCCCGCCGGGTGAGCAGGTGATCGGCGCGATCCAGGCTGATAAAGCTTTTGGGATGCAGGGCGCGGTTGTAGATATCGGCGGCCTCGTCGATGGACACCACCTGATCTACCGGTGAATGGTAGATCAGCAGCGGCCGTCCCAGACGGTGGATATAGCCCTCGACGATGGATTCCACGTCATCCACGAACTGCTTGCGGATGATGAACGGTCGCCCGGACAGTTTCACCTCCGCCCTGCCCTCGCTCTGGATGGTGTCCAGTGCGCAGGAAAACTGTTTCAGCACATGTTCCGGGTCCGCCGGTGCGGCGATGGTGACGATGGCCTTTGCCTCAGGCACCGATGCCGCTGCCGCGAGCACGGCCGCGCCGCCCAGACTGTGGCCGATCAGCAGGCAGGCGGGTTGATATTCGTCGCGCAGGAAACTGGCGGCACTTTCGAGGTCTGCCACATTGCTGGAGAAGTTGGTGTCGCTGAAGTCCCCCTCGCTGTCGCCGAGGCCGGTGAAGTCGAAGCGCAGGGAGGCGATGCCGTGATCCGCCAAGCGGCGGCAGATACGGGAGGCGGCGAGCACGTCTTTGCCGCAGGTGAAGCAGGGGGCGAACAGAGCGAAACCGAGCGGGGAGCCCGCCGGAGTTTCCAGAATCCCAGCCAACCGTTCACCGCGGGCATTGGGGAAGGTCACTTTGTGGCGGCGATTGCGGCCGCTGCCGGCGTCGGACATGGACACTCCTGTCTATGGGTAATGGTGCGCATCCGCGAGGGGCTTCCGGGCAATGGTAGAGAGCCGGAATTACCCGGGCAACGCACCGCCGCGAACTTTTTTGCCGTCTTGTAATAATGACAGCGGTGTCAGATCGTTTTGCTGAGTGTGCGGTAATTCATTTACAAAACGGGTTGATATACTCCGCGCCGAATGCCCGGTGCCCCCCTGTGTGGGCAGGGACAATCGCAACAGCTTATAATCCGCGCCCGCTTTCTCTGGCCTGAGCTGGGAAGGTCGGAGTGAGTAAGTATTCAGCAACCAGAAAGCAAAATGAGGATTGGCTATGGCGGTTAAATTGATGAAGGACCAGGATCTGGCGGGCAAGCGCGTACTGATCCGCGAAGACCTGAACGTGCCGGTAAAAGACGGAGTGGTGACCTCCGACGCGCGTATTCGCGCGGCACTGCCCACCATCAAGGCCGCCGTAGATGCAGGCGCCAAAGTCCTGCTGATGTCCCACCTGGGACGCCCCACCGAGGGCGAGTATGAGGAAGAGTTCTCCCTGGCGCCGGTGGCCGCGCATCTGGGCAAGCTGCTGGGCAAGGACGTGCCGGTGATCAAAGACTGGCAAAACGGTGCGGAACTTGCTTCCCTGGAAAATGGCGAAGTAGCCCTGCTGGAAAACGTGCGTTTCAACAAGGGTGAAAAGAAAGACGATGAGGCCCTGGCCAAGCAGTACGCGGCCCTGTGCGACATCTTCGTAATGGACGCCTTCGGCACTGCCCACCGCGCCCAGGCATCCACCCACGGGGTGGCCAAATTCGCCCCCGTCGCCTGTGCCGGCCCGCTGCTGGCGGCGGAACTGGACGCACTGGAAAAAGCACTGGCGAACCCGGCGCGCCCGATGGTGGCCATCGTCGGCGGCTCCAAAGTCTCCACCAAGCTGACCGTACTCGAGAGCCTGTCCGACAAGGTGGACCAGCTGATCGTGGGCGGCGGCATCGCCAACACCTTCCTCGCCGCCAGCGGCAAGCCGGTGGGCAAGTCCCTGTGCGAGCACGACCTGATCGGCACCGCCAAGTCACTGATGCAGAAATGCGATATCCCGGTACCCACCGATGTAGTGACCGGTAAGGAATTCAGTGAATCCGCCGCGGCGGAGACCAAGCCGGCCGACGCCGTGGCCGAAGACGACATGATCTTCGACATCGGCCCGGACACCTCCGCGGCGCTGGCGGAAATCCTCAAGAACGCCAAGACCATCATCTGGAATGGCCCGGTGGGCGTGTTTGAGTTCGACCAGTTCGGCGCCGGTACCGAGCACCTGTCCCGCGCCATCGCCGCGAGTGACGCCTTCTCCATTGCCGGCGGCGGTGACACCCTGGCCGCAGTGGACAAGTACGGCATTGCCGACCAGGTTTCCTATATTTCTACAGGAGGGGGTGCCTTCCTTGAGTATGTGGAAGGCAAGGAGCTGCCGGCGGTAGCGATTCTGGAAACCCGTGCCGGCGAGTAATCACCCGCGTTATTGGGCATCCGGGACGCGCAATCGTCCCGGATGCGCAGCAAGAAGTACTCGTTTGTAAGTAGTACCCATCATTAAAAAGAGATGCGGCCGGAGCCTGGCTCGAGGAACCGCACAACTGAGTGGGCCGCTCATAGAGTTCTGTTACCGACCTCTATGAGCGGCCCACTCCAATACCAGCTAAATTTCGACGAGAAAGGGTTTTTTTTCATGGCTTTAATCAGCTTGCGCCAACTATTGGACCACGCTGCCGAGTTCGGCTACGGCGTGCCCGCGTTTAACGTTAACAACCTGGAGCAGATGCGCGCGATCATGGAGGCGGCGGACCAGACCAACTCCCCGGTCATCGTGCAGGCATCCGCCGGCGCACGGAAATACGCCGGCGCCCCCTTCCTGCGCCACCTGATCCTGGCCGCAGTAGAAGAATTTCCACACATTCCGGTGGTCATGCACCAGGATCACGGCACCAGCCCCGCCGTGTGCCAGCGCTCCATCCAGCTGGGCTTCAGCTCGGTGATGATGGACGGCTCGCTGATGGAAGACGGCAAAACTCCGTCCTCTTACGAGTACAACGTAGACGTGACCCGCCGCGCGGTGGACATGGCGCACGCGTGCGGTGTGTCTGTGGAAGGTGAGCTGGGCTGCCTGGGTTCCCTGGAAACCGGCATGGCCGGCGAGGAAGACGGTGTCGGCGCCGAGGGCAAACTGTCCCACGACCAGCTGCTGACCGACCCGGAAGAAGCCGCCGACTTCGTCAAGAAAACCCAGGTGGATGCGCTCGCCATCGCCTGTGGCACCAGCCACGGCGCCTACAAGTTTTCCCGTCCACCGACAGGCGACATCCTCGCCATCGACCGCATCAAGGAAATCCACGCCCGCATCCCGGATACTCACCTGGTCATGCACGGCTCCTCTTCCGTACCGCAGGAGTGGCTGAAGGTGATCAACGAGTTCGGTGGCGAGATCCCGGAAACCTACGGTGTGCCGGTAGAACAGATTTGCGAGGGCATCAAATACGGTGTGCGCAAGGTCAACATCGACACCGACCTGCGCCTTGCTTCCACCGGCGCGGTGCGCCGCTTCCTGGCGGAAAACCCATCTGAGTTCGACCCGCGCAAGTTCCTCGCCGCCACCACCAAGGCCATGAAGGAAATCTGTGTGGCCCGCTATGAGGCCTTCAACACCGCCGGCAATGCCAGCAAGATCAAGCCGATCAGCCTGGAAACCATGTTCCAGCGCTATGAAAAAGGCGAACTGGTGCCGAAGATCAATTGATCTCAGTGGCATGAAAAAAGGGCGAACTTCGGTTCGCCTTTTTTTTAGAAAAAGCAGTACCATTGGGTCATGGATCTGCTCAACGACCTCAATGCCGTCGAGATAAGTCCGGTTATCCGCCGGCCGGATTACTCTGCCCTGCGCAGCCAACTGCCGCAACTGGACTTCGCCTGCGACCAGCCCCTGCCAAAATCGGTAGTCTCCTACCGCAATTTCTATCGCCTGAATTTTGATGAAGCCAGCGCTACCGGAATTGGTACTTTCAGCGCCGCCGGCTTTGAGCTCGTCGCCCAGTACTGGCTGGTGCAGAACCCCACAGGCACCCTGTTTATCTGCCACGGCTACTTCGATCACACCGGCGTCTACGCCTCCGCCATCCGCTTTGGTCTCGAACGCGGTTTCAATGTCGTTGCGGTGGATTTCCCCGGACACGGATTGTCCAGCGGTGAGCCGGTGGCCATCGACAGCTTCATGCAGTACCGGGAAGTGCTGGAAGCCCTGCTGTGGCGAGCGCGGGACCGTATGCCGCAACCCTGGCACGGGCTGGGGCAGAGTACCGGTGGCGCCACGCTGCTGGCCTACCTGCAGTTCAGTCACTGGCAGCCGTTCGACAAGGTCATGTTACTCGCGCCGCTGGTGCGCCCGGCCAACTGGCATTTGCGCAAGTGGATGTTCTACCTGGGACGCTTCCTGATGCCTCGCCCCAATCGCGGTTTCAATATCAATACCCACGATGCGGAATTCGCCCGCCGCCAGGCCCACCGCGACCCACTGCAATCGCCGGTGATGTCGATTCGCTGGCTTGGGGCGATGGTGGACTGGTTGCATCTGTTTCCCAGGTCCGAGCGCAACCTGCGCCCGATTCTCGTGGTGCAGGGCACCGACGACAAAACCGTAGACTGGCGCTACAACATGCGCGTGATCCGCGACCGTTTTCCCAACAGCAAGCGGGTCATCGTGCGCGGTGCGCGCCATCAGATGATCAATGAGACCCAGCCCTACCGGCAACAGATCATCGCTGCCCTTGACGGCTGGCTCGCGCAGTAATTCCTCTTCTCGATTTCCCTACAGTGCCGTCTTCCGCAGCTGGTGCCGTTTGCGCCGCTGTAACAGTGCGTCCGCGGAATACAGCAGCAGCGCAAACCACACGATGGCGAAGGTGATGAGCTTGTTATCGCTGAGCGGTTCGCCGTAATAAAAGGTGGCCAGCAATAACATCAGGGTCGGTCCCAGATACTGCAGGAAACCCACGGTGGAGAGGTTGAGGCGGCGCGCAGCGATATTGAACAGCAGCAACGGCGTCAGGGTGACGGGGCCGGCGAGCAAAAGCAGGCCGTTCAGTTCCCAGCTGTTGTGCAGCAGGTTGCTGCTGGGGCTGTCGGTCCAGATCAGGAAGCCGACGGCGAGCGGCAGCATGTACAGGGTTTCCACCGCGAGCCCGGTGAGACTTTCCACCGGCGCGCGCTTGCGTACCAGGCCGTAGAAACCGAAGGTCAGCGCCAGGAACAGCGCGATCATTGGAACCCGCCCGAACTGCCACAGTTCATAGCTGATTCCCACTGCGGCGATCGCCACCGCCAGCCACTGTAGCGGGCGCAACCTCTCCCCCATAAACAGCACACCCAGCAGTACGCTGATCAGCGGGTTGATGTAGTAGCCGAGGCTCGCATCCAGAATGTGCTGGTTGGTGATGGCCCAGATGAATACCAGCCAGTTGCTGCCGATCAGCAGGGTCGACAGCAACAGCGTGCGCATTTTCCTGCCAGAGCGCAGCGTGCCGCGCAGGTCTTCCAGCTTGCCCATGGCCGCGAGCATCAGTAGAGCCAGCACAAAGGCCCAGATACTGCGGTGGCTCAGGATTTCCGGTGCGGAAATACCGTCCAGCAAATTGAAATACAGTGGTGCCAGCCCCCAGATAAGAAAGGCACCAATGCCCGCCAGCAGACCGCTGGCGGCGGATTCGGGATTCTGGTTTTGCACGTGGAAACCGCCTTGGCGCACCGGATGGGAAAACGGTGGGCCGTAAGATTCGGGAAGACAGGGAAAAAGAAACCCGGACTTCGCAGCTGCTGGTGCAGTGCGTCGTCCGGGTTCGGGAGAGTTTAACAGACGCGTCTGCGCCCGTCAGTCTGCGCCCATCAGATTGGGGATCAGAAAAGTACGCGACAGCGCAGGGTGCCGGGAATGTTTTTCAGTTTTTCCAGCGCCAGGTCCGAGTACTCCGCATCCACGTCAATCACCACGTAACCGACGGTCTCGTTGGTCTGCAGGTACTGGGCCGAAATATTGATGCCGTTTTCCGAGAACACCTGGTTGATGGCGCCGAGCACGCCGGGCACGTTCTTGTGAATGTGCAGCAGGCGGTGCGCGCCGGCGTGGCCGGGCAGTGCCACCTCGGGGAAATTCACCGAGCTGGTGGTGGTGCCGTTGTCGGAGTAGAGCGCCAGTTTGTCGGATACTTCCACACCGATATTTTCCTGGGCTTCCACGGTAGAACCGCCCACGTGCGGGGTCAGCAGAGCGTTGTCGAGGCCGCGCAGGGGCGACAGGAACTCGTCGTCGTTGCCGCGGGGTTCCACCGGGAATACGTCGATGGCGGTACCGGCCAGGTGGCCGCTCTTCAATGCTTCCGCCAGCGGTTCGATCTCCACCACGGTGCCGCGCGAGGCGTTGATCAGAATCGCGCCTTTCTTCATCTTTGCGATCTGCTCGGCGCCGATCATCCACTTGGTGGAGGGCAGCTCTGGGACATGCAGAGAGACCACGTCAGACTGCGCCAGCAGCTCGTTCAGGCTGTTCACCTGAGAGGCGTTGCCCAGCGGCAGCTTGGTGACCACGTCGAAGAAGATCACGCGCATGCCGATGCCCTCGGCCAGGACAGAGGTCTGGGAGCCGATGGCACCGTAGCCGACAATACCCAGGGTCTTGCCGCGGGCCTCGTAAGAGCCCACGGCGGATTTCTGCCAGCCGCCGCGGTGGCATACCATGTTCTTCTCGGGGATGCCGCGCAGCAGCATGATCGCTTCGGCGATCACCAGTTCGGCTACGCTGCGGGTGTTGGAGTAAGGTGCATTGAATACCGCGATACCGAGCTCGGTGGCGGCTTTCAGGTCCACCTGATTGGTGCCGATACAGAAGCAGCCCACGGCGATCAGTTTGGGTGCGCTCTCAAGTACCTTGCGGGTCAGCTGGGTGCGGGAGCGAATCCCGACAAAATGCGCGTCGGCAATCTTCTCGATCAGTTGGTCTTCTGGCAGCGCGGATTTGATGTATTCCACATTGGTGTAACCACGGGCAGACAGCAGATCCACCGCGGACTGGTGAACACCCTCCAGCAGCAGGATACGGATTTTGTCTTTCTGAAGAGAAGTCTGAGGAGCCATAACAGGTCTCTTGGCCGAGCGCGAAAAAACCGCGACAGTTTAGCGAAAGTCGTTGGGAATCGCCGGGGACCCGGCGAGGGCGGCATCATACCACAACGGCTTTGCAAAACTTTATACGCAATTTTTATCCTAGTTATCGAATTTGGTTATGTATAAACACGCTTTCACCTGCAAATCTCCCGTCGAGCTGCCTCTCGGCAAGATCGTGTGTGTCGGGCGCAACTACGCCGCCCACGCCGAGGAACTCGACAACCCGGTGCCGGAAGAGCCGCTGCTGTTCATCAAGCCCGCCACCGCGGCGGTACCCATGGCTGAGCCGGTGCACCTGCCGCGCGGCCGCGGCAGCTGTCATTTCGAGGGCGAGCTGGCACTGCTGATTGGCGAGAAACTGACGGACGCCAACGCCTCCGAAGTGGCGCCGGCCATCGCCGGCCTCGGGCTGGCACTGGACCTGACCCTGCGGGACCTGCAGGCGGACCTGAAAAAGCAGGGCCACCCGTGGGAAAAGGCCAAGGGATTCGACGGCTCCTGCCCGCTGTCGTCGTTTGTAAAGCTGGACTGGCTGCCAGACTGGGACAGCCTCACCTACACCCTGTGGTTGAACGATGAGATCCGCCAGCGCGGCAAGACCAGCCACATGCTGACACCGGTTCTGGATCTGGTGGCGTATATCAGCAGCTATTTCACTCTGCTGCCCGGCGATGTGGTGCTGACAGGCACCCCGGCCGGTGTGGGTGAATTAAAGGCCGGGGATAAGATCGCGATGGGACTGGAGGACGACTGGCTATTCATCGAGTCTCGCGCGGTGTGATACGCCCGGCGGGCCGGGCGCGAAACAGCTGGGTGCAAAATTACCTGGTAGAAATAGCCAGTCACCGAAGTATTTGCGCGGTTAGATACTGCGGCGGAAACTCGCGATCTGAAAACGGTGCTCGAAACCCAGTTGTCGATAGAGCCCCTCGCCCATGCGCGAAGCCTGCAGCGTGGTGTAGCGTGCGCCGGAGGCTTGGCAGTGGGTGAGCACCGCCTGCATTAGTGAGCGCGCGATACCGAGGCCGCGAAAATCCTCGGGCACGCCCACCATGTGGATGCCAGTGACCACTCCGGTGCGAAACAGCAATGCGGTGGCCACCATCTCACCGTTGCGTTCCGCCCACCACAGGCTGGCATCGGGATGCCGGACGAGCTGTTCGATTACCGCGGCGTCGATGTGGTAGCTGAATGCCGCGCTGCACACCTCGGTCCAGCTTGCCGCTTCATCGGCGGAGCGGACCCGGTGCAGTGGCAGTCCCCCAGCGGCCGGCGCCGGCTGCCAGTGCGCCAGGTCCAGATGCATCGCCTGCTGTTCCAGAGCGACTCCATAGCCAGCGTCCCGCAGTCCCTGCTCCAGCTCCGGATCTTGTGCAAAAACGGGCACCATAGCGCGGGCGGGTAGTTGACGTAACAGTGTCTTCAGAGACTCGGCCGCTGGCAATGCACCCTCTCGGGGAAACCAGAAGCGGTTTGGCCAGCGGTCGCAGGCAAGCACCCCGGCATGGTCGGGTAGGGGCGTTGCCCCCATCGCCGTCCACAGCGCGGTCAAGTTGTCGATATTGGCTTTGTCCAGCGCGTCGCCGTTTAAGTGGGCTTCAATCATATTCCCCGGCGTCAATAGCTTACCCATGTGTTACTCCCAGTTGATCAACAATATGCCCGCTGCCAGTGCCGCCACACCCAGCCCGCGGGCCCCGGTGATTGGCTTTTGCGGAAGATCGAACCAGCCGAAATGGCTGCTGATCATGGCCACCAGAATTTGCCCGGTCAGGGCAAAAGACATCATCTGTCCCACGCCCATGCGGGGAATCAGGAAATAAAATATCCCTACACCAAACGCACTGAGCAATCCGCCAAACCACAGATAAACCGGCACCGCCTGGAGTACCGAATACGAAACGGGTTGTCGCAACGCAGTTAGGGCCGCACCTGTCGTTACCAGGCAGCTGATACCAAACACGATGGCGGTGGCGAGCAGGGAGTTGCGCAGCAGGACGCCCAGTTGCGCGTTCATGCCGGCCTGCAGCGCAATGGCGGCTCCGGCAGTCATGGCCAGGGCAGCGAACCACACGCTACACCACCTGCACGAATTCGCGCGGTGCCAGGCGCACTTTGGGGAGGTCTGCCTGATCGTCGTCCGGGTGGCGGTGCCCCAGCACGCACAGCGCGGTTGCGGTCAGCCCCTGTTCCGGCAACCCCAGCACCCGGTCAAAACCCGCCGCTTCGAATCCGGTGATCGGGCAGCTGTCAATGTTCTGCAGCGCGGCGGCGGTCAGCAGTGTGCCGAGGGCAATAAAGGCCTGCTCTCTGGCCCACGCCTGGCGTTCTGTCACCGTCATCCCGGACAGCACTGTTTTTATATGGTCGGCCATGCCGGACTGTGCTTCCGGTGTCAGATCGTGCAGGCGGCCTCGCAAGGCCATATAGCGATCAACCGTCGCGTCACCGGCGTTGGTTTCCGTGGCGAGGACCAGCAAATGTGAGCATTCCAGTACCTTTTGTTGCCCCATTGCATGGGGCAACAGCTGTGCGCGGAGCGCCGGGGAATCCACCTGAATCAGGCGGTAGGGCTGCAATCCATAGGATGATGCGCTCAACCGCGTTGCTTCGACCAGGCTGTGGATAACCTGATCGGGCAGGCGTGCCTGCGTAAAGCGGCGCGCCGCGTAGCGCCAGTGTAGTGCGGACAACAGTTGCATGGCTTTCTCCCGAGTATCCAGCGGAGCCGGAGCGGCTCTGTGTGATGCGGGCGAGTGTAGGCAGCCGATGCGGTAGAAGCATTTACATAGGTTGATCGATCCGTTTTTTTCTTATTCGGCTGAGCTGTGTGGGGGTAACCCCCAGGTGGGAAGCGATGTGATATTGGGGCAGCCGGGATACCAGGGTCGGATAGTCCTGCATAAATTTTTGGTAGCGTGTGCCGGCGTCATCCTGCACCAGGGTTACTTCGCGGATGTCCTTGTCCAGTAGCCAGTGCCGTTCAAGGTACTGGATGTGATACAGCTTGAGATCGTCGTATTCCTCCAGCAGCCGGCGATACCCCGCGTGATCAATTTCGATGATGTCAGAATCTTCCAGCGCTTCGATGACGAATTGCGAGGGCTCCCCCCGCAGCAGCGCGGTCATGGCACCGGGAAAGCGGCCCTCGGGGAAAAAATTTTTGTTGTACTCGGTCCCTTTCTTATCCAGCACATAGGCGCGGAACAGACCCCGATAGACATAGGCAAAGGAGCGCGGTGTTTCTCCTGCAGGGTAGAGGATCGCCCCCTTATTGATCTGACGCCGATTGCAGATCCGGCGATAGGCGGCCCAGGTGCGTTGAGTCAGCGGATAGTAGGTATTGAGCTGCTGACGCAGGGAAGAGAATGCGGCATCTTCTATTTGTTCGGACACTGGTAGCTCTGCGATTAGTGGGAACTTGGGGGCGCGGGTTATGTCCCGGTGTCGGAGTGCGAAGAGTATATAGGGTAAGCGGGGAGAACGGACGTTGTACCGGGCCGCTTACCGCGAGTCGCGAAACAGGATGCGAGTCGTTCAGGTTGAAACTAAGATTGTCCCGCTCCGCAACCCCCTCTAAGATGCGCAGGCTTGTACTCAATCAGCGGGAAAAACGATGACAGATCTCAACCAAAAGACCACCATCCGCATCCTCACCACCGGTGGCACCATCGAAAAGAGTTATTGCGAATCCGATGGCACCCTCAAGAACCGCGCTTCCATCATTCGCGACGGTCTGATCAGCAGCCTGCGCCTGCCCTATACCCATCTCGAGCTGGAGAGCGTGCTCAACAAGGACTCTCTGGAAATGGACGACAGCGACCGCGATCAGATCTGCACCGCCATTGCCCGCACTGCGGAGAAGGGGGATCCCATCGTCATTCTGCACGGTACTGACACCATGTCCGTGACGGCGGACTACTGCCACGCCAAGATGGGCACGCCGAAAGTCCCGGTGGTCTTTACCGGCGCCATGAAGCCTATGGGTTTTATCGATTCCGACGCCCGCCAGAACGTTACCGAAGCCCTGTTGGCGGCGCGACTCGTGCAGCCCGGCTTCTACATCGCCTTCCACAACCGGGTGTTCCCCATCCCCGGCGCGCGCAAAAACCTGGAAGCCGGCACCTTCGAGGCGGTTTGAGCCATCCCCGGTCTATCCTAGAAACCTGTAGGAAGCTGCTGTGATCGCCATGGACGGCGGGATGCCGCCCAGCAGAAATGCAAATTTTGCAGGAGCAAAAATTTGTCAGGCGAACTCCGGCGCTGCAAATCCCGGATTTTGATTTGTGATCACATTTCATATATAAACTGAGCAATCCTTCAGTTTACTTTGCAACCCAGGAATCGAGGTGCGCATGACCGACAACCGGACCCAGAAGCCAGTTCCACAGACGCTCCAGGAATGGCTCGCCCTGGCCGAAACCCTCACCATCGAGGGCCGCGCCTTTATCAACGGTGAGTACGTGGACGCCTTGAGCGGTCAGACCCGCCCCTGTACCAGCCCCGCCGATGGCCGTGTGCTGGCGCAGATCGCCAATTGTGGCCCGGAAGACGCCGAGCGCGCGGTCAGAGTGGCGCGCGATACCTTTGAATCCGGTGCCTGGTCGCATATGCCGCCCATGGACCGCAAGAAAATCCTGGTGCGCTTTGCCGAGCTGATCGAACAGAACAAGGTGGAAATCGCGCTGCTGGAAAGCCTCGATGCGGGCAAGCCCATCAGCGACACCATGAATGTGGACGTGCCGAGCGCCGTGACCACCATCCGCTGGAACGCCGAGGCCATCGACAAGATCTACGACGAAATCGCCCCCACCGGCCCCAACGAAATCGGCCTGATCACCCGCATGCCCCTGGGCGTGGTAGCGGCCATCGTGCCGTGGAACTTCCCGCTGTCCACCACCGCCTGGAAGCTGGGGCCGGCGCTCGCCACCGGCAACAGCGTGATCCTGAAGCCCGCCTCCAACACTCCGCTTACCGCCATCAAACTGGCGGGGCTGGCGAAGGAGGCCGGTCTTCCGGACGGCGTGCTGAACGTACTTCCGGGCCCCGGCAGCACTCTCGGCAAGGCGCTGGGTTTGCACATGGATATCGACGGCCTGACCTTCACCGGCTCCACCGAGGTGGGCAAGACGCTGACCGAGTACTCCGGCCAGTCCAACCTCAAGCGCACCTTCCTTGAGCTGGGTGGCAAGAGCCCGAACATCGTGTTTGCCGACGCCGATCTGGACAAGGCCGCCGAGGCCGCGGCACTGGCCGTGTTCTACAACCAGGGAGAAACCTGCACCGCCGGCACCCGCCTGCTGGTAGAAAAGAGCATTGCCGATACCTTTATCGAGAAAGTCGCCAAGGCCGCCGAGCGCTTTGTGCCCGGCCACCCGCAGGATCCGAACACTGTGATGGGCGCGCTCATCGACCAGAGCCAGTTCGATACTGTCGAGTTCTATGTGGCGAAAGGTCTGGAACAGGGCGCGCGACTGGTTTGTGGTGGCAAGCCCGCTGCGGCGGTGGAAGGGGGGCACTATTACCAGCCCACCATTTTCCGCGGCGTGAACGGCGATATGAAGATCGCCCGCGAGGAGATCTTCGGGCCGGTGCTGTCGGTGATTGAATTCGAAACCGAGGAAGAGGCACTGAAAATTGCCAACGATTCCATCTACGGCCTCGCCTCCGGTGTCTGGACCCGTGACATCGGCCGCGCCCACCGCATGGCGCGCGATATCCGCGCGGGCTCGGTGTGGGTGAACAACTACTTCGGTGGTGACATCACCGTACCCTTCGGTGGCTTCAAACAGTCCGGCAATGGTCGCGACAAATCATTGCACGCGCTGGACAAGTACTGCGAACTGAAATCCACCTGGATTGATATCAGTTGATCCCGGCACCGTCGGAATCCGACTCTATTGGGCCGCTATCGCGGCCTTTTTTGTGCCAGGTCTGGATGTCGCGGCGGCGGCAATTTTTTGCGTGATTCAGACTTGATTCAGCTGCTGTGGGCGAACATGCTACAAGCACTTTGTATCGGGACCGGGAGCCGCCGTGACTCAATGGAACAGGAACAATATTGCCGCCGCTGCCCTGCTGGGCATTGGTGTACTGCTCGGCCTGGCTGTGTTGGGCGGCTTTACTGTGAAAGCGGTGGAGCGGTTCAAGGGTTACGAGCGCACGGTCACGGTCAAGGGGCTGGCGGAGCGTGAGTTCCCCGCGGACATCGCCATCTGGCCGATCCAGTTCACCGCCGCGGACAATGACCTGGCGGCGCTCTACCAGACCATCGCCAGCAGCAGCGAGAAAATCCAAAAGTTCCTGCAACAGCAGGGGATCGACGCCGCCGCGATCTCGGTGTCTATGCCGTCAATCACGGACAAATCCGCGCAGCAATACGGCGGCAACGAGAATTCCCCATACCGCTATACCGCGTTGCAGACGGTCACCGTATATTCCGACAAGGTGGCAACAGTGCGCGAAGCGATGAACGGACTCGCGAATCTGGGGCGCGACGGTATCGTCTTTTCCCAGGGCAATTATCAGGCGCAACCGGAATATATATTCACCCGTCTGAACGAGGTGAAACCACTGATGGTCGAGGAGGCCACCAAGCAGGCGCGCTCAGTTGCGGAAAAATTTGCCGAGGATTCCGGCAGTCGCCTGGGCAAGATCCGCCGCGCGTCACAGGGGCAGTTCACGATCGGCGACCGCGACAAGAACAATCCGCACATCAAGAAAGTGCGGGTGGTATCCACCATCGAGTATTACCTGGCAGACTAAAAGGTTAGTGATATGCAACATCCGCTTCTTTCAGTACTTCTGATCGCGTCTTTGGCAATGGGAACAACCGCAGCGATTGCAAAGCCGGACAAAAACGGTGAACTTCCCCCGGGACTGCAGAAGAAAGCAGAGCGCGGTGGTGAACTGCCCCCCGGCTGGAAGAAGAAGCTGGTGCGCGGCCATGTACTGGAAGATTCGATCTACAGTCATGCGGTCATCGTGCAACCGGTAGACCGCCACGGCCTGGTCACCGTGCGGATTGAAGGCGAGCTGGTGCGGCTGGTGCACGCCACCCACGAAATCGTCGACATTCTCTCCCATTGATCCCTTCCCACTGAGCGGGGAGCCGGAAATTTGCCTTCTGGCGGAAGCCATCCTATACCAGCGGGGAGATTGAATTCTTCCGCCAGCAGGTTCCGCCATGAGCGAATTTCAGCACGGATTTTCCATCAGTATCCAGCGCACCGGCGACGAACGGGTGCTGCTCGCCATGCATGCCCGCGGTAAACTCGAACATCAGGATTACGAAACCCTGGTGCCGATGCTGGAGTCCGCGATTGCCGGTATGCAACACCCTAAAATCGATGTGCTGATGGATTTGCGCGAGCTCGAAGGCTGGGAGATCCGCGCGGCTTGGGACGATCTCAAGCTGGGTTTGAAGCATGGGCGCCAGTTCAACCGCGTGGCCATTGTAGGCAACAAATCCTGGCAGGAAACCGCATCCAAAATCGGCAGCTGGTTTATCGGCGGCGAGGCCCGCTTTTTCGAAGACAGGGCGCCGGCCTTGGCGTGGCTGCAAGAAACCGCATAAACTCCCTTCCGTTTCTAATTCTCCCAGCCGGGCCCGGTTATCGCGCCCGGCTTCCTCACAATAACGTCACAGGAATTTGTGTATGTTCGAATGGATTGCAAGCCCGGAGGCCTGGATTGCGCTGGCCACGCTGGCTGCCCTGGAAATTGTCCTGGGTATCGACAACATCATCTTCATTTCCATTCTGGTAGGGCGCCTGCCGGAAAAACAGCGCGAGTCCGCGCGTTTTATCGGCCTGGCACTGGCGATGCTTACCCGCTTGGCCCTGCTGTTTTCCATCGCCTGGATCATGGGGCTTACGCAGCCCTGGTTTACCCTGTTCGGCGAGGAAATCTCCGGGCGCGATGTCATCCTGATCGGCGGCGGCCTGTTCCTGCTGGCCAAGGCCACCCACGAAATCCACAACAGCCTGGAAGGCGCCGAAGGTGGGCACAGCAGCGTCGCCACCGCGACCTACGGTATGGTGCTGGTGCAGATCGCAGTGCTGGATATCGTGTTCTCACTGGATTCGGTGATCACTGCTGTGGGCCTGGTGGACCACGTTTCCATCATGGCCATCGCCATCATCCTGGCAGTGGGCGTGATGTTGGTTGCGGCCAAGCCCATTGGCGATTTTGTTGACCGCCACCCCACCATCAAGATGCTGGCGCTGTCGTTCCTGATCCTGGTGGGGGTAACACTCATCATCGAAGGGTTCGATGTACACGTACCCAAGGGTTATATCTACTTCGCCATGGCGTTCTCCGTGGCCGTGGAGATGCTCAATATCCGCCTGCGCAAGAAACAGGTGGAGGCGGTGGAGCTGCGCAAGCCGTACCGGGAAGACTGAAAAGACGGAAACCGGCAGGCTACATCCTCCCGGTTGCCATCGCTGTTGTACTCCCCAATGTAACTGCCGCCGGTCGGGGGAGGGTTGCGCTCACGCCACCTGTCGCAGGCGCCGCCGAGGTGTGCTCGGGCGTGTAGGGTAATTGGGGCCGGTGGGCGTCGAACTCTGCTGTAGGTATTGGAGAATGGCATCGCGCAGTTTTGCTGTGCCACCCTCGATCCCCTGATTGCCAAACAAGCGGTTGAACTCGATCACATAGGGGTGCTCACCCACCATGGCGATGTCCCAGCCCGCGTGATTGATGTCGAGGGTGCGCGCCAGATGCAGCGCCAGGTCGATTGCCGCCTGTGGTACCGGGGCGCGATCCACCGTGCCGCCCTTGGATACGTTGTTGTAAAAGCCCTGCGCTGCCTGCAGCCGCCAATAGGCCGTCACCACCTGGTCGCCGACGATCACGATACGGATATCGCGGTCGATGGGGAGCCACTCCTGTACGTACAACACATCGGTTTTTCCCAGGTAACTGCGCCAGTCGTCGCAGCTTTCGATCAGCCATACACCGCAGCCGCGAGAAGCCTTCGGCAGCTTGGCGACAAATGGGTGGTCCATGGCCTCCCACAGACGGGCGGCATTTTCCGGGGTGTTGGCGAGGATGCGTGTGCTGGGCGTATTGCCTGGTGCAACAAGCTCGAAAGCGCGGGTCATTTCGATCTTGTTGTGTCCCAGCCGGTAGCTGGCTTCACTGGGAAAGACGCGGGCCTTGAGGCCATAGGTCAGCGCGTTCAATTGCCAGTACTCGGGGAACAGCACCCATTCCGCCTCGGCAATTTCCGCTTTGTATTTGAAGACTTCTTCGGGTTTCAGTTGCAGGGTATCTGCGAAACCGAGGGTTCTGAATACGTCAAAAGAGATCCAAGCCACCGGTCAAAACACACACAAGTTGAGATGCGCGTTTTTACGGCGGCCCGGGTTTTTCGTCAAGCGGATTTATATCCGCCGGCGAGAAAAATGCCGCTATTTGGGTAACCGTGCGGTCACCTGTACTTCGATCTTCATCGCATCATTCAGCAGGCGCGCTTCAAACACGGTGGCGGCCGGCCGCACGTCACCCAGCCACTTCTGGAACACCGGCCAGCAGGGTTCGAAGTCATCGCGGTTTGGCAGGATATAGGTCACGCGCACAATGTCCGCCACCTTGGCACCGGCCTGCTGCAGGGCCTGCTCGATGTTGGCGAAACACTGGTCCGCCTGCTCCACCACGCTGTCGCTGATGCTGTTGGTTGCGTAGTTGAAACCGGTGGTGCCGGAGACAAACACATAGTCGCCGTCCACTACCGCACGGGAATAGCCGATCTTGCTTTCAAACTCCGATCCGCTGGAAATCAGTTTTCTGCTCACAGAAATGCTCCTTGGAGAAAGGCTCTGGGAGAGCCGATAAAGCGCCACGGGTGTGGCCGGTTACAGGTTGGGCGCGGGATGATGCCATAGGCCAGAGAAATCCCCTAGTGGCACAAGGTGTCGGGGAGCGCGAATGCGGTGTTGGGTGCTTATTAGCACCTTTGAGCGTTGAATGGCCAGGTTGAGCAATTTTTATCTGATTCTAGCGGTAAAAATAACGAAATAGAGCCATTGTGGCGCGCTTTTGTGTCATGCATCATGTGCCCCGGCGCGGCCAATGAGAATTGCATCACACACTTGGCGCGGCTTTGTTTGAGTAAGTCACACGGTTCGTACCGCAGTCTGCGGACCTGGAATACGGACTGCGGGAGTTATCTGAGTGACTCTTTGTTAAAGGAACGGGGGAAAATAGGAATGTACAAGAAACTCGCATTGGCCTTGGCGGTCACGGCGCTCACTGCCTGTGGAGGCGGCGGTGGCGGAAGCTCCGATGGCGGCGGTGGCAGCTCAAGCAGTAGTTCCAGCAGTGGTGGCAGCTCGAGTTCCTCCAGTTCTAGCGGCGGCAACGGCAGCCCGGTTTCAATTGGCGGCACTGCGGCCAAGGGCATCATTTCTGGCGCACTTGTGGAGGCGCACAAAGCGGATGGTACCGTGATCGGTACTGCCACTACTGCGGCCGATGGTAGTTACCGTATCGATCTCGGAAGGTATAGCGGTGCGGTAAAGCTGGTGCTGACGAATCCGGCCGAAGGCAAGGCGATGGTGACCTGTGACACTGCCAGCTGTCGCGCCGCCGGTACCGATGATGCCGACACCGATAGCGACGGTGTGATTGAGTTCGGCGAGCAATATGCGCTGGATTATGAACTGAGTTCCGTCGTGTACGTAGACGAAACCGCGACCGAAGTATCCAGTAGCATTACCGCGCTGACTACGCTGGTTTCTGAAAAGGCGGGAGTTCAACTTGACCAGGCGAGCATTGCTGCGGCCAACAGCTTTGTAAAAAATGCCCTGGGGCTGGATGCCAACCCGGATACGATTGCGCCGGTGGATCTTACCAAGGCTACTGAGGCGAACGAGCAGCAGTTGCGCTTTGCACTGGTTAACGCCGCGATAGAGCAAGCGGCAGACGGAGATGTAGCGGCACAATTGGCGGGCTTGACCGCAGGCTTTGCTTCCAACGCGATAGGCGCCACTGCGCTGCAGGGAATCAGCAATGCTATTACCTTAGTGGCGGAAACCGCCGGTGCCAATAACACTGCACTGGGCGGTGTTGCCGATGCCGCGGCTGGCGCAGGACAAGATATTGCCAGTGCGATAGAAGACAACTGCAGTGACAGTGGAACCTGCCTGCCACCGATAGAGTTCAGCGGAGAGCTGGCCACTAATCTGCAACAAGCCAAGGCTCTGGTTGCTACTGCGCGTAAAGTTTCCGTAGAAGCCCTGGCTGCTATAAATGCGGAAATCGATGTGGACTCCGAGAGTTACAATCCGGACAACATTGTGGTGAAACTGCAAAGTGCCGAGTCGCTTCTCGACAGTGAAACCCAGCATGTATTGACCGCCTTCCGCGAAGTCAGCGATGTACTGGTCAATCAGATTTCCGCAGTAGAGTTCGGTGTAGAGCCTGCGCTTGAAACACCCTTCTTCAACCTCAGCGACGCGGCGGGCTATCTCTGGGACAAGTATCTCGAAGATACCGACTACGACTCACGCGCGAGCGCTATGGCGCACTTTCCCGCTGGCAGCATTGTCAAAAATGGCACTGTGTGGACCCTAAGCAACGGCGTCTATGATCTGGATGGCAGCCATTTCACCACGGATGACCAGGTCGCGGTAAATATCACAATTACCCTTCCCGACCTGAGCGGTGAGCCCGGTAGCATTTCCATGCCTGCGGGAGAAAATATCCTCTCCATCGAAGGCGCGGCGGTGCTCGGAGATAATCGGTTTGCGCTGGGTGATGGCTCTAAAGTAACCCTGGCATTGGCGGAATCCTTTGCCGAAGATACTGAAGGCGATCCGATAATCGAGAGTGTCAGCATTGCAGTGAACGGTAGCCTGGAAAATGCCAGCTACGGTTTTGAAGGTGCGGTTGCGCTGGCATTGAGCGAAGGCGAGTCCTATCAGCAAATGATGCCGGATAACGACGCGCTTTTGCTGTTACCGGAAAAACTGTCCCTGCAGGGTACATTTACCGACAAGGCGAAGGGCACAGACGTAACGGCGGGTGTTACCCTGACCATCGACAACGTCAATGAGTACGGCTTTTACCCGAGTGGCTATCAGCGAGAGAATCTTGTCAGCTATGTTTACGACGAAACGGATAACAGCCTGACAGTGACTTTCGGTACCGAAGCAAATCAGGTCGTCGCCCGGTATACCTTGTCAGTGGATTCAACCGAAACCTATACCGACTACTACATCGCAGCCGAATGTGTCAGTGTAATCGGTGAAGCAGAGTGTAATCTTCCTGCGCGTACTTACTTTGGGGGCCTCGCTACCACTGAGCAGATGTCCTATGACGATTGCTGGAGCTTGGACTTTGCATGGAACTGGGAGAACGGTATTTGCTACTACAGCATTCTCGCGCAAGACACCGGCGTTCAACAGGATATCCGTGTGGCATTCGACGAGTACTATGGCGAGTGGTTGTTGGCCGGCAGCCTGAAGGCGCGTGTGCCGGGAGAGGGCACCTATGTCCCGGGACCTGACGACTGGTACGAAACACTCGGCTTTGCTTCCATTGTGCCTTCCGATGCCGCAACAGGTGCCATCTCCGCGACACTCATTTATCCGGAAATGGATGTGGACGCCGAAGGCCGTTATGCCAAAGCCACCTTCCGTGCAAATGCCAGCGGAAAACTCTCCGCTACCCTGCCGGAGATGGATATCGAACTGGTGCTCAAGCGCACCGGGTACGAGGTGGCAGATCTGTCACTTGCGCTGGCATGGGGCAGTGATTCTCTACGTGTGGAGTACACCTACGAGGGCGAAGACAGCGCGCCGGTAATTTTGCTCACCGATGGCGAAGGCAGCGTGTTCGAGCTGACCTTCAGCAGCGAAGGCGAAGCCGCCGGCACCATTAGCAAGGATGGCACCGTCTACGGCACCCTGACGGAAGAAGGTGACGATATCTACGTGATTACCTGGATCGACAATGCCATCGAAACTCTGCTCTAAGCGGGGGCGATCGCAACGTCATGCAAGAGGCCACCATTGGTGGCCTCTTCTTGTTCTGGCGTCTGCGAGCCTGCCTGTACAGTCCGTCGCCCAGCCGGCCGGCATCACGCTGGATTTTACCAGCCGCACCGTTAGTGAAGCATTGCCGATCAGTGAATTTGCCGGTGACTGGAAAAACGCCCCCAGCGCCGGCGACAGCACCTGGACGCGCAACCGTCTGGAGCTGGGTGCCAACTATGGCAACTGGACGGTCGGCTACACCCAGCGTTTTGACTACCGCCTCGAATACAACCGCGACACTGCGGACCTGTATTACCGCAATGAAAATAACTTGCCTGCAAGACAGGGGGATGTGCCGGTTTTCCTGCGTATCGACCAGCTGCGCGCGCAAGGGTTCAAAATCGGTTACCGCCACCGGTGGCAAAGCGGCATCTTTGCGCGTGTCAGTGTCACCGCGCTTGAGGCCAGCGATTTTCAGGCGGGGCAACTAGCAGGTACCCTGAATGCGGAGGGTGATTTTTTCTCCGGTACCGCCGACCTCGACTATCGCTACACCAAAGACCTGTTGTTGGAACACCAGTTCGACATGCCCCAGGGGCGGGGCTTCACGACAGATCTCGCCGTCGGCTACAGCGGTAGTGAACGCACCATACAGATACAACTGCAGGATTTATACAACCGCATCGACTGGGAGTTGGCGCCGCATACGTACGGTAAGTTCGACACCATCGACCGCGATGTGGAAGACAAGGTACAGCTGAACCCACTGTTCTCCGGCAAGCGCCTGCTGGAAGATTTCCGGCAGAAAATGCCGATGTACGGGCTCGCCAGCTACACCGAACATGCCCGAGGCGGCGCCGACGTGAAGCTCGATGTCGAGTACTACGGCAACGACCTGCGCTATACGACGGGGCTGCTCTGGGACCATGTCCCGGGAAACCCCTATCTTGGATACGAATTGGTGGATCGGCAGTGGTTGTTGTCTGTTGGTGATGACAACGGCATTTGGAAATTACAGCTGGGGTTCGACGATCCCGATCTGGAAAAGGCGCACAGCCTGACCATTGCCATGGCGGTGGCGGCGTATTGGTAAAGCGGTGTGACGCACGTAGAAAATTCACTCTGACACGATTTTATAATTGCTGAGCTTGGCGGCAATAAGTGATGTAATACGGGCCGGTTTTCCAACGGCCTCCGCCAACGCCGACGGGCGGACGCCATCACGGACTGAATACAATCACAGGAGGTGACTGTCGTGCCCGTCTTTGCCTATCAATCCCTCAATTCCGGCAACAATACCGATCGCGGTGTACACGCATCGAACTCACAACGGTTTACCGAGAGTACCCACAACAACATCGCCGCCGGCGGCGGCCGCTGGATGCTGGCGATGCCGGTTGCCGACAGTGCGGCGCCGGATATACCGATACACGGCCCCGCGCAGTTACTGCCCAGCGCGCAAAAAAACTACATCCAAAAAGGTAAACACACGGATGTGAACTTTCGCAAGATGGTGGAAGGTAAGGCGCGACAGACTCACCAGCATCTGATCCGCTCCCTCGGGCAGTGCAGCCTGATGGTCTACGGGGAAATGGATGGCAATCATAGCGACTGGCAGAGCATGCAGAATCACGCCGGCAACCTGCTCGGTGCCTTCAGTTCCGGCAAGGCGTGCAACAGTTTCAGCGTACATACCAACGGCAGTGGCAGCCACCAGATTCTCGGGCAGGGGATGGGCTGGATCGCCATTAAGAGCGATGGAATCCGCGCTCTGTTTGTGCATGTTCCGAACAGCGTGGCCACCCAGGAAGCGCTCACGAAAAAGTTTTACCGCGATATTCAAGACTCTCTACTGGGCGTTGCCGGTGGCGGTGTGATCGATGTCATCATGGGCGACACCAACCAACCGCGCCTTGGCTACACCCAGGAAGTGGTGTCCGCGGCGACCGGGCAGAATTTTTCGGTGTTTCACCAGGGGAAGGATATTCAGCCGGAAGACGCCCACCAGCGCAGCTTTGGTGGCACCAACAGTAATGCCTCAAAAAAATACGATGTAGCTGTCTACAATACCGCGACGGTAACCATCGAAGATCTGGTCTATCTGTCCCAGTGCACGGAAGTGGCTGGTGAAAACGGCAGTCTCGCCGCTGCGGTTACCGACCATATGGGTATTGGCATCAGAGTGGTTAAAAACTGAGTCTTTGCCAGGGCCGGGAGCTCTTGACGGTATCGGGTAGTATTTCGTTATGCTCTCGACTCCGGCATGTACTTGGGTGTGACTGTCAGTAAAAACAAAAAGGCCGCAGATGACTAATCTGCGGCCTTTTTGTTATATCGCCTGTTGAGCGTTACTTATCCGTTTCCGGCAGCTTTGCTTCCGCTTCCTTGCGAAGGAAGCCCGCCGCTTCCTCGTCGTGTACCAGACTGTGATCGTCGGGCATGGCGCGGGTCTGCTGATTCAGTTGGTGAATCTGCGAGGCGTTGCCCAAGTCGCGGTTGCTGGTGATGGAGGCAATGGACTCGCGATCCTTCAGGAAATTCACCACGTCATTCTTGATGCTCTGAAGTTCGCGCTCGTCCCGGTGCATTTCCAGAATGTGACGCGGATGCTCCAGATTTTTCATGCCGGTTGAGGCGAAGGTGCTGGAAACGATGCGAGATACAACCACCCAGGGGGTAATGCTGCTGCGCACCAGGGTGTTCTCGGAGCGGGTGCTGTCGTGAATACCGGTACCAGTGGAAATCTTCGATTCGGTAAAGGTGCCCTCACATTTGAAATACACCAGCAGGGATTCAAATTGGATCTCGGCAAAGTGCAGGTGCGCCGCGTTAGAGAGTAGTTGTCCAAAGGACTTCAACAGGAAGCCAATCAGGAGGATATGCACTGCGCCCATGCTGAGGCCCAGCAGCGTGAACACCTGCTCGCTGTTCAGGATCTGCTTGATTGAGCCGGTAGCGGGATTGGCAATGAAGCTGTAAATATCCACCGCCTTGTAAGCCAGCATCAGCGTGAAGGCGATGGCGATTATGCTCAGAACATTGCCCGCAATCAGGGCGGCAAAACGCGCTTTGCGGAAGGTCTCGCCGAGTTCCATGGGCTTTACGCGGGGCTGGACCTCCTGAATCATTTCACCGCGAAACCCGCCCTTGCCATCGGTCTGTTCCTGCAGCTGCGGGTCGAGTTCGCGGTACACGCGATTGGGAACTTCCTTGTAGCGGCGGTTGGCCATTACCAGGTTGTCGAGATTGATGAAAATTTCGTTCGGGTGAACCGACTCCTGCCAGTTCTCGCGCAATTCCGATACCTCTGCCACCGGATTGGCGACGGTGAGGCGCTGGCGCAAAAGTACAAAGCACAGCGCACCGCTGGCCGCGCCGAGCAAAAGTGCGGAAATGATGTACAGTCCCGGATTCAGGTTGGGCACCTGGGCCAGGAAGCCGTCCAGTTGCTCCGGGGTGACACGGCTCTTGGCAAGCATCCAGGAGACGGCGAGGCCGGCCAACACGGGCACGATCAGGGCCAGGGTAATTGCTCGGGACAGTGTGCCGCCGCCGAGAGATTCGATGTTGTGCTCGGCACTGCGCTGGATCGGCTTGCCCGCGCGCCGCCAGATTGCCAGCAGATAGACCATCAGCAGCACGGAATATACCGGGAACAGCAGCTCCCCGGCTGTGCCGGCGAAACCCGCCAGGGATACGAATGCCACCAGGGCAAAAGCCACAAGTGCGAACAGCGTACTGGTCCAGGCTCCGAACAAACGCTGGGCGAAGTTGCGCACCGGGTAGGGCATAAACAGCAATTTGGGGATGAAGGTGTGTAACAGGCGCGCCAGGAATCCCTGTGGCTCGGTAAATGTCGCATTCTTGCGGCCAATGAGCATTTCTTCCAGCTGCTGCGCGTTGTAGGCCACATAGGCGGCCTCTTCCTTGGCGGTACTGCTTTCCGATTTGCTGCGGTTTGGGGCCAGCGAGGTGGGGTGGTTGCGGCCCACGAAGTAACGCAGCACCGCGTAAATACCGCCAGCGAGTACACGGATGCCCGAGCCTAACAGAAACAGGCCGAACGCCATCAGTATCCAGCCGGCACCGGCATTTTCTTTGACCGTGCCCGCGGCAGAAATCAGCAGCACCAGACCGGAAATGGTCTGCAGGCCGCCGCGGATGGCGGTGACAGTGCCTTCGGTTTTGAATGGATTTTTAAGCCCAAGGTCGATCGATCCATAATCGAACGCCATGCTTGTCCCCTCTTGTTTTAAATACTCATGAATCCGCACTACTAACGCCGCGGATTATCGGTGTTACTGATGAAAAAAACGGTGACTGGTCGCACTGGTAACTGTGACTCAGCGCGCAATTATCTGGCGGAATGGGTTATACCACGCTTGGATTGCGGGCGCGAGAATCGAGATCACTGCGAGGAATTGAAAATGAAATCTTCGCTACTGTCGGGTTGTCACTCAGCCCCCTGAATTTCGGGGGCTGAGTGAGTGTGGCTAGCGTTTTGCCGAAGCTCAGTTATTGGCCTGGTGCTGTAGCGTATCCATAGCTCTGCACCATTCGCTCTGCTGGCGGCGATCTTTCAACACGCGGCCCAGGGCCGGCATGAGATTGGTGCTATTGGTGAGCGCACTGTTGTAGGCCGCGATATCCTCTTTAACACACACCACCGGGAACAGCATGGCGTAGGCCTTGTTGTAGAGGGTGTCGCCGGTGCTGCTGACCTGCGGCACCGCGGCAAACAGGCGCGGGGCGAGTTGGCGGTAAAGGTCGAGCTGTTCCGCCGGGAACAGGCTGCCGGCAGCGGCGCGAATCTGGCTCAGTTTGAGGGTGTCGCGCTTGTCGAGGATGTTATCCAGCCACAGGCTTTTTGCCTCCAGGGTCGGGCGGCCGGCACGGGCACTGATGGCGGCAAGTTGCGCCCGGTCACTGCTGTCGTTTTCCAGCTGCCGGTTGATGCGCTCTTCATAGTCGCCGAACAGATTGCGATTCAGCAGGGCGATCAGCGGCCAGCTGCGGTCCTTGTCGATCTCCAGGCCTTTGATTGTCATTTTATGGTCGAGCAATCGCTCGGCACGCTTCAATGCGGTCTTGCTCTGGGCGAGATCAGACCAGGTCTGGAACCAGGTTTTCTGTGCATCACTTTTTTGCGGTGCCGCATTCAGCTGCCTCCAGGCAAAGTCCTCGATGGCCTGCAATTTTTCCTTGCGCAGGGATTGCGGAATATCCAGGCGGAACAGATAGGCGCGCGCGCTTTCCAGATGGCCGGCAATCAAACGGATGACGTTGATGTCGGTTTCCTTGCTGGCATTGGCGAGGGCAAACTCGATCCAGTCGGTAAGCGGCAGCTTTGCATCCGTGACCGAATCGTACAGGCTCTGCCACAGCATCAGGCGCGTGAACGGGCTTTCGATGTCGTTGATATGGCGGTTGATGGCCGCCACAGAATTGCCGTCGAGACTGGTTTTCACGTAGGCCCAGTCTTCATCGTTGGGGCTCAGGATCTGCGGGCAGGGCATGCCGACGGCATCTTTCACTTCCGTGCGCGCGCCGCTGTAGATCGCGGGCACCTTGGCGACCCGGGTCATCTTGCCGCCCTGCATACGGTAAATACCCAGCTGCACCTTCTGCGAGCGCAGTACCGGGTACTGCTCCGGTGCGCTCTGCTCGATGGTGAGCGAAGTAATGCGGTCGCGGTCGCACTGAAAGCTGGCGGAAATGGTGTTGACGCCGGCCTTGTACAGCCAGTTCTGCGTCCACTGCTGCAGGTCCTTGTTGGCGGCCTTGCCGAGCGCGCCCATAAAGTCGTCGAGCTCCGCGTTGCCGTAGGAGTACTGCTTGAGATAGTTGCTCACGCCTTGGCGGAATTCTTCCTTGCCCAGGTAGTAGGGCAGCTGGTTCAGCACCGAGCCACCCTTGCCGTAAGTGATGCCGTCGAAGTTGGAGAAGGCCTCGTCGGTATTCGGCACCGGCACTTCAATGGGATGGGTGGTGGGCAGCTGGTCGGCGCCGTAGGCCCAGCGCTTGGAGCCCAGGTAGAAGTTCTGCCACACATCCTCGAATTCGCTGTTTTCCGCCAGGGCCAGCGATGCCATATAGGTGGCGAAACTCTCTTTCAGCCACAGGCCGTTCCACCACTTCATGGTTACCAGGTCGCCAAACCACATGTGCGCCATCTCGTGGGCAATCACATTAGCGAGGCGCTGGCGCTGGGCCTGGGTTTTGGCTCCGCGGCTGACGTAGGCGGCTTCATTGAAGGTCACCGCGGCGACATTTTCCATGGCGCCGATGGTGAAGTCCGGCACGATCACCTGATCGTATTTGCCGAACGGATAGGGAATGTCGAAATACTTCTGGTAGAAGTCAAAAGACTCGCGGGTGAACTTGAACCAGTCCTCCGGTTTGACGTACTCCGCCATCGCCTTGCGCGCGAACAGGCGCAGGGGAATACCGTTGGCGTCGCTCTCCCACACGGCATAGGGGCCGGCGTGCAGCGGGAAGATGTAGGAAGAGAATTTCTTGGTCTGCGGGAAATACCAGCGCTTCAGACCATTTTCCACTTCCTCCACTTTTTCTTCGCGCGCGGTAGTGATCACCTGCCAGTCCGCCGGCGCGGTCACTTCCACGGTGTAGCGTGCCTTGAGGTCCGGCTGGTCGAAGTGCGGGAAAAAGCGGTTGGCTTTGTAAGGCTCGAAGTGGGTGTAGAGGTAGGCGCTTCCGTCTTCCTGGTCCTTGAAACGGTGCAGGCCGGAGCCGTCGCTGGAATAGGGATGGCTGTATTCGATGACGATCTGGTTTTCGCCCTTGCGCAGATCCCGCGGGGCGATACTGATGAAGTTGCCGTTGTAGTGGAATTTGACCGGCTTGCCGTTGGCGCGCACCGACTTCACGTCACCGCCGGCGAAGTCGACCGTCAACGGCTGTTTCAGATCGTGGGCGAGGGTGGTGTCGGCGGTGACCACGCCGGTGAAACTCTCGGCATCGCCGTCGAGTTTCACCGCAATGGTGTAATCCACATCGGCGATCTGCGCGCGGCGCAGCGCCGCGTATTCCGCCGTCAGCAGCGGTGCATTCGGCCGTTCGATCGGACTTGCTTGGTTATTGTCACGTGCCACTGCCGCTGCAGTGACACTCAAGGTGCTGAAAACAACCCCGGCAATGGCGGTGCGACGGATCGTACTGACGAGTGAAATTCGGGGCATTGAATTCTCCGGTAGATATTTCAGTTGTGCAGCGCCCTGTATTCAAAGTATTCCGTGCCCGGATGACCAGCGGCGTGAGAGCACACAGGATACCCCAGACCGTTTGGCCATCCCATTGCCGAATCGAATTACCTGGGCTGTACCGGCGTGTCGCTGCCAAGCAGGAACAGCAGCGGCTCTGCAAGTCGCAGGCGCCAGGAGTCTTCATCGTGAGCGTGACCTTCGAAGGCGCGCGTTTGCCAGTCCGGGCTGTGGTAACCGGCCTGCTGCATAATGGTATCCACCTGCTGTTGCAGTGGCGGATAGTAGGCGTCCAGGGTTTTGGTGCCGTAATCAAAATAAAAGCGGTGTGTGCCAGGCTCCGGCAGATTCTGCTCCAGATAAGCGCGGATGCTCGCTGCTACAGGGAGTTTGTCTTCCGGGCCTATCCCCGGCCAGTGGGTGGAGATCGCAGCCACGGCGGAAAACACCTCCGGGTATTCCAGCGTGGCATACAGCGAGATAAGGCCGCCCATGCTGGAGCCGGCGATAAATGTGTGGCTCGCATCCCTCGCGACCTGGAAATTGCGGTCGATATACGGTTTCACTTGCGTGACCAGAAACTTCAGGTAGTTATCTGCGCGCAGTTCCGCCTGGTTGAACGGGTGTTGCTGAGCCTGCGCCGTTTCGGGCATCAGTGCCCGCGCCTTCTGCGGAAAGTAGTCCTGGTGGCGGGTTTCGCTGATGTTTTCGATGGCCACCACGATGAAGGGTTTTACCTTTCCCTGGCGCTGCAATTCTGCGGCAACTTCATCCACGCCCCACTCCTGTTTGTTCCAGGTGGTGCGGCGGTCGAACAGCATCTGCCCGTCGTGCATGTAGAGGACGGAATAGGGCTGCTGTGATGGGTATCCCTCAGGCAGCCACACATGCACGGGACGCGCCGCAATATCGTGAAATTCAAACGCGGGCAAGGTCATCAGCTTCCCCGACGAAACTTCCATGGCAACGACCGGCAGGCCGGGGAGGAGTAACCACAAAACACTGAGATTTCGGAACAACCGCTGTAACATTTTTATTTCCTTGCGTGTGAATGTTCAGTGCGGATAGTGGTCGGCGCGCGCCTGAAGTACATCCGCCTGCAGGGGGGGGAGGGTATCCGATAGATCGAAGGACTTGGGCGCTGAGTCGGGTGTCGCGCGACGTGCAATAAAAAAGGCCCCGCAGGGCCTTTTTTATCCGCTGGCCGATCAGCCGGCGGTGTTGCCGTTGATGGCTTCCGCCATGTCCAGGCAGCTCTGGTTCTTGAATCGGCGGTTTTTCAGCGCTTTTTCCAGCAGCGGGTTCAGGGTTTTGCCGCTGTCGAGGATGTCGCTCACCTGCTGTACACCCTTATCGCTGCAGTTCAGCGGGAACAGGCGCGCGTAGGTGCCGACAAACTCGGAGGCGTCGCTGGAATTTACGTCGTCCAAGGCAGCGATGACGCGCTCGACATTGGCGTTATACAGACTGCCCTGCTCGGTGGGGAACAGGGCATCGGCGGCGTATTTCAGCTGCGCCAGTTTGAAGTTGTCGCGCTTCTCCAGCAGGTTCTCCAGCCACTTGGCCTTGGCTTCCTGCTGCGGGCGGATGGCTTCCGCGGCGATGGCGTTCAGCTGCGAGCGGTCGGAGTTGTCCTTCGCCAGCTCGGTCTTGATCGCCTGTGCGTAGTCGCCGAAAAGACGCTGGTTCTGCAGAGTGATCAGGCTCCAGCGCATATCCGGGTCGAGCTTCAGGCCGTCGATGACGAGCTCACCGCGCAGCAGGTTGCGGGCGTTGGTCAGCGCCTTGTTGGTATGGGCAACTCCGGTGAAGGTGCTGAACCAGGTCTTCTGCGCATCGCTGCCCGCCGGCGCCTTCTGCAACTGGTCCCACACGAAGGTTTCAATGGCCAGTTGCAGGCGGGTGCGCTTGGCGTCGTCCATCTGGAACTGATCGAGGAACGCATAGGACGTGCCCAGGTAGCGGGACACCAGACGGATCACATTGATGTCGGTTTCGACACCGGCGTTGTTGATGGCGAAGCTGACGAATTCGTCCAGCGGCAGCTTGGCGTCGCTGACGGAGTCGAACAGGCTCTGCCACAGCATCAGGCGGGTGAACGGCTTGTCGATGTCATTGATGTGCTTGGACATGTTGTCCACAGATACCTTGTCCAGGTTTACCTTGGCAAACGCCCAGTCGCCCTCGTTGGGGTAGACGATCTGCGGGCAGGCCTCGCCCTTGGCCGCGGCCACTTCGGTGGAAGCGCCGGCGTAGGTCACCGGAATGGCCTTGCTCAGCACCATTTTGCCGCCGGCCATGTTGTACAGGCCAACCTGGGTGCGCTGTTCGCGCAGCACCGGGTAATCCGCGGGGGCGGACTGCTTGATGGTCAGGCTGGCAATCTTGCCGTCTTTACACTGGAAGCTGGCGGCGATGGTGTTGAGACCGGCGTTGTACAGCCACTGCTGCTGCCATTGGTCCAGGTCCTTGCCGGCGGCCTTGCCCAGGTGACCCATGAAGTCGTCCAGGGTGGAGTTCTTGTAGGACAGGTCCTTCAGGTAGTTGGACACACCCTTGCGGAACTCTTCCTTGCCCAGGTAGTAGGGCAGCTGCTTGAGGATGGAACCGCCCTTGCCGTAGGTGATGCCGTCGAAGTTGGCGAAGGCCTCATCGGTGTTTTGCACCGGCAGCTGGATCGCGTGGGTGGTGGGCAGCTGGTCTTCACCGTAGGCCCACTGCTTGGTGCCCAGGTAGAAGTTTTCCCACACATCGTCGAACTCGCTGTTCTCCGCCAGTGCCAGGTTGGCCATGTAGGTGGCGAAGCTCTCGTTCAGCCACAGGTCGTCCCACCAGTTCATGGTGACCAGATCGCCGAACCACATGTGCGCCATCTCGTGGGCGATCACGTTGGCGAGGCGCATGCGCTCCGCCTGGGTTTTGTCGCCGCGGGATACGTAGCGCTCGCTGAAGGTCACCGCGGCCACGTTCTCCATCGCACCGGCGTTGAAGTCGGGCACGATCACCTGATCGTATTTCACGAAGGGGTAATCCACTTCGAAATACTTCTGGAAGAATTCAAAAGACTGTTTGGTAAAAGTGAACCAGTCGTTCGGCTTCACGTATTCGGCCAGGGTTTTGCGCGCGAACAGGCGCAGCGGGATGCCGTCGGCATCGTTTTCCCACACGTGGAACGGGCCCGCGTGCAGGGAGAAAATGTAGGAGGAGAATTTCTGGGACTGTGGGAATACCCAGTGATTCACCTCGCCCTTCTGCTCGACGTTCTTTTCACGCACGGAGGTGATCACGCTCCAGTCTTTCGGCGCGGTCACGTCCAGGGTGTAGTGCGCCTTCAGGTTCGGCTGGTCGAAGTGCGGGAACAGGCGGTTGGCATCGTAGGGTTCGAAGTCGGTGTACATGTACACCTCGCCATCCACCGGATCCTGGAAACGGTGCAGGCCGGAACCGTTGCTGGAGTAAGCGTGGGTATAGTCCACAGCGATCGCGTGTTTGCGGCCTTTCAGGTGCTCGGGGGAAATGGTGATGAAGTGGCCATTGTATTCGAAGGGTACGGTCTTGCCGTCCACCTGCACGCCCCGCACTTCACCACCGGCGAAGTCGATGGTCAGAGGTTGCAACAGGTTGCGACGGAACTGGGTATCCGCGATCACGCGGCCGGAAAATGCCTCGCCGGTTTTGGCGATAGTGACAGACAGCTTGTAGTCCACCTGCGCAATCTGCTGTTTGCGCAGCTTGGCGTACTGCTCCGACAGGCCCGGTGCGTTGTCGCGCGCGGCTGCGGACTCGGCCAGTGCATGGGCGGTGCTGGTGCCGGCGGTGGCCTGCAACTGGTTCGGCTCGAGGCTACAGGCGGCGAGTACCGCACTGCACAGCACGCCGACGGCGAATTTTCCGGATCTGTTCATGGGAACCCCTTGGTCACTTCTATAGGTTATTCGTAACGCGGGCGACCAGATGATCCGCAGAAAATCTCAAGGAACCCCGCATGGGAAGAGCCACCTTATATCACGCTCCCCGCAAACGGCGTGGGCGCTTTGTCCCGCCGATTGGGCGCTTTATCGCGGGGTGAATTTTCTGAATATTTCGCGCTGACAGCGCCCCTGAAAATTGTTTTTTATTTCGCAGGAGTGGCTTTTAATGGTCAAAAATATCGGGGGTCAGGAACAATGCCGGCGCGATTCGCCGGCATTGTTCCGCGGGTAAGCGCGCCGGGACATATTTCCATATATTGTGATGTGTACATCACTGCACTTCCGCCGTTGAATGCTTTTCCCCCGGAAAAACCTGGGGAAAATTTGCACAGAGATCAGTGGCTCGGGAAAGAGAACTGCGCACCCTCGCGCACGCCGCTGGACGGCCAGCGCTGGGTGATGGTCTTGCGGTTGGTGTAGAAGCGCACACCGTCAGGCCCGTAGGTGCCGAGGCTGCCGAACAGCGAGCGCTTCCAGCCGCCGAAGCTGTGATATGCCACTGGTACCGGCAGCGGCACATTGATGCCCACCATGCCGACGAGGATGTTGTCGCTGAAGTAGCGTGCCGCTTCGCCGTCGCGGGTGAATATGCAGGTGCCGTTGCCATACTCGTGATCGTTGATCATCTGCATCGCCTGTTCCATGGACTCGGCGCGCACCACCAGCAGTACTGGGCCGAAGATTTCCTCTTCGTAGCAGGTCATGCCGGGTTTTACGTGATCGATCAGGGTGCCGCCCACATAGAAGCCCTTCTCGAACCCCGCGACTTGCGGGTTGCGGCCGTCCACCACGATGGTGGCGCCCTGCTGTTCGGCGCTGGCGATATAGCCATTCACCTTATGCTTGTGCGCCTCGGTGATCACCGGGCCGAAGTCGTTGCTGCTGTCGGTGTAGGCACCCACTTTCAGGCCGGTCATGGCTGTGGACATTTTTTCGATAAAGGTATCGGCAGCCTCGTCGCCCACACACACGGCGACAGAAAGCGCCATGCAGCGCTCGCCGGAGGAGCCGAAGGCGGCGCCCGTCAGTGCGGCCACGGTGTTGTCCATGTCCGCGTCCGGCATGATGATCGCGTGGTTCTTGGCACCGCCCAGCGCCTGGCAGCGTTTGCCGTGGGCTGTTGCGGTGGAGTAGACATATTCGGCAATGGGGGTGGATCCGACGAAGCTCACCGCCTTCACGGTGGGAGAGGTGAGCAGGGTGTCCACCGCCACCTTGTCGCCGTTCACCACATTCAGCACACCATCCGGCAGGCCGGCTTCCTGCAGCAGTTGCGCCAAAAACAGCCCACAGGAGGGATCGCGCTCGGAGGGTTTCAGCACGAAGGTGTTACCGCACACGATGGCGAGCGGAAACATCCACAGCGGTACCATCGCCGGGAAGTTGAACGGGGTGATACCGGCCACCACACCCAGCGGCTGCATTTCGCTCCAGGAATCGATACCGGGGCCCACGTTGCGGCTGTGTTCGCCCTTCAGCATCAGTGGGGCACTGCAGGCGAATTCCACATTTTCGATGCCGCGGGTCAGTTCGCCCATGGCGTCGTGGGAAATCTTGCCGTGCTCCTCGCCGATCAACGCGCAGATCTTCTCCGCGTTGTCTTCCAGCAGTTGCTTGAACTTGAACATGATCTTGGCGCGCTTCGCCGGCGGCGTGTTGCGCCACTCCGGGTAGGCAGCTTGCGCGGCGGCGATGGCTTCTTCCACCGTGCTTTTGGCAGCGATCGCCACCTGGCGGACGACCTCACCGGTGGCCGGGTTGAAAACATCTTGGGTGCGCTCGGCGGTTTCCACCACCTCGCCGTTGATAAAGTGGCCGACTGTGTTCATGTTTTTCTCTCTCAAATCTGATGTTCTTCTTCGTCATACCGGCGAAGGCCGGTATCCAGGGCTACGAAGCTGGAAAATACCGTGCCCACTGGATCCCGGATCGAGTCCGGGATGACGGCGGTGGTTAGCCCGCAGCAACCTCATTGATCGCATCGCCCAGCGCACTGACCAGTGTGTCGACTTCTTCCGGGCTCGCCACAAACGGCAGCCCCAACTGGATGGTGTCGCCGCCGTAGCGCACGTAGAAGCCCTTCTGCCACATGTTCATCGCGATCTGGTACGGGCGCAGCAGCGGCTCACCGGGCGCCGCCTCGATGGTGAGGCCCGCGGCCACACCGCAGTTGCGGATATCGCTGATCAGCGGGGTGCCTTTCAGCTGGTGCACGCGCTCTTCCAGTACCACCGCCAGTTCCGCCGCGCGTGCAAACAGGTTTTCCTTCTCCAGGATATCCAGCGAGGCCAGTGCCGCGGCGCAGGACACCGGATGCGCGGAATAGGTGTAGCCGTGGGGCAGCTCCAGCAAATATTCGTGACCGCCGTTTTCCATAAACGTATCGTAGATTTCCTGCTTCGCGATCACCGCGCCCATGGGTACCGCACCATTGGTCAGCTGCTTGGCGACGTTGAGAATGTCCGGCGTCACCCCGAAGGCCTCGGCGCCGGTTGCGGCGCCCATACGACCGAAGGCGGTGATTACCTCATCGAAAATCAGCAGGATGTTGTGCTGGGTACAGATTTCCCGAAGGCGCTGCAGGTAACCCACCGGCGGCGGCAGCACCCCGGCGGAACCCGCCATCGGCTCCACGATCACCGCGGCGATATTGGAGGCGTCGTGCAGCGCGATCATTTCCAGCAGTTCATCCGCCAGATGCGCACCTTCCTCCGGCATGCCTTTGCAGAACCTGTTCTGAGGCAACACCGTGTGCGGCAGGTGGTCGGCATCCACCGCGGTGCCGTAGAGCGCGCGGTTGGCGCCGATGCCACCGACGCTGATGCCGCCGAAGTTGACCCCGTGGTAACCCTTGGCGCGGCCGATCAGCTTGGTCTTGGAGGCGAAGCCCTTCTTGCGCCAATAGGCGCGGGCGATTTTAAGTGACGTTTCCGCGGATTCGGAACCGGAGCCGGTGAAGAATACGCGGTTCAGCCCGTCTGGCATGAATTGGGTAATGCGTTCGGCCAGTTCAAACGCCTTGGGATGACCGAACTGGAAAGCCGGCGAGTAATCCAGGGTACGCAACTGCTCACTGACCGCATCGGCGATCTCCGCGCGATTGTGGCCCGCACCACAGGTCCAAAGACCGGACAGCCCGTCGAAAACCCGGCGGCCGTCGGCGCTGGTGTAATAGCACCCCTCTGCCCCGGTGATGATCCGCGGATCCTTCTTGAACTGGCGGTTGCCCGTATAGGGCATCCAGTGGGCATCCAGCTGAGACTGGCTGAGCCCGGCAAACTTGTCGCTCACTCTTCTTCTCCGGCTTGTTCGACGATTGAGTTGCGGTAACTGTAGATGAGCTTTAATGTTTCATGAATTGTGACTTATAAACGTTAAGTTTCACTTACATGAAACTTAACGCGACCACCTTCTTGTAGGAGCCTGCCTGCAGGCGAAGCGCCGCAAAGCGGCGCCCACCTTGGGGTTCGCCTGCGGGCAGGCTCCTACAGAGAGCGCGCACGTAACGAGATATCCATGGCAAGAACCCAAACCGCCCTGCTGGGCCAGCTCAGCGACATCGACCTGCGCCTGCTGCGGGTCTTCCGCGCCGTGGCCGAGGCGGGCGGCTTCTCCGCTGCGGAGCTGGAGCTGAATGTGGGCCGCTCCACCATCAGCCGCCATATCAAGGATCTGGAAGTGCGCCTTGGAGTAACCTTGTGCCAGAGGGGGCGAGGCGGGTTCGCGCTCACCCGCGAGGGCCGGCAGATTTACGAGGCCACCCTGCGTTTATTGGCCTCGCTGGACACCTTTCGCGGTGAAGTGGCGGACGTACACCGACGCATGACCGGCCACATCTCCATCGCCCTGTTCGACAAGATGGTCACCAACCCGGCCGCCCATGTGGCGGAAGCCCTGCGCCAATTCGACGATCTGGCGCCGGAGGTGAGCCTGGACATCCACATCGAACCGATCAATGAAATCGAGCGCGGAGTCATGGAGGGGCGCTTTCAGCTCGGCGTGATTCCCGCGCACCGCACCTCGCCGAGCCTCGAATACCAGCACCTGTTCTACGAGCAGATGTACCTCTACTGCGGCTACCGCCACCCGTTGTTCGGCACCGCGGATATCTCCATCGACGACGACGCCATCCGCGCGAGCAAATACGCTGGCCTCGGTTACCACTCCCCGAACATGGAGGTAGGCAACCGCCTCGGCCTCAAGCGCGATATCACCGTCAACGACCAGGAAGCCATCGTCCACTGCCTGCAGTCCGGCCGCTATATCGGCTATCTGCCGGACCACTATGCGGAGACGTTTTTGAAAAAAGGGGAAATCCGCGCAATCTGTCCGCAGCACTACCAATACGAATGCGATTTTGTTGCGATTCGCCGGTTGTCGCCGCGGCCTTCAAGGATTGTGAAGGTGTTGTGGGATTGTTTGGTGGAGGCGCACTACTTGGGTAGCTCGAGATAGTCATGTATGTTGAGCGACCTCGGCAGGGGTGCCGGGACTGTTAATGGATTTCAGGGGAGTAAAGTAGTGACGCGAATTGATCGGCTGGATGCACTGCGGGGAATTGCCGCGTTGCTGGTCGTGTGGCAACACACCTCCGAGTCGTTTGTAAGAATTCCAGGTGTGGCGGACAAAGGAACGTGGCTCGCCGATGTGGCGTGGAGTGTCGATTTTGGTCGGATCGGCGTGGTGTGTTTCTTCCTGATTTCCGGCTTTATTATTCCACACAGTTTTTCGGCTGGCGCCGGCGCTGTGAAAAAATTCGCGGTAAGACGATTTTTCAGATTGTACCCGGTCTATTGGTTTTCTATTTTTCTGGCGGTATTCACTGGGGCAATTTTTGTCGGTAAGCAATGGACCATCTCCGAGATAGGTACCAACCTTACGATGTTCCAGTCACTGTTGGGTATGCCTCATATACAGGGATTGTATTGGACCCTGCAAGTTGAACTGGTTTTCTATATTTTGTGCGGTTTTCTGTTTTATATCGGGAAAATGCACGACGGCCGGTTCCTGACCGTGTTAGCCGTTGTGTTTCTATCAGTTTTTGTTGGTCAAAAATTGCTCGAAAAAATGTTTGGCTATCAGAGTTCGCTATCGCCGGAGCATCAATATATCCCCTACTTGCTTGCGATCATGCTCTGCGGAACGATTTTGCGCGAAGTCTTGTTTGGTACCCATACCACAGCAACAAAACTGTTTTTCCTGATGGCACCCGCTACAGTATTTGGTCTGCCCGCGCTTGCGCTGATGCTCCATGCTGCTGGTGTCAACCTTGTCGACCAGCCCATAAGGTTTGGGGCAGCACATCTTATTGCGCTTGGTGTCTTCTGCATGGCTATCGGTTTCCACTGGCGGGTACCAGCAATGCTGGCTTGGTCGGGTGTTGTGAGTTACTCCGTCTATTTATTCCATCCGGTGGCAATGACGGTCGTCCATTGGTTGCGTCACCAAACGTGGGCAAGCTTTACCGGAGATTGGGCGCTGTGGGGATATATGGCCGTGGCAATAACACTGACCATGGTGATTGCTATCGCGACATACTACCTGATTGAGCGGCCCGCCATTGAGGCCGGACGCCGCCTGAGCCGGAATAGCGTGGACAAAGATCTGGCGGCGGTCGCTTAATATTTAACCTGGCAATGAGATATTGGCGGGGCAACAGTGACAGATCATGCCCACTCATTCATCCCGGACGATATGAAACCTGCTGCGGCGCGCCATGGCATCTTCTGCGCGACGGCGGGTTTGGCGCTCAAGACGGCGGCGCAGCTTTTCCTCATCGCTTGGCCAGCGATCGGCTTCCTGAAGGGTGTGACGCACGGCTTTGAACAGCTGTGTACAGTCCAGCCGCAGCGGGTTTTGGATGATGGGGTAGCGATGATCGGCATCGCACACCTTTAGCCAGCCGTGCAGCCGGTGATGCACCATCAGCGTAGCCCTGACTTCACCACCGCTGGCGGCAAGGCGCACGAACGCAGCGTGCAGTTGCGCGCGAAAACTGCATTCCCCGGCGGTGAAATGCGCCGAGTGCTCGCGAAACTGCAGTTTCAGTTGGTACCACTGGTTAGAAAACATGGTGCATTGGATTGGTCGTATTCAATAAGAGTTCCGAGCGCCGGATTGGGCTGGAGTCATAGCGCAACCGCTGTCAGGCACTCTAACCGAAACAGGGTTTCAAGTACATTTGGCGCATAACCGGCTGTTGAAAATGATGCAGGTACCTCCCGGCAGTGTTCTGCACCGCTTTCCGGAGAGGTCGATTATAGAGGGGTGCTGATCCTTAATCTAAACTCCTTGCAGGACGCACCGTGGGCGCGATCACTTTCACCCTGAACCAACTTCAGGAGATAGGATGAAATCCAACTGTATGCACCTGGCCATTCCCGCCGGGGATTTGGAAACTGCCAAGGAGTTTTACTGCGACATACTCGGCTGTAAGACCGGTAACAGCGAAGCTGGGCACTGGATCGACATCGACTTCTGGGGCAATGAACTCACCCTGCATCAGAGTACCGAGCAGTTGCCTAATGTGCGTCATGAAGTTGATATGGGCGCAGTAGCGGTACCGCACTTTGGCGCACATCTGCCCAATGAAGAATTTCAGGCGCTAAAGGCACGTATCGAAGCTGCGGGTCTGGAATATCTGGATAAACCCTATCGCCGATTTGTCGGCAACGAATATGAGCAGGAAACTTTTTTCATCAAAGACCCTAACGGCAATGTGCTGGAGATGAAGTCGATGAAAAATCCGGAGCTTATGTTCAAGTAGTTAAAGGCTGCCGGACGCGTATTTTTTCGCAACCCTTTCTCGTGTTCATGGTTTTCATTAAACGCCGAGAAAGGGCTGTTCTTCAATTATAAAATTTCCATCACGCCTATACCTGTTTGTGATTCAACACCAGGTGCGACCAGGCAACTCAAGAGATCGAGAGATGCCTGCACTAGCTGCTCACTAAACGTCAAACCGGCAAACGGTCCGGAAATGATCGGGCCCGTCAGCAGGTGCACGGTTTGCCCTGCGGCATCCGTACTCTGCGTGGTGGCATCCACAACGCTTGTCTGGCCGTTATCCCAGTAAATTTCAATGGTTGCCGAGCCGCTGGGCGGTAGTGCAAGACAACTGCGTGAACCGGTAAAACTGCCTGAGCGGCTTCCACCGGTAATTGTTGATCCGGTCAAGGAGGTGCACCCTGAATATTCCACATCAAAACTGATGTCAGTTTGTTGCGAGAATAAACGCAATCCGGGCGAGTAGGAAATATCAGCGCTGGCCGTACACGTGAGTTCACCTACCGCCAGCGCGTTGTTGAATGGAAGCGCTACAAATAGAAGAGTGAATATTTTATTAAAATTCGCAATTTTCATGATGCCTTCCTGAAGGTTGAATAATGGGCGAGATGCTATAAAAATTTTGCAATACCTTTATGAATGGTAAATCTCTATTCAGAAAGGATTGCCAGGCTGATTCTAGTGGTGGTGTCCGAGTTGTCCGCTTTTGACAAGGAAAAAGCGTGTCTGAAATCTGTTTTTGCTAACTGTTGAGCAAAACGACTTGGATTTATCTTCCATTCAATGCTAATCCTGGGGTGGATATCATGTGCTCTGTATGTACATCGGAATAGTGATATGGAAGACCGGGAGGTTTAAGGCAACGGTTGATAGGCTGATAAAGCCTGGTGTGACCAGGTAAGTGATAAGTTTAAATCGTGCATGTTGTGGACACCTCGGTTTCAATGCAGTGAGCGGATATTCAGGTACGCACAAAGATCCAGTCCGAGAAGCTCGAAGCAGAGAGCGGGATTCTGGTGAGCCGATGGTCCATGGGCGAAGTCCGGTAGCATTAGGCCCCGATCCGGGAAGTATTCAGTGAATCCCTGGTTTTGCGTTCACTATGTCTTGTCCTTATCTTCGGAAATAGATAGCAGCCCCGCTACTCTGAATGGGTATATACAGATTCTTGAGGCGCAAAAAACAACGAACTAGGCTAATTGAACCAACATGGTCAATGATGTAGAGGTTTCTATGAGTTCTTGGAAATACCTGGTCGCCTGCATGGGGTTGTCAGGGGTTCTCGTCGCTCTTCCCGGTCAGGCCGATGCGGCGATAGTCAACTATCAAAAACACGATCACTCCGAGAGGTTTGATAAGTTCTGGATGACGCTGGAAGAAAAGCTGGCGCTCAGAAAGGAGCAGAAGGAGGAACTCAGAAAGCATCGAGAGGCGGTAAAGGAGGAAAGAAAGAAACTGAAAGAAGAAAGTAAGAAACTTCACAAGCAGATAAAAGATGCGCTGGAGTCCGGGGCGGACCGGTCCACGCTCGATAGCCTGGGTGCACAATGGGGAAAAGTCCAGGTGGCGAAAATGGAAATGGCTCACAAGTACCAGAAGAAATTCAAAGAGATTCTCGATGAAGAGCAGAAAGCCAGGCTTGAAAAGTTCAAGGCTGAACATCGGGATGAGTGGGAGAAAAAATATCGGGGAGGAGACGACGATTAATGTCGTGTCAACCTGAATGAGAAGTCATTCTGATGTGATGCCTTCTCCCCCAGCGACAATGGGGGCGGTTAAACCGTCCCCGTTGTTGCCTGATTCGGAATACATCGTCAGGAAGACGTTCTTCCTGAGTGACTGAATGCCGGACGCGCTGGTGAAGGCGGCTCCGGGTGGGCCGCAAAATATGTGATCGCGCGCCGGATATCCTCCGTCAGGAGTGCGGCCATATCGCGGCTGATACCGTGGCGGACCATGATTCTCTGAATCACGGTGTGTTCCCGGTTTGTCGGCAGCGGGTAGGATGCAATCTGCCATCCACGCATGCGCAAATGGTCGGAGAGATCGTAGAGATTGAAGCCCCAATCGCCGGGTTTTTGCGTATAGCTGATGGCTGGCAGACCACCTTCTCCATTGTAAAACAGCTCAAACGGCCCCATATCCGCAATTTCCTTACCAAGCCAGATTGCGGTATCAATGCAGCTCTGCTGAATTTTTCGGTAGCCGTCGAAACCGAGGCGAACGAAATTATAGTACTGGGCGATCACGCCACCGCCGGCACGGCTGAAGTTCAGGGCAAAGGTAGGCATATCGCCACCGAGATAGTCCACGTGGAATATAAGATCCTCAGGTAGCTCGGCAGCATCTCGCCACACCACCCACCCCACACCGAGCGGCGCCAGGCCGTACTTATGTCCGGAACTGTTAATGGATTTCACTCGCTTTACGCGGAAATCCCACACCAGATCCGGTTGTACAAACGGCGCCACAAATCCGCCGCTGGCGGCATCCACATGAATGGGGATGTCAAAACCGGTGTCTGCTTCAATCTGGTCCAGGGCGCGGGCGATTTCCTCTACGGGTTCGTAAACACAGGTGAAGGTTACACCGAGGGTGGCAACTACACCGATGGTGTTTTCGTCGACATACTGATGAATTTTCTCCGCGTTCAGGCAGACTTCATCGCCATCAAGTGGTACCTCGCGGAGTTCCACATCGAAATATCGCGCGAACTTGTGCCAGCAGACCTGGACCGGCCCGCAAATCAGGTTGGGCTTGTCCGTGCTTAGATTCAGCTTTTGCCGCCGCTTGCGCCATTGCCATTTCAATGCCAAGCCACCGAGCATCGCGGCTTCGGATGAGCCTGTGGTGGAACAGCCGATGGTGTCTTCCGCATCCTGTGCGCCCCATAACGCGGCGAGCATATGTACACACCGGGCTTCGATTTCTGCCGTTTGTGGGTACTCGTCTTTGTCGATCATGTTTTTGTCAAAACAATCCGACATCAAACGATGCACTTCGTCTTCGGCCCAGGTGGTGCAGAAGGTGGCTAGGTTCTGGCGGGAATTGCCGTCCAGATACAGCTCATCTCGCACCAATTGGTAGCCGGTCGGCGCAGCCATCGAATGAGTGGGCAGGCTGTAGCGGGGTACGCTGTGGCGACTGGCGCTGTCGGCGAATATGTCCTCGCCGACATCCCGCGAGACATGCTTACGCTTACTTTTCCGGTGTAATGGCATCGGTGAATCCTGATTCGCTGCGCTAGGCGGACATAAAGGCAAATGCAGGAGTCGCGACAAACCTGCCACTCACATCTCCTACCAGGTCCTCTTGGCTGAGATCCAGCTTCTGGCTTTTACTGAGATCCAGTTTGTGAAGCTGTACCCAGATGATGTCCGGGCTGAAGGAAGATTCGAACGCGTAAACACCGCGTTTGAGATCGATCAGGGTACGCCAGATGGTCATGGAGATATGCGGGCGGGCCGGGTCGGCGACACCGAAGGGTTGTGCCGCATTGCGCATTACGCTCAACAGTGCTGCATAGGCCTGCCTCGGGGAGTCCGCCGGTGGCAGTTTCGAAAGGTAGTAGCTCGCACGAACAAACCGGTCTGCCGCCTCAGTAGTTCCTGGCAGTGGGAGGTCTCCCCCCAGCCCCTGATACTTGGCCAGGTGCTGCAGCTGCTGATCAAATGGCGGTGAATTGGTCATCACTGTGTATTTCCGGCTGTGATGCACCTTCGCCACGCCGTCGATATATTCGATCACCGCGGAATCGCCGGTAGCATCACTGAGCGCCAAGTGCACCGTTGACCAACGGCCGGACACCGGGTCGCCCTGAGGTCGTACTTGAATCTGGTGTTTCTTGGTATAGGCAACACAGGCTTCGACGCTGTCAAACTGGTCCAGATAAAACTGGGCCCACAGAGAGACGGACAATCCCAATTGTGCCGGATCGCGCTCGCCGTAGTCGGATTCGGTGAGCCACAGCACATGGGTTGCCAGGCCCTTCTCATTCAGGCCATCTACCGTTGCCAGATCGTATGCGGTGGCGACCAGGCTTGCGTGTTTTGACTTCCACTTCAGCGGGTTCGGGTCCTTGTCGATACCGGTGCGTTCTGCGCCCGCCGGCAACACCCAGAGATTGGTTCCCAGGCTCTGCGCCCAGTCCATGTTGCGCCCCGCAATGGGGCCTTGCCCACTTTCAAGCCATAGTGTTCTTGTACACATAGTGTTTTTCCAGGGTAGTACTCTGTCGACCTGTGCGGCGACGTTGTGTGTGGAGTAATTTTCCGAACGGTTGGTTCGGCCTCAGAATTTGTAACTGAACCCTATGGCCGGCCCATGTAGTGTGGCATCGAAACGGTAGAGCGAATTACGGTAGTCGATACTTATGCGGCGGAATCCGGCCATGATTGCGGTGCAGTCATTTATCCGGAAGCCCGCAAATGCGGTGAGATCTGTAGTGCGATCGGAGCGCGTTCCGGTCAGGGCCATGCCTTCAATATAGAAGCGTGAGGAGAGGTTCGCGTGACCGCGAATACCGAGTTGCCCGTCATGCCAATCGGCGCCCTCGGAAACATCCAGATTGGCAATTGGCACCGAGATATCCACGTCGGTTTCTATCGACCAATAGCGGTAGCCGGCCATCAGGTCCACAAAACCGCCCGGTCTATCCAGGACTCTGAATGTCGCTGCGAGCAAACCGGTGGAGGTTTTGTTATCGATATCAATATCCACGGGGAAGGGCAGTGGCAGGTTGGTTAACGACACATCATCGGAAAGATCGACGTAAAGCCCATCCACCAGAATTCCGAACTTGCCCTTTTGTGCTTGAAAGGCCCCCATGCCACCCCAGTTAAGGTCAGACCACAGGTCGCTGAAACTGGCGTCTGCTCTGAAGTGGTACGGGCCGTGGGAAATGTTTCCATCAAGACCCAGCCCCCAGGCATAGGGCGCGATATAGAATTCCCAGTCAGCGGTCTCCGCCTGTACATGGGTGGGATTGCATTGAAAAGTAAGCAGCAGAGCGTGCGCAACAAGCCATGTACTAAGGCCATTTCGATAGCGATGTCTAAAGTCAAAAGTGAACAATCCCGCCATGCGCAAAAAATCCTCTGCCGTTTAATCTGAAAGTCTAAAAATCTTAGACTGTCAGGTTGCGGTCGGAGGAAAGCGACGGGTACTTGGCGCGCAAATATGGCGGAAGTGTTCTTGCTGTATCGGAGTCGTCAGAAAAATTCAGAAACTCCGGTACCGGTCTGCGTCTCGTCAGAGCGAGAAAATGAACGACTCAATGCGTACAGAGGGGCAGTTGTGGGGCAGGTAAACAGAAAAGGAAATGTCAGCACGTTGCTCTGCTGACATTTCACTGCGGAAAACTATGCGGCGCGCGCCGTGCTTTCCCGGTGCGCCAGATACTCTTCATAGGTTCCCTGGAAGTCGATCAGGGTCTGGTCCTTGATTTCCAGCACACGGGTTGCCAGTGAGGAAACAAACTGGCGATCGTGGCTGACAAATATGAGTGTGCCTTCATACTTGGCCAGTGCCTTGTTCAGTGCTTCGATGGATTCCATATCCAGGTGGTTGGTGGGCTCGTCCATGATAAGCACATTGGTGTCCATCATCATGAGTTTGCCGAACAGCAAGCGGTTCTTTTCACCACCGGAACACACCCGTGCTTTTTTATTGGCGTCGTCGGCGGTAAACAGGAGACGGCCGAGCATGCCGCGCACTACCAGGTCGTCGTGCTTGGGCGAGCGCCATTGTGACATCCACTCGAAGATGGTGAGATCGTTATCGAAGTCGGCACTGCTGTCCTGTGGACAGTAGCCGATGGCCGCGTTTTCGGACCATTTGAGCACGCCGCCGTTGGCCTCGAGTTCATTGACCAGGCAGCGCAGAAAAGTCGTTTTGCCCACGCCGTTTTCGCCAATTACCGCCAGGCGGGCGCCTGCTTCCAGAATCATTTCACCACCGGCAAACAGCATCTCGCCGTCAAACCCGTGAGTCAGTCCCTCCAGGGTCAGGGCCTGGCGGTGCAGTTTCTTGCACTGTTGGAACGTGATGTAGGGTTTCACGCGGCTGGAAGGCTTGATTTCCGCAAGCTTGATTTTCTCCATTTTCTTTGCCCTGGAACTCGCCTGTTTGGCTTTGGAGGCGTTGGCGGAGAAACGGTTCACGAAGGATTGCAGCTCTTCCAGCTCCGCGCTTTTCTTGGCGTTCTCCGCATGGAGCTGTTCTTGAATCAGGGTGGATGCCGCTACAAAATCCTCGTAATTGCCGGGGAAAATACGCAGCTCGCCGTAGTCGATATCCGCCATGTGCGTGCACACCTGGTTCAGGAAGTGGCGGTCGTGGGAAATGATGATCATGGTGGACTTGCGCTGGTTCAGCACTTCCGCCAGCCAGTGGATGGTATGGATATCCAGGTTGTTGGTGGGCTCGTCCAACAGCAGGATGTCCGGATCGGCGAACAGGGCCTGTGCCAGCAGCACCCGCAGTTTCCAGCCCGGAGCCACCTGTTTCATCAGGCCGAAGTGAAAGGATTCCTCAATGCCCGCCTGCAGCAGAATCTCACCCGCGCGGCTCTCCGCGCTGTAGCCGTCCAGTTCGGCAAACTGCACTTCCAGTTCCGCCACGCGCATACCATCTTCCTCGCTCATCTCTGGCAGCGAGTAGATGCGGTCGCGCTCCTGCTTGATTGCCCACAGGCGCGCATCGCCCATGATCACCGCGTCTACCACGGTGTACTCCTCGAACGCGAACTGGTCCTGGCTCAAGATGCCGAGGGTACAGCCGGGCGCAATGGATACATTGCCTGCGGTGGGCGCCAGCTCACCACTCAGGATCTTCATAAAGGTGGATTTGCCGCAGCCATTAGCCCCGATCAGGCCATAGCGGTTGCCGTTGCCGAACTTTGCGGAGATGTTTTCAAACAGCGGCGAGGCACCAAACTGCATGGTGATGTTGGCGGTGGTAATCAAGAGTCTGTCCCGAGGGGTATAGCTGAAAAGATGCGCCGGGTTAATGCCGTGCAAGGGCACATGGCGCGGGTCGCGAACTATACGGCGGCAGTGGCGGAGTGTCGAGGGATTTGTTTGATAAATGAGCAACTCCGGGGCCGCATGGCGTCGCCCCGGGGTATCGCATCAGAAACTGGCCACACTCGCCAGCCCGGCGATTGCAGCGGCTGAGCTCAACAAGGCGATATAGACCACGCCGAGTACGAAAAACTTCATTGCGGTCATGGGCCAGCCCTGCCGGTATACCCGTTTCTGCATCAGCAACAAGTAAACCGGCACCCACAATGCGAGCGCCAGTAGCGCCAGATTGAACAGCGCGTGCGGCAGTGTGTGTGGTTCGCTGAGCCAGGCGCGCAGATCGAACAGCAACACCGCCAGCAGCAGCGCGAGGGACAGGAACGCGTGACTGTGAAGCGCGACGATCAAATGTTCCATATACAGGCGGCGCTTGAACACATACAGCACTCCCAGGCTCAGGGCAAAAAACGGCAGCATGACAAACAGCGCGGACGGAATGGCTCCGAACAGGGCGTCTTTGAGCAGGTTCGGGTCCTTCTCGATGCGGGAAATATTCAATGTCAGCCGCGCACTCTGGCGGACGAACCAGGCATTGACCGCCGACGGCGCACCGTCGATCTGCAATGGCTGAATTTCTATCTGTCCCTCCTCCGCCAATTGCTGCAGCGCCGTCGGGTCCAGCTGCGCGATGCGTTGGTTCGCGTGTTTGCGTACGATCTGCTCCACGCCGTTCATTAAACCGGAAATACCGGGCACATCGCTGCTTTCGCGTGCCACTTCGGCGATTTCCGCCAGCGCCAGATCGCGCTGCCGCAGCACCTCTTCCACACTGGTGGCTGTGGCGATGGAATGCTCCATCTGGTCCAGGTTGGACTCGGCCATCGCCTGACTGGTGGTGGACTCGTTGAAGTTGAAGGTGGTTTTCCAGTCGCTGCTGAGTTTTGCCGCAAAGAACGCCGTGAGGCACAGGAACACAAACAGGCGCACCGGACTCACATAGCGCACACGGCGACCGGCGAAATACTCATTGGTGAGAAAGCCGGGGTTCAGCAGCAGCGGGCCGAAGGTGCGCGCAATGCGTGAGTCCAGCCCGAACACGGCGCCGAAAAAATCTCCGAGCAGCTCCGGGAACTGCCGCACCAGGCTCTTTTCGGGCTGCCCGCAGGCGTAGCAGTGGGGCCCAAGCAGTGGCTCGGCGCAGTTGCCACAGCGGGCGGCATTGGGTGCCGCGGAAGGTATGTCAGGGATGGCCTGCGCGGATTCGGGCTGCGACCGGGGCTCGGCCGCCAGGTCCGGTTTGATGGGACTTGCAATTTCACTCATGGCGCACCAACGCGAAAGTCGTGGATTTCAACATGCCAGTGGCAGTTTGCTAGGAAATGAACGCGATGGTGCCATGAAATGGCGCGCCGGTTAATCTCTGCTTCACCGCTGGTGGGCCACAAACAAAAACGGACCCCGAAGGGTCCGTTTTCACATCCGAAGTGCGATTACACGACTACGATGTTTTCTGCCTGCGGGCCTTTTTTGCCCTGAGTTACGGTGAACTCAACGGCTTGGCCTTCGGTCAGGGTGCGGAAGCCGGTGCTGGCGATTGCGCTGAAGTGTGCGAATACGTCTGGGCCAGACTGCTGCTCAATGAAACCAAAACCTTTCGCTTCGTCGAACCACTTAACGGTTCCTCTTACTGCATTAGACATTTTTAAATCCTGAGATTGAATCGGGTTGTGCCTGGTAATTCAGGCGGGTGGTGCTTGGAAAATTAGCCGCGACTTAAAAACTGCAGGACGAGGTATTACGAGTAAAACAGCGAAATGTAGCGTGTAAATGTGAGGCTTTCTTTCTAGCAGGGAGCAACTCTACTGGGTAAAGGATAGGGTTGTCTACAAATTGTTCTGCCAATCCGCGTTTGGCCCCGAGCCGGCATTGCCCCATATACTGGGTGACCGCGCACTCCGTTTCGCAAACAGACGTAAAAGTAGCCAAGAATGCCAAAGATGCAGGATTCCTCCACCAGTCATGCCAGAATTGACCCATCGGCCACACATTCCGCTGCGGCCTCCAGCATGAGCGCGCGCGCCATGGTGGCGGTGCTCTGGCGGTTTGTCCGCCCCTATGGCGGCGTTCTGTGCGGTGCCGGGGTGGCGCTGGTGTTTACCGCAGGCGTTACCCTGGCTATCGGCCAGGGAGTGCGCCTGTTGGTCGACCAGGGTCTGACCGGGGATTCCAGCCAGGCGCTCGGCCGCGCGGTTCTGGTCATCATGGCGCTGGCCCTGTTGATGGCTGTTGGCACCTACGCGCGCCATTATCTGGTGTCGTGGCTCGGCGAGCGCGTGGTGGCAGACCTGCGCAAGGCGGTGTTCGACCACATCATTACCCTGCACCCGAGTTTCTTCGAGACCAATCGCAGCGGCGAGATCATGTCCCGCCTCACCACCGACACCAGTCTGTTGCAGCACATCATTGGCACTTCCTTCTCGATGGCGCTGCGCAGCGCGCTGATGTTTGTGGGTGCACTGATCCTGCTGTTGTTCACCAACCTCAAACTGAGCGTGATGGTACTGGTGGGGGTACCCCTGGTATTGCTGCCGATCGTGTTCTACGGTCGCCGCGTGCGCAGGTTGTCCAAGGCCAGCCAGGACTCCATCGCCGATGTGGGCAGCTATGCCGGCGAAATCATCCAGCACATCAAGACCGTACAGAGCTATACCCGCGAGCAGCACGAGCAACAGGCCTTTGCTGTCGAGGTGGAAACCGCGTTCAACGTCGCCCGCCGCCGCATACGTCAGCGCTCACTACTGGTGGCGGTGGTAATACTGCTGATGTTCGGCGCCGTCAGTGCGCTGTTGTGGGTGGGAGGTAATGACATGATCGCCGGGCGCATGAGCAGTGGCGATCTCGCCGCCTTTGTGTTCTACGCCATTATGATGGGTTCGGCGGTTGCGACTATTTCGGAAGTCTACGGCGAACTGCAGCGCGCCACCGGCGCCACCGAGCGGCTGGTGGACCTGCTGAATGTGAAAGCGGAAATCCCGGCAGGCGATGGCGACGCGGTCACCGGGTCTCTCGCCGGCGAAAATGAAGCGCAGGTCGAATTTGAGAGCGTGGAGTTCAGCTATCCCTCGCGCCCCGATCAGCCCGCCATTCGCGGACTGGATCTGAGCGTGGCCGCTGGCAGGAGCCTCGCTCTGGTCGGCCCCTCCGGCGCGGGCAAATCGACGCTGTTGGAGCTGTTGCAGCGCTTCTACGATCCGCAGCGGGGGCGCATCACGTTGAACGGCACCGATATTCGCGATTTCGACACCGCCGACCTGCGTCGCCAGATGGCCGTGGTGCCGCAACAACCGGCGCTGTTTACCGCGGATGTCTGGTATAACCTCCGCTACGGTAAACCCGATGCGAGCGATGAAGAGGTCATCGCCGCCGCCAAAGCCGCCCACGCCCACGACTTTATCCAGCAGTTGCCGGATGGCTACAACAGCCATCTTGGCGAGCAGGGCACCCGTCTCTCCGGCGGTCAGAAGCAGCGCCTCGCCATTGCCCGCGCAATTCTTAAAGACCCGAAGATCCTGCTGTTGGATGAAGCCACCAGCGCGCTGGATGCCGAGAGCGAATACCACGTGCAACAGGCATTGCAGGCGTTGATGCACAACCGCACCACGATCGTCATCGCGCACCGGCTGGCCACCATCCTGCACGCGGACAATATCGCGGTGCTGGAGCATGGGCGGGTGGTTGCACAGGGAACCCACGCAGAGCTTATACAGGTTTCGCCACTGTACCGGCGGCTGGCGGAACTTCAGTTTCAGAGTCCGGAGTCGCAGCAGCCGGTGGCGGAATAAACCCCGTAAGCTGACCGGCGTAATTTGTCTGTAAGCGCATGTAATACCGATGTAATCGGCAGTTACTTTTTTAATTTATTTTCCAAATCAGGAAGTTGTCAGAGACGGGCCCATAGATTTTTTTAACGGCGATTTTTTCTGTCGCGATAAGCGTTTCGTGCAATTGCCGATAAAAATATTACTCTGCTATTCTCGCCGAACTCTGAAACAGAGCCCGCAAGTTACTTCGGGCACTGCAACTGCCTTTCTCTCCCAGTTCTGAGTTCAGAGCCATTTCAAACGCTGTCTGGTTTTAGCAGGATTTAAAGCCAGGTTTGATCGTCACACTCATCCATAAAAAGGACTTTAGCGATGCCAGATATCAATGAACCCAAGGCAATTCAGTTCAGCGAAGCCGGACAGCCAGCAAAAATCAATTATCAGGTGCCATTGCCCGGCGCCCATACCGGGCGGCGGATCATTGAGTTGGATCTGGGGCTCGGCCACAAAGACTTCACCGCGCTGGCGAGAACCGCCGGCACCTCCTACAAGGATTCGCTCGGCATAGATCCGAAAGTGAAAGACAAAATCCTGCCCAACAACACCAAGGTGCAGAATTTTCTGAGCGAGAGTATTCACCGTATCAGCACGCGGATAACCCGGCTGCCGGAGAATGTGAAGCCTCAGCGCGCGACGCTGGATAAAGCAGCATCAGGCAATACCAGCCCACAGATGAAAACCATCACCGCGCTGAACAACGCCATCGATGCGGATATCTTCAAGGAAAACATCCATGTTGGCATGGTCATGGTCCCAAGTGTGGGCTGGGCGGGCAACCTGACTTACACGCCCCACCCGGTTGATTCCCCGGAAAAACCGAAGATATTCCTGGTGGAACGCTACGGTGTCAGCTCCTTCCTGGGTGACTATGGTATGGGCAAAACCGTGAAGACCTTCACGCTGTTGCCGGGAGAGACCACAAAGATTTCCATGCGCACCTGGCAGAGTACCAAGGAGAGCCGTCAGGAATCCTCCAGCATTATCGACTCCCACGAGCAGTCCGCGCGCGAGCGCTTCGCCGACAAGATCCAGAACGAGACCACCGACAAACAGACCAAATCCAAGACCGAAGAATGGCATGTGGAAGCGGAAGTCTCTGCCAGCTGGGGCTTTGGCAGCGCCAGTGTTTCTGGCGGGGGCAGTGGCGAATACTCCAGTGGCCGCGAGCAATTTGCCAAGCAGGCCGCAGAGTCCGTCAAGGAACATGCCGCGGAGGCATCCAGCAAACGCGAAATGTCCGTAACCAGCAGTTCCGAGCGCGAAGAGGAATCCGGTTCCGAAACCATCATCGAACGCACCATCAGCAATGCCAATATGCGGCGCGTACTCAACTTCGTCTTCCGCGAGCTCAATCAGGAGTACATCACCAAGCTACACCTGAAGGACGTGCGCGTGGCATTTACCAACGGCCGCCGCGACTCCTGGCGCGAAGTGCCGATCTCCGGGCTGCTGGGCTTTCTGCAGGAGTTCGTGGTCGAAGCAAAAATCCCGAAAGTAGCGCGCGCCATCTTGAAGATTGCGGGGTTTATTGCCGATAGCGAAGACGTAATGGTGCCCACGCTTGAGCGGGTAAATCTGGTCGACCACGGCACGCGTATTGAAATCACGCCGGCGACCCTGGACGAAAACGGGGAGTTCCCGGTGCCGACCCGCAATAGCTACTACCGCTTCAAAACGGGGCCACTGCACCAGGACGATGCCAGCAATCCGGTTGACGGCGTGCTGTTGAATGAATCGCGTATCACCATGCGCACCGACAGCGTCATCGTCGAAGCCCTGCTCGGCCAGGCCGATGCGCTGGATGAATACGCAATGTCCATCCAGCGCGCCGCCGCCAACAAGGAAACCCTGGCCAACGATCGCGAGCGTCTGGTACAGGCCGCCATTGCCGAAGCCAAGCTCGAGGACCGTCTTGAGACCATCGTGGATCTCAATCGCCTGTGTGCACTGGAAACGGCGGAATAAGGAGGAATCCCCCATGCCTCCAAGACATCCCGTTACCGATGTTGGGAGGGTGCTCAATGCGGCCACCCTCACCAACTCACCGGTGAGCGACACCAAAGCGGCCACTGGTGGCGGATCGCCCGCAACCACGGGGCCAACAATTCATACACTGATGGTATACGACAGCAGTGACGCCAGGATCAGCGCATTTGCACCGATCCTGGCGCGCGCCTACTATCCCAGGGCAAAACTCGTTGGCGTCAATTCACTGTCAGGACTTGCTTCCGCACTCAGTAAATACAGCAGGATTGATACGCTGATCATCGACGTGCACTCCGGGCCGGGTTTCCTGCTGATCGGCGGCGCGAGTCCCTCGCTCTCCACCGTGCAGCAGGTGCTGGCGAAATCTGGAGTCACTGTCCAATCGAAGATCGTTTTCGAAGGGTGCAAGGTCATGGAAGATCCCATCGGCACCTGCCAGATGGTGGAGAAAATCTGTGGACCAAATACCCAGGTGGTGGGTTTTACCTATTACAGTGTAACCACCACATTCGAGATCGACTTCACCGACTTTGACGACGCCGCGGAGATCCAGTCTTTCTATGACGACTTCTCCATGCCATACATGGTTCCAGGGCTTCCCAGCGCCGAAAACTCGGTGGGCAAGGTCATTACCCACGGGCGGCGCTGGTTTCGGGACGAGTACGACGCAACGCTGCCGGAAGACGGTACCTTCCGGCATATCGAGAGCCTGGAGAGCTTAAAAAGCTATACCATCAACACGGCTGAAGATGCCCGGCGGGCACAGGCAGACTTCTCCGGTCCCGTTGTACCGGGAGCCAAGGTAACAGTAACGAATGTCTCTGCGGTTGCCAGGGCAAACGAGGAGGTGGAAGCGACGGCAGAACCCTGAGTGGGTACATTCTCGAAGAACTAAAAGGACTGCGGAAATCACCGCAGCCCTTTTTTAACAGAAAGAAATTTCAATACCGCGTCTGTTAAAGGGACAGTTCGCCATTCATACCAACGGCCGCCAAAAAGACCGGGTCGTGAGAAACAATAAGGAAGCTACCCGGATACTCCCGCAGTGCGCCTTCCAGCAGTTGGCGTGAATCCAAGTCCAGGTGATTATCTGGTTCGTCCAGAAGCAATAGGTCCGGCGCCTGCGCACCGCGGGTGACGGCGAGCAGCGCGACCTTCAAACGTTCGCCACCACTCAGCGTATTCAGCGGGCGAAGCGCCAACTCACCGCGAAGTCGCATGCTGCCCAGTGCCGTACGCCAGTAGGTGGCATCCTTATCCGGATGCAGGCGCAACAGGTTGTCCAGTGCCGAACAGTGAATATCCAGCAGCGTGAAATCCTGATCCAGGTATAGATACGTACCATGCACATGGCATTCACCCGATTGCGGCCGTATTTCTCCGCTGATTACTTTCAGTAGAGTGGATTTTCCACTGCCATTGACACCACTGATATGCCAGCGGGCACCACTGTGCAAGGTCAATGAGATCGGTTCCTGGCTGCCGAACGGTAAACGCAGATTTTCCAGATGCAAGCGGATGCCACCGCGCAACCCCGAGCTGGTCACTGCCAGGTGCTGGACACGATGCTGTTCAAGCTGGCTTTTATCATTGGCCAATTTTTGCTGCAGATGAGCCTGCCGATGAAAATGCTGTTGTTTTAGTTTGCCGAGGCTGTTACCGGCACGGTTTTTTTTGGCGTCGAGAAGCAGCTTGCTCTGTGAGCCGCGATCATTCTCCCCTTGGCGCTGTCGTTGTGCCGCACGCTGCAAGGCCTTTTGCTGCTGCCGTTCCGTGAGCTGAATTTCTTTGCGCGTGTTTTCCAGGCGCTGCTCCAGCCCCGCAAGCTCCGCGGAGCGAACTTGCTGGTAGAAACTGTAATTACCGCCATAGTGCCTGAGGCCGGATTCGCCGAGCTCAAACAGGTTGTCCATACACTCCAGTAATTCACGGTCGTGACTGGCAACCAGCGCGCCACCATGATGTGCGCGCAGCTGCGCGTGCAGCCAGGCACGTCCATGTCTGTCCAGGTGATTGCTGGGTTCATCCAGCAACAGGTAGTGCCCCCGGTGCATAAATGCTGCGGCAAGCGCGAGCCGCGTACGCTGTCCTCCACTCAATTCTGTTACCGGCGCATCCAGTGGGCCATGCAGGCCAGCGCTATCCAGTTGTTGCTGCCACAGCGCGGGAAGGTGCCAGTAGTCTGCAACAGCGACGAGGTCCGGTTCGCTACCGCAACCGGCTTCAATACGCCGAAAGCAGTCGAACAATTCGCCGCGGCACAGCGCATCCACCAATCTGTGCCCCCGCAAGCGCTCTATCTGATCAACGACATAGAATGTGCGACGCCACTCGATTCCGCCATCGTCCGGGCGCCAGTGCCCGGATAGCAGTTTCAACAGTACCGACTTTCCGCGACCATTGGGTGCAACGAGCCCGGAAAGACCCGCTGGCAGGTTGGCACTGAGATTGTCGAGAACAGAATGCCCGTCCAGAGTCAGGCTAATGTTGTGTATGTTACAGATGGTTGTCATAGGCCCCTCCGGGGATCGGAGCGGGCAGCGCATCGGGTGGTATTGCCCGGAAACCTGGGCGAAATAGGTCTCGGGAAAGAGAGCGTTGGAATGGCCATGCGCCGCCTGCCACAGGAATCAGATAGCTCCAGGCTGGAGCCAGTCGGTGTCCGGTGTAGTGCAGGGTTAATTCATCGGCGTAAGGCGTCTCTGAGTGGGAAATGGAGTGGACGGGAAGAGTAGCGAAATCCGGCGAAATGCGCAATGTGACGCATGGGTTTCCTTCTGTCGCGACGTGATCAGTTCGACTTTGGGGGCGTGGGTTACCTCCATATTCCGGGTATTGTGCCCAGCCAAATCGGGGGCCAGCGGGCCTGACTGAAAAAATTTTCAAAAAAATCGTAGATCTGTCGAATTTCGCCAGCGCCATTCGACTAACTTCAAACGGCAGGATCTTACCGGTCCGCTGCAGCTTGAGGGTTCACGCCTCGCGCGGGAACTGACAGGACAAAAAACCAGGCCGGTGGCAGCGCCGGTTGAATCCATAGAAAAACATCAGGAGAAATAACATGACTGGCACCGTACGTTTACACCGCGTCCTGCGGGCGCCCGCCGAGCGGGTATACCGCGCCTTTATGGACCCGCATGCCATGGCCAAATGGTGCCCGCCAGACGGTTTCTACGCCATCTACGAGCACCTGGAGCCTAAGGTGGGCGGCACTTTCAAGGCCTCGTTTACCAACTTTACCACCGGGCAGAGCCACTCCTTTGGCGGTGAATTCAAAGAACTGGTGGAGAACGAACTGATTCGCTATGTCGATACTTTCGACGATCCAAATCTGCCCGGCACCATGAATGTGACCGTCACGCTGAAGGCCGTCTCTTGCGGTACCGAACTCAGTATCGTTCAGGAAGGCATCCCGGACGTGATTCCCGTAGAAATGTGCTATCTCGGCTGGCAGGAATCCCTGGCGGCACTGGCCCGCCTGGTAGAGCCGGAAATTAGAGAATAATGATTGTTTCGCACCGTAAACCGTAGAAATAACCTAAGGAGAAAACATGAAAAACTTCCTCGCCATGTATCTCGGCGCCCCGGACTCAATGAAAGGATGGGAAAACCTGTCGGAAGACGAGCGTCAGCAGCGTATACAGGAAGGCATGGCTGCCTGGGGCGGCTGGATGGAAAAACACAGCGATATTCTTGTCGCCGAGGGCGGCCCGCTGGGCAAAACCAAACGTATTGACGCCACTGGTATCGCCGATGTCCGCAACGATATGACCGGCTATGTCATCGTAAAAGCGGAAAACCACGACAAAGCCGCGAAGCTCTTCGAAGACCATCCGCATTTCAGCATCTTTCCTGGCGACTGCGTAGAAGTAATGGAGTGCATGCCCATTCCTACACCGTGATTCCATCCGCCCCGAGGTTTGCCTGCAGTGACAATTGCTGGCAAACCTCAACCAAGCCACAGCTGAAAATATGTGGAGCTTATAATGATCAAACTATACGGAACACCTCCAACCCGTGCCTTGCGTGTAATCTGGCTGCTCAATGAGCTGGGCGTGGAATACGAAATGCTGCCCATAGATGTTGCCAATGGCGAGTGTCAGGAGGACAGGTTCCTTGCGCTCAACCCCGCCGCTAAAGTTCCGGTGCTGGTCGATGGGGAGCATGTGTTGACCGAATCCGCTGCCATCCAGCTCTACCTGGCCGACAAATATCCTGAAGCTGGCTTTATTCCGGATACGGTGGAAGAGAGAGGACAGATGTACCGCTGGATATTCTTCCTGATGACCGAAATCGAGCAGCCGTTGTGGCGTATTGCTCGCCACACCTTCGTGTACCCGGAAAGCAAACGAATACCTCAGGATGTCGAGCTCGCCAAGCAGGAGTGTTCAGAAATGCTTGCTGTGCTGGAGAAGCACATGGCGGATCGCGAATTTATAGTGGGAGACCGGGTAAGTGTTGCCGACTTTAATGCCGCCTACACGCTCGACTGGGCAAACGAAGAGGAACTGCTCAAAGGCACGCCGAATTTGAAAAATTACCTGAAATCCATGTACGCCCGACCTGCAGCGCCGATGACCATTGCCGAGGGGTTCGCGGCTATGGAGACCCAGTAGCCGGCGCGCCTCCTGGCCCCTTATTGACGCTCCCTACCTGCCTGCTGTCATTAACTTCTATTGCAGCGAGACGGGTCTGGAGCGTTTCCTATTAAGGACAGGGGCAGTATGTCACCAGGTGACGATATATCTTTCCGACAATCAGCTGGGCTGTTGCACGGCGGCGGGGTCCATCCACATGATTTCCCAGATATGTCCGTCCAGATCCCGGAAGGAACGGCCATACATAAAGCCATAATCTTCCGGTTCGCGGAAGTTACTGCCGCCGGCCGCTACGGCCTTGCTGAGCATCGCATCGACCTCCGCGCGGCTGTCCGCAGACAGGCACACCAGCACCTCGGTGCTCTTGCCGGTATCGCAGATCTTAAGGCCGGGCGCAAAGCCGCTGAACTTCTCACGGGTGAGGAGCATGACGAAGTTGCTTTCCCCAACAATCATGCATGTGGCCGTTTCATCGGTGAACTGTGGGTTGAACTCGAAGCCGAGTTGAGAGAAAAACTCGATGGATTTTCCCAGATCGGCAACAGGGAGATTCACGAACATCATTCTGGACATAGCAATTCCTCAGGTAGAGTCAACACAGGATTGCGTTGATACACAATAGTCGAAGCAATCGATGGAAAATCGACAGTAACGAAAAATTTTTTTGGCGGATAGTGCTGAGATACTCGGAAGCGTGTCTCAGTCGTCATTTGTGCAACGGCCTCAAAAAGGGAAGTCTCTATGGTGACCCAACAGCGCTTGCAGTGAGGCAGAGCCCTCAGCGGAGTGCAACCAGATCAAAGCGCCGAGGTTGCCAAGCACGGTAAACCAGAAGATGAACCTGAATGGCTGCTTGCGGGTTTTGTGTCTCAGCCGCTGTTGCGCCAGCAAGGCGCCGGGCCAACCGCCCAACAGTGACACCAGGTGCAGAGTACTTTCCCTGGTGCGCCAGCTGCCGTTACGCGCCGCGGATTTGTCGAGAAAATAAAGCAGATAGGTCAGCAGGCTCATGAAGATGTAGAGCATTGGCACCAACGGAGGCAATTTACCGAGCGTCGTCGAGCCGACCACCAGACCAAAAAAGGCCAGGCCGACCATCAGCGGGCGCGAACTGCCGGCATTAGTGCCCGCTGATTTGTGCTTTACCTTCGGCTTTCCCGCGCGCGACATCTATCCTGACACCGGGGTGCTTTTGTTGTCGAAGTCGATCATTTCTTAATGGCTCCCCAGGGTGTTTTACTGGCAGGCTGCGCGGGCTTGGTCGCGTGGCGCGGTTTCTTAATGTCGCCAGTGCGTTTACCACTTTTCGGTGAAAAGTTTAAATTCGACGGCGGCAGGTCCTTCACCACGGGAAATTCCTCAATCGTCACGCGGTCGATGATCCTCCCCAGCCGCCGCTCGACCGCGCACAGCCGTTTGAAATCGTCTTTGGAGACCAGCGACACCGCCTCGCCGGCAAAGCCGGCGCGTCCTGTGCGGCCGATGCGGTGAATGTATTCGTCGGCATCGTCTGGCATGTCATAGTTGACCACGCGCGCGAGCCCATCAATATCAATGCCGCGTGCCGCAACCCCGGTCGCCACCAGCAGACCGATCTTGCCGGATTTAAAGTCTTCCAGTATCCGCGTGCGCGACGCCTGGCTCTTGCCACCGTGAATGGATTCCGCCGCAATACCGCGCTTCTCCAGCTGGCTTACCAACTTTGCCGCACCGTGTTGTGTGCGGATAAAGATCAGCGCCTGGGTCCAATTGCGCTCGCTCACCAGATGGCTGAGTAATGCCGACTTATTGTGCTTGTCCACCGCAATCAGCCACTGAGTAATTCTGGGTGCAGTTTTCTGATGGCTGGCGATGGATACTTCGAAGGGATCTTCGATAACAGATTTCGCCAGCGATCGCACCTGGCTCGACAGGGTTGCGGAGAACAGCAGGCTCTGGCGCTGTGCGGGCAGGCGCGCAATGATTTTGTTGAGGTCGTCGATAAACCCCATATCCAGCATCCGGTCGGCTTCATCCAGCACCACCACTTGCAGCTCATCAAAATAGAGTGCGCGCTGATGGGCCAGGTCCAACAAGCGACCCGGCGTGGCCACCACAATATCCACACCTTCGATCAGCTGCTGCTTCTGGGGCTCCAGGTCAACGCCGCCCACCATGCTCATGGAGGTCACCGCCAGATGCTTTCCGTACCGCTGGATATTCTCTTCCACCTGCATCGCCAGTTCGCGGGTGGGCACCAGAATCAGCGCGCGGAAGCGTTTGGCGCGCCGCTTGCGCTCACCGCGCAGTGCTTCCAGTATCGGCAACACAAACGCGGCGGTTTTACCTGTGCCTGTCTGCGCAGTCGCGATCACGTCCCGGCCCTCCACAATGGCGGGGATCGCCTTGCGCTGGATCTCGGTGGGGGTTGAGTAGCCTTTCTCTTCAAGGGCTTGCAGGATCGGGTTGCTCAATCCTAAGGTACGGAATGTCATCTGGGTTCTCTGTACGGGCGTTGGCCGATAATGGATCGGCGGCTGGTTTCAGCGCGGCATGGTAACAGCAATGTACAGAATAGTTGGCAGTCTTTGAGCCCTGGGGCACAGGAGCCAGCGACTGTGTATTCGCAATCGAGGTAGGGGCTCGCTTTCGGCGAGAACTAGCCCATCTGCGACGGGTGGTATCCGAATGGCAAGTCTGGCCGGCCCGGTCTATAGGCCAGACAAATCAAACAGAGCATTCATTTCTTTATCGCTGGAAACCGGGTACTCCATGCCCTCTATTGTTTCCAGCACCGCGCGCCATATATACGGATCGTTCTTCTTGCTCCGCTGTTCCGATTCCTCCCAGTTTGTGCTGTTTATACCTCTATCTTTCGCGGCAATGCGGTCCAGTTTTCCAAGCGTCTCCAGTAACTTTCTAATGAAATTTTTTCCAACATCCGCTCTATCACAGCGCAGTATCAGTTCGTTCCAAAACGTGTTTGCCGCATAGGTTTTACTGAATAATTCTCGCTGTTGAGTACTGGTGCGAGGAAGCGTGCTCCCGGGGCCAAGACGGCCATTCATCACAAACTCAGACCACCTGGCGGTCCCCTCTGTATACCAGGGATTTTTGAAATAGGTATATCCGTTCTGGTAAAGATGAAACAACTCGTGCTCAACAGACCGGTTCTCCCAGCTGAGCGAAGCGGATAAATCAATCAACAGAACGTTGACCGAGTCCTCGCCTGCCGCAGCCCGGTCAAGCTTCGGCGTGCCATCGTAGGCGATGCCATTCATCGGGCCATTTTTGTGGGTGGGTAGGTTCAGCAGGTTTACATCAATATACAGCGCGTGTCCCCGGTACCGATCGCCATCCAACGGCGATGTCAGCCCCACCTCCTCTCTGTAGAACTTGTCTACCCGGATGAATCGCTGCGCCAGTCTCTCGATATAATCAGGGGTGCCGCTGTTATCCCGGTCCACATGCCGTTCGGCTGACAGTGCATCCACTCCCTTCAAGGCGTAAAAAAATCTAAAGCGATCATATATCGCCACCTTGTCCAGATTTTCTCGACGAGTAGCCAAAACTTCACCACTAACCAAGTCTGAGAACATTAAAACAAGTACTGAAAATAGAATTTTCACAAGTGTCGAGTGCTAGAGGGTCATTGTTCTACTAATACTAGCTGAGTGGAAAAGTGCGCCAGGCACTTCACTGCCATAGACAAAATTTATCTACTTGGTGGCGCAATTCGCGTCTGGATTTCGGTGGCGTGCAAATCTCTAAGGTTATTGCTTGGATATTTACTTAGGTGGCTGAATGGGAAAAATGGTTATCAGGATTTCACCCGTGCGGCAGATCACAACGCTGTTTGCATTGGTACCGATGTCGTATCTGAATTCGGATCCAATAGATCGAATATTCCTTCTTCCCGCAACACCCGCATTCCTAGCCTTTGATCGGAAATACCTGAGCGCAGTCGGTAATCAAAGAGCAGCCGCTCGCCTGTCTCCACCGCCTCGAAATAGCGGCAGTCGACCTGGTTGTGCAGCCGTTGCAAATCATCGCTGAGTTCGATGAGGTGGGAGGAAAACATGAATAGACAATTGTCCCGCCTGGAGAAACGCTCGAGGATCGCCAAGGATGCTTCGAATGCGTCTTTCACGTTGGTTCCCTTGAAGGGTTCATCCATCAGCGCCAAGACCCGCTCCCCCCGTGCCACGGCCTCAGCCACTGCTTTAACGCGCAGCGCCTCCGCACGGAAGTAGCTGACGCCCCGCCGCAAATCGTCGGTCAACGAAATGGAGCTGAATAGCCACTGCACCGGCACAAAGCGAAACGTCTGTGCGGGTACGCCCATCCCCAGGTGGGCGAGGTAGAGCGCGGTGGCAAAGGCGCGCAGATAAGTGGTCTTGCCGGCCATATTGGGTCCGGTTAGGAACAGGATGCGGTGTTGCTGGTTGAGTGCAACAGGATTGGCGACAGGGTTAGCGAGATACGGATGGTAGAGGCCTTCGGCTTCAACCTGCATCTGGCCGGTGCAGATTTCGGGTATAGAAAAGTTGTGTTCGCAGGTGGCATCGGCCATGGATACCAGTGCTTCCAGTTCATAGTTGATTGCCAGCAGGCGGTTGAGGGCGTCCTTCTCTTTAACGCGCAGTATTTGGTCGAGTTTGAGCATTTTCCAGGTGCCCCAGGCGCCCACATCATAGTCGGGTATCAATCGGAAGTTCGGACGTGACAAGTGCGCGCGCAATCGTTGCAACAGCGGCCCCAGTTCGCCGGGCGGCTTTTTCAGGGACGGCTGTGTCACAAATGCCCTCAGCGCCTGAATTAATCGGCAGGTCGCCTGGGCACCGCGCACAATGCTGAAATAGTGACTGTCTTGATTGGCCCAGACCTGAAAGGCACCCAGAACAAACTCCAACCGGTTGCGGAAGTCCAGATTTGGCAGAATTTCCTGCAGATAGTTCTGCGTACCTTCAACTGCATACACGGAAGGCATCTGGTTGAACAGTGCGCGCCGCTCTGTGATATAGCGAATAGCCTGTTGGGTGAATTCAATACGCTCCCCACTGGCCCAGGGATTTTGCATACGCCGCCGTAAAACCACCGCGCCACCGACGGATCGCGTTCGATTACAGAAATCGAACAGGCTGGCATCGCCAGTATCGGACTCGAATATTTCAAGGTCTTTGGCGGTGTGGGAATCGACACCGAGAATATCGGAACTAATAGGGTTAGGCAGCATAAGCGGGATTCCGGTTTGCAAAGCGAAACCACGATGGAGGCGATCGCTCCCGCAATTCCGATCAAATGGTTATTGTTATGTGCGTTGACTATACAGGATTGCTGATTATAGACGGATATTCCTACCCCATCCTGCCTGCCAACTTACGCCGCCGTCATGGCCAATAGTCTCTCCGCATGGCGATGCAGCTCCTCTCGCAAGGCCGATGGCGTAAGAATCTCGAACGCAAAAGGCAGTCGCACCAGTTGGGAAGCGAGCCAGTTGAGGCAGCCGGTGTGGGCGCGCCATAGCACGGCCTCCCCTTTAGGCGTAAGCAGGCCCAGCTCATCACCGAGTACGGCGCTGGCGCTCGCAAGGTCCGTGTGCAGCAGCAGCTCTACTTCGTAGCCTGAGTCCATACTGGCAAAACTGAAGTTGAGGTAGGCGGCAGCATCGAAGTCCTGTGGTCGCTGAAAGGGGGTTTCCAGTTGGCGTAACCGCTGGATACGGTCCAGGCGGAAGGTGCGGAGCTCGGCGCGCAGGTGGCAGTGGCCCACCGCGTACCAGCGGCCACGGCGGAACACCAGGCCATAGGGATCGAACTCGCGCCGTGTCGGTTCCAGATAGCCCTCGTCCTTGCCATTGCCTTGGCCCTTGCCGGCGCCGCCCACGTAGTCGAACACCGTGCGGCACCGGTTCTGGGTGGCGGCGGCCAGGGTTGCCAGCGTGGCGCTCTCCGGTGCCGCGCTCGGCACCAGATCCAGAGTCACACTGTCGTCGAGTGCGCGCAGCTGTTGTTTCAGTTTTTCTGGCATCACCCGTTCAAGTTTTGCCTGGGCACTCGCTGCAGCCGTGGATATCTCGCCTACACTGAGGCTGCGCGCCGCCAGCAGGCCAAGGGAGATGGCCAGTGTTTCATCGTTGGTAAACATCATCGGCGGCAGCTTGTAGCCAGACACCAGCCGATAGCCACCGTGGCGCCCACGTTCGCTCGTCAGTGGAATACCAATCTCCTCTAGCGTCGCGATATAGCGGCGCAGGGTGCGGCCATCTACACCCAATGTCTGTGCCAACTCGCTACCACTGGCATTGCCATTGCTCTGCAGCAACTCCAGTAGCGCCAATACACGCGTCGTCGGATTCGACATAAATTTCATCCCGCCAGATTTATTAGGGCGGAATATAGCCTATTTAGCATTTACAGTGCTCGCACTCGGGCCACAAGCCCCCAAACAACCCATGAGCAACGGAGAGCTGCTATGCAAGATGAAGTCATCCTCTATACCAACCCCCAGTCCCGTGGTCGTATTGCGCGCTGGATGCTGGAGGAAGTGGGTGCGCCGTACAAAACGGAAGTACTCGAATACGGCGGCAGCATGAAAGCGCCGGCCTATCTCAAGATCAACCCCATGGGTAAAGTGCCGGCCATTGTCCACCGCGGTGAGGTCGTTACCGAAGGCGCGGCCATCTGCGCCTACCTGGCGGAAGCCTTCCCGCAGGCGGGACTGGCACCTAAGCCCGAGGAGCGTGCCAGCTATTACCGCTGGTTATTCTTTGCCGCCGGGCCGCTGGAATCGGCAATTATCGACACCAAGACCTTCGGCGTGGAGCCGGATGCGGAGAAGCAGATGATGGTGGGTTACGGCAGTTACGCTGCGGTGCTCGACAACCTCTCCAACTGGTTTATGGGCCACACCTATGTCACCGGCGAGCGCTTTACTGCTGCCGACGTCTATGTGGGAGCGCAGATCAACTGGGGCCTGCATTTTGGCACCATCGAAAAGCGTATCGAATTCATCGACTACGCCAAGCGCGTCACCGACCGCGACACCTACCGCCGCGCCATGGAAAAAGACGAAGCACTGGTGGAGAAGGCCTGATGAAAAAGACCTACCAAGGCAGTTGCCACTGCGGCGCCGTGAAATTTGAAGCGGATATCGACCTCAGTGCCGGCACAGGCAAATGCAATTGCTCCATCTGTACCAAGACCCGTGAGTGGGGTGCGATGATCAAGCCGGCGGACTTCCGCCTGCTGCAGGGCGAGGACGCGCTCAGCAACTATCAGTTCGGCAGCAAGCAGGGACACCATTTGTTCTGCAAACACTGCGGCGTGCGTTCGTTCGGCAAAGGCTATGTGGAGGAAATTGGCGGCGACTTTGTCGCCATCTATGTCTCCTCACTAGACAATGTCACCCCGCAGGAACTGATCGACGCACCGATTCAGTATTTCGATGGGCGCAACGACAACTGGTTCGAGTCACCAGCGGAAACCCGGCATCTGTGACCGTCTGGGCGGCTCGACTAAGTATTGGGTCGCCGCTTTCTATCGGCCAGAGTGCAACGGACTGCGCCTGGCGGATTAGTGGCTCGAAATTCATCTATCTCAGAATTCCGCATTCAGATTTCTATTCCGATAAATATTCCACTCTGATACGAATTTAACTAACCGCACCGGCTGATTTCCTTTCTTGAGATGGTTGGTTAGCATCTCATTTTCCTGCTAGAACTATTACTTTCCTCCTTGGTTGCAAAGCTAATAGCTCTATGGGATAAAAACCGTCTTTATCGATGTGCCGTTCAAGTAGATTTAGATCAATTGGTACAAAAATGAAATTTACTGGTCGGCGGATTTGACGAAGTTTTAATTAAAGGGTGCGAAAATGTCTAAAAAACGTAGTTTTGATGGCTTTTCGGTGGGTGAAGTCGCTGAAATTGCATCTGAGGCTGGCCTTAAAGCCCGTAAGGAAAGCCTGGAGGCTGGGCTGGAAGTCCTGTCACAAGCCCCGGAAACAGGAGATTTTTTTTATGAAAAACTGGATGAAGAGGGGAATGTTATCAAGCGAAAAAAGCCAGTTCTACCTTCTTGAAAATACTTTTATCGGGCTGGGGTTAAACTGGAACGTTTAAGGCCAAATTGTCAACAAAGGACGTGAACCATGTTACATAAATTAATTCGCGATCGTCACCTTACCCTACCTCAGTTCGATCAAGCTCCTTCCGGGGTAAACCAGAACTTTCCCAACGATTTTTCCCCTGTGCCAAACCGAAATTACAATATTCAGCAGTCGACAAATATCGGAAGTTTCTTCCATCGTAAACGATCCAGTCAGATCGTCGCGGGTGCTCATGGAAATAAAGCACACCGCACCTTTCGATGGCTGCCTTGGATTATCGGTAAGGTAAGCTGTGTGCCACTAGCGGGGGCGGATATTCTGACCGGGAGAATGAGTGGCTGTTGGCTTGTCATTTTTCGTTTCCAAGGTGTGGATTACGCCGGTCATATAGGTACTGATACCGCTCCTGATACCCCGGCCTCTCTCCAAGCGAAGGCGGCTTGGCGTAATGCAGTCAATACGCAGCAAATACAACCCATTGCAGCATTCAATCCTGTGGGCCCCAATCTCCCTGCAACGAATATGCTTAACATCAGGGGGGAGGCGCCGGAATTCTACGGTGCGTTCGAACAGTCCGGGCAGGTTTACACCGTAGTCCTCACCGCGCCTGGCTATGGCGGTACTGCACGGCGAATAGCGCGCGTAGTTCAAATGCAGACAACGCAGGATGTAACCGATTTCTAAAATTGAAAATTCGCGAATAAGTTAGAATGTTATCCATAAAGTGTATGAAGGTTTTCGTCAAGCCGAAGATTTAAAAGGGATTTCATAGGAAGCGCCATAGATAGGGAACCTTGGAAATCCAGCCTGGTTCTCATAACGAGTACGCGTTTTGCGATAGTTGAACTTTTGTCGCGTCTCTCTGCAAATGACTTCGCAAGTAATATTTTGCTCTCTTCATATTCTAGGTTAGTGGTGCTTTGACACGTTCAGCCGGTAATCATCCTTATGCATAGGAAAATGGCACAGCAACGTTCAGGTATATAGCCATTTCCTACCGCCATATTGAAGCCGAGTAATTTCATCAGATCATCTACACGCCTGGCTGGTTCAGGTAAAGCCTGCGGCGCCTACGTTGTCATCTGCTTCTCAAAAACCTGTTAACTCGCAAGTGTTACTTGCAAATTCCTCAGCAGCAAGCAGGGACACCACCTGTTCTGCAAACACTGCGGCGTGTGCTCGTTCGGCAAAGGCTATGTGGAAGAAATTGGCGGCCCAGCAAGTGCTGCGCCGCCGCTTCGCACCAGCTGGTATGTAAAAGAGGGGGTAAATGTCTGGCGGGCGCGTGCCTACGCTACTCTTTGTAGCGCAGCATCAGTACATGGTTATTCTCTTGGTTGATAGCGAAGTACACCAAGTGATCACCAGCGACCATCAGGTAATCGTTGTAACCGGCTTTGGGGATGGACATCTGGCCCAGCGGCTCACCGGCGGGAGAGTAGCGTACCAGGCGGCCTGCTTCCCGATCCAGATGGTAGAGGTGCTCACCAAACCAGGTAGTCGTCGCGGGAGAGAGACCCGGAACTTCCGCCACCATATTCTGGAAGCGATCAATGATGCCCTCGCTGGTCAGGGCCAGCTGGCCATCGGTAGACACTGCGGGCCAAGTGCCTGTGTCATCAAGTGTGCGTCTGCAGGGATCAGCCTGCGGATCTCCGCTGTCGTTGGCAACAAAAGTGCCGCTTTCCGTGTCGAAGTAGAAGCCGCTGGTGCAGAATGGGCCAAGATCGTGCGACCGGAAATTGATGTCATCACTTGCCGCATAGTCGCTTGGCATTTCACTGACGTAGTGATCAAGCACTTCTCCATCTCGCCCGACGGCGACATAGTTACGCTTTGTTCTGAAGACCGAGCCTAAGATCAGGGCAGACCCGGTATGATCAAAAACTCGGCTTTGCATCCCCAGTTCCAGGGCAGCAAAGCCTTCCTCGTCGAGAAAGAGTGTTTCCGCAAGTCCGTCGGTCAGGTCGATTCGCATCATAAATCGGGTTTGAAACGATGAGCCTAAAAGCACATAGATCGCATCCTGTAAGGGCGTGTTGATGAGCGTATTCTTGTCGGAATAATATACTTCACCAAGGGCACCAGGATTCATATCTACCGGCTCAAGAAAGTGCCCGCTCTTGGAGTCCCAGCGATACATATCCTGCACATCGGAGTGCCAGAAGTAGACGATGCCATCGCTACCCATAAAGGCGCTGCGTCGATCGTAACCGCTGCCCAGCACTACTCGCTGCAGGCACACTTCCCCATTCGTATCGCTTTCGATACTGCAAAGAAAATCCAGGGGCTGAACGTCATCGGTATCCACGACACCATCCCCGTCGTCGTCCTCATCGGCGTTGTCGTCAATGCCATCGCCATCCGTATCCCGCCATTTAGAAGGATCCATTGGCCAAGGGTCATCGTCGTTGCTGACGTTGTCACCATCCTTATCCGAATCGAACAGATCCGGATTTCCGTCCCCATCCGTGTCCAGGTATACGGGCATTTCCACCAGCAGTGTTTCCTCGGAAACTTCACCGTGACGATTGCGCGCCGTCATCTCAAAGGTATACACCAGCAACGGACTTTGGATCTCCGAGGAAAGAACAAAATGGCCCGCGTGATCCTGTTCCAGCTGAAAGTCGACAGACTCCCGAACCTCGATCTCCTCCCGGGGATCGGATAATTTATCTCCCAGTACTTCCTCCGCTTTTGTCAGTGCCGCGGAATAATTCAGCAGGTTTCCACCGGGGTCGCGGAAGAAGGGCGCTGCATCAAAACCGGCACGAGTAGCTCCCAGGTTCTCCACATCCTCCGCCCTATTCGGGCTGGAGCCTCGCAACAGCGGTGTTGCGAGACCGCCCCTGGCAAATGGCTCCTCCAGGTACTCATCCAGCGTGGCAAACAGGGTGTTATCCCGATAGCCATCCCCATCGCCATCAAAGCCCAGCTGCATATACATGTTGTTGGGATACCAGCCCCCCACGAGCATACTGGCAGCGGCTTCGGTAGCACCGCTAAAGCGCAGCGCCAGCGGCTCCGTACCGGAGTGCAGAATCTCTACCTTCCCGTCGGAAAACTCAAGGGTACCGGAAACTCTTTCAATCACATTATGGAAGTAGACCCCGTACTGGTTCCGGTACAGGTCGAACAACAGGTTCTCCGCGCGGATATGGAAGCCGCTGTCGTCACGAATGGAGAGGTCCAGCAGCACATCTCCCGGGCGTCCGTCGATACGCGAGTTGAAGAGTTCGGTAACTCCGTCTATAGCCAGGGTTCCGCTATCCGCGACTATGCGATAACCGTCGTATTCGTGCCGCATATAGCGCTCACCAGCTTCATCCCACAGAAAGCTCTGGCGCTCCGCTCCGGACAGGGTTACCGGCCCCTCGATCCCCGGGAGGCTCTCCACACAGTCAGAGTAAAATGCGGATAAGACGGTATTTCCTTCGGAGTAACGCATTTCCAGGGAGCCACCATAACGGCAGTCGAAAACACCATTCTGGACATCAAGGGAATTAAAACCCCAGGTATATTCGTCGAAGTAGGTGTAGTAGAGCTCTTGCGCAAGCGCGTAGAACTCATAGAAGCTTCCGGAGAGCAGCGGTGTGTTTTCCAGAGTGATTTCTGCCGGGGCGCTGTCGATGGCGACCCGATCGCGCAGCTGCTGTGGAGTGGCTGTAAACTGGGAGGGCTCCGGCGGCTCATCTCCACCGCTGCTCTGCCCGGGACCGCTGGAACTCGACCCCCCGCCGCCGCAACCGGTAAGCAACAACAGCAGGGTCCACAAAAACCCCTTTCCTGAAAATCCGTTTTCGCGCATTTATTTTCCAACATTGATTGGTTGACTATTTGATTGGCAGAAAACCATAAATGGCGCACGAGAACCAGCTCATACAGCGCTAGTTTGATGAAATGGACGCCACTACTGGCAAATGCGATGTGATCACAGCGAGCAATGAATAATGAGTGCGCGAATTGGGGCAGAATACTGATTTGAACTCGTTTGATTTTTGATCCGGCCCGATTTATTTCGACCTCAGTTCTGCCCGCCTTGTGCGCAAAAATGTGTAAGAAAGGCCTGGACTTTAGGCGAATCCGCCAGCCTGCCATGATAAACAGCGTGAATGGATTGTCTTCCCCAGTCTACATGCCTTGCTATAGCCACCAGTTCACCTCGTTTTAACTCCTCTTTGACCTGATATTCAAAAAGCCTGGCCACGCCCAGGCCCGTCAAGCACAAGGTCTTCAAGGTCGCGTAACTATTCGCGCTGTAAGTGGTACGAGTGGCAAGTTCATGGTGAATGTTATCACGAACATAATCCCATTGATCGTACAACTCTCTGTGCCGAAAATTCAGGCAGGCATGATGGGTGATTTCCTCCGGCTCCTGCAGAGTGCCCGCTCTTTCCAAGTAAGTTGGCGACGCTACTACTACCCTGGCTACTTCAAATAGTTTTCGGGACGTTAACGTCGAATCTTCCAAGGCCTGGCTACTGCGAATGGCAATATCGATATTTTGAGAGGGCAATCGCAGCATCGTATTGCTGAACAGCAGGTTTACCGCTATCTGCGGAAATTGCCGGGCAAAATCCGCCAGGGATGGGGCAATCAAGTATTCTCCAATAGTTGAGCTGGCAGTAATGGTTAGAGTTCCGGCCGGCGCTTGATCAAAGGCGCCGACATTTTCTACTAACGCCTCCAGCGCCAGAAGCTGTTTGAGGCCTTCCGCATAGACGTATCGCCCAACCTCCGTGATCTCAATTGCCCTCGTCGTGCGGTTAAAGAGCCGCTTACCAAGCAGTGTTTCCAGCCTGGCTAGCGACTTGCTGATCGCCGGAGGCTGTACGTCCAGGCGATCGGCCGCCGCTGACAGACTTCCAGCTTCAGCCACGGCACAAAACACACGCAATAGAGCTATTAGATCCTTGTCCATTAATTCCTTATTGGAAAATATCAACTTCCGTAATACGCCTTAATCGGAAATTATATGAGGCTCATACTGGCTCCACAACTATTGGAGACTGTCTGATGATACTAAAGCTTAGGAAAAGAAATCCCGTCAATAAGGCGTTGCAGGTAGCCTACCTTGCTGCGGCTGTTATCTGCTCTGCTTTTTGTGCCCCGAGCCTTGCCGGTGTTGTGGATACCAGCCGCACCGAGTTGCTTGATTTGAAATTGCCGGAAAACTGGTATCTCGGTGAAGTCGCGGGGCTGGAGTTTATGCCATCCGGCGATCTTGTAGTTTTCAATCGGGGCCTGCATCCGCTGATGCTCTTCAACCGGAAGGGCCATTTCAAGCGCGAACTGGGCATCGGATTGTTCAAAATGCCGCACGGACTATCTGTCGATAAGGAAGGCTATATCTGGACCACTGATCAGGAGACCCACCAGGTGCTCAAAATGGATATAGAGGGTAAGATCCATCTGATCTTGGGGCGTCGCGACTCTCCGGGGACCGGCTGGTTTGATAACGGTTACCAACTTAACTTGTTAAATGCTCCCAGTGATGTAGCTCTGGATAGCAATGGCAATATCTATGTGGCTGACGGCGGAAACTTTCGGATTGTTAAGTTCGACACGGATGGCAATCTACTGAGTACCTGGGGGCACAAAGGGGACAAAGCAGGCTTATTCAATTTCCCCCATTCTGTGTACATTGACGAGCGGGACCAGATCTACATAACTGACCGGCAGAACGCCCGCATCCAGATTTTTGATACCGACGGTCATTTCATCAATCAGTGGCGGGATATCGGTTACCCATATGAGTTGGAACGCTATGATGAAAACACACTGATCCTGACCGATGCCAGAAGTGGTGAAATCAACAAAGTGAGCATGGAAGGCGTTGTGATTGAGCGTTTTGGAAAGTGGGGCAAACGTGAGTCGGAATTCGGCTTTCCACACGGTCTGGCTGTCGACAATCAAGGTGTGGTCTATGTCGGCGAATTGCTGAACTGGCGCACCCAGACTTTTAGGTAATCCACCCCGGCTCCCGCGCAAACATCAGCACACCGTTCTAGACCAAGCAAGGATAACGAGGGCGATAAAGATCGCCAGTACGGCGAAATAGGTCTAAGCGGGTATGGTTTCAGGATCGGCGACCAGTAAGAAGCACCATAAGCACAAGGGCGTGCCCATGTCTATTGCGCGGAGTTCCGATTACCCTACCAACCAGGTCTGGAGTGCCGACGCGACGTATATTTGTCTGGTTCGAGGCTTTGCTCACGGGATACATTCAAATAGTGTATCCCGGTACCTGATTCCATTTTAGAAATGATTTGCCGCTTTGCGCTTCAATACACCCGGTCCTGTGTTCACAGCGCATAGCGCGCAATATAGTGCGAAATATCCACGAGCCGTGACTTGCCACTGAACTCGAAACGCACCTTGCCAACTTCAGAGAAATACATCTCCAGCTCGCTGTCGATATCGAATGTGCCGGAGGTTTCTACTGACCAAGCCACGATATTTTTGTAGGGCAGGGAAGTAAAATCTTTCTTGCTACCGGTAAGGCCTTGCACATTCAACGCGATGATACGCTTGCTCGTGAATACCACGCCGTCGCGCATGGATTTGAACGAGTCCAGCACTTCTTCACCATCCAGAAGCAGTGGTGCCACCTTCTCGGCGAAGTCCGAATTCTGTTTGAGCTTGAATACGCTCTTATTACTGAAATCGATCATTTCTTGGAGGCTCCCGGGGTCTTGCGCAGTCGTTGAACAACATACGGCAAGTCAGGCTACCCTTTGACGTAGGTAAATCCGTTGCCGTTATTTTCATTGATGGTAACTTCATAGCCTATATTTTTATAGCAGTTTATCCATGCATCAAAAAAACTATAAGGATCGGCTACATGGTAAACGCCACAGTTTGAATCGAAAAAGTAAAGTTTATCGCCGCGGCTTCGGTAGGCTCCCACCGCATGGCCACCTCCCTGCTTGCCTTCGATAGTAGAGCGCAAGGTAAAACTAACATAAACACCCCGACCCATCTTAAGATATTCTCGCTCGCAAGCATTTAATATGGAAGGCAATACCTCGATTTCACGCAAAAATCCGCGTTCTACATAACCGCTCATTGTTGTCCGTTGGAAGGGCGTCATTTTAGTTACAAGGACATCGTTACCATCTGGGTAAGAAAGAGGCTTGAGTCCGTATAGTTTAATAGGGGAGTTTTTCTGAAAATTAGATACGTACTCAATCTGGTATGTTGCCGCCGCAGCCACAGTATCAAGGTTTTTACCCGTGTGGATATTACCGCCGGCGGAGTTTCCCCTGAAAGAGTTCCCGCTGGTTTGTTTCTCTTTAAGCCAGGCGCAGGTTAAGGATGCGCAAACACCACCCTTGATTAAATTGAACTGATCACTCGGCAACACGACATGGTTGATGGCTCCACCATTTACTTCTCCATGGGGATCCAACGCGAAAATAGATTTTTCCTGTTGAAACTTATAAACCTTCTGTGAAAACTCGCGCAGGGATTGAAAATTGTTATTACCGGCCATAGCGTCTTCCTTTGTCACATTGGCGTTGATCTTAGGATTTCCCTACACATAAGATCCCGTTTTTCCGTCAAGCTTTGCGTGGGCTTTTTGTTATGTTTCTCGGTAAAGATTAGTCGCTGATACAAAACCTTGGGGCGCGGATTGGCTTCTGAAGCATCCAGCTTCGCAACAAGCAATTTCTGTCGATGCGCCGCTTTCAGAAGCTATAAATTACGCCAAGTCGTTAAAATCGCGCGTCCCATAAAATTACTGACCCTGTTTGAGCCATTCCAACATTGGAGCGAGACCATTTACGCTGATCAGGCTTTGCCCCTGTCCGATCTGATCCACCTTGCGGACTTCGAGTTTACCTCCAATCGGTTTGAAATAATAACCATCGTAAGCGCAGAATGACCCGGTTTGGCTGTAAAGCAGGTTTTCACGCGCCGGTGCAACAAAGGTGATTCCTTCCCGGGTAAGGGCACAATTGGAGATGGGAAGTTCCTCCGCCCAAGTGCCGGGTTTACTGCCGCGTCCGTAATAGTATGCCAGCCCGGCTAGAGGCGGTGGCTCATTGAAGCCGAATATGAACGATTGTTTCTCATGATCGAACAGGAGCTGTGATCCATCTGTTAGAAGAAGGGCGGAACTCTCGCCGTGATGCACGATGTGTGCAATGGAATTGCGACCGAGCAGGGGGAAGTGCTTTCGAAGCGAGGCTTCAAATTTATCCTGTGTGTAGAAGTTGGCCATGTCAGGCCCCATGGTTGCCAGCGACTCTAGAGGCTCTTTCCCGTCCAACTTCAAGCCCAACCGATCAACCGCATGCTTTACAATCGCCTCTCGCTCCGAGTCGATGGTATTTGGGTAGCAGAGCATATTGGCTTTGTCTGAGATTCCCTCGAAACAGAGATATTTTTCTTTCGCCCAGATGTCGGATGATCCGAGAAATGCTAGCACTATCAGAATTGATTTCGCCGCAATGGCGGTTCCGTGATTTCGATTCATTGTTTTCCAGAGTTTGCCAATATGCGAGTACGTGCAACCCTAATGCGGTCTTAAGGGAATCTCCACTTTCAAGTGTTGTGATAACCATGCTAAGTAATACTTAGTGGTCGGACAAGCAAAATCTAAACCTGTCTTAAGCTTTGTACAGGAGGCTAAATGTCTGTTATTGGGAAGCGGCTAAAAGAAGCTCGATCACGCCTGGGGCTCTCTTAAGAGCGTCTCAGTATTATGGCCGGCATAGATGAAATGTCGGTCAGTGCGCGGATGAGCCAGTACGAGCGTGGCGTTCATACGCCCGGGTATCCACTGGCAGAGCGCTTCGCCGAGGTATTGGAAGTGCCGATTGAGTATCTCTATGCGAAAGACGACGCCACTGCGGAGTTGCTACTGTATTTCCACCGGCTGTCTGCAAAAGATAAAGCGCGAGTTGTAGAGATAGCGAAAAACATAGACCTTGAAAAATAAACCCTCGATGTACATCTTTGTACCAGCGGCATGATCATGGTGTTGCTAGTTGTTGTTTTGATGTTGTGTGAAAATTTTCCCCCTAGTGCCATGTGGCGGCGTGGTGGACGCCGGCAACAAAATTTACTACAGATTCCACTCAGGCAATTACCCATGCAATGAGTGATAACATCAGCCCCGCTAGCAGGAAGATCAAGCCTTTGATCATTAGTGATTTCGGGTATGAGGCTTCCTTGTAAATCAGGGAGTATGGAAATCCCGTTATCGGGCCGAGAATAATCGCCGATAAGCCCCAACCCCAGCGGTTGTTACCCAATGCCGTAAGCGCAGCCATCAGACCACCGAACCAGAAGAGGGTAATACCGATTACCAGGATGATGAATATCGGTATAGTCAGCCACTGGTTGGTTAGAAACACCTTTAGAATTTCTTCTTGCATAATTTATCCGGGTCAATATTTTGTGGCGAGTGTAGCAGGGTTGGGGGCAATAGAGTGCAGGCCGCACTACCAGACGCCCGAGCTCCGCAAGGCCTGCGTCAATTTCTCGGCAATCTCAAACCGTGGGGCCTCCGCCGCATTGGTCAGCAGTACGATACCGTTGCGTTCCTGTGGATAACTGATCAGCAGCGACTTGTATCCGCGCAAACTACCCAGGTGCTGGGCTACGATTCTGTCGTCTTTCTTGTAGACCTGCCACGCCAGTGCAACCTGGATATCTCCCCATGGGGTGTCTGCACGTGGTTGCAGCATTTCCGCATAACTGGGCGCGGTCAGAATACTGTCGTCCTGATTCAGCGTGGCGCTGAGCCAAAGGCCCAGATCTTCGGCACTGGAGACCAATCCTTCACTGGGATAAAAGCCAGGATCGAAGGGCCGCTGCTGCGTTTGTGTCAGCACCTTGCCCTGATAGGTTGGCTGTGCAGAGGGTGCTATACCCTGCTGACCATCATAGTAGCCGCTGTGTCGCATATGACTGGGCTCCAGTATGTGTTGTTCCACATACTGATCGAAGGGCATGCCGGACACCGCACTGACGACGGCTCCCAGCAGGTTAAATCCGGTATCGCTGTATTGTAAGCGCCAAAGAATCAGCACCTGTTTTTCCTGATTCGACTTCAACACACTGATTCCAACCGTACTTACACAAAGGAATCAGCCATGACCCC
>NZ_VANI01000049.1 GCF_005771435.1 Microbulbifer harenosus
GTTCAATACCTGCAAGTTAGAAATTTTTACATTGCCACGCTGGGTAGGTAGCAATTCTTCGATGATTTTGAATTGTTTTGCTGAGAGTTCCATCCCGCAATTATACAGAATTTAGTGTGAACAGGCCCTAGTTTCAATAAACGATACAAATGAACACCAATCTCCTCCCGATAGAGATCAGGTGAGCTGGCGAGATGCTCCAGAAGCCTTTCAGCAGAAACATGCTTCAGCGTATGCACGTAATCATTTACAGGGAATGTCAATGCATCAGCAGCGACCTGCTGCTTGAGCCAACGACATTGGTAGATCATGCGACCCTCCGCAGTGTCGTTCGTGACGGGCTGGCCCTTCAAGAGATTAAGAACAACATCACAATTCTCGTTGATGTCCCGGTAGATTTCTTGCTTAAACGTCATTACGGCGTTCCTGTGAGGCGTGTTACGGTAGAGATGGCTTTGCTATCTGGGGTAATTTGTGAACCTCCGCCAGACATGATTTTACCTAACATGCCCGTAGAGTAGCTGCCCTCGGTATAACCGATCTGTTCTGTGGCGATGCCTATAGTGGATTCCACGGCAGTATGAGGTTGAGTCACAGTCGCGGTGTCGATCACGTCAGCGCGGTTGTAACAGGGTAAAGCCAGGTAGTTTTTGACGCCCTCTCTGTCCCAAACACCATCTTTATAGAACTTGCTTTTGACATCTTGATAGCCAGCCTCATCAGTCCAGTACATAGACTTCTGGTTCTTGGTACCATAAGGGTTGCTTTGACTGTCGAAGCCATAAAGTTTGCCGCCAAGTTGGAGTCGTCTTGTCTTAAAGTCGTCGCCGGAGCTCAGCAGTTGTTCAATGTCTTCACCGGAACGACCCTGTGCCTTGAGTTTTTTGGCTGCGGAATCTTCTGCCGCTGACAACTTATCCATGTCCACTTCGCGGCGGGTTTTAAACTTCTGCACCTCGATATCATCCCACCCCCGATTGTGCAGTCCCGGGGGCCGCTTTGGTGCGCGAGGCGCC
>NZ_VANI01000050.1 GCF_005771435.1 Microbulbifer harenosus
GTAAGCGCCAAAGAATCAGCACCTGTTTTTCCTGATTCGACTTCAACACACTGATTCCAACCGTACTTACACAAAGGAATCAGCCATGACCCCCGAAGAGCGCACTCAGTTCTGGCAACAACAAATCTCCACCTGGCAGGTATCCAGCCTATCCGGACAGGCTTTCTGTCGGGAGAATAACCTCTCTTACCACCAGTTTGTATACTGGCGACGCAAACAAAATAAAGCCCGTTCAAGCCAGCCGGATTCCCCTATCGGATTTGCCAGAGTAACTCAGACTGCCTCCTCAAAGTGCGAGCTGACACTCACGCTGCCCAACGGCCTGTCGATTACCGGCATACATACCGGGAATATCGAACTCGTGGGTGCGATTCTGAGGCAGCTGTAATGGCGTTGCGTTACCTGCGCCCGGCACTGGACATACCGCAGATCTATCTCTACCGGGCACCAGTGGACTTCCGCAAACAGGCCAATGGCCTGGCGGCATTGATCGAGCAGGAACTTGGGCACAGTCCCTTCACCGGTGCCCTCTACGCCTTCACCAATCGCCATCGCAACAAAATCAAGTGTCTGATGTGGGAAGGTAATGGCTTTGTGCTCTATTACAAATCACTGGCCGAGGAAAAGTTCAAATGGCCGACCCTGTCGGAGGATCTACTGCCCCTGACCGGTGAGCAGATTAACTGGTTGCTCGACGGCTACGATATCAGCTTACTCAAAGGGCATAAAACGCTGCACTACGAGTCGATCAATTAACGCCTTGAGCGGTGCCTTTGAGACCTTGTTTTGCTAACATATCGCCATGAAAAAGGCGCCCAGCACTCCCATCAATACAAGCGATTACAGTGGTTTATCCACTGCGGAGTTGCTGGCGGTGATTGGCGACTTCCAGCAAC
>NZ_VANI01000051.1 GCF_005771435.1 Microbulbifer harenosus
TTGGATTTGAACTCCGTATGCGAGTTACTGATATCGACTAGTTTTGGTTGTAATTTACAGAGGCACATTATTTTTCTAGTGGCATTTAACGCCGTGCTCAGCAGCGGCTTACTTTATGCGCATTTTGCGCGAAAATGGGAGCGAAGCGACCGCGCAAAAGGTGCATAAAGTAAGCCGTCAGCTGCAGCACCTTGTTAAGCGAATTTCACTGCGAAGACCACACCGCAAAGAAGGAACGAAAGAACTATAAGGAAACCGAGTATAGCGCCAAAAGCTAGACCGGGCTCTAAGCACGCTTCACTAGGATTTCTAACGTTATAGTAAACATTGACCTTCTTTCCGACGGGATACTTTCTCCCAATTATTCTTTCAATGAAAAAGTTGTTACTTTCTCCGCGAAGAAATTTTATAGTTGAAGACTTGTACTTTTTTCCGTTTACCGTATAGCTGTATTCTAAAGCAAGCGTGCTTGTGGGGCTCCGATTCCCTTCGAGGATATCGCTACCAGTCGTTGTAGCACGGGTATGTACTTTATTGTAAACAACCAATCTTCTTGTAGTTGGCCACCTTTTGCTCTCCACTCCCTTACCAGCATTTTTCAAAAGAACAATAAGTAAAATCAGGGAAATGGCAATAATTAGAATTGGGCCAAACATGAGGTTGCTCTTCTATCGCTTAACGTTGCGAGCAGCGGCAGCTTGCTTTGGGCGCTTTATGCGCGAAAATGGGAGCGAAGCGACCTGCGCATAAAGTGGTCAGGTAGACGGCAATGTCACCATCACCGCCCCCCACAGATCCGGACGTGCGCGATTAACGCATCCGGCTCCTCAACCCATCACATTCG
>NZ_VANI01000052.1 GCF_005771435.1 Microbulbifer harenosus
TTTAACCATTTGTTGATCAGGCGCAGTAATACGCCGTCTCCTACCCGCTGCTGGAGGAATACCCTCAGCTGGTGTTTGTCCAGAGTGTCGAAGAAACTCTGGATGTCCATCTCGATGACGTAGCCTCCACCCGACTCAGACAGTTGCTGTCGCAACTGCTCCAGTGCCTTATGCGGACTTTTGCCCGGTCGGTAGCCAAAGGAGTATGGGTGGAAGATCGGCTCATAGAGCTTTTCCAGGATTCTGAGCACGGCCCGCTGCAATACTTTGTCTTCAAAGGTGGGGATGCCGATCAGACGCCTGCCATTGCCTTTCGGCACGTAGCTGCGCCTGACCGGCGGGGCTTTATAGCTGCCGTCTTTGACTCGGGCTAAAAGACTCTCGAGATGCTCCTCTAGCCGCTGCCCGTAGTCGGCTGCCGTCTGCCCGTCCACCCCTGCCGCACCATCCTTGCGAGTCTGGTGGAAGGCTGCTCGCAACACGTCTTTGGTCAAGTACTGGTTCAGGTTGGTAAAGCACCGCTGTGGATGTTCCTGACCCAGCGTCGCTAACCTCAGGAGTGCAGTGGACATGCTGTTCGCGCTCTGCGTCTGCGACATGTTTCCCTCCTGAGGACATGATGGGTTGGCTTTCCCTTCCCTCCACTGGCTCCCGGCGGATGTCGGTTCGCCCGCTTCAACGGTACTATGGAAAGCTCCGATTTCTGCTTTATCTTCTCGCGGACGTCCTTTTTATCGTTCGGCCGCGGTACCTTGGTTTGGTGCCTGAAATTCCGTTATCACAATCCGGCACCTGACTGCGATGGGCCAATTTATTAACCACCGGCCATAGGTGG
>NZ_VANI01000053.1 GCF_005771435.1 Microbulbifer harenosus
ACAGCCAACGCTACGCACTTTTTGTGTTACTCGCTGCGCTCAAACATTAACACAAAAAGCGCTCCGCGCTGGCTGCGCCTGCGCTGGGCGTTAAGTGAAAATAGAATGGAGAGAGATCAATGGATCTGAACTGGGCTATATCAATACTTTACAAGATCATCGGAATTGGCTCTGGAACCTTCATCGTTTATCTTGGTTATAGGCTTTTTGTAAAAGGAATTTACGGGGATACCGGTGAAATTCAGTTGGATTGGAGTGATAGCAAGCTCATGCTGAAGCGTGCCGCGCCAGGAAGCATCTTCACAATTTTTGGCTCAATAGTTCTTGGCGTGGTTATTATGAGTAAAGCTTCTTACTCACCGAACAAGGATATTGGTCTAAGCTCGCTTCTATATGGAAGTGAAGAAAGCCGAGAAAAAATTAATAGTTTGCTTGAGAGCGAAAGTGTCACCCCTGAAGTAAAAAGCGTGCTTAGCGAAGTTCTTAAAGATCTTGGAGGAACACCTCCATCAATCGTAGTGAACAATCCAGAAACAAATAATCCTGACATATTTGAGGGTTGAGCCATCCCACTTAACAAACGCAAGCAGGATGCTACGGCCCTTCGGGCCTCCGCGGGACGCCCAACGCCATGCACATTTTGTGCGGGTCGCTACGCTCCCAGTTTCGCACAAAATGTGCATAGCATTGGTCGCCCCTGTTGCGAGCGTTATGGTGCCGGTCGGTAAAAATTAGTGTTTGTGTTGCTGGTATTTCTGCGCATTGTTTTGGGAATCCAGTACACGGCTTTTATGCCAGTC
>NZ_VANI01000054.1 GCF_005771435.1 Microbulbifer harenosus
ATGGAACTCTCAGCAAAACAATTCAAAATCATCGAAGAATTGCTACCTACCCAGCGTGGCAATGTAAAAATTTCTAACTTGCAGGTATTGAACGCCATTTTGTACATCGCCGAACATGGCTGCAAATGGCGTGGACTACCTAAGCGGTTTGGCCGTTGGCACAGTATCTACATGCGCGCAAATCGCTGGGCCAAGCAAGGTGTGCTGGATCGAGTATTTTTTGCACTCCAGGAAAATAACGTAATCAACATCCAAGTGGATCATGTTTCTCTTGATTCGACCGCTGTAAAAGTGCACCCAGATGGCACCGGAGCGTTAAAAAAAACGGTCCTCAATCTATCGGCAAGTCACGAGGCGGATGGACCACCAAAATTCATATGGTCGCAGCTGGTCACAATCGAGCCGTAGCATTCTCCCTCTCGCCTGGACAAGCTGGAGATGCGCCTGAAGGTCGAAAACTACTGAAATCTCTTGAAAACTGCGGCTGGGATGGTGCCAAAGTGATCATGGATAAAGCATACGAAGGTGATGAAACCCGACAGTTGGTCTTTGATCTTGGAATGGAACCCGTCGTGCCCCCCAAGAAAAATCGACTGAGCGTGTGGGAGTATGATCGCGAGTTATACAAAAAGCGGAATGAAGTGGAGCGACTATTTCGACGGCTTAAAGGCTTTAGAAGAATTTTTTCTCGATTCGACAAGTTGGATGTCATTTTTACGTTTTTCATTCACTTTGCGTTGATAGTAGACACGCTATTTAGTGTGAACAGGCCCTAG
>NZ_VANI01000055.1 GCF_005771435.1 Microbulbifer harenosus
AGGGAACCTCTGATTAAGCCCCCGAATTCCGGTAAAATAGCCTAAACCCAACTTCGTGCCTAATCCAATGTCTCAATTGACCTTTGCAGAAGCAGAATTCAGCAACAAGAAGCGCCAGACCCGCCGCGAGAAGTTCCTTTCCAAAATGGATGCGTTGATTCCATGGAAAAAGCTCGAGAATCGAATTCGGCCAGTCTATCCAAAAATCGGCAATGGTCGACGTCCATACCCATTGTCCGTGATGCTTCGTATCCACTGCATGCAGCTGTTTTACAACCTTAGCGATCCCGCGATGGAAGATGCGCTATATGAAATCGAGTCTATGCGGCGCTTTGCGGGCCTGCGCCTGTCAGATAGTCTGCCTGACGAAACCACGATTTTGAAGTTTCGCCATTTGCTGGAGAAGCACAGTCTCGGCAAGAAGTTATTCCGAGAGATCGAAAAGCACCTCGCTGAACATGGGCTGACCCTGCGTGAAGGGACGATCGTTGATGCGACGATCATCGCCGCCCCCAGTTCTACAAAAAATCGTGAGGGGAAGCGAGATCCAGAGATGCATCAGACCAAGAAAGGCAATGAGTGGCAGTTTGGGATGAAGATGCATATTGGTGTAGATGATGGGTTGGGTTTGATTCACAGCATTGAAACCACCGGAGCGAATGAGCACGATATTACGCAAACGGAAAAATTACTGCATGGCGACGAAACGCGAGTTTGGGGAGATGCCGGCTATCTCGGTGTAGAGAAGCGACCTGAGCATAAAA
>NZ_VANI01000056.1 GCF_005771435.1 Microbulbifer harenosus
ACGATTCTTTGATTTAGAGCGATTAACTCATCTTCCGACAAACTGTCTATATCTATATTCATTGCTCTACTCGATACCGAGATTCATAACGCCCAGCGCAGGCGCAGCCAGCGCGGAGCACATTTTGTGTTAATGTTTGAGCGCCAGCGAGTAACACAAAAGGTGCGTAGCGTTGGCTGTCGCTCTGCCGCTGATTGTTATGCATTGACGACACGATGCACTACAAATATTGCCACAAAGGCCAGAGGCATCCACAGGACAGGAGACCAGTAAACAGGCACTGGCTTCGATTTCCCCAGATTTCCTTTCTTTGACTCCCACCAATGGAAAAATACCATCAGAACTAAAAAAGTACTAAGACTCGCAAGCACTGATGCTAAAGCAATGTAGACAACGGTACTGCTTTGATCTCCACCAATGAGATCACCAATATATTGACCGGTGCCAACTCCAAGTGGAATTAGCGCATAGCTCCCAGATTTTTTAATTAATTCCTTTTTCATTTCTTACCACAATGGCTTGAGATGCATAACGCCCACAGCAGGGGCGGCTTACCTTATGCGCTTTTTGCGCGAAGATGGGAGCGAAGCGACCGCGCAAAACGCGCATAAGGTAAGCCGTCCCCGGTGTTTGTCAAAGAAGATGTCGCGATCACTCGATTACGCTGCCTCTAATTTCACCTCCTGAGAGGCCTGATCTTCAGGCGAAGGATTCAGC
>NZ_VANI01000057.1 GCF_005771435.1 Microbulbifer harenosus
ACAGCCAACGCTACGCACTTTTTGTGTTACTCGCTGCGCTCAAACATTAACACAAAAAGCGCTCCGCGCTGGCTGCGCCTGCGCTGGGCGTTATAGGTCAAAAGTAGTATGAGCTTTACTTTAGATTTAATACTCGCAGATGTACCAAAGGAAAACGATGAAGCTTGGAAATATATTGAAGAGCTTAGAGAAGAGTACTACGAGGATAAGTCTGGAGCCCATGAGAAGCTGATAGCATTGCATAAAGTTCTGACAGATAAATATCCATGCTTGTGTAGCTATGAGGACGATGATCCTGAAATGGAAAATAGTCCGTGGGCAGATGGGCCAATGCTAAATAATTTCGCAAGCAAGATGGGAATGCTAGCAATTCTATACTCAAGAGCCGATGAGCTCTTTCCATTCATATTAGAAAAAGCATTACTTTTGGATATTACGGTCGCTGATGGGCAAAGTGAAAAAATTTATCGTCCCGGTGAGCCAGTTGTATCTAAAGCCAGGCCATGGTGGAAACTTTGGTAAAAACCTATAACAAGGCGAGGCATTTCGTTCCGGCCCTGCGGGCCTCCACCGGACAGCTTACTTTGTGGTGCGCCGAGCAAAGCTCAGGCGCAGGGGATGTTGATCGACAAGGAGGATGATTAACGGAAACTGTGCGTTGGTTTCCCGTGGGT
>NZ_VANI01000058.1 GCF_005771435.1 Microbulbifer harenosus
CAGCCAACGCTACGCGCCTTTTGTGTTACTCGCTGGCGCTCAAACATTAACACAAAATGCGCTCCGCGCTGGCTGCGCCTGCGCTGGGCGTTATACACAAGGTGGCATATGTATCAGTATGAATTTATTCAAAATATGATTCGACTGATTCCAGTAATCATGTTGCTGCCGAGCTTTCTGGCTCTCCTACGGTTTAAGTGGTATTTACGCCTCGGGGCTATGTTCTTTTTGGGATGGATTGTAGTTGCAGGGTCAACCTTACTGTTCTGGGAGTATTCAATCATGTATGCGCCAAACGAAGAGATCAAAATGGATTTGGCTCAGCGGGATGGCGCTCCAAAGGTATTTGGCACATTGTTTGGCTGGGTTTACGGTCTTATTATACTGTTTATCTTTGAGTTAACTCGGTTGATTTATCTCGGAGTGAGGAAGGTCCATAACCAGCTCAGGCAACAAGGTGTATAACCAGGCGCTGCTGAGGGACAGTTTACTTTATGCACCTTTATGCGGCTCGCTACGCTCGCATTCTCGCACAAAGGTGCATAAAGTAAACTGCCCCAGAGCGCAACGTTAATTGCGACGTGAAGTCGTATAAATTTCTGTTACACACTCTGATAAATCACAGGAGGTTATTTCTCAGAACGATGTAACCCGATGTTCTACCATC